>CAYZPV010000011.1:0-145716 GCA_964480585.1 uncultured Opitutus sp. | reverse complement strand
ATAAAACCCTAAAATTTTTTGTTTTTTTTTAAACTTTTGGCCGGGGCTTTTTTAGGGGGGGGGGCACGACATAATGAAGCCACAGGTTGTCGCGATGACTCAATCAACCCCGCGGAGGAACCTTCAGCTTCGTATGAATGTGGTCTGCCACTTCGTCGGGATTGAAATAAACGAAGTGACCAACTCGGTGAAACGGAATGCGCCGAAGCTTCGTCCATTCGCGAAGCGTCCGGATCGATGGCTCGTTGTTCTTCGGGAAAATCCCGCTGGTGCGCAGGCCGACGATATCCGTGAGCTGACAGCGTTTGGATGTATTTATTGTCGTGTTCACGCTGCTCGCTGCACGTCAATCGCTGCGGTGGGCAAGGCCGGCGCCGGTGCAACGACCGGTGCAGGTGACGCAGGCACCTTCGCATGTTTGGGTAGAATGCCAAAGAAGGCCTCTGCTTCGGCGGAGGTCTTAAGGTCTAGGTAGTGCTTGCGGATGATTGCCTCCGAGTTGCCTGCCTGGATCGCTGCTTCACCAATCGAGCGGAATTTCGCGACGAACATCGAAATGAACGTGTGACGCAGCACATCATGCGTGAGCCCAAGTTTCTTGGCGAACTTGTCCCGTCGCTTTTTAAAGTTACCGACGATGATCGGATACTTCTTTAGTGGATACGCGTGCAACCATACCCCGAGATTTGGCTGAATGACGATCTTCCGCGGCTCGCGCACTTTCGAGACCCCCGGCGAAATGTGAATCACACCAGCGGCGAGGTCGACCGCCGCTGATTCGAGCTTGCTGATTTCACCGTGTGGCACTCCCGGGCGAATGCCAGCGAAGAGGCAGAGCGCAAAATAGGGCACCCAGATGCCTCCGTCATGCGTTTCCGCGAACTCCATGAGAGCCCCCGCTTGCTCCAATGTGAGCGTTTGCGCGACGCCGCGCTTACGACGGATGCGATAATGGGGCACTTTAGGAATTGGGTTTTCCGCAACCCAGCCGCGCTGGAAGCAGTATTTGAAGAAGGTCGAAAGCAGTCCGCGCCGATTATTGTGCGTCTTCATTCCGCCTTTCCCAGCCTCCAAGTGGGCGATCAGCTTGGTCGAGGTCAGCTCCGCCGCGGTCACGTCGGGGAAGCGATCGGTTAGCCGTTTCATCTCCCACCGAATCCGATCCATTTGCGGGATGGAGAGCTGGTCCTGGTCAAACTCATGCTCCTTCGCCGCGATGTAATCCGCGGTCGCGTCCGCCAACGTCTTCTGCCGCTCCGGCTCCTGGTAGTTAGTTAAGGCGAAATCGACATAGAACGACAACGGTCGCTCCTTGCCGACCACTCGCCGGAACAGGACTTCAGCTTCGCGCACCTGAGGCTCCGTAAGCGTAGTGGCGACCGCCCGCATGCCATTCTCGGTCTGGGCAGCCTTCAATTCGAGCGTGGCTTTTTCCGCCGCCGCTTCTTCCCGCGTGGGGAAGTTCTTTCGGATGCGCAGGCCGTGCAGCCAGCCTGCTACTCGCCATGACGTAACACCGTTGCGGTTGATGAACCGGCTGACGGCAAACTCTGTTGGATTCATGTCTAGGTTGCCACGTCAACTGGCAACCTAGTTTTGCGATTTCCCTAAGTGCCTTGTTACAAGCACTTAAGTTGGCGTCCCCACGGGGATTCGAACCCCGGTTCTTACCGTGAAAGGGTAGTGTCCTAGACCAGGCTAGACGATGGGGACTAACCGTGGAGGGGCAGACGCTACGGGGCGAGCGCGGTTGCGCAAGGGGAAATTTTTGGGGGTGGATTTTCTTTTCCCGGCCCATGTCGCACTTTGGTCGCGACGCGGGGCAGGGGTTGCGGCAAGAAAGTCGCTTTTCCATGACGTCCTCCGCCCTTGCTGCCGCGCTGCCTGAGCGCGCGGTTGTCGCCCTCGACCACCTCCCCTTCCCGCGCATCGCCTCCGGCAAGGTGCGGGAGATTTTCGACTTGGGCGACGCGCTGCTTCTCGCGGCTACAGATCGGCTCTCGGCCTTCGATGTGGTGCTGCCCGATGGCATCCCGGGCAAGGGGATCATCCTCACGCAGATCAGCAACTGGTGGTTTGCCCAGACGGCCGGCCTCATCCAAAATCATCTGCTGCCGGACCAGCAGGGCGAGTTCGAGCGGCGGGGCATTCGCGACCGCGATCTGCAACTGCGGAGCATGATCGTGCGCAAGCTCAAGACCGTGCCGATCGAGTGCGTGGCCCGCGGCTACCTCGTAGGCAGCGGGTGGAACTCGTATCAGAAATCCGGCGAGGTCTGCGGCATCAAGCTACCCGCTGGGCTCCGTCAGGCCGACCCACTTCCCGCCCCGATCTTTACCCCCACGACCAAGGCCCCGAAGGGCCAGCACGACGAGGCGATCGACGATGCGCAGGGCGCAGCGATCGTCGGCCCCGCCCTCTACGAAAGGCTCAAGTCGCTGAGCCTCGCGCTGTATCGCTTTGGCCACGATCGCGCAAAGCAGGCCGGCATGATCCTGGCGGACACCAAGTTTGAGTTTGGCACGGATGCCGGCGGCAATCTGTGGTTGATCGACGAGGTGCTCACGCCGGACTCCTCGCGCTACTGGCCGGCGGAGAGCTATGCGCCCAACCAGTCTCCGCCGAGCTACGACAAGCAATTCGTGCGCGACCATCTGCTGGCAATCAAGTGGGACCAAAAACCGCCGGGCCCCCGCCTGCCGGCAGACGTGATCGCGCGCACGCAGGCAAAGTATCTCGCTGCCTTGAAAAACCTGCTGGGCTAAAGCCCGCCGCTCACCTCAGCTCGCGGCGGGCGGCGAGGTCGAAGCTCGCGCCTGCCCGCAAGACCACTGCCGCGCCTGCGGGCGTAGGGAAGAAGCGCACATTGCCCGCGCCCGCCACCACGCAGGTATCGCCGCGGACGATGATCCCCGTAGCCTCGTCGAGCGCGATGCCGAGCAGCGAGGGGTGCCTGGCGAGCACCGGCCGCAGATCCTCCGCCCGGCCTCGGGTATCTACATGCTGATCGATGGCGCTGTCCCGCAGAAAGGCAAAGCCCTGTTCACGACCAGGGGCCATCATGATGCGATTGCTCTCCTCCGCACCGCGCACGAGGTAGCTGCCGAGAATAGTCGCTCCGGCCGAGCTGCCGCCCACGACGCCGCCACGCTCCAGCACCGCCGCGATCTCGCGGAGCGTGCGCGTACCGAGGTAGGCATCGGCCAGCCGCCACTGCCGTCCGCCGCCAAGCCACACGGCGCGCGCCCGGCGCAGCGGCGCGGCAAAGTCCTCACGATCGGCCTCGGCGGGGTAGCGGGTGTGGAGCTGCACCACATCGGTGGCGCCCAAGGCACGGAGCGTCGCGATCACCCGATCCTTCTCCGCGGCGTTGACCGCTTCGCTGGCGGTGGGGATGACGACGATGGGCGCGGACTTACCGCCCGCCAGTTCGAGGAACAGGGGCCACAACTGCTTCATCTCGCCGCCACCCACGATGAGCAGCGAGCCCTTGGCCGGCCCCACCTTGGCGGGCGCGTTCAGGGCTGGTGTGTCGATGCTGTCGGCCGCCGTCCCGCGCTGCGCGACGGCAAAATATCCAAACGCGAGGAGCAGGGCACTCGACCCGATCCTTCGAAGAGCGGCGCTCATTGCATCGCGCCGATGCGCCGGGTCGTCGTCGCGCCACCGCGCTGGGCGCGCAGCAGCTCGCGACGCAGCCAGTCGAGCGCAGCATTGACAGCGCGCACCTTTACCGTCGCCCGCGGTCCCGGGTAGCTCAGCTTTTTCGACCACACGCCAGCGGGCGAAAAGAGCGCGATAAAAATGGTGCCCACCGGATTGCCGTTTTGCCCGGTCTCGGCCGCGCCCGCAAATCCCGAGACTGCGAGGGCATAGTCCGCGCCCAGCGTCTCGGCCGCGCCGGTGGCCATCGCCACTGCCGCCTCGTCACTAGCGGCGCCATGCTGAAGGAGCAGGCACTCGGGCACATCGAGAATCTGCGTCTTCGCGTCGTTGGAGCAGCAGACGATGCCGCCGGCGAAAAACTTGCAGGCGCCGCACACTTCCGTGAAAGCATGTGCGAGCAGGCCGCCTGTGGCGGTCTCGACGACGGCCAGTTTTTTCTCCTGTGCGCGGAGCAGCTCCGCGCACACCCGCGCGAGCGAGTCATGGCCATAGCACACGACATCGTCGCCCAGGAGCTGCGCGCATTCGGCAGCGAGAGCCTCGAGCTGCGATTGCGCGAGCGCGCCGCTCGGCGAGCTCAGGCGAAAATCCACCGCCCCCTGATGCGCGCAAAAGGCCACGCTCAGCCCCGCGCCGGCACGATCAAAGACAGGCTGCAGCTTCACCTCCAGGGCCGACTCGCCGATCCCGGCGGTGCGCACCTGTACATAGGACTCGCGATCCAGCAGCAGACCGCGCGCAGCGAGGCGCGGCAGTGCCTGATCAGTAAACATCGGCTGCAGCTCATTGGGCGGCCCCGGCAGCATGATAAGCACCTTGCCATCCTGCTCCACCCAAAGCCCCGGCGCAGTGCCGTGGGCGTTGTGCAGCACCTCGCCGCGCTCGAAGACGTAGGCCTGCTTGAGATTGTTGGCGGTCATCTTCCGGCCAAATTTCGCGAAACGCTCCTGGATCGCCTTCTCGATGCTGGGCTCGAAGACCAGCTTTTGCCCCAGCACCTCAGCGATCGAGTCGCGCGTGCGATCATCGCACGTGGGGCCGAGGCCGCCCGTCGTGATCACCACATCGGCCCGAGACCAGCTCTCGCGAAATTGCGCGGCGATAGCCTCCGCCTCATCGGTGATTGTCACATTGCGATCGAGCATCGCACCTCTGCGGCCCAGCTGGGCGCCGATGTAGGTGAGATGGCCATTGGCCGTGAGGCCAAGCAGCAACTCGTCGCCGAGTGTCAGCAGCTCAAAACGCACACGCCGCGCCGGAGTTCCGGGCGACTCACCATCGGGTCTGTGGGCTGAAACCATACTTGCGAGACGGGAAATTAGGCGGATTCTGCGAAATAGCCAGCGGCGTTTAGGGATGTCGCCGGCCCCCCGTCACGACACTCATGCGCACCTCTGCCTGCTCTCCCTCCACCAAAGCCCAACCCGCAAAGCACCTTTGCGGAGGTAGCTTGGTCTAGTCGCGCATGAACGACGAAAACCAGTCGATCACCCTCAAGGAAAAAGTCAGGCAGTTGCCTGATAAGCCGGGTGTATACCTCATGAAGGACCGGCTGGGGCGGATCATCTACGTCGGCAAGGCCCGGAGCCTGAAAAAGCGCGTCTCCTCCTATTTCCAACGCGGTCGAGCCCAAACGATCGGCCAGCCCAAGATCCGGGCGCTGATCGACCTCATCGTGGACTTCGACATCGTTGAGGTAAAGTCGGAGCCCGAAGCCCTGCTGCTCGAGGGTAAGCTCATCAAGCAGTGGAAGCCGCGCTACAATACCGACTTTGTCGACGACAAGCGCTTCCTCCTCGTGCGTGTCGACCTTGGCGAGGAGCTGCCGCGCTTCCGCCTCACGCGCATCAAGAAAGATGACCGCTCACGCTACTTCGGCCCCTTCGCGCACAGCGGCCTCCTGCGCAAGACGCTCGGGCAGATGCGTCGGCAGTTTGGCATTCTGCTCGGCGATTCGCAGCCGCAGAAAATGGAGGATGGCACCTGGCGCCTCTACGACGATGTGCGCGAGGAGCTCTACGGGACGGAAAACATCGTCACCAGCGAGGGCTACAAACGCCGGGTGGAGGACGCCTGCGCTTTTCTCGAGGGCAAATCGCGCGAATGGCTCGAGACCCTGCGCGGCGAGATGGCCGCCGCCGCTGGCCGGCAGGAATTTGAAAAGGCCGCGGAGCTGCGGGATGTCGTGTTTGCCCTCGAGCAGACGCTGCGCAAGACGCGCCGCTTCGAGCGCATCGACCCCACCCGCCCTGAGGGCGACGAGGAGTCTTTGCAGGCGCTGCAACGCGCGCTCCAGCTCACCACGCCGCTACGCACCATGGAGTGCTTCGATATCTCGCACATCTCGGGCACTTTCGTCGTGGCCTCGATGGTGCACTTCGCCGATGGCCGACCCGACAAGAACAACTACCGCCGCTTCCAGATAAAGAGCTTCGTGGGCAACGACGACTTCCGTGCCATGGAGGAGGTCGTGGGCCGCCGCTACCGCCGCCTCGCCGAGGAGCAGAAGCCCTTCCCCGATCTGGTCGTGATCGACGGCGGCCGTGGCCAGATCGGCGCGGCGCTCAAGGCTTTCATCGCCGCCGATCTCACTCCGCCCCCGCTCATCGGCCTCGCGAAGCAGCACGAGACGATCATCTTCCCCGACGAGCGGCCGCCGCTCAATCTGCCGCTCAATCATGCGGGGCTGAATCTTCTCCAGCGCCTGCGCGACGAGGCCCACCGCTTCGCCAATACCTACAATGCGAATCTCCGCTCGAAGAAGATCCGCGAAAGCGTGCTCGACGATTTCGACGGTCTCGGCCGCGTGCGCAAGGCCGCGCTCCTGGAACACTTCGGCAGCATCGACAAGCTGCGCACCGCGAGCGTGGAAGAGATCGCCGAGGTCGCGGGCTTCGGCCCACGCATGGCGGCGGAGCTGCATGGGTTTTTGAATCGCCCGGATGCCGCCGGCGCTGGCGACGGCAATGAGCCGCTCCCCGACGTTCCGCACGAAAGCGAGACCGCGGAGCCGGAAGCGATTTAGCCGCACTCAGAAAAGCAGCTCTCATGTCACCGCTCTCATCCCTGCTCTCCCGCCGCACGTTCCTCGCTCACTGTGCGGTGCTATCGGTAGCAGCCGCTTCGCTCCGCGCAGCGGCGGCGCAGTCTCACGACCAAGTCACCGTCGCCGGGTGCTCGTTTCCCAATCACAGCTTCGAAGAAATGCTGCGCGCCGCGCAGGAGCTAGGCTTCGCCGGCGTGGAGCTGGCCGTTTTCGAAGACAAGGGCGTCGGCCCCGACAAATACCCGTGGGCAAGGGTCGACCGCCTGGACGAGGCGCAGCGACGTGCATTCAAGGCGATGGTGGGGCGCTTCAAGATCATCACCACCCACCTCCCCTACGGTCCCGCCCTGCGCCCTCTGGCCGTGGACCGCGACCTCCGTGACGCCTCCCGCCGCGAGCTGCACCGCGCCATCGAAGACTCGGCTTTCTGGGGGGCGCGGCTCTCCAATGTCCATCTCATGAGCGAGCCCGGCATGAGCTATCCCTCAGTGAGACAGGAGCTCATCGCCCTCTATCGCGAGCTGGGCGACGCCGCGCAGAAACGCGGCCTCAAACTCGCCGTCGAAACGACCCGCCCTTACCGCCTTTCGGAGTACCTAGAGTTAGTTCACGCCATCGATCACCCAGCCGTAGGGGGCTGCGTCGACACGGGACATATGCATTTTTTCAAAGACGAGCTGCCGGTGAGCCGTGCTGACCGAGCAACGGAGGGCGGCCGTCGCCACTACAACGACTTCCTGCTCCAGGCGATGAGCGAACTCGGGCCAAAGCTTTTCCACATTCACTTCAACGACCTGCGCACCCTAGACTGGCGAGAGCACTTTGTGCCAGGCACCGGCATCATCGACTGGCCGCGTTTCTTCGCGCATCTGGAGAGGCTCGATTACCGCGGGGCGCTCGTCGCCGAGTTGCTCTACTACCAAGGCGCCCACGACACCGGAGCACTCCTTACGCGCGCCTTCACGCAGCGCACCCCCGATGGCGCGGCGCGTGCCGGCCTGGCTGAGATGCAGGCCTTTCTGCGGCCTCTGCTCGCGGGTCGCTAGGCTCCATCCTCACCGGGCCTTCAGCACCCTGTCCGCGTAGTCGAGGTAGCGGCCCCAGTCGTAGGCGTTGATGTCGTGTTTGCCGGCGCGGATGTGGTAGGCGATCGCGTCGCCGAGGGCAGGCTGGTGGATGGCGGGCATCTTGTCGACGCCGAGACCCTTCTTACCGAAAAGAGCGTACACGGGCTCGGCCTTCTTGGCCCCGAGGAATTCGCCATAGGGGTCGGCCCATTTGTCGTCCTCAGCGCTGGCGACGTGCACAGAGCGGGGGGCGATCAGGGCGATAAGCTCATGCTGGTCGACAGGGAGCGTGTTCTCCTTGTCGTTGTAGGCGCGGAAGCGCTTGGCGAACCAGAAGGGAAAGGACTGGTTGATGCGCGCCACCGTCTCGCCGTAGTTGCGCATGCTAAGCGCGGCGCCACCACAACCGGAGTTATTGGAGATCACGTAGGCGAAGCGCTCGTCCTGCGCGCCGGCCCAGAGGGCGGCTTTACCCAGGCGGGAGTGGCCGTGCACGGCCACTCGCTTGCCATCGATCTCGGGGTCGCTTTGGAGATAGTCGAGCGCGCGGCTCAGGCCCCAGGCCCAGACACCGATCGCCCCCCATTCGCTGGGCGAGCGCGCTTCGGTGGACTTGGTGCCCAAGAGGGCGGCCACATCCTTGCTCAGCCCGGAGACCTGATCTTCGCAGAGATCGCCGTAGTAGACGCTCGCCGTCGCATAGCCGCGGGCGACGACGGTCTCCACCTCCCAGCGGCTGGCATGCGCGCCGCGCGTGCCCTCGGTGGCGCGATGATTGACGATCTTGAACTCCTTGTTTTCCCGCATCCAAGCCTGCGACAGCGTGATGCCGGGGTCGGCATTGACGCTCTGGTTGCCGTAATAGTTGAGCCCAAGGAAGGTCGGCCAAGGCGGGTGGGCGCCTGACTTGCCGGGCGGCTGGTAAATGAGGAGGTGCATCTTAGGGCCTGCCTTATTGGCGGTGAACCAGATGGTCACTTCCTTGCGCACAGCCTTGCCGCCGAGGGCATTGCGGTCCTCAGACGTCACAGCCCAGTGCATCTCCGCAGGGCGCCCGCCCGGCGTGCGCCCATAGACCTCGCGGGAAAATATCTCGAGCAGCTCGGGACGACGCTGCTTTTGCCAAGTCTCCTTGTCGGTGACGCGCCGGCCGTCGTTGAGCACGAGCGGGTCCGGCAGCGTATACGCGCCGACCTTTGCCTCATCGTAATTGTAGGCGGCCTGGCTGGACGCGGCAAAGGCAGCCGACGCACCGAGGACCAAAAGCGCGGAAAGCAGGGGGACGCGAAGGGGCATTTTTTCAGTATGCAAAGCAGCGCCGCGCAGGCAAGACCCAGCCGGGACTTTACTCCGCAATGGACGGCGCAGGCCATGCCGCCCTACCCTCCCACCCCGCCCATGCCACGCCTGCTCACCCGAGCCCTACTGCTTCTCTCCGCCGCCGTCGGCGCGATCTCCTATGCGCATGCCGACATCCTTGTCGCACCGCTCTTCAGCGATGGCGCCGTGCTCCAGCGCGACAAACCGGTGCCGATCTGGGGCCGCGCAGACCCCGGCGAGAAGATCACCATCACCTTTGCCGGGCAGACACGGGAAGCCACCGCGATGCACGATGGGCGCTGGATCGCTTTTCTGGAGCCCATGCCAGCCAATGCGCAGGGCTCCGACCTCATCCTTGCCGCCAAGAACACCCTCACGCTCCGCGATGTCGTCGTGGGCGAGGTCTGGCTCTGCTCAGGCCAGTCCAACATGGAGTGGGCCGTGACGCGCTCGCTGCACGCACCAGCGGAGATCGCCGCCGCCAACTACCCCGCGATCCGACACGTAAAGATCCAGCACACCGTGGCACCCGCTCCCGCCGACACGGTAAAGACCAGCGGATGGCAGGCCGCATCGCCGCAGACGACGGGAAATTTCAGCGCGGTGGCGTACTTCTTCGCGCGCGATCTGCACGTGCGGCTCGAAGTGCCGGTCGGCATCGTGAATTGCACCTGGGGCGGCACGCCCCTCGAGGCCTGGATGAGCCCGGCGGCACTCGCGGGCCACCCCTTGGCGCGCGCGATCGACGACCGCTGGACGCAAACGCTCGCCGAGTACCCCGCCAAGAAAACGCTCTTCGATACCGCTTGGGCCGAGTGGACCCAAGGCGAAGCCGCCGCCAAGGCCCAGGGAAAAGCCGCGCTCGAGGCCTACCTCAAAAAGCGCCCTCGCATCTGGGAGCCACCCGGCCCGGGGCATCCCTGGACTCCACGCGGCCTCTACAACGGCATGGTAAATCCCCTCGTGCCCTACGCACTCCGTGGCATCCTATGGTACCAAGGCGAGAACAACGTCGAGCGGCCGGCGGAGTACGCGCCGCTTTTCCATAGCCTGATCGGCTCGTGGCGCGAGCATCTCGGGCAAGGCGACCTGCCGTTTTTCTGGGTCAGCATCGCAGCCTTCAGCTATCCGACAGACCCCACTGGCCTACTCGCCGCCTCGCTCCGGGAGGCGCAGGCAAGCGCGCTCGCGCTGCCCAATACCGGCCAAGCGCTCACCATCGATATCGGCCACCCGACCGACATACACCCAATCAACAAACAAGAGGTCGGCCGCCGGCTCGCGCTGCTCGCGCGAATGCGGGTGTACGACGGCGTGGGCGACGATACGGGGCCCACCTTCGCCAGCATGGCCCGGGAGGGCAGCGCCGTACGCGTACGCTTCACCCATGCCAGTGGCGGGCTCATCGCCTACCAAAAGCCCGTGCAGTCACTCCAACTCGCCGGCGCGGATCGCACCTTTCACCCCGCGGAGGCCCGGATCGATGGCGACACCATTCTCGTCTATTCGCCGAGGGTGAAGGAGCCCGTGGCTGTCCGCTATGCGTGGAGCAACGCCCCTGTCGCCAATCTCTATAACGGCGCGGGCCTGCCGGCCGCGCCCTTTCGATCGGATAATTGGTGATCGTTGGGAATAAAGCTCGAGCCTCCGGCGTCTCACCTGGCGAGACTGTTACAATTCCCTTTCGCGTCATCACTTGCGCCCTACGGCACTTCGGCTAAGCTCACCTCCGTCATGAAACTCCCCCGTACCCTTGCCTTTATGTCCATCTTCGCGCTCCTCTTCGGCTTTGCCCGGGGCGAGCCGCTCAAGGTCGGCGCCGCCGCGCCCACCGTCTCGGCCAAGACCGATGAGGGCAAGACCCTCAATCTTGCCGACACGTACAAGAACAACAACTACACGCTCGTGTGGTTCTATCCCCGCGCGCTCACTGGCGGCTGCACCAAGCAGGGCTGCTCGCTGCGCGACGCCGCGGCCGATCTCAAGAAGCACGGCGTGGCCGTCGTCGGCGTAAGCACCGACACCGTCGAGAAACAGAAGCAGTTCAAGGATACCAACAACTTCCCCTTCCCGCTCCTCGCCGACACCGACAAGACCGTCATGAAGGCCTTTGGCCAAGCCGAGAGCCGCGCCGCCGCCGCCCGCGAGGCCTACCTCATCGATCGCTCCGGCAAGGTCGTCTATCACGACGTGGGCCAGACCGAGAAGCAGGCCGAGAAGGTCCTCGAGTTCCTGAGCAAGAAGAGCTGAGAAACGACGTCGCGATTGCCTTTACGAGGGCGGGCCAAAAGCCCGCCCTTTTTGTTTACAGCTCGTCGTCGCTCACGGTCGGCAGCACGCCAGCCTTGGGATCGAGGCGGACGCGCTCCAGCCACTCGTTCATCAGGCCATCGTGCAGCTCGTGGTCGAGCGGCCACGGCGCGGCAACGAGATCGATCACGCGGAGCGCGCCGGTGTGATCGCGCACGAAGTTGCGCGCATGCAGATCGGCAACGAGCCACGGATCGCCGCCGTGGAAAAAGAGCCGGGGGTGATCGCGATTGGCGCGCAGGAAGCGCGAAGGGATCTCGATCAGTGAGTCGGGCAGCGAGCGCGAGGTATCGTCGCCCTGCGGGAGCGGATCGCCGAGCGATTGCTTGGCGACGAGGATGCCCTCGTGCGTGACGGCGACAACCTCCGTCGCCATGCCATCGAGCGCGTGGACGAGGAGGAGTTTCTCGAGGAGGCCGCGGTACTCGCCAAGCTCGGCCTCGGCCTGCAGCGTCGTCTCGTCGCCGCGGCGAAAACCAAACACGCTTCCGATCAATTTTTCCTCCCGAGGGATGAAGAACTTATAGACCGAGCCGCAAGCGACCGAGATGAAGGCAGAGGCCTCCACGCCGCTGTGCAGGTAGCGCAGCCGGGGGTTGTGCTCCTCAAGCAAGTGCTCCACATCGGCATGAAACCCAAAATCCTCCAGCCGCAGCAACGGCAGCAGCTCGCGAAACTCGCGGATCGCGTCTCCGAGTTGCGCCCAAGCGCCTCCAGCGACCTCCAGCAGGCTTACTTCGTCTTCCGCGAGGAGGACGAGATCGCGGTCCGAATCTGTTCGGAGACCGCATTCTTCTGCTGCCGCGCCGAGGTGAGCGAGCGCTTCCAGTCTTCGTTCGTGGTCGTCTTGAAGACGGGCGCGCTCTTCCGGGCCGGGGAGGGCTCGGCCTTGGATGCAGGTCGTTTTTCCGGTGAAGACATCTTGCATGCGTCCGCCATGTCGCACGGTTTGCCTTGCGGTGCGGAAAGGCAAAGGGAAATCACGCCGGATTTTGAGTCCGTTGCGTCTCAAACCTAAGCAACCACAAATAGACATGAAGAGACACGAATAGCGGCGGATTCGGGTCCATGCGTAGTCGATATTTGCATCACAGCGCCGCGAGCAGGCCGCCGTCGACGGCGAGGATCTGGCCGTTGACGAAGTCGCTGGCGCGGGAGGAGAGGAAGACGGCGGCGCCGATGAGTTCCTCGGGCTTGCCCCAGCGGCCGGCGGGGGTGCGGCCGCAGATCCATTTGTTGAACTCGGGGTTGTCGGCGAGCGACTGGTTCATCGCGGTGGCGAAGTAGCCGGGGGCGATGCCGTTGGCCTGCAGGCCATGCTTCGCCCACTCGACGGCCATCGCGCGCGTGAGCATCTTGAGGCCGCCCTTCGAGGCGGCGTAGTTGCCGATGGTGGGGCGCGAGACCTCGACCATCACGGAGCAGATATTGATGATCTTACCTCGGCCTCGCGCGATCATCCGAGGGGCGACAGCGCGGGCAACGAGGAAGGCGCTGGTGAGATTGGTGTCGATGACCTCGCGCCACTGGGCCTCGGTCATCTCAGCCAGCGGAGCGCGGCGGTGGATGCCGGCGTTATTGACGAGGATGTCAATCGTATGGCCGGCGGACTCGAGTTGCTCGATGGCGCGCTGGGCGGCGTCGCCATTGGTAACATCGAAGGCGGCGGCCGTGACGGTGAAGCCTTCGGCGCGGAGCGTCGCAGCGGTGGCGGCGAGTTTGGTCTCGTCGCGGCCATTGATGACGAGCGAGGCGCCCGCCTCGGCCAGGCCGCGCGCAAGGGCGAGGCCGAGACCTTGAGAGGAGCCGGTGACGAGGGCGGTGCGGCCGTGGAGGTCGAAGAGCGAGGAGGCGGCCATGACGATCCCGCCCCTCACGGGGCGGGCCGACTTACTTCTTCTTGGCGGTGAACTCGGGGGCGAGTTCGAGGCCGAAGTAGTCGCGGGCGTTGGCGAAGCAGATGTTTTTCACCATCGCGCCGACGACCTTGAGATCGTTGGGGATGAGGCCGTCGGCCATGTCCTTGCCGAGGAGGTTGCAGAGCGTACGCCGGAAGTATTCGTGGCGCGGGTAGCTCACGAAGCTGCGCGAATCGGTGATCATGCCGACGAAGCGCGAGAGCAGGCCGAGATTGGACAGCGTGTTCATCTGCCACTCCATGCCTTCCTTCTGATCAAGGAACCACCAGCCGGAGCCGAACTGCACCTTGCCGGGAATCGAGCCATCCTGGAAATTGCCGATCATGGTGCCGAGGACGTAGTTATCCACGGGGTTGTTATTGTAGAGGATGGTGCGCGGGAGCTGGTCGGTGGAGTCGAGCGCATTGAGATAGCGCGAGAGCGCGACAGCCTGCGGGAAATCGCCGATGGAGTCGAAGCCGGTATCGGGCCCGAGCTTGGAGAGGAGGCGGTTGTTATTGTTGCGCAGGGCGCCGAGGTGGAGCTGCTTGGTCCAGCCGCGCGCGGCATCCCAGCGGCCAAACTCGAGCATGAGGTACGAGCCGTAGCGGGCGGCCTCCTCGGGCGTGGCGGCGCGACCGCCGCGGACGGCGTCGAAGATCATCTTGGCCTGCGCGTGGGTGCAGGGCTCGGAAAGCGCGCTCTCCAGGCCATGGTCGGACACGCGGGCACCGGCGGCATGGAAATCATCGTGGCGCTTCTTCAGGGCGGCGAGCAGGTCGTCGAAGGACTTGATACCCGCGGCGGAGAAGCCGGAGACGCCGGCGAGCTTTTCGAGCCAAGCGGCAAAGGCCTTGGGATTGCCGACGGCGAGAGCCTTGTCGGGACGGAAGGCGGGATACACACGGGCCTTGAGCTTGCCGGGGCTGCGGCGGATGGCGTCGTGAAATTCGAGCGAGTCCGCAGGGTCGTCGGTCGTGCAGACGACGGCGACATTCGACATATTAATGAGGTCGTGGACGCGGAGCTTGGCGAGCTTGGCGTTGGCGGTCTTCCAGATCTTCTCAGCAGACTTGCCATCGAGCAGCTCATTGACGCCGAAGTAGCGCTTCAGCTCCAGGGCGCTCCAGTGATGGAGCGGATTGCGGAGCGTGTGCGGGACGGTCTCGGCCCAGGCCTGGAACTTCTCGCGCGGCGAGCCATCGCCGGTGATGTACTTCTCGTTGACGCCGTTGGTGCGAAGGGCGCGCCACTTGTAGTGATCGCCGCCCAGCCAGAGCTCCGAGATATCGGCGAACTGGTGATTCTTCGCGATCAAGTCGGGCGGCAGGTGGCAGTGGTAGTCGTAGATGGGCTCGTCCTTCGCGTAGCGATGGTAGAGCTCGCGCGCCTGCTTGGTGCCGAGGAGGAAGTCTTCGTGGATGAAGGGGCGGGAGGCCATTTGGGAGAATATCGAAGAAAGGACGCGGGGGGTGACGGGGCCAACGCTTATTTGGATATATCGTTCAGCATTTCGTCCAGCGTGGTATAGCGAGCCAAGAGGGAGTTGGCGGCCTGGCAGGCGGCGGGGGAAGCGAGACCGGTATTCTCGGCAAGGAAGACGATGTAGCTGGCGATGTTTTTCGCGAAGTTGAGGCGGCCCTCGTCGCTCACGCTGTAGAAACGCGCGCGCTGCCGGTAGCCGGCGGGCGTATGGTCGCCGAGTGCAGCTTTTTCCGCGCGACCTCCGCCAGCGAGCACGTAGAGGAAATTATATTCGAACCAGAACATGTGCTCTGGGCTCGGCGGCAACGACTCCAGCGCGGCGCGGGCGGTGGAGGGAGCGGCAAATACCTCGACCCCATGGCCGCTCTTGGTGAGTGCGTCGGTGATGAATACGCGCGCCATCTTCTGCTGGGTGGCATCGGCGCTTACGGCGCCGGCGACGGCGAGTTCGACAGTGAACTTATACCAATCGCGCCAGAGAGCCTGATCGGCGGCATTTTTCGAGGCAAAGAGCGCACGGCCCATCTCGTAGGTATAGCGGCCGCTGGTCTTGATCTCGAGGCGGCTGCCCGTGACCTCGCCCATGACGCGGTAATTTTCCGCGGATTTGCCCGAGCCGGAGTGGAAGCCGATGCTCGCGCCGAACTGGCGGCACACGCCCCACTGCTTTTCGATGAGGGTGCGCAGCGCCGCATTGTCGGGGTACGGCATGTTTTTCTGAAAGCCGAAGGCAGGGGCGACAAAATGGATCTGCATCCCGAGCGCCTCGCAGAGAGCTAGCATGATCGCGGTCGTCTCAGGTGTCGTAAGGCCGGGGAGTTCGTCGATGGAGAGCTCGCGGAGGTAGGCGCGGCCGACCTCGGTGGTGAACAGCCTGGCGCGGGCGGCGGCGTACTTCTCGTCGCGGCGCTTCATCTTTTGCAGCGAGGGCCAGACGTAAGCGAGGAGCTTGGCAAAGTCGGCCTCGTTGAGCGTGAGGCCGACGCTGGCGACGCGGGCCTTCACCCGAGCGACAAGCTCGGCGGGCACATTGGCCTTCACCCAGCCGGCGGCGTCGTCGGCGACCTTGGTCTGCGCGAGCTCAGGGGAGAGATCGAAAGTGATGTAGCTCGCGAGCACGCAGCCGGTGACGAGGGCGTCTTCGCGGTTGTCGAACTTGCCGCCGATGGGCTGGTGATCGGCGTTGAAGCTCCACGCGATGCTGCGGCGGTGAAAGCCGGTCTTGAGCTTGGCCAGCACGCAGCCGTGGCTCATGCCTTCGACGCTCTGGCCTTGGTGACCCTCGGGGACGTTGGTGCCAATGAAGGGGAACGGCACGCTATCGAGCTTGCCCGCGAGCATGACGTCGACGTCGTACACGAGCTCGCGCGGGATCGAGTTTTGGTTGGCCGTGACGCCGATGCTGAGGGCGCTCATCGCCCAATCGACAGCGGGCCAGTGGAGCGTGGTGAAGCGGGCACCGATGCCGAGGGTGCTCTGGCCGAGCTTTTCCGTGGCGGTCGCGAAGATCGTGCTCTTGGGGTTGTGCTCCTGGACGAGATTCTTGAGGCGGAGAAGATTGGCGAAGGTGGCAGGGAAAGCCTGCGCGCCGCCGCCCAGATCGATGCCATCAAGCAGGGCGTCGGTCTTGCCTTGGAGTTTCCAGGCGCAATCGCCCTGGGCGTTTTCGACGAGAGTCCAGGCGCCAGCCTTGGTCTCGAAGCGGCTCTTGGGATACTCCCTGATCTTGGCGCCACCCTGCAGCTCGGCCTTCAGCGCGCTCCAATCCAGACAGAAATCCGGGCTCACGCAGGGATTGCTCGCGATGCGCAGGTTATTTTCCAGGAGGAAGCGGTTGATGGCAGACATGAGAGGGGTTGAGGGAAAAGGACACGAGTCCCACACAATCAATCCGAGGGGGCAAGGCTGGGCTCCGTCACACGGTCCGACGGCTCGGCGGAGGCTGATTCAGGACGCGTAGTGACGAAGCAGGGTGAAGCGTGGTCTAGGCGAGCTTAAGCTGGAAATAGTGGGGGGCTCGCGTGATTTCCATGAGCCCGCACGGCCGGAGCACATGAGGCGGGGTGCCCAGATGGAGGATTCGAGGGCGGGATTTTCGGACCCGGCGGAGGCCATTTTACCCCGGCTGACCCCGATTTATCCCGAATATAGAGGAGAGTCTGGGTGAAGATTCTTTACGCGCGGAGTAGGCTCAGGGTTTTTCCTTTCGTTGAGACCTGCCTGATGAGGCCGGTTGGACATGTCCTCATATTAGCAAAAAAGCGGGCGGATTGCATCCCCCTACCGGGAGTTTGGTGGCGCGAAAGGGGCGACGGCCATCGTGCCCAAGCCTTGAGGGAGGACTGCATCAGGGCAGGCCCTACTCTCGGAATCTCTTTCATAAATTGTTACCGTTTCGCTTTGGTCCTCTGGCGCAGCAGCAGGCTCACCGGAAGGCCGAGTGCCGGCCCGATTTTCGACCTTGCGCGCAGCCGCCGGCAGGGTGTTCTTCGAGCCCCTTTTCTCATGTCCGCTGTCGCTACGCCGGCCTCCACCACGCAACCCAACCCGGAGCACGTCCTGAAGCTCGCCGCCGAGCTCAACGTGAAGGTCTTCCAGATCGCCGCGACGGCGCAGCTCCTGGCCGAGGGAGCGACGGTGCCCTTCATCGCCCGCTACCGCAAGGAAGTGACCGGCGAGCTCGACGAGGTGCAGATCACCTCGATCCGCGACCGCCTGGAGGCGCTCCGCGCCATCGACGAGCGCCGCGCCTCGATCCTCTCCTCGCTGAAGGAGCGCAATCTTCTCACACCGGCGCTGGAAAAGGCGATCAACGCCGCCGACTCCGTCACCGCGCTGGAGGATATCTATCTCCCATTCCGCCCGAAGAAGCGCACGCGCGCCACCATCGCCAAGGAGAAGGGCCTGGAGCCTCTCGCCGACCTGATCTGGGCGCAGGATGGCGCGACCGATGTCACAGCCGCGGCACAGGCCTACGTGGGCAAGGAGTACGTGGCTGACGACGGCAAGAACGTGAAATCGCAGATCAAGGACATCGAGGAAGCCCTCGCCGGCGCACGGGACATCATCGCGGAGCGGGTGAGCGACGACAAGGATGCCCGCGCCCGCCTGCGCGCGGTGTACCAAAAGGATGCGGTGGTCTCGTCGAAGGTGATGTTTGGCAAGGAGAACGACCCCGAGGCCGCCAAGTTCAAAGACTATTTCGAGTGGAGCGAGCCCCTGGCCAAGGCGCCCTCGCACCGCATCCTCGCGATGCGCCGGGGCGAGAAGGAGATGTTCATCATGATGCGCGTGCAGCTGCCGGACGAGACGGCGGCATTTGCCACGGTGCAGTCGCTCTTCGTGAAGGCCAAAAACCCGGCCTCCGACCAAGTCGTGCTCGCGGTGCAGGATGCCTGCAAGCGCCTGCTCGCGCCCGCGATGGAGACCGAGATGCGTCTCGAGTCGAAGAAGCGCGCCGACGAGGCGGCGATCAAGGTCTTCGCCGACAATGCCCGCGAGCTGCTGCTTGCCGCGCCGCTCGGCCAGAAGGCCGTGATGGCGATCGACCCCGGCTTTCGCACGGGCTGCAAGACAGTGCTCCTCGATCAGCAGGGCAAGCTCCTGCACAATGACGTGGTCTATCCCGACCGCCACCCCGAAGAAACCAAGGAGAAGCTCCTGGGCTTTGTGAAGTTCTTCAAGGTCGAGGCAATCGCCGTCGGCAATGGCACCGCAGGGCGCGAGACCGAGTCGTTTATCCGCTCCATCGGCCTGCCTCCCTCCATCCCGATCGTGATGGTAAACGAGTCGGGCGCCTCCATCTACTCGGCCTCGGAGGTCGCGCGCGAAGAATTCCCCGATCACGATCTTACGGTGCGCGGGGCGGTATCGATCGGGCGGCGCCTGATGGACCCCCTCGCCGAGCTGGTGAAGCTCGACCCCAAGTCGATCGGCGTGGGCCAGTACCAGCACGACGTCGACCAAGCCGCGCTCAAACGCTCGCTCGATGACAGCGTGATCTCGGCGGTGAACGGCGTGGGCGTGGAGCTCAACACCGCCTCGAAGCAGCTCCTCTCCTACGTCTCGGGCCTCAATTCCGCGACTGCCGCCGCCATCGTGGCACGCCGCAACGAGAAGGGGCCCTTCAAGACGCGTGCCGACCTCAAGGAAGTGCCGCGCCTGGGGCCAAAGGCCTTTGAGCAAGCGGCGGGATTCCTCCGCATCGGCGACGGCGCTCATCCCCTCGATGCCAGCGCGGTGCACCCGGAGCGCTACGCACTCGTGGAAAAGATGGCAGCCGACGCTGGCACCACCGTGGCCGAACTGATGCGCGACGGAAAACTGCGCGCCAAGATCAAGCTCGAGAACTACGTGACGGCCGAAGTCGGCCTGCCGACGCTCAACGACATCATGGCGGAGCTCGCCAAGCCCGGCCGCGACCCGCGCCAGAAGTTCGAGGCCTTCAGCTTCACCGATGGCGTCAACAAACCCGAGGATCTGAAGCCCGGCATGAAGCTGCCTGGCATCGTGACCAACGTGACGGCCTTCGGCGCCTTCGTGGACATCGGCGTGCACCAGGATGGCCTCGTGCACGTGAGCCAGCTTGCGGATACCTTTGTGAAGGATCCGGCGAGCGTCGTCCGCCCGCAGCAGAAGGTGATGGTCACCGTCACCGAGATCGACCTTCCCCGCCAGCGCATCGCGCTATCGATGCGCAGCCGGCCCGAGATCGGCCCGAAGAATCCCGGCGGCTCCGGGCCCCGCACGAGCCCCGGCGGACCGCGCCCTGGAGGCGGCGGTGGCGGTCCCCGCCCCGGCGGCGCGCCCTCCGCGCCTCGGCCGCAGCAGTCGCTGGGTGGCGACTGGTTTAGCGCGGCGCTAAACAAAAAGAAGTAAGGGATGGGGCTGAAACCGAAGGCAACGACGGGGAGGACGAGTACTTCCCTCGTTGCCGACTGAAGGGCGATGCTTTGCCGCCGAGGGGCGGTAGTCTCAGCCACCCCGGTCGACCCCTGCCCTCACGGGCAGGGCCAAGGAGGGCTCAGCGATACGGCTGGTGCAGCTCGACGGGCGCCTGCTTCTTGCCCTTCGCGCGCATCTTGAGGTTGATCATCTCGACGGCGAAGGCGAAGGCCATGGAGAAGTAGATGTAGCCCTTGGGGATCTTGTTGTGCAGGCCCTCGGCGACAAGCGCCACGCCGATCAGGATGAGGAAGCTGAGGGCGAGGATCTTCAGCGTGGGGTGTCGATTGACGAAGTCGGAGATCTTGCCGGCAAAGGCCAGCATCACGCCCAGCGCAATGATGACGGCAGCGACCATCACCGCGATCTTGTCGGCCATGCCGACGGCCGTGATCACGGAGTCGAGGGAGAAGACGATATCGAGGATCAGGATCTGGATGATCACGCCGTTGAAGGTGACCTTGGACTTGGTGGGATTGGCATGGCCATCGGCATCCTCGAGCTTCTCGTGGACTTCCTTCACGCTCTTCCAGATCAGGAAGAGGCCGCCCAGGAGCAGGACGAGATCTCGCCCGGAGACGGCCTGATCGACGATCGGCACGGTGAAGAGCGGCTTGGTGAGCCCCATGATCCACGTGAGGCTGAGCAGGAGCAGGATACGCGTAACGAGAGCGAGCGTGAGACCCAGCTTGCGCGCCTTTTCCTGCTGCTCGGGCGGCAGCTTACTCGCGAGAATCGCGATGAAGATGACGTTATCGATACCGAGCACGATCTCGAGCGCGGTAAGCGTAAGCAGCGAAATCCAGATTTGGGGATCGGCGATCCATTCCATAATATTGCAAGGGATAACGACTAGCGGCCCAGGCGGTCAATGAGCGAGACACTGGAAAAAGCCGGGCCGATTCTTCGGGTATTTCCCGAAGGGGGCAGGCGGAGCCAAATCCGTGCCCTGACTACTGCACACCCACCCACTCCAATCCGGCGCGCAGCCAGAGGGGAATGACGATGATACCGATGGCCGTAGTCCCGAAGACGATCTGAACGGCAGTCTTGGGGTGGCCGCCATAGAGCTTGGCGATGATGATGGGGATAACAGCCGCCGGCATGGCGGCCTGCACCACGAGCACGCGCTTCAGCTCCAGCGAGAAGGGCAGATACTTAGCCACGCAGAGGATCACCACCGGCAGGATACCGAGGCGCAGGAGCGCGGCGCCGCCGGCCACGCGGGCATTGAAGAGCTCCTTGGGCTCATTGAGGTACTGCGCGAGATTGACGCCCGTCATGATGAGGCCGAGCGGGATCGCGCAAACGGCGAGCGCATGGACGGTCTTCATCAGGAACGACGGCAGGTGCGGGCCGATGCCGGAGAGATTGCAGGCGAGGCCGAGTACAAGGGTGATCAGGATGGGGCTGACGAGCTTGCGCCAGCCCTCGCGAAGCGACTGGCCACTGAGGACGAGCACGCCGACCGTCCAGATCGCGATCTCGACACCGACATTGTGCACGAGCAGCACGCCGCGACTCTCCGGGCCCCAGATCGCCTCCATGATCGGCAGCGGGAGGTAGCCGTAGTTGGTGATGCCGACAGCGAGTGCGAAGGTGCGCATGCCCGATCCCACGTGGAGGCCGATGGCCTTGGCAGCAATCAAGCCCGCGCGGATCCCAATCACCGTGATACCGAAGCCCACGAGCGGCGGCCACAAGAGATTGCTGGAGGATTGGAGCGCGGTATTGGTGACGACCGACTCGAAGATAAGGCAGGGGTAGCAGACATTGACGACGAAGCGGATAAGGCTGTTTTCCGCCTCGCCCTCGATCCAGTGCACGCGCCGTACGACCACGCCGACGCCGATCAGCATGAAGACCGGCACCACCAGCAGCAGCAGTTGGACGTACGTGGGCATTAAAAAAGGGTGGGAGCTTCGCAGCTCTCCCACCCTGGTCGCAAGCGCATCCTAGGGGCCTCCGTCAGTCACCGCCGCAGCCTCCACAGCCGCCTCCGCCGTCGCCGCCTCCGCCGCCTCCGCTGTCGCTGCTCGTCGAGCAGCCTGAGCTGCAGCCTGCGCCGCTGCCATCGCTACCGCGGGGCAGACCATGTTTAGCGACCGATTCCAGTTCGGTACCCTGGAGGACGGAAGCTCCAAAGAGCCCGACGGCCAATGGCACCCAGAGAGAGGCGCCGGGCGCCTGCGGGGCGATCGGCGCCCGGGGGTGCGACGGGCTATCATGCTTCGCTTTCAACCGACGCAAGGCCTCGCGCCCGCGGCCGGTCAACCGCGAGGGCCGGCAGGCAAAGGCGATGGCAATGCCCAGCGTGAGCAACATCAGCATGATGAGAAATACCACAGGTCGATCCCGCTCCAATCCGATGAGCACCTTCTGGCCGCCGATGAGCAGGGCGATGGCCACCACTCCGGCTGGGACGAGTCGAGCCATCGTCAGCCCGGGACCGGTGGCGATGAGGCCTTTCTCGACGACCTCGCCTTTGACATTTTCGAGCGCTCCCGCCGTCGCCGCCCGCACATCGTAGAGCTGCCGGCCGAGCAGCCCCGCTGCGCTGCAGATCGAGCGCTCGACGAGAGGCAGATTATCCGGCTGCGGAACCTCCGTGCGCTTCACCGACTTTTCCGAGACCACGACCAGCCCGCGCTGCGCGGTCGCCGCGAGGCCGGCGACAAACACGCGATCCGGGCCGCCTGCGAGATAGGCTGCAGCGTAGGGCGAGAGACTATCGATATCGGTGAGCTCAGGCGGGCCCGCGAGTTTGCGCCGGAGGATCAGCGCGATGACCACCAGCATGGCCACGATCCCCACGTACACCGCGAGAAACGCCGGGCCGCGCAAGTCAAACGGCCACTCCTGCGCTGCAGCGGGCAGCGCGGCCATGAAGGGAGCGATGCCGCCGAAAGCCAGCGGGCGCTCGGCTGTACCGGCAACGGGGAGCGGCGCGCCACCGAGAACTGCGGCCTGCGGGCGCTGGCGGCGGGTAAAGCATCTGGCGAGGCGCGCGAGGCCGGAGAGACGGAGCCGGGGCTTGCGGATGATCCAGTGGCGCGCGACCTCGACGCGCACCGTTTTGGGGTGCACGGGCCGCGCGGGCCAGAGGTCGGCTGGAGGCTCGCCGAAGAAGCGGCGGTAGCTCGCGAGCGTCTTGCCGTACCAATCGGTGAGTTTATCCTTCTCCGCGATGCCACCGCGCGCGGGGCCGTGGTGGAGCGGAGCGCCGAGTGTCTTGGGGCAAAACTCGCCCCAATAGTCGCGCGTATAGAGCAGGTGCAGGTGCCACACCTGATCGACGGCCTCGGGGGGCGAGACCGGATGACCGGCCGCGATCGCGAGAAAGGCGAAGCGGCGATATTCCTCGATGGCGCGCTGGGTGAAGCCCGGCTGCCAGCCATTTTCCGCCGCGAGCCGCAGGGAAAACGGCGACGCGCTTTGCGGGTCATCCAAGACATGGGCCTGGATGCGCTGCCAGAGGGTGCGTTGGTCGGGATTCATGACAGACTCCTTTCTGGGCTAGGCCCAAGCCGGAAGAGCCTGGGCTCGGCCTTACTGGACGATTGAGGGGAAAAGAACACTCCTGACCTACCGAGGTTCAGGTGACGACGGGCCCAAAGGCAAGCCGACACGGACCCGTCACCCAGTCGTAACATTTCCGCCCGCCATGGCCTGGCCAGCGATATAGCTAGTCGTCCAGGCGGCTTGGAAATTGAATCCGCCCGTGACCCCGTCGATATCGAGCACTTCTCCGGCGAAGTGCAGGCCGGGGCATAGGCGGCTCTCCAGCGTGCGGAAATCGACCTCGCTCAGCTTTACGCCGCCGCAGGTGACAAACTCGTCTTTGAAGAGGCTCTTGCCGACGACCTTGAGGTCGGCGGCGGTGAGCTGGTTGGCGAGTGTATTCAAAGCGGCATTACTGACGCCATTCCAAGGGGTGGTGGCGGCAATGCCGGCGGAGGTGACGAGGCGCTCCCAGAGGCGCTGCGGCATCGCGAGAGGGCTCCACGTGGTGATCTGTTTACGCTGATTTTTCTCGCGCACGGCGGAGAGCTCTCGGACGAGGGTATCGCGCGTGTGCGGCGGAGCCCAGTTTACGAGGATGGGGAATTCGTAGTTCTTATTGGCGAGCTCGCGGGCACCCCAAGCGGAAAGCTTGAGTATGGCGGGCCCGCTCAGGCCCCAGTGCGTGATCAGCATGGGACCGCTCTCGCGAAGCTTGGTGCCGGGCACGCTCACCTGGGCATTTTCCAGCGAGACGCCGGAGAGGCCGATGAGCCGCACATCGTCGATGTGAAAGGTGAAGAGCGAGGGCACGAGCGGCTCGATCGTGTGGCCGAGCGACTGCGCGATCGTGAAGCCTGCCGAGGAACGATTGCCTCCCGAGGAGAGGAGCACGCGCTCGCAACGCAGCTCGGAGCCATCCGTGAGCGTCACCCAGAAGCTCGGTGGCTCGCCCGCACGGCCCGTGCGCTCGATCTTGCGCACGCCCATGCTGAGGACGACGCGCACCCCGGCCTTTTCCGCGGCGCGGGTGAGGCACTCGACGATGGTCGCGGAGTTGTCGGTGATGGGAAACATGCGGCCATCCTCCTCGGTCTTGGTCTCGACGCCGCGCTCCGCGAGCCATGCGATCATATCGCGCGGCTGCCAGCGGTGGAAGGCACCGAGCAACTCGCGCCCGCCGCGCGGGTACTTCTTCACAAGCTCGCGCGGCTCGAAGCAGGAGTGCGTGACGTTGCAGCGCCCGCCGCCGGAGACGCGGACCTTGGCGAGCGGGTGCGCGGTGGCTTCGTAAATGGTGACTTCGCCGCGCTCGCCCAATGCCTCCGCCGCGGAGATCGCACCGAAAAAGCCGGCGGCCCCGCCCCCCACGACCATGACACGAATCTTCTCAGCCATGGGGCGGACCCTGCCGGGCTATCGCGCCGAGTCGAAAAGATTCGGAGCACTCCCAGCGCCTCGGCTCCGCGGGACACAGAGATTCCCCCTTCGTCTCCGCTCAATCCGCAAAAAAATGCCGCCGCGGGCTGCGATCCGCGGCGGCTAGTAACACCAACCCCTGACAAATTGTTTTAGTTGTTATCGCTCTTCTTGCGATTGCCACCGCCGCCACCCTGACCGCGGCCCATCTGGGGCATCTCGTCGAACTTCTTCTGCTGCTCGGCGGTGAGCACGGCGCGGACTTCCTTCTGGGACTCGCGCATGATTTCCATGCCTTTTTCGCGGCGGTCACCCTCGGGGAGGGCCTGCATCTTCTCGGTGCTCTTGGCGTAGATGGCCTTGATCTTGGTCTTCTGCTCATCCGTCAGCTTGCCGACAGCGGTCTCGAGGCGCTCGATACGCTGCTCGGGCGAGAAGGCGCCGCGCTTGCCGTCCTGGGCGGGAAGCGTAGCCGTGGAGATCGCGACTGTCGCGACCATGGCGATGAAAAGTTTCTTGAGGGACATGGGGGTCTGGGGAGTGGGAGGTTTGGGCTAACTGGGCGTCCCCACAGTGGCGGGACATCCAGCAAGACGGCGCTACGCGTAAACAGTTGCGCAAAATTTTTCGGGAGCTTGCGGCCGCAGTTTTCCGGCGGCAGTTTCGCCGCGCATGATCGAGGTCGAGGCCCTCTCCAAACGCTACGGCAACTTCACCGCCGTGCGCGATTTGTCGCTGGTGGTGCAGCCCGGCGAGGTGCTGGGTCTGGTGGGTCCCAATGGCGCGGGAAAGACGAGCACGCTGCGCTGCCTGGCGGGCATCATCCCGGCCACTGCGGGCAAGATTCGCATCGCCGGTCACGATATCGCGGCCGACCCGCTGCCAGCCAAACGCGCGCTGGCCTTTTTTCCCGACGAGCCCCGTCTCTTCGAGTATCTCACGGTGCGGCAGCACCTCACGTTTGTCGCGAAGATCTATGGCGTCGGCAATCACCAGGCGATCGCCGAGCCGCTGCTGGAGGAGTTTGAGATCGCCGACAAGGCCGACCAGCTCCCCGGCGAGCTCTCGCGTGGCATGAAGCAGAAGCTCGCGATCGCCTGCGGCCTCCTGCACGCGCCGCGGGTGATGTTTTTCGACGAGCCGCTGACGGGGCTCGACCCGCTGGGCATCCGGCGGATGAAAAACTCCATCCTCAAGCGCGCGCGGGAAGGGGCGACCATCGTGCTCTCCTCGCACCTCCTGCACCTGCTCGAGGAGGTGTGCTCGCACGTGCTGATCCTGAAGAAAGGCGACAAGATCGCTCACGGCACCATCGCCGAGGTCGCGGCCCGATTCAGCGGCGGAGAGACGGGCGTAAATCTCGAGGAGATCTTTATCCGGGCCACGGGCGGCTCGGAGGATTGAGCCCCTGGCCTCCCGGCAACCGATGGTCAGCGCGCTTCTTTATCTCCGGGCCGCTTCCTTTGCCAACTGGCTGCGGACACGCGTGCGCCGGCTGCGGCAGCCGAAGTATCTGATCGGCGCGGTCGTGGGCTGCGCGTACTTCTACTTTTTCTTTTTCCGGCCGCTGGGCTCCGTGGCCGCGCAGCGACCGCACCCGCTGCCACCGCTGGAGGGCATGGACGCAGCGGCGCTGATGCCGGTCGACTGGCTGCCGCTCGTGACAGCGATCGGGGCGATCGCGCTGCTTTTCTTCGTGGTGTGCATGTGGGTGGTGCCCACGGAGCGCGCGGCGCTGGGCTTCAGCGAGGCGGAGATAGCGTTTCTCTTTCCGGCGCCGATCACGCGGCGGAGCCTCGTGCATTTCCAGCTCCTGAGCGCACAGACCCGCAGCCTCGTAGGGGCGGCCATCATGGTGCTGTTCTCCAATCGCTGGACCTTCCTCGGGGGCAATGCGGCCACGCACGCGCTAGGGTGGTGGTTTGTGTTTTCCGGGCTCAACCTGCACCTACACGGTGCACGCTTCACGCTCACGCGACTCGCCGATCGCGGGCTGGCGGTGTGGCGGCGGCGGGTGCTCGTGCTGCTCCTCCTCGGCGCCGTCGTGGCGGCTACGGTGCTGCGTATGCCTGAGCGGCTGGCGACACCGGCGGATCTGCGCGCGCTCGCGGACCCTCTCGTGCTCTTCGCACAGACGGCCCCGCTGGCGTGGCTGCTATGGCCCTTTGAGGTGGTGCTGGGCCCCTTTCTCGCGGCGGATGCGGAGGCGTTTGCCTTTTCCCTGGGGCCGGCGCTCGCGGTGATCGTGCTGCACTACCTATGGGTGGTAAACTCCGCCATCGCCTTTGAAGAGGCCTCGGTCGCCCAGGCGGAGAAGCGCGGCGCCCGCCTCGCCGCATGGCGGGAGGGGCGAACTCGGCCGGCCACCGCGACGGCAAAGCCGCGACGCGCGCCCTTCAACCTGGCGCGGGCGGGCCGGCCGGAGCTGGCGTTTCTCTGGAAAAACCTGCTGTCGACGTGGCCGTATTTCACGTGGCAGACCTGGCTGGGGCTGGCAACGGCTATCGCAGGCGGCGGGTTGTGGCTGCGGAGCCAGCCCGACCTCGCTGGCATGAGCACAGGGCTCGCCATGATGGCGGCACCCATCGCCGGGTATGTGCTCCTCGTAGGCCCGCACTTCGCACGGCAGGATATCCGCGCCGATCTCGCGCACGCCGATATCCTCAAGACGTACCCGCTCGCCGGCTGGCAGATCGTACTGGGCGAGCTGCTCACGCCCCTCGCGATCCTGACGGGCATCGTGTGGCTGCTCATCCTCTTCATCGCCCTCACGGTGCCCATCGGCCCACCGGGCCCGGCCTGGCTCACGCCGGGGCTGCTCATCGCGGGCGCGCTCGGGCTCGCGGCGCTCGCGCCGGCAGTCGCCGCACTCCAGCTCCTCGTGCCCAATGCGACGGCGCTGATCTTTCCCGCCTGGTTTCAGCTTTCGCGCCGGCACGGCGGGGGGCCGGAGGTGATGGGGCAGCGGATGATCTTCTTTTTCGCGCAACTGCTGACGATGCTGATCGCGCTGGTGCCAGCGGCACTGTTTCTGGGTGCGTTTTTCATGAGCATACGACACTTCTTCGGCGCTCCGATCATCGGGTTGCTGGTAGGGATCACCGCCGCTTTAGCGATCCTCTTGGCGGAGGTGGCGGGCGGGCTCTGGCTGCTCGGCCGGCGATTTGAGACGCTGGACCTTTCCGCAGAACTGCGTTCGTAAAAGCCTGCGCATGGCCGACACCCCCGATATCGCCCGCCTCACCCAAGCCGCCGCCGACGCCGTCGGCAGCGCCCAGCGCAAGCTGCCGCCCGAGCTAAGGGCGCTCGCACGGGATGTGCCCGTGCTCTACGAGCGACTGCCCGCGGAGGACGTCATCGCGGAGGGCTTTCCGGCCGACATCCTCGGGCTTTTCTCCGGGAGCGCGCATGGGACCGAGTTTTCCAGCGAGATGCCAGCAGCGCCCCGGATCGTACTCTATATCGACAACCTGTGGGATTTCGCGGAGGGCGATTGGGAAGTATATCGGGAAGAGACTCGCATCACCTATCTCCACGAACTCGGCCACTATCTCGGCTGGGATGAGGATGAGGTGGCGGCGCGGGGCCTCGACTGAGCCGCGATCACAGCCCCGCTCGTATTTCTCTCTCCCAGTCGCTGCTTACCGAAGCGGAGCTCGCCCGCGAGAGCGCGACTACGAGCTAGAAGGGAAACCCGTTCAGTGCAAAACCGCGTCTCCGACCGGAACCTCCGCCTCCGCCCTGTGTCCGCCGCAAGCGGTGCCATGCCAGAATCGCGCTTTCCAAGCGCTCTTGCGCGTGCCTAACTCTCGATTCATTCAGATTTTCCCTTTGCCATGAAGAAACTCCTCCTGGTCTCCCTCATCGCGCTCATCAGCGCGGCTATCGGCCGCGCTGCTCCGACGCGTGAACAACTGATCGCACGCATCGAGTCGTGCGAGGCCATCCTGCAGGAGTTTACCAGCCGGGCCCACGGCGGCGCGATCCCCGCCGAGGTGTGGCAGCGGGCCAAGGCGGTGCTCATCACCAACCAGTTCAAGGCTGGCATCATCATCGGCGTCCAGGATGGCTACGGCGTCCTGATGGCCAAGCACCCGACCACGGGCCGCTGGAGCGTGCCGGTGCTCGTCAACGCCAGCGAAGCCAGCCTCGGCCTGCAGCTCGGCGCCAAGTCCGTCATGAGCGTCTTCGTCATCACCGACGAGACCGTGCCGCGCATGCTTTTCAAAAATCGGATGAATATCGGCGTCGACGCCAAGGCGGTCGCAGGCCCCAAGGCTGCGGAGGCCGAGAAGAACAACGAGGAGCTGCTCAAGACGCCCATCCTCGCCTACACCAAGGCTGAGGGACTCTTCGCAGGCGCCACTTTCAAGGCCGGGCACGTCTCCCGCGCCGACGAAAACAACTTCCTCCTTTACGGCACCCGCGACACGATGCCGGAGCTGCTGTATGGCGACTGGGTCAACGCGCCGAAGGAGACTGTCTTCATCCGCGACCTCATGCAGAAGTTGTCGCCGTAAGGCATACGGGCGCGCCCTAAGCGCCCCGGCTGTGGAGTTTTCCTTTGTAAAGGCCGTCTTCGCGACGGCCTTTTTCGCAGACCGGCCTGCGAGGGAACTATAGAGGCCTTCCGCCCTTGCCCCTTACGACGCGCTACTGAATATCCCGCAGATACCCGACCAGCTCCCCTAGCGCCGCGTCGGCCACGATCGTCTGCACATCGATGCGGCCGCAGCCCGGGCACTCGACGCGGCCCCCGCGCAGCGCGACCACGCGGCCACGCCGCAGATGCACCAGCGCCCAATACGCGTAGGGCTGCGCGCCCTCCGGAGCACTGCTCGCGTAGCCCGTCGTCGCCACGCCGAGATCGCTGCGAAAGAGCGTGCACACACCCCGCGCCATCTGCGCGGCGACCTGGGACGACACGCAATCGACCTTCTTCGCGTGCGCCCGATCGACGCCGAGGTGGCGCACCTTCTGGTCGAGCGTGTACGCGGTGATGCCGCCGCGGAAGTACGCCGAAGCACCCGGCGCCTCGCCGATGCGCGCCTGCACCCGCCCACAGGTAAGACTCTCGGCCACCGCCAACGAGAGCCGCGGCGTCCTGAGCAGCAGCTCTTTCAGCTCGGCGGACAACGGCGATGGCGCGCTCATTTCTTCGGCGCGGGCAGGGCCGGCAGCGCATTGCCGGGCACAAAAAGCGGGCCACCGAGGAAGAGTTGCGGCGACGCCGGATCGACTACGACGAGCACGCCGTGGATATCGTTGGCGCCAAAGGTCTCCAGCCGCGTCACATTGGCCAGCGGTTCATCGGTGGGGCGGAAGCGCACACCCTTTTCGTTGCGATAGCGGTGCTCGTCGGCGTGCACGAGCAGCACGGGCTTGGCAAAGGCCCGCGCCTCGCGCTCGAGCGTATCCAGAAAATCCGCGAAGCCGGATTCCACGCCGGCCTTGGGGTTGACGTTGAGCCCGGGAGGCTGCGCCTGGAAGAAGAGCACGACTCCCGGGGCCTGCTTGGCCTTCGCCTCGGCGAAGGTCGCCGTCACCCAGGCGCGGTTGGCCTCGTCCCGCGCGCGAAATTCCTGCACGGCCTCGGGCCGCTTGGGATCGAGGTTGTTGTTGCTGCCGACGATGTGGAGCGTCGCGAAGACCACGCCGCCCATCGTCCAGCAGGCGTTTTCCACGAATTTCTCGTGCGCCCAGTCGCGGCGCTGCGTCACGAGCGGCAGCGGGCGTTGTCCGAGGCTCTCCTCTTTCGCGAAGAAAGTCGTGCGGATCTTGGCGAGCCACACGAGCGGATCCTCGCCCGAGCGATGCACGTCAGTCCATTCATTGTCTCCCGGCGTGTAGATCAGCGGGCACTCCACGGAGTTGAACCACGCCTTCACTTGCCTCATCCGCTCCTCCGTGGGTTTGGCGGAGCCTGCCTGGGTGTCGCCGAGGTGGACGGCAAAGGCGGGGGCCTGCCGATTGATCTCCGCGAGCAGCCGCTCGTACGCCGGCTCGTGCCCCACGTACGGCATGCAGCCCATCGCCACGAAGCTGAAACGCGCCTCGGCCGCGCCAAGCGCCGAGGCCGCCGCGAACACTGCGGCGAGGAGTACGCGCTTCATGCGACCTCCAGCCCCACCGGGCAATGATCGCTGCCCATGACCTCGGGCGAGATCCACGCGCGCTTGAGGCTCTTGCGGAGCTTTTCGCTGGCGACGAAGTAGTCGACGCGCCACCCGATGTTTCTCGCGCGGCAGTTCATCATCTGGCTCCACCACGAGTAGTGGCCGGGGCCTTTCTCGAATTCGCGGAAGGTATCCACAAAGCCACTCTCCAGCACCTTGGTAAAATTGGCCCGCTCCTCGTCGGTGAATCCAGCGTTACGGCGGTTGGTCTTGGGATTGGTAAGGTCGATCTCGGTGTGCGCGACGTTGAGATCGCCGCAGAAGATCACGGGCTTCTTTTTCTCGAGCTTTTTGATGTACCCGAGGAATGCCGGATCCCACTCCTCGGTGCGGTACTTGAGGCGCGTGAGCCCGCGCTGCGAGTTGGGCTGGTAGACGTTGAGCAGGTAAAAGTCGTCATACTCCATCGTGATCACGCGGCCCTCGTCGTCGTGGCCCTTCATGCCGATGCCGAGGGCGGTGGATTTGGGCTTCACGCGGGTAAAGACCACGGTGCCGGAGTAACCCTTCTTCACGGCGGGGTTCCAAACGACCTCGTAGCCCTTGGGCCAGATGATGTGCTGCACGTCGCCCGGGTGCGCCTTGGCCTCCTGGAGGCAGATCACATCGGCCTTTGCGCCGGTCATGAAATCGAGCAGGCCCTTCTTGTGCGCCGCCCGCACCCCGTTGACGTTCCACGAAACGAGTTTCATCGCCCGCCAACCTCCGCGCATCCCAGGCCTTCCCGCAATCCCCAAGTGGCCGGCATACCTGTGCCATTTTCATGACGCACACGCCGCACCTTCCCATTGCCTAGGCTCGCCTCCCTCGCCTCTCATCGCTCAACTCCACTCTTTTCCATGGTCTTCCCGCACCTCCCTCTTGGCCAACGCATCCCGCCCAGTCCGCACGCCGTCTCGTGCAGCCTGCCGACCATGCGCGATGTGCGCGGCTACGAAGAGAAAGACCCCGAGACGGTGCGCCATCTCACCTCGGGCTACCCGCGCTTCGTCGTCCACCCCTTTGCCAAGCAGCTCGCCGCCCACTACGTAGCCACGGTGCCCGAGCTCACGGGCCGCACGCTCTGGCTCGTCACGTCGCGGGCGATGGCGGAGGCGTTGAGCGACCGGCTGGGGGCATTCTCCGGCACGCAGATTTTTGATCGCGATGGACTCTTCGGCGTCTCGCACCCGACGTCGCCCGAGCTCTTCCCGCGCGCCAAGAGCTTTCTCCAAAACATCGGTGGCTTCCTCTCCTCGCGCGAGGCCGAAGACCATCTCATACGCCTCGGACTCGCCCAGGCGCCGTACGCGGAAAAATCCTTCGCCGGCGACGCCGCCGCCGAGGTGCGGCGCAATCTCCGCCGAGCCATGCCCGCCGCGCACGAGGCCGATCTCCTGCTGGCGCCGTGTGGCATGAATGCGATGTACGCCGCCTTTCGCGCGGGCGCGGAACTGCAGGCCTCGCGGGGCCGCACACTCTGGCTCCAACTCGGCTGGCTATATCTCGATACGATCGAGATCTTGAAAAAATTCACCTCCAATCCCGGCGACTACGTCTACGTGCGCGATCCACTCGACCGCGAGGGCATCGAGCGGCTCTTCACCAAGTTTGGCTCGCGCATCGCCGGCGTGATCTCCGAGCTGCCGACTAATCCGCTGATCCAGACGCCCGATATCCCCGCGCTCGGGGCGCTTTGCCGCGAGCACGGCGCGCTGCTCTTCGTCGACCCCTCCGTGACCTCCATCTACAACGTCGACATCCTCCCGCACGCCGACGCGGTGGTATCCAGCCTCACCAAGTACACCGGCAGCGATGGCGACCTCACCGCCGGCCTCGTCGCGATCAATCCCTCGCGCCCCGATGCCGCCGAGCTTCGCCGCCTCGCCGCGGCGCACATGGAGCCTGTCTACCCGCGCGATCTCGCCCGGCTCGCCGCGCAGATCGGCGACACCGAGAGCGTTCTCAAACAGATCCACGCCAACACGGCCAAGGTCGTCGCCTTCCTCGAAGGCCACCCGAAAGTGCGGCGCGTCTATTGGGCGCTCCAGGCCGACTCGCGCGAAAACTACCTGCGCATCGCCCGCGCCCCCGATGCGACGGGCGGCATGATCACCTTTACCCTAAAGACGGAGATGGAGCCCTTCTACAACAAGCTCCGGCTCCCCAAGGGCCCGAGCTTCGGCATGAAGACGACGCTCATCTGCTCTTTCATGTACCTCGCGCACTACGACCTGGTGACGACGCCCGCCGGCATCGCCGAACTCGCCGCGAGCCGCCTCGATCCCGATCTCCTGCGCCTGTGCTGCGGCACCGAGCCCGCCGAGGAGATCATCGGCGCGCTGGCTGAAGCGCTCGGGTAACCACGCCGAGCTCCGCCGCCAAGGCATCGCCCTGCTCCCCGGCCCCGGCAGCTCGCTCTTCCTTGACGCCGCGCCGTGAGCGCCCCCGTGAACACCTGCACGCTCGCCATCAAGGCCATCCCCAATGCTCCGCGCAGCGCGGTCGTGGGCTGGCTCGGCGAGGCGCTGAAGGTCAAAGTCCACGCGCCACCCGTCGAGGGCCGCGCCAATGAAGCGCTCTGCGAGTTTTTTGCCAGTGAACTCGATCTCCCACGCCGCGCCATCTCCGTGCTGCGCGGCGACACATCGCGGCAAAAAACCTTGCGCATCGACGGTCTGACGCTCGCCGAGGTGCGAGCGAAGCTCGGTATCTGACTCTCGCACGCCGATCGCGATTGGCCACCATCCGGGCGACCTATTTCTTCCACTCGATCGATTCGATGATCTTCGCCATTTCGGGCGCAAATGCCTCGAGGCGGCTCTCATTCCCATTTTGCATGAAATTGAACTGCACCTGCAGCATCACACTGCCCAGGTAGATGACGTACACGCGCATGCGCATCGCTTGCATCCCGCCATTGGGGAGCAGCGCCTTGGCCTCATAGTCGAGATAGCCCGCCGGAAACTTGTGGCCCTCCAGCAGCTTCTTGCCGAGGAAGGTCACGTCGGCAAACGGCATCGATGCTCCGATCGCCTGCTCCATTTTCCAGCTTTCAAAGGCTTTTCGGTAATCGGTTTTGCTGACCGCGCGGAGCTTTGGGTTCTGGTTGGCAGGGATGACCAGTGTCATGCTGTCGCCGGCCCCTTGCGGGGTCGACCACAAGGCTGCGATCACCGCAGGGTTAGCTCGCTCGGGGCGCTCCGCCCAAGCCTTGGGCCGCAAGATGGAGAAATTCTGGCCCAGCGCCTTCGGGTGATCCTTCACCTGCATGCGCACCAGCTCAATCGCCCAAGCCTGCGCCACCAGCACGCAGCTTACTGCAACCCATCGCAGATAATTCATGGGAATAGCGAACCCGCCCGCCCCGCGCGGTCAATATCCCGCGCGGATGCAGATCAGCCGACCTTGGTGAAAATCACCCAACGGCCCGGATCGCCGTCAGCGTGTCACCTTGCCCTGCCGTTTGGTGCCTTCGAAGATCGCCACGATCTCTTCAGCCGGCAGCGCGCCGAGTGCATCGAGCTGCTTGCCGTCGCCGTACACTTTGACTGCGTAGTCGGCGATGGTGCGGTAATCGGCATGGGCAAAGCCCACGTCCTCCAGCGATTGGAGCAGCCCATTGGCTGCGAGCCATGCATCGAAGCGCGCGACGAAGCCCTCGGCGCGCTCCGCCTCGGAGCCCGTGAGGCCAAAGACGCGCGCGCCGAGCTGCGCGAAGCGCTCGCGGCCGCGGCCCTTGGCGAGCAGCCAGCGGAAGTACGAGGGATAGAGCGTCGCCAAGCCCCGGCCGTGCGCCAGCGCCGGCATGTACGCGCTCAGCGCGTGCTCCATCGAGTGCAGCACAAACTGCGACGCCTTGCGGCCCGCCACTTGATACTCGTTGAGCGCGAGCGTGGAGGCCCACATGAGATCGCCGCGCGCGGCGACGTCGGCGGGATTGGCAAGCAGCTTGGGCAGCGTCTCGACCACGGTGGAGATCACGCCCTCGGAGTAGCGGTCGGCCAGCGGTGAGTCGTTGCCGCCGAGCAGGTAGTTTTCGATGACGTGGCTGAAGATATCCGCCGCGCCATCTGCCGTGGTCGTGGGCGAGAGCCCGACCGTGAAAGCCGGGTTGAGCCACGCCGTACGGGGCTTCAGAAACTCTGCCGCGATGACCGATTTGCCCTTCGCCGCACGATTGGAGATCACCGCGTACGGCGTGACCTCGGAGGCCGTCGCCGCCGTCGTCGGGATGGCGGCGATGGGCAGCGCGCCGTTGAGCTGAAATGCCTTTGCCTCTCCCAGCATGAACGGCCAGATATCGCTCTCGCCCGCGTGCACCACGGCCGCGATGGCCTTGGAGGCATCGATCACCGAGCCGCCGCCGAGTGCCACCACGAAGTCGACCTTGTCGGCCTTGGCCTGCGCCACCGCCTTGTTGATCGTCGCCGCCTCGGGATTGGGCTCGATGCCACTGAAGGTAGAGAGCCTCACCCCAGCCTTGCCGAGCGCGCCGGTCACAAGATCGAGATAGCCGAGCTTCTGCACCGTGCCGCCGCCCGTGACGAGGAGCGCGTGTTTGCCAAGCTTCGCAGTCGCTTCGGCAAAGGCTTTGAGCTGACCCGCCCCAAAGAAGATGCGGGTGGGAGTATAGATCGAAAACGAGTTCATGCGTGGAGACCGGCAAGAAAGCCAGGTTTCGACAATTTGCTAGCCGGGAACGCTTTCTACCTCACCCGCGTCAGCCGCACAAACCGCCACGTCATGAAGATCGCCGCGAGTGCGAGGCCGGAGGCGATGCCCGACCACACGCCCACCGCGCCCCACGGGCCGCGGACGCCAATAAGGTAGCCAAGGGGCAGCGCCACCCCCCAGTAGGCGATGCAGGTAATGACGGCGGGGACTCGTACATCCATGATCGCCCGGAGCGAACTCGCCGCAATCACCTGCGTGCCATCGAAGAGCTGGAAGAGCGCTGCCACGACCAGGAGCTGGGCCGCAAGCGCGATCACCGCCGGATCAGTGACGTACCACGTCGCGATCACGCGGCCGCCAAAACCGAGGCCGAGCGCGAAGACCACCATGATGGTCAGCCCGATGCCCAGCGTCGCAAAGGCGATAGGTCGCAGCCGGTCGCGCTCGCCGCTGCCCACCGCGTGGCTTACGCGCATGCCATTGGCCATCGCGAGCCCCAGCGGCACCATGAAGGCCATCGAGGCCGTGCTGATCGCTATCTGGTGCGCAGCGAGGGGCACCGCGCCGAGCCAGCCATTCATGATGCTGGAAAAGGCAAAGGCGGAACTCTCGAAGAGCAGCATCCCCGCGGCCGGTAAGCCGACGCGAAGCATTTCCCTGAAGCGCGCGCCCGAGAGCGGCGCCAGCCACGCACGCGGCCAGGCGTCGCGGACCTTCGGGTCGGCCCGCAGCCAGAGGAAGATCACGGAGACATTGACGAGGCGCGCGATCAGCGTCGCGATGCCCGCCCCGGTGAGGCCGAGCGCGGGCGCGCCGAGATTGCCATAGATCAGCACCCAGTTGAGCACGGCATTGAGAGCCACGCTCCCGAGCGCGATGAACATCGGCGCCCACGGATGCCCCATCGACTCGGCGTACTCCCGCAGCACGAGGCAGAGCAGCGTCGGCGTGAGCGAGGCCGCGATCAGCAGGAAAAAGGGCCGCACGATCGCCACGACCTCCGGCGGCTGATCGAAGCGCTCGAGGTGCCAGCTGAGTCCAGCCATCACAAGCGTCATCACCGCGCCAAAAGCCACCGCCGTCGCCAGACCATGCCGCAAAAACTCCGCGGCTTCGCTAGGCCGCCCTGCCCCGCGCGCCCGGGAGACGAAGATCGCCACCGGCACCATGAAGCCGATGCCGAGCACGTAGAAAATATTGAAGACATTGGTGCCAAACGACGAGGCCGCCAGCGGCACCGTTCCCGTGCGCCCCACCATCACGCTATCGACCGCGCCCATCAGCATATTGCTGAGCTGCCCCACGATGATCGGCAGCGCCAGCGCGAGCGTGGGCCGCACTTCACGGAGATACTGGGAGAGACGAGCCATGGCGGACCGGCCAGCTTCGCAGGAGCCCGGCAGGGGTCAACCCGGAGCCAGATCCCCGGCCTGTACAGCGCACGAGCCCGGCCCGGGAGCACTGTGCGTATTGCCCGCACGCGTGCGCGCGATTGCCTTCGCCGCCGATTCGCTCCAGTCTCGCCACCCATGCCCAGCCCGCTGCCCCGCCTGGCCCTCGCCACGCTCGCCTTCCTCGTTGCGCCGCTTTTCGCGCAGGACTCCGCCACCTACCGCATGCCCTCGCCCGCGCTGCAGGCGATCGTCGATGCGCCGAGCACCCCGCTCGCCTCGCTCTCCCCCGATCGCAAGGTGCTGCTGCTGCTCGAGCGCTCCGATACGCCTACCATCGCCGAGCTCGCGCAGCCCGAGCTCAGGCTGGCGGGCCTCCGTCTCGACCCAGTCACCAACGGCCAGAGCCGCATCCCTACCTATACCGGCATCGTCATCAAGGACCTCGCGACTGCGACGGAGCGCCGCGTCACCGGCCTGCCCGCGGGCACGCGCATCGCCCACTCGGAGTGGTCGCTCGATGGGAAGAACTTCGCCTTCACACTCCTCCGCGAAAACGGCATCGAGCTCTGGGTGATGGAGGCCGCCACGGCCAAGGCCCGCCGGCTCACCCCTCCTATCCTCAACGCCACCTTCGGCGATCCCGTGACGTGGCTTGATGCCTCTACCATCCTCGCCCTCCGCGTGCCCGAAGGTCGTGGCCAGCCCCCCCAGGCCCCGCGCGTGCCCTCCGGCCCCGTGGTGCAGGAGACCGGCGGCAAGCGCGCCCCTGTCCGCACCTATGACGGCCTGCTCTCCAGCCCGCACGACGAGGCGCTCTTCGAGCACTACGCCAGGTCACAGCCCATCCTCGTCTCGCTCCAAGGCGGGATGCAAAACTACGGCGCGCCCGGCCTTTTCACCTACACCAGCGCGTCGCCCGATGGGCAGTATGTGCTGACCAATTCCCTCCACACCCCGTTTTCGTACCTCATCCCTTACACTCGCTTTCCCACGCGGATCGAGGTCTTCGATCGCGCCGGCAAGAGCGTGAAGCTCGTCGCCTCCGTTCCGCTCCAGGAGGGCCTCGCCATCGGCTCCGTGCGGCCCGGCCCTCGCGCGGTGAGCTGGCGCCTCGACCAGCCAGCGACGCTGAGCTGGACGGCGGCGCTCGATCGCGGCGAGGCCGACTCCAAGGAGCGCCGCCGCGATGGCTGGTACACCCTCGCCGCCCCCTTCACCGGCTCGGCCACCGAACAGCAGCGCTTCGAGTACCGACTCTCCGCCATCACGTGGGGCGACGATAATCTCGCCATCGCCACCGAGGCTTGGGCGAAGACCAAGGCCACTCGCTCGTGGATCGTCGCTCCCGGCCAGCCCGGAGCCGAGCCCCAGCTCCTCAGCGAACGCTCCTCTCAAGATCGCTACAAAGACCCCGGCGACCCCATCCTCGCGCGCAATGCCTATGGCCGCCTCACCATCCAGCGCAGCGAGGATGGCAAAAAGATCTTCTTCAAAGGCCAGGGCGCTTCGCCCGAGGGCGACCGGCCATTTGTCGACGAGTTCGATCTCGCGACCAGGCAGACCCGCCGCCTCTGGCGCTCGCAACCGCCGTATTACGAGGAGTTCGTCGCCTTCCTCGACAAGGAGCGCACGCAGATGCTCACCCGCCGCGAGTCGGCCAGCAGCCCGGCCAATTACGTCGTGCGCACCCTCGATAGCGGCGGCGAGCCGCGCGCGATCACGAGCTTCCCCAATCCCTATCCGCAGCTCTCCGGCCTCGTGCCCGAGGTGATCCGCTACAAGCGCGCCGATGGCGTCGCGCTCTCCGGCAAGCTGTATCTGCCTCCCGGATACAAGCCCGAGCAGGGCCCGCTGCCCACGCTCCTCTGGGCCTACCCGCGCGAATTCCTCAGCGAGGAGACCGCGAGCCAGGTGCAGGCCACGCCGGAGCGTTTCGCCCGTATCAGCCCTTCGACGGCCCTGCCCTTTCTCCTCCTGGGCATCGCCGTGCTCGACGACCCCGCCATGCCCATCGTGGGCCGCGACGGCAAGCAGCCCAACGACACCTACGTCGAGCAGCTTGTCGCCAGCGCGCAGGCCGCCATCGACGAGCTCACGCGCCGCGGCGTCACCGATCCCAAGCGCGTCGCCGTGGGCGGCCACAGCTACGGCGCCTTCATGACGGCCAACCTCCTCGCGCACTCTCGCCTCTTCAAGGCCGGCATCGCCCGCAGCGGCGCTTACAACCGCACTCTTACGCCCTTCGGCTTCCAGTCGGAAGACCGCAATTTCTGGCAGGCGACCGCCGTCTACAACGCGATGTCGCCCTTCAACTACGCCAACAAGATCAAGGATCCCATCCTCCTGATCCACGGCGCAGCCGACAATAACTCTGGCACCTTCCCGATCCAGACCGAGCGCTTCTACGCTGCGCTCAAGGGCCACGGCGCGCCCGCGCGCTACGTCGTCCTTCCCCACGAGTCGCACGGCTACCGCGCCCGCGAGAGCCTGCTGCATGTGCTCTGGGAGACGGAGACGTGGCTCAACAAGCACCTCAAGAGTGAGCCTGCAGCGAAGGGAAAGGCGGACTAAGGGGCGCTGCGTTTTGCCACAGAGTATCCCGCGCAGACTGGCTCTGTGTCCTCCGTGCCACCCTCCGTGATCGCTGTGGTAAAAGAGCCGCTTCCTTTTCGCCCGCGCATCACAAAGGATAGCCGGTCCACGTGACCGCCTTTGCCGTCGTCCTTGTCCTCATCGCCGCCGTCCTCCACGCGACGTGGAATCTGTGCGCCAAGCGGGCGGGCGGCGGGCCGCCCTTCGTATGGGTTGTCGGCACGGTCATCTGCGGGTTCTACGTCCCGGTCATCGCCTACTACTGGTACACGTACCGGCCTGCACTCGACTGGATCGATGTCGGCTGGATCGTGGGCAGCGGCGTGCTGAAGACGGCCTACTCGCTCACGCTCCAGCGCAGCTACCGCACCGGGGATTTCTCGCTCATCTATCCGCTCGCGCGTGGCACCGGGCCGCTGCTCGCGATGCTCGGCGCAGTGATCATCTTCCGCGAGCGGCCCACCCTGCTCGGCGCGTTCGGCGGCATGATGATCGTGGGCGCGGTCTTCGTGCTCACCAATGGTGTGCGGATCTTCCGCGAGGGCCGCGGGCACCTGCGCAATGCGATCAACTACGGCCTGCTCACGGGCGTCTTCATCGCCGCGTATACCCTCTGGGATCGCCACGGCGTGCATACCCGCAAGATCCCGCCCATCATCTACGACGGCGGCACGGCCTTCGTGGTCCTCGCGCTCGTCACGCCGCCCGCGCTGCAAAACTGGAGCAGCGTGGCGTACCACTGGCGTGAGCATAAACTCTACGTCTTCGGCATGGCGCTGTTTTCGCCCATCGCCTACGTGCTCGTGCTCACGGCGATGACCTTCACCCCCGTGAGCTACGTCGCCCCCGCGCGCGAGGTGAGCATCGTGATCGGCGCGTACTTCGGGGCGCGTTACCTGAAGGAGGGCGACGGCCGCCGCCGCATGTGGGCCGCCATGGTGATGGCCGCAGGGGTGATCGCGCTGGCGTTGAGCTAAGCGCCGAAGACCCCCGATCCACCCCCGACAAAATCCTCTAAGAGACCGCAGAGGCTCCGCGTCTAACTGCGGGCAATCTTTCCCCTCTCCGTCTTCTTTTCGTGGATTTCACGTGTTTCGTAGTTCAATTCTTCTCCGTATGAAAACCCGGCTGCTTGTGATCGCTCTCGTCATCGCCGCGCTCGTAGGGTTTTACTATGTGACGATCCGCCCAATGTTTGAGCCCGCACTCCCCCGCTATGGGCGGCAGATCAACAAGGAATTTCGCCCCGAGAGCATCCCGATGCCCGCACTACCGGCGCCCAGGATCGAGATCCCCACCATTCCCCTGCCCGAGCCCTCCTTGGTCGTGCCCCAAGCGCTGCCCGTCGCGGCGAAGAAAATGCAACTCCCGCCCGAGGTGCCGATCCAGCATGGCACCACGCTCGATTTCTCGCTCGGGCCCAATCCCATCCTCCGCACCCAAGGCGACGACAAGGCCGCGCTCGATAAAGCCCTCAAGGAAATGGCCGAGGCGGTGAAGCACACCGAGTTTCCGCCGACGCAGCCCGCGCCGCAGCCGGAGAAAAAGTAGGGTGGATTAAAAATCCCGCCTTACTCCACACCTCACCGCTTCCCGGTGAGCATGTCGTCCATCAGTGCGATGGCCGTGGCCTCGGTGATGTCCTGCACGCCGAAGTTCTTCACCACGCGGCCGGCTTGCGCGCCCTTGCCGATGATGTCGCTGGCGGCGGCCTGGCCGAGGATGGCGGCATCCTTCAGTCGGATGGCTGTGGCTTGGATATCGGGCACGGGATAGCTGGCATCGCCGGAGACCTCCGGCACCGAGACATTGCGGCTCGAGATCAGCACTTCGATGGCGATGTCGGCCACGCTGGCCAGGGCTTGGCGATCCTTGGCACCGGCCTCGCCCACGAGATGGGCGCCGTCATCGGGCAGGAGTGAAGCGGCAACCTTCTGGTCGGCGAGCTGCGCACCCGCGTTGCGAAAGACGCGGCCGATCAACCGCTCGATCTCGCGCACCGTCTGCTGGTCGGCTAGCGTCGGCGCGGCGGCTCCGTCCTTGGCCTTGTAGGTGTTGGTGCCGGTGATCTTGGCAACGTCGTTGGTCTTCTCGAAGTTCTCCGTGCGCTCGGTGAGTTTCAGGCCGCCGCTTGTATCGACGAGCGTGCGGTTCACGTACACAACGATGCGCGGCGCGGTGCCGGTAGCGTAGGCGCTGCGAAAACCCGCGAGCACTTTATCCGCCGCTTCGCGCGTGATGAGCGCCTGGGCGACAGGACCGTACACGCGCTGAGCAGTGGGCGCCGGCTGCCCGGGCGCCTGTGCCGGGGCCGTCTGGATCACGGTGACGGGCGGGCGCTCGATGGGTTGCTCGGTTTGCGCGACGACAAAAGGCACCAGGAGCGGCGCCACGGAGAGGAGAAGGAGCGAGCGATTCATGGTGGGCGTGGGTTGGCTCGCGGCGCGAGCCTTCGGAGAGGACGAGAGCTTATTGCGCCTGACGTACGCGGATCGTGTAGGTCTTCGCCTGCAGGTTCATCGCGGTGAAGGATACGGCCTCCGTCGCGCTCGGCGAGAGGATGAGCGTCTGCCACGGGGTCTCATCTCCGGTGGAGAAGCCCCGGTCGTCTTTGAAAACACAGTTGACCTGCACTTGGATGCGGCGGCTCTCGCGATTCTTCACGTTGGCGATCACCTGGAGGCGGCCATCGGCGGAGGTCATTTGCTGGAGGCCGGTGCACGTCACGGAGTTCTGTGTCGGCTTGTCGAGCAGCACGAAGCGCTCGGTGTTCTCGATCGTGAACTTGGTCGTGTCGACCGGGGCGTAGGGCCCGGGCGGGTTGGTGCACCCGGCGAGGCCGAGGGCAGCGAGGCTGAGAAGAAACGTAGCGTGCTTGGCGTTCATAGAGACGGCGGCGAGGGGGTGATGGGGTGAGACTGTGGACTAGCGTTTAAGTTCGCTCAAAAACACCACCGTGTCGCGGTCGGTGGCGGCAGGGACGGTGAGGGTCACGGCTTGGGTACGCCGCTCGAGCAGATTGCCCTCGCGGTCGAGAAACTCGAGGCGGCCGCGGTGCTCGCCCGGCGGGAGCTTCACTTGCGCAAAGCTCAGGCGCTGGGGCAGGTTGTCCCACTGGCGGGTATCGGCCTGCGTCTGCGTGGCCGCGGAGGCGACCTTGCCAATGATCCCGAGGAGGCCGAGGCCGGCGGCGACGATGGCAGCGTCTCCGCCATCCTTGCCCCGCGCCTGGCGGTCCATCGCATGGCTGCCCGCGGCCATCGCGCCGATCAGGGCGACATCGCCTGCGGTATCGGTGGTGGACTTGAAGACGGCCTTGTTGCCGAGGATGTGGTCCATCACGCGGCCGCCGCGGGTCGTCGCCTGATAGTTGAGATCGTCGTAGGCCGGGAGCGGCACGATCGTGTCGCCATTGGCGAGGACGAGCCGGGCCGAGTGCGTCGGCGAATCGTCGGCGCGAAACTTCAGCATCTGGCCATGCTCGCCGGCGGCATATTTGCGCGGTCCGTAGCCGTACTCGGCAAAGATCAGCACATTTGCCTGTGCGTCATAGGGCGGGAGCGGCTTTTGCTCGCCTACGCGCTTCTGCGCGCGGGCAAAAGCATCGGAGCCATCGGCCGCGAGTTTCGCCGAGGCCAGGCCATCGAGATAATCGAGCAGGACGTAGTCAGCGTCGTAGTTCTTTTGCTCAGGATCACTATCGATGACCTGGCCAGAGCGGAAGCAGGCGCGGGCGTTGTCGGGCTCGCCGTCACGCCAGTAAAGGATGCCGCGATAGTAGTAGGCCATCACGCGCTCGTAGGGCTCGCCGATGAAGGTCTTGTTGCTTTCGGCGGTGAAAAGGCTCCGCGCCTTGGCGGCCTGCGCATCGTTGGTGATGATGCCGCCGATGCGGAGGATCGCATCGTCGAGCTTCTCCTTGGCGGCGTCGTACTCACCGGCGCGCAGCGCGGTGGCCGCAGCGCGATAATCGTAGAGCACGCGCTCGCGCTCCGGTATCGCAGGCTGTCCGTCGAGCGCGGTCGCGGGCCCCAGGGCGCCGCGCGTGCCCGCCCCATCGCGCACATTGGGCGGCGCGGAGACGCAGCCGGCCAGCAGCGCCGCGCAACTCGTGAGCGCGACGACACGCTGGGCCGGCCCGCCGCTCACGCGGCGGGCCAAGCTGGGGAGGGGCCGCCCGTGAGAGGTGTCGGGCGCGCTCACCGATATGCCGCGTCTTCGAGACCCTGCTTCTTCACTTCGGCAGAGTCTTCCCAGACGATGCGGCTGGTGCGCGCATCCGTCAGACGAAAGCTGTAGAGCACGTAGTCGCTGGTGCCCTGCGAGGTGCGGGTCGTCATGCCGTCGAGCTTCCCGGTGAGGAAATAGTCGGCGCCGCCGAACTCCACCACGTTGGGGTCGGAGCTCGACGTCACTTGGCCGCTGCGCTTCAGCTCACGCTCGCGCTCGAGCGTCTTCATCATCTCGCGATCAAGGAAGCTCACCTGGCCCATGGCCTTGGAATTGAGCTGGATCCGGAGCCGCGTGAGGAAGATGTCCTTGTTGATCGGAAAACGCGTGTTGTTGACCACCGGATCGAGCACGATGCTCGGCGGGTTGGTGGCTCGGGCAATCTGGGGGATGCTCAGGATGGAGCGGGCCATCTTGTCCGTTACCGCGACCATGTCCTGCGATTCCACGCCGGTGCCGGCGACGGTGCCGCGCTCATCGGGGCGCAGTTCCTTCACGGGCACGCCCGAGGGATTTTGCACGCCCGCCGTGGTGGCGCAGCCGGCGAGGAGCGCCGTGCCCGCGGCGAGGCCGGCGAGAAGAATACGGGAGGAAGGTTTCATGGTGTGGTCAGATAAAAAGGAAAAATCATCCGCGCGGCCCGACGTCGTTTGCGGGAAGAAGTCACAAGGCTGAGACGCTGGCCGGCTCCGCACTATTCAAAAACTACCCGGCGCCTCTCAACGCCCGAAGAGCGCATTGGCCGAGCTCATCGGCGAGGGCGTATTGTAGTAGTTGTTGATGATCGTCACCTGCTGCGGCGCGGCCTGCTGCTGCATCGGCTGCGCGGGCGCCTGCACCACCTGAGGCTGCTGCACCACGACTGGTGCTGGCTCGGTGCGGTACACGTAAGCGGGATAATCGTAGTAGGAGCGATAGCTCGGGAAATACGATACGCCCCAGCCGTAGCCATGATAGGGACGATAGCCGCGATAGCTGCCGTAGTACCCACGACCGTGGTAATGGCCGTAGCCCACGCCGAAGCCCACGCTCACGCGCGGCTCGGAGCGATAGACATAACCCCCGTGGCCGCGCGCGTAGTCACGCTCCGCTCGCGCATCGCCCACTGCCTGCCCGATGAGGAGGCCCGCCGCGGAGCCGATGGCGGCGCCCTTCCAGCCGTTGCCACTCCCACTGTTGTGGCCAATGATCCCGCCAGCGATTCCGCCGAGCACAGCGCCATTCACTGCTTCGGAGCGAAAGATCTGAGCTTGCGCGGTACCCGCCGCAAGGAGCGCGAGGCAGAGCGAAAGGGTCGTTTTCATGGGTGCGTGGAGAGGGATTAGCCTTATGCGACACGCGGCCGTCCGCAAGGTTTCCCAGATCGCAAGTCGACCTGCCGCCACCTAGGAGTTTTAATAGTCACTGAATTACAGTTACTTAAGTTACTACAACCAGTTCGTGACATGGCGACCTCACCTGTTTGCGCCTGTGCTCGGTATGGCGCGCCCCAGCTCCGTCCCACCCTTTAGCGGCATCGGGCTCGCAGGTGTGGCTTTACGCCGCGGCGGGCCGAGTCTACACCGCGCGTTGCTTCCCTCCCATGTCCGCTCGCGCCGCGCTTTTCACTGCTCTCGCCCTTGGCCTCGCCGCTCCGCTCGCGGCGCAGCCGCCTTCCACCGGTATTGAGCCGCTCCGCGCCAAGGCCGAGCGCGGCAATACCATCGCCCAGTACAATCTCGGCCTCGCCTACGCCGAAGGTCGTGGCGCCCCTCGCGACCCCGTCGAGGCCTTCGCCTGGCTCTCGCTCGCGGCCGACTCCGGCGGCAGCACCAAGACCCTCGCTCAGTTTCAGGAAACTCTCACCTCCGAGCAAGTCACCGCCGGCCGCGCCCGCATCGCCGCCCTCCGCTCCGAGCACGCCAACCTCAGCACCCCCTCCGCCCAGCCTGCGCCCGCGATTTCTGTCGACGGCGCCGAGCCCTCCAGCGACGCCACCCGCCGGGCGCTCTCTGCGGAACTGAATACCGCACGCGCCGAGATCGCCCAGCTCCGTCGCGAACTCGCCGCTCGCTCCATCGTGCGCACGTCCACGAGCAGCGATACGGCTGCCCTCGAAGCTCAGCTCCGCGAGGCCCGATCGAGCCTCGCCACCCAATCCGAGGAACTCGCCGCCGCCCGGGTGGAGCTGGCCCGCTCTCGGCCCGCCGCGTCACCGTCCCCGGCAGCCACCGGCGACTCTTCGGAGAAACTCGCCGAGCTCCAGACCGAGCTGCGCGCCGCCGCCCGCGCTCGCGACGATGCCGTCGCCCAATCACGCAGCCAGCTCCAGACCCTCTCCGCCGAGCGCACCGCGTGGGCTGCCGAAAAGACGCATCTCGCCACTGAGCGAGAGGAACTTCTCCGCCGCCTCGCCCAAGCCCAGGCCGAAAGCCGCGCCAGCGACGAGGCCCGACAACGCCTCAGCTCCCTCGGCGCCGAGCTGGCCGCCGCCCGGCAGCAGCTCGCGGAGGCCGCAGCGGAGCGCGCCCGCCTCCAAGATGCTTTCTCCGATGCCGAGCTCCAGCGCCGCCAGCTCGCGCAGAGCAACCAGAAGTACTCCGACAGCACCGCTCGCATCTCCCTACTTCAGTCCGAGCTCGACGAAAGCCGCCGCCAGCTTGCTTCCGCCAAGACTGCTCTCGATCAGGCCAACTCCCAGCTCCGCGCCGCGGCCGATCCGAGCGCCAGCCTGGCTGCGCAAGCCAACCGCTCCGCCGAGGCACTCGCCCGCGCCGAGGCTCGCGCCAGCCAGCTCGCCGACGATAACCAAAGCCTCACCCGCCGCCTCGCCGAGGCCGACGCCGCTCAGCGCGAGCTCTCCTCGCTGCGCGCTCAAGCGGCTGCGGCCCGTGGCCTGCCCGCCCGCCTCCAGCAACTCGAAGCCGACAACGCCGCTCTCGCCGCCAAGGTCGCCGCTACCACCTCCGCACTCGCCCAGGCCGAAGCGCGTGCCCAAGCCTCTCCCTCGGACACCGATGTCGCCTCCCTCCGGCAGCAACTTGCTGCGGCGCAAAAGGAAATCGCCACGCTCCGCACCGACCTCGCGGCCGCCAAGGAGGCTGCCGAGCGCGCCACCCGCACTCTCGCCGAGCACGAGGACAAGCTCAACGCCGCCCTCCGCTCCTATACCCTAGCCACCAAGGAGCGCGATGATCTCGCCGCCAGCGTCGCCACGCTCACCTCCAAGGCCAATGCCGCCACCGAGGCTCTCGCGCAGGCCAACGCTGCCGCCGGCTCCGACCTCGTCACCGCTCGCAGGGAACTAGCCCGGCTCACCCAGGAACTCGCCGCCGCCCGCGAACAGGCCTCCGCCGCCGCCAGCGCCCAAGCCGAGACCGACCTTAAACTCGCCACCTCGCTCCGCTCCTACTCGCTCGTCGTCAAGGAGCGCGATGACCTCGCCGCCCAGGCTGCTGCCGCCGCCCAAGCCCTTTCCCAAGCCCGGACCGATTCCGCCCCCGCGCGGGCGTCGGACGAGGTCGAGACCCTCCGCAGAGCTTTGGCCGACACCAAAGAGCAGCTCGCCGCCGCCGTCCAAGAGGCCGCCGCCCTCCGCGGAAGAGCCACCTCCGCCCCCGCGCCCTCCGTCCCGTCCCCCGCCCTCGCTCCGGCACCCACGCCTGCCGCCGGGTCTCAGCCTGCCACCCTGCGCACCCACACCGTCGCCAAGGGCGAGACGCTCTCCGGTATCGCCCAGCTCCACTACGGGAGCGCCAGCCGATGGCAGGAAATCTACGAGGCCAATCGCGAGGTCCTCGGCAAGGATCGCCACTTGGTCGTCGGGCGCGTACTCCGCATCCCGTGAGAGTAGAAGTTCGTACCTAGTGCTCCTATTTTAGCGTTTCCTTTTGCCCCACCCTCAACCCAATAGGTAGGCAAAACACCCTAATGGCCGCGCCCGTAAGAGCTCTCCTGCTCCTCTCCGCTCCGCTCTTCCTGAGCGGCTGCGGCTACGTGCACATCGGTCGCCCCCTGCCCAAGCCCGCGCCAGTCATGACGGATGAGGCGCTGCTCAAGGAAAACTCGGAGCTCCGGCTGGAAAAGAAGATGCTCCAGCAGGAGCTCGCGCTCACCCGCGCCCAGGGCGATGCCCTGCGGATGGCCATCGAAAATCGAGCTGCCGACGGCGACACCTCCCGCCGCCTCGTCGACCAACTCAACGCCACCAACAAGGAGCTCAACGAGCTGCGCTCCAACTACACGCGCCTCCTTAACGATCGCACTCAGGCGCTCCTCACCGCCTCCGATAGCGTTGCCCTGAAAACCCAGCTCGCCGCCGCCGAGGAAAAGCTCGCCTCGTCGCTGCGCAGCTACACCGAGCTTCAGGAAGAGATCGCCCGCCTCAAGACCGAGGTCGCCACCGTCCGCACCGAAAACGTCGCACTCTCCGAGAAGGTAAAGGTCATCACCGCTGAAAATGTCGAGGCGCAGGCCGCCCTCGCCCAGCTCAATGTCGATCTCCTCGCCCAAAAGGAGGCCCGCGTGCGCGCCGAGCAGGATGCGGAGACGCTCCGCACGGAGCTGAAGAGCGCCCCCGGTTCTTCCCCGCTCGCCCAGCAACGCACCGGCACTGCGGCCGATGCCCGCACCCTCGTCGCCGAACACGCCGCCGAGGCCGCCGCCCTCAAGGAGGAAGTCGGCAACCTTCGCTCCACCGTCGCCGTCCTCACCGCCGAGCTTTCCGAGATGGTGAAGCGCGAGGACAATGCTCTCGCCAAGGCCAGACTCAACCGGGTCGATCCCATCGACGCCCCCTCGGCGCCCACCCCCGAGGCCACCCGGGGCGGCGTCAATGCTACGCTGGTCACCTCGGCCTCCCGCTCCGACACCCCGCGCATCGTGCTCTCATCGCAGCCCGCAGGTGCCAATGGCGGCCGTGTGCACATCGTCGCCGCCGGCGATACTCTCGCAAAGATCTCCGCGCGCTACTACGGCACCTCCGACCGCTGGGCCGATATCCTCACGGCCAATCGCGACGTCCTCGGTCCCAATAACAATCTGGTCATCGGCCGCACCTTGCGGATCCCCGAAGACGCGCCGCCCCCTTCGCCCCCGCCTCAGCGCAATCCCTAAGGTCCCAATGCCGTCCGCTGCCCGCTCCTGTCTCACTTTCCTCGCCCTCTCGGCGGCCTCCGTGCTGTTCTCCGGCTGCGGCTACGTCCACTTCGGCCGGCTGCCCGAGGCGCCGGCCACCTCCATGCGCGACTCCAGGAGCGCCGAGGCCTACACCAACCTCTCCACCGAGCACAAGATCCTCAAGCAGGAGCTCGCCCTCGCCCGCAAGGAGGGCGACACCCTCCGCACCGCTCTCGAGCGCGCCAGCGCGGGCAGTGGCTCCGACCTCGCCAAGCGCCTCAGCGAGACGTCTGCCGAGCTCGCCACCCTCCGCGCCAGCTACGCCCGCCTGCAGGTCGAGCGCTCCTCCGGCGCCGCCCCCGCCTCCAGCGCCTCACTGCGCGAACTCGAGGAAAAACTCGCCGCCTCTCTCCGCGACTACACGCAGCTCAAGGCCGAAAATACCCGCCTCGAAAGCGAGCTCGGCCAAGCCCGCCGCGAAAACGCCGACCTCGCTCAGCAGCTCAGCCTCGCCACCGCCCGCTACGGCCAGGCCCAGGCCGAGGTCGCCCAGCTTAATACCGAGCTGGTCGCGCAACGTCAGGCACGCACCCGCTCCGAGCAGGTCAGCGAGTCCCTCCGGGCCCAGCTTGCCACCATCATGGCACAGGCTGCCGCCACCGGCACCTCCCCCCTCCAGCTCGCCCGCGCCCCCGCCTCCGATACCGCGCCCACCGGCGAGCTCCGCGCCAACGCCGAGCGCATCCGCATGCAGGCCGTCGAGCGCGCCAACGCCAAAAATAATCCGACCGCGCCTTCCGCCGCCAGCTCCCGCACCCATGCCATCCGCGCCGGCGACACGCTCGAAAGTCTCGCCCAGCGCTACTACGGCTCCGCCGACCGCTGGCGCACGATTTTCGAAGCCAACGCCGCCCTCCTCGCTGCCGACCGCACCCTCAAGCCGGGCATGGAGCTCGTCATCCCCGCCAACTGATCCCGCGCGGCGGCATAGCCGCTTCGTTGAGTAGTTTTCGCCATGGCGGACGCCTAAATTGCCGGCCCCTGCCGCCGATACTTGGGGAGAATGTCCATCCCCGAAGAGATCCAAAACGCCATCGCCGCGCATGGCATGTGGAAGCACCGGCTGCGCAGCGCGGTCGATACGGGCAAATCCGAATTTTCCGTAGCCGTCGTGTGCCTGGATAACCAGTGCCCCTTCGGCAAATGGCTCCACTCCGTCGCTTCGGAGCTGAAAGCCTCCCCTCGCTGGAAGTGCGTCAAGGTCGCTCACGCCGATTTCCACCGGGAAGCCGCCAAAGTCCTTGAGCTGGCCCTCTCCGGCCGCCAGCCCGAGGCCCGTGATGCCTTGAGCTTCACCGGCAAGTTCGCCGCCGCCTCGGCCAGGCTCACCCAGGAGATGATGGCTTGGAAAAAAGAGGCCGCCTGAGTCGGTTTCCGATTCCGCGCCACCGCACCGGCCACGGCCGCCATCCTCGCGCGTTCCGCCCGCCGAGCCGGGCGCATACGGCGCTTGCCTCGCGCCCTTGAGGCCTTCATCACGGCTTCCTTTCCCATGTCCACGCTTCCCACTCAGTTCGCCGGTGTGACCGTCGTCACCAAGGCCAACGTGTATTTCGACGGCAATGTCGTCAGCCACACCGTGCTGTTCTCCGACAAGTCGAAGAAGACCCTCGGCCTCATCCGCCCCGGGTCTTACCACTTCGGCACCGACGCCGCCGAGCGCATGGAGATCGTCGCCGGCGAGTGCACCGTGAAGCTCGATGGCACCACCGGAAATCACCGCTATGTCGCCGGCACCTACTTCGATGTGCCCGCCAAGAGCGGGTTCACCATCGAGGTGCAGTCCGGCCTCTGCGAGTACATCTGCTCCTTCCTACCCTGAGCAGGCTCGCGCCGTCCCGCGCTTCTTTCCCCCGCCCGGCCTGCACCGCCGGGCGTTTTGCTTTTGGCTCGGCCGGAGAGGCTCGGGATTTTTTCCGTTCGCCCCCGGCGGCTTCCCTGCGCACGTTCTCCGCCATGCGTAGCCTTCTCGTTCTCGCCGCCCTTGCCGGCATCTGCGTCACCGTCTCCCGCGCCGCCGCCGTCGCGGAGGGTCTCTTCGCCGATATCGAGACCCCGCGTGGCAAGATTGTTTGCCAGCTCTACTACGACCGCGCCCCCCTCCCCGTCGCGAGCTTCGTCGGTCTCGCCGAGGCCAAGCTCGGCCCCGAGCCCCGCCGGCCGTTTTTCGACGGGCTCACCTTTCATCGCCTCGTCCCCGGCTTTGTGATCCAGGGCGGCGATCCCACCGCTACCGGCGATGGCGGGCCCGGCTATACGTTTCCAGATCAATTCGCCCCGGGCCTCAGCCACAACGCCGCCGGCATCCTCTCCATGGCCAATAGCGGCCCCGATACCAACGGCTCGCAATTCTTCATCACCTTGGCCGATGTGCGCCGGCTCGACTACCTCCACAGCATCTTTGGCCGCGTGGTCGGCGGCCTGGAGGTCCTCCCCAAGATCCAGCAGGGAGATAAGATGGCCGTGAAGATCCGCCGCGTCGGCTCTGCCGCCCAGGCCTTCCGCGCCGATGAGGCCGCCGCACGCGCCATCGCCGTCCAGGTTTCCCGCTACGCCGCCTTTCCTCCCGCCAAGATCGAGCCCGGCCCCGACGCGCACTTCGACTCCGCCCCCGGCCTCCTCCCCACCGAGCCGCGCCGTGCCGCGGCCTTCAACTTCAAGCTCGCCAATCTCGAGCGTGCCACCGGCCTCCGCGTCGTCGCCCGCCTCGTCGCCAAGTCCCCCACCGAGGCCGAGGACAAGGTCCCCGGCGCCTACATGCGCGCCCTCGCCCAGAAGCTCGGCACCGCCCAGCGCGGCGCGCTCGCCGTCTACTTTGCCGATGAGTCCGAGTGGCGCGTGTGGATCGGCGATGAGTCCGCCGCCGCCTTCGTCGGCAAGCCCGGCACCGCCGCCGAGCACACCAAGAGCGGCGCGATCCACGAGGTGAAGGAGGCCTTCCTCAAGCAGGCCGCCGCTACCGGCGACGCCGATTTCGAGGCCCAGAAAAAATCCTCCGCCGCCGACAAGCAGCCCCCGGCCAATCAGCGTCTCAAGCTCCAGACCGATGCCATCCTCGATGGCCTCATCGGCAAGCTCGCGCCGAAAGGCTGAGGGTTGTAGCGGCTGGGCGCCCCGCGCGCCCGCTTCCTTCGCTCCTCTTGCCGGGGTCTTTGCAGTTCCTTTCCATGCCCACGCTCGCCCACCTCACGCTGCTGGTCGCACTCGCCGCCACCGCCCTCGCCACCCCCGATGCCGCGCTGCGCAAGATCGTCGCCGATAAACTCGCCGCCGATTATCCGCGGCTCGACGCTCTCTACAAGGATCTCCACGCCCACCCTGAGCTCTCCCTCCTCGAGGAGCGCACCGCCGGCGTGATCGCCAAGGAACTCCGCGCGGCGGGCTTCGAGGTCACGGAGCGTTTTGGCGGGTTCGGCCTCGTGGGTGTTTTCAAGAACGGCGCCGGCCCCACCCTCCTCATCCGCACCGATCTCGACGGCCTGCCCGTGCAGGAGGAGACCGGCCTACCCTACGCCAGCAAGCATCGGCAGACCGATATCACCGGCAAGGAAGTCGCGACCATGCACGCCTGCGGCCACGATATCCACATGACGTGCTTCATCGGCGCTGCCCGCATGCTTACGAGCATGAAGGACCGGTGGTCCGGCACGCTCGTCTTCATCGGCCAGCCCGCCGAGGAGCGCGGCATCGGCGCGCGCGCTATGTTGAAGGAAGGCCTCTACCGCAAGTTCCCCAAGCCCGACTTCGCCATCGCGCTGCACGATAGCGCCACGCTCCCGCACGGCACCGTCGGCACCGTCGAGGGCTTCGCCATGGCCAATGTCGACATGGTCGATATCACGGTAAAGGGCGTCGGCGGCCATGGCGCGTACCCTCACACCACCAAGGATCCCATCGTGCTCGCCGCGCGCATCGTCGTCGCGCTCCAGACGATCGTCAGCCGCGAGACGCGGCCGGTCGACCCCGCGGTCGTCACCGTCGGCTCCATCCACGGCGGCACCAAGCACAACATCATCCCCGATGAAGTCGCTCTTCAGCTCACCCTCCGCTCTTACTCCGATGAGGTGCGCGCCCGCACCATCGAGGCCGTCCGCCGCATCTGCCGCGGCGAAGCCATCGCCGCCGGCATCCCTGAGGATCGCATGCCCGTCGTCACCGTCGCCGATGAGGGCACCCCCGCCACCTACAACGATCCCGCCCTCACGCGCCGCATCCGCGAGGCCATGATCGGCTGGCTCGGCGCCGATAAACATACGCCCATCGAGCCCGAAATGGGCGGCGAGGATTTTGCGCAATACGGCCGCACCGTCGAAAAAGTTCCCATCAGCCTCTTCCGCATCGGCGTCGTCTCCCCGGAAAAAGTCGCCGAGAGCCAGCGCACCGGCGCCGCCCTGCCCTCGCTGCACTCCAGCAAGTTCGCCCCGGTCCCCAAACCCACCATCGAGACCGGCGTCACCGCCCTCACCGCCGCCGCGCTCGATCTGCTCGGCCCTAAAAAGTAGCCTCATACCCGGCGACGCGGCGCGCTCCGCGTTTGCCAAGCTACCCTGCTCGCGCCTATTTCGGTGACCGACCTCTCGCCCCCGCCATGCGGAATTTTTTCTACCTCCTGCTCCTCGCTGTCATCCTGATCACGATCGCGCTCGTCGTGCGCTCCGGCCTGCTCTGGCGCGACAATCCCGGCCGCCCGATCAATGCCGCGATGCGCGAGGCCCTCGACCGGCAATCGCCGCAGTGGAGCGCCAACGACGAGCAGCTCATCCTCCAGCAATACCCCAACGCGCACAAGATGACCAGCGGCCTCCGCTACGTCGTCCGCGCTCCCGGCAAGGGCAACAAGCCCGTCATCGGCAGCGAGGTCATCGCCCACTACGACGGCCGCCTCCTCGATGGCACCCCCTTCGACAGCTCCTACAAGCGCGGCATCCCCTTCACCTTCCGCGTCGGCACCGGCGCGGTCATCCGCGGCTGGGATGATGCCTTTATCGATATGAAGCCCGGCGAAAAGCGCACGCTCATCATCCCCTACTGGCTCGCGTACGGTGAAAAAGGCAACAAGGGCAAGATCCCGCCCAAGGCCACCCTCGTCTTCGAAGTCGAGATGCTCGACTGGCGCTAGCAACCGCGCCGCTGGCGCGCAGCAAATCCCAAACGCCAAAGGCGATCGAGACGATCGCCGCCGCCTTTTGGAGGTTTGGACCTTTGGCGTTTGGGATTTGCTTTGGTTGGCTAAAGGCCGACCAAAGCCCCATTCCGCTTGATCCACGCCTCCGCCTCCTGCCAGCCGGGGCATACCTCCGCCACCCGCGCCCAGAAGCGTTCCGAGTGGTTCATCTCCCGCAGGTGCATCAGCTCGTGATAGATGATGTAGTCGCGCACCAGCTCCGGCGTCTGCACCAGCCGCCAGTTGAGCGAGATGGTGCCGTTGGCCGAGCAGGAGCCCCACCGCGAGCGCTGGTTGCGCACCGTCACCTGCTTCACCTCCATCTTCGTCACCGCCGCAAGCTCCCATGTCCGCGCGGGCAGCTCCACCTTCGCCTTCCTCAGAAAATGCGCTTCGAGCGTCGGCCGCAGGTCGCCCTCGAATTTCGGCACCCGAAAGACATCCGCCGCCAGGCAGACCTGCGGCCGCTCGCCTGCTGCCGCGATGCGCACCTCGCACATCTCCCCGCGCCACAGCACATGCGTGCCCACCGTCCAGATCTCCGCCGCGCGCGGCCGCTTCTTTTGCCGCTCGCGCGCCCGCTCCAGCCACTCCCGATGCTGCTCCACAAACCGCAGCGCCTCGCGCTCTGAGCCGCGCGCCGGGATCGTCGCCACCGCCGTGCCATCGCGCCGCAGCGTGAGCCGGTAGTTGCTCGCCCGGTGGCTGCGCTCAAAGACGATCTCGCCCTGCCGCTGCGGCTGCGCCGCCGCCCCCGCCTGGGGAGGCATCCGGTGCACGCCCGCCTGTGGCGCGAACATGTCGAACATCGCCTGTTGCTCTTGCTGGCTCACGTCGCTCCCGAGTGAAGCGATTCACCCGCCGGGCGCGAGCGTCTTGTAGTAAATCGCATTCGCCTCCGGCTTGCCGTGCGGATCGAGCGCATAGCCCGGGATGCCGCCCACGTACACGTACTGCAGCGCCTCATAGAGTGGCCGGGCTCCGGCATGGCTGTCGCTCGTATCGAGAAAGAGCAGCGTCACCCGCCGCGCCTGTGCCTCGGCCTCGATCGCCTCCATGAGCCGCGTCGCGATCCCTCGCCGCCGCGCCGTGGGCCGCACCATCACCTTCTGCACCTCCGCGCGGTGTCGGCCATTGGCCCGCGCCTCCAGCCCGAGTTGGGCGCTGCCCACGATGGCGCCTGAGCCCGCCTCGCGCGCCACGAGCAGCACCTTGCCGCCGCCACGCACCTCCCCCTCCACCTTGGACCAATAAGCCTCGGCCTCCGCCCGCGCCAGCGGCGCGAGAAATCCGATCGAGGCCCCGCCCGCCACGCACTCGGTGAGCAGCGAGATCAGTTGCTCTCGTTCCTGCTCGGCCAATGGATGTCCCAACCTATCGATAGCGATCATAGAGAGTGCGACTTCGCCCGCCGCAGCCGCCACGCGTGCCACACCGTCGCGACCTCGCCCGTGTGCTGCGGCACCAGCAGCGCGATCGCCAGCTCCTCCACCCCGGTTGCCACGAGCACCACGATCGCCACGTGAAACGGCGCCGCCGTCCACTCCGCTAGCAGCGGGATGAGCGACAGCGCGCAGCCCACCACGCCGATTTTCGACAGCCAGGTATGATAGCAGGGCGCGCGGCCCAGCCGGATAAAGCCGTACACGATCACCGCGAAAAATGCCCCCACGCCGGCCGCCACCCATGGCAGCTCGCGCTTCATGATCTCGGGCCACAGCAGCGCGATCCCCGAGATGCCCACCAGCATCGTGAGGTAGTCCGCCGCGCTATCCAGCTTCCGCCCGAAATCCGTAAACGCGTTAAAGCGTCGCGCGAAAAATCCATCGAGCGCATCCGTCGCCAGCGCCGCCGCCAGCAGCATCGCAAACCACCCCCGCGAGCCCGCGATCGCCGCCAGCAGCACCGCCGGCATCAGCGCGATGCGCGTGCCGCTCAGGATATTCGGCAGGTTCTTTTTCGTGCTCACGGTTGGTCATTCCCGCGCCGGCAATCGCACCAGGTCCCACTTCGGCTCCTTCCCGCGCACCACCGTGAGCCACGCAAAGCTCATGAAGCCCGCGCGCGGCCGCGTGATGCAGCCAGGATTGAGCCAGCGCACGCCGAGCGGGTCGGTCTCGTCGCGCGCGACATGCGTGTGCCCGTGCAGCACGTACTGCGCGCCCTTCGGCGCGTGGCGCGGCGGTATGTGCACGAGATGAAAGCGTTTTCCCATCCGCTCCAGATCGAGCGTGAGCGGCCAAGGGTGCGCGTCGCAGTTGCCCATCACCACGCGTAGCGGCACCTTCAACAGCTCGAATTCCACGAGCGTCTCCGGCGCGCACACGTCGCCGAGATGCCAGATCTCGTCGGCCTCGCGCAGCCGGTCGGGCAGATCGGCATGGAAGCGGTCGTGGGTGTCTGAGATGACGGCGATGCGCATCGGCGCTTAAACTGTCATGGTTTGCCGCAAAGCCAAGTGCGGGCGCAGGTTGTAAAGGGGCGTTGCGCCTCACCCCTCGGCGGGTGATTCATCGAAGCGTGCTGCCCGCCTTTCTCGCCGCGTTTTTCTTCGCGCTCAATGCCACGTGCGCGAGCCACAACGTGCGCGCCCTCGGCCCCGTGCGGGCCAATCTCCGGCGGCTCATTGTCGCCGCCATCGTCCTCGGCCTCATCGCGCACACGTTTGGCCACGGCTTCGGCAGTTCCAGCCTGCCTTGGTTTATCCTCAGCGGCGTCATCGGCATGGGCCTCGGCGATCTCGGCGTTTACGGCGCGCTGCCGCTGCTCGGCTCGCGCCTCACCGTGCTCATGACGCAGTGTCTCGCCGCCCCGCTGGCCGCGCTCGGCGAGTGGCTCTGGCTGGGGACCACGCTCACCGCTACGCAGGTCGCGTGGGGCTGCCTCATTCTCGGGGGCGTCGCCGTCGCCATCGTGCCGAGCAAGGCCAGCCCGCCCAAGGTCCGCGTGCGGCCCATCGGTTTTCTCTTCGGCTTCGTGGCCGCCTGCGGCCAGGGCTTCGGCGCCCTCGTCAGCCGCAAGGGCGTCGATGTCGCCGATGCCGCCGGCGAGGCCGCGCACACCGCCGCCTTTGGCCTCACCGCCGCCTACTACCGCATCCTCGCCGGCGTCGCCTTCATCGCGCTGTGGTACTTGCTGCTCCGCTCCCTCCAAAAACTCCCGCCCCCGCCCTCCGCCTCGCTCACCCGCCGCGACCACCTTTGGACCGTCGCCAATGGCCTCGCCGGCCCGGTCCTCGGCGTCGGCTGTTACCAGTGGGCCCTCGCCACCACTCCCAGCGGCATCGTCCTCCCCATCGCCGCCACCGCCCCGCTCCTGGCGATACCCATCGCCTACTTCCTCGAAGGCGACCGCCCACCTAAGCGCGCGATCGCCGGCGGCCTTGTCGCCGTGGCGGGGTGCGTCGCGCTCACGGCGTCGCGGTAACGTGACATACCCGGCGCGGCTCCTGCTACCCCGGCCCTTGACGGCCCGCCCGAAAACGGGTCTCCTATTCGGTTCCGATGCTCACGATCGCCGACGTCTCCAAGTCCTACGGTACCCGCGAACTCTTTTCCGACGTATCGCTCTTCATCGCGCGCACCGACCGGCTCGGCCTCATCGGCCCCAACGGCGCGGGCAAGTCCACCCTCTTCGGCCTCATCCTCGGCGAGGAAAAGCCCGACACCGGCACCATCGAGTGGGAGCGCGGCGCCGACTTCGGCTTTCTCCCGCAGGAGAGCGCCCCCGCCGGCGACGAGACCATCCTCCACATCGCCACGAGCGGCAAGAAGCTCGAGCCCGATGAGGACGATTGGGACATCGACTACACCCTCGAGCCCCGCGCCCGCAAAATCCTCGCCGGCCTCGGCTTCAAGGAAGGCGACGCCGAAAAACTCGCCAAGACTTTCTCCGGCGGCTGGGTGATGCGCGCGCACCTCGCGCGTCTCCTCGTCTCCGAGCCCGCCCTCCTCCTCCTCGACGAGCCTACCAACCACCTCGATCTCGAGGCGCTGCTGTGGTTCCAGGACTATCTCACGCGCTACCCCGGCGGCCTCGTCGTCATCTCTCACGACCGCGCCTTCCTCAATGCCCTCTGCACCGGCATGCTCGAGCTGCGCGGCGGCACGCTCCACTACTACCACGGCAACTACGACAACTTCCTCCAGGAGAAGGAAGCGCGCAAGGAGCAGCAGGCCGCTCTCTTCAAGAACCAGCAGCGCGAGATCGCGCATCTCCAGAAGTTTGTCGATCGCTTCGGTGCCAAGGCCTCCATGGCCTCCCGCGCCAAGTCCAAGGAGAAGCAGATCGAGCGCCTCCAGGAGGTCGCCGTCGAAGAGCCGCACGAGGAGCTCAAGCGCATCAATTTCCGCTTCCCGCAGCCGCCCCGCTCCGGCCTCAAGGTCATCGAGCTCGAGCACGTGCAGCAGGCGTACGGCAATCACATCGTCTACAAGGATCTCAATTTCACCGCCGAGCGCGGCCAGCGTATCGTCCTCGTCGGCCCCAACGGTGCGGGCAAGTCCACCCTCCTCAAGATCCTCGCCGGCGCCATCCCCATCCAGGGCGGCACCATCGAGCTCGGCAGCAATGTCCACGTCGGCTACTTCGCGCAGAATCGCCTCGATAACCTCAAGCCCGAGCTGAGCGTCTTCGACAACGTCATGGAGCTGCGCACCAATGAGAACCAGCTCACCGAGCAGCAGGCCCGCGCCATCCTTGGCGCCTTCCTCTTCCGCAAGGACGACGTGCACAAGCCCATCAGCGTCCTCTCCGGCGGCGAAAAGTCCCGCCTCGCGCTCGCCCGCCTCCTCGTCAAGCCGCCGAATCTGCTGCTGATGGATGAGCCCACGACCCACCTCGATATCGCCTCGATCGACGCGCTCATCAACGCGCTCAAGAATTACGAGGGCACGCTGATCTTCATCAGCCACGACGTGCACTTCATCAAGTCGCTCGCGCAAAACGTGCTCCACGTGCACAGCGGCCGCCTCACGCCCTACGCTGGCGACTACGACTACTACCTCGAGAAGTCCAAGGCCTCCGACGCCCGCGCCGCGCTCACCGCCGGCTTCACCGACGGCCGGCCGAAGCAGGAGAAATCCGCCGCTCCCGCGCCCAAGGCTGCCCCCGCTGCCGCCAAGGCCAAGCCCAGCCCCAACGAAATCCGCAAATTCCGCGAGCACGTCGGCCAGTTGGAAAAGAAGGTCAGCGAGCTCGAAGCCAAGCAGGCCGAGATCACCGCCGCCCTCGAGGCCCCCGAGACCTACGCCGACAAGGGCAAGTTTCATCATCTCAACAAGGAGCTGAGCACGATCGTCGACCAGATCGCCTCCGCCACCACCGAGTGGGAAGACGCCGCAACCAAGCTCTCCGAGATGGAGAAAGCGTAAGGGCTCGCGACCCCGCCCCGTGCAGGGCGGGGACTCCATTCTTTAGAAATCCGCTCCCCTGTCTGCGCTAGGATCGGCTCGCTGGCCGTCGGGTCTTACAAACTCCCGGTACCCAGGTGACATGCGAAGCGTTTCCCGCTACTATGGCGCTCATGGACCGAGCCGGAGCGGATAGCCCTCAGACCCACGTCGCCAAGCCAGCCTTGGCCCCGGAAATCACGGCCACAGCCCCTCTATATCTGGGCTATTCGGCGCTATTCTCGGCTGACTCGAGGCAAAAATTCCAGGCCGCGTTCCGCTGTCAGCGCCCCTCCGTACCTGCCGCCTTGGGCACCCTTCCAGCGGCCGGGCTCCGCCCGGCCCGAAACACGAGCCCATGCCCTGCCTCCCCGCGGCCCCGTGCCTATCCTCCGTGGAAATCGCGCAAAAACCTCCTCTATTTCCGGGCTAATCCCGCCTCGTCCGCTCATTTTTGGCCGTCAGCCGATCGTGCGCCCTCACTCTCGCCGCTCATCCCTCCCGCGCACCGTCCATCCCTAAGCCTTTTGCCCTTCGCGTTCCCGCTCGCCTAGATAGCTCCATGCCGGCTTCCGTCGTCTCAACCTCCCTCGCCTGCTCCGCCGAAGAGCCGGCAGCCGCCCAGCGCGCCCGGGAGCGGCTCTATGTGCTTTGCCAGTTTGGCGGCTGGGGCGCGTTCATGCTCCTCCAGCTCCTGCTGCTCAACGCCTTGGCCAAGTCCGGCTCCGGCCCTTGGTACCTCGCCGTGCAGGCCTCCTCATTGGGCCTGCTGCTCACGCATTTCGCTCGGACGCAGATCATTCATCGCCGCGGCTGGAAGCGGCTCGGCTGGAAAGCGATGCTTCCCCGCACGGCCGCGTTAGTCGCCCTCGTCGCGCTCGTCTGGTGCGTGCTCAGCTACGTCGCAGCGTACCCGATCAGTGGATACACCGGCAAGAGCCACCTGCCCCTCCCTCTGTACATCGTCATCGGCTTTTTCAACGCCACCATCCTCCTCATCCCCTGGTTCTCCTTCTACTTTTTCTACACCATTTACGATCGCACCCAGCGCCTCGAGCTCGACCAGGCCAAGTTCGCCGCCGCCGCCAAGGATGCCGAGCTGCGCGCGCTCAAGTCGCAGATCAATCCGCACTTCATCTTCAACTCGCTCAACTCCCTCCGCGCGTTGATCGACGAAAATCCCGCGCAGGCCCGGCAGTCCGTCACCCAGCTCGCCAATCTGCTTCGCTATTCCCTCCAGTCCGCCCAGGCCGAGACGGTCGCCTTCGAGGATGAGCTGCGCGTCGTCAATGACTACCTCGCGCTCGAGCAGGTCCGCCACGAGGAGCGGTTGCGCGTGCGGCTCGATATCGCTCCCGATACCCTCGGCCTCGCCGTGCCGCCGATGCTTCTCCAGACGCTCGTGGAAAACGCCGTCAAGTACGGCATCTCCACCCGCCCCGAGGGCGGCGAGATCGCCATCACCGCCCGCTGTGTCGAGGGCCAGCTGCAGTTGAGCGTCACCAATCCCGGCGAGCTGAGGCCCGCGAGCCAGCGCCCGGCCTCCAGCTCCACCGGCCTCGGCCTCAAGAATGCCGCCGAGCGCCTCCGCGCCTTCTTTGGCGAGCGCGCGCGCCTCGAGCTCCGCGCCGCCACGGATTCCCTCGTCGTCGCCGAGGTCTCCATCCCCATGCAGCCCCTCCGCGCCTGAGCATGAGCCCGAGTCCGACTATAAAGGCCCTCATCGTCGACGACGAGCGCCTCGCCCGCTCCGAGCTGCGTCGCCTGCTCGCCGCCTTTCCCGAGGTCGAGATCGTCGGCGAGGCCGCCAATGCCGCGCAGGCCCGCGAACGCATCGCCGAGCTGCAGCCCGATCTCCTGCTGCTCGATGTGCAGATGCCCGGAGAAACCGGTATGGAGCTGCTCGCCACCCTCGAGCCGCCCGTGCCTCAAACCATCTTCACCACCGCCTACGACGAGTTCGCCGTGAAAGCCTTCGAGCTCAACGCGCTCGACTACCTCCTCAAGCCCGTCGACCCCGCCCGCCTCACCGCCGCCATCGAAAAACTCCGCGCCAAGCTCGCCGCGCCTGCCTCCCCCGCGACCCCGCCCGCCCCCCGCGATCGCCTCGCCGCCGAGGATAAGGTCTTCGTCCGCGAGGGCGATCGCTGCTGGTTCGTCGAGGTCAAGGCCATCCGCCTCCTCGAGAGCGAGGGCAACTACACCCGCGTGCACTTTGCCGATGCGCAGCCCCAACTCTTCCGCTCGCTCAATGCGATGGAGGAGCGTCTCGACACCAAGTACTTTTTCCGCGCCAACCGCCGCCAGATCGTCAACCTCGCCTGGATCGATCGCATCGAGCCCTGGTTCAGCGGCGGCCTGCTCGTCCACCTCAAGGGCGGCGCCAAAGTCGAGCTCAGCCGCCGCCAGGCCCAGGAGTTTCGCGAGAAGATGAGCCTCTAATCTGCAGGAGTCCTCCCACCATGATCGAAGCCATCGGCCTCACCAAAACCTTCACTGACAAAAAACGCGGCGAGATCCACGCCGCGCAGGATGTGTCCTTCCGCGCGAGCCCGGGCCAGATCTACGGCCTGCTCGGCGCCAATGGCGCGGGCAAGACGACCACCCTCCGCATGCTCGCCACGCTCCTCCAGCCCACGCGCGGCAGCGCCACGGTCGCGGGCTTCGATGTCGTGCGCGATGCCGTAAAGGTGCGCGCCCATGTCGGCTTCCTCGCCGCCAGCACCGCCCTCTATGGCCGCCTCACCGCCCGCGAGATGATCGCTTACTTCGGCCGGCTCAACGGCCTCAATGGCGCGCAGATCAAGGCCCGCACCCAGACGCTCGCCGACGAGCTCGATATGCACGACTTCCTCGATCGCCGCTGCGAAAAATTCTCCACCGGCATGAAACAGAAGACCTCCATCGCCCGCACCCTTGTCCACGACCCGGCGGTGATGATCTTCGACGAGCCCACGCTCGGCCTCGATATCATGGCCGCGCGCACCATCGTGAAATTCGTCCGCGACTGCCGCGATCGCGGCAAGACGGTCATCTACTCCACCCACATCATGAGCGAGGTGGAGAAGCTCTGCGACACCATCGGCATCATCCACGATGGCCGCCTCCTCGCCGAGGGCACGCTCGCCGAGCTGCGCGCCCGCCATGGCGAGCAGGACATGGAGGAAATCTTCGTCAAAGTCGTCACCGCAGGAAAAGAGGCACGCGCATGAACTGGAATAATATCCTCACCATCTATGCCAAGGAGCTGCGCGACATGCTGCGCGACCGGCGCTCCATGATCGCCATGGTCGTGATCCCCACGCTCGTCATGCCCGGCCTCATCTTCGGGATGATCGTCGTGTCCGTGAAAGTCGTGCGCAAAGCCAGCGCCGAGATGCCCGCCGTCATGGTGGTGGGCGGCGAGGATTCTCCGCAGGCACGCAGCGCGCTCGCCGCTCACGATAAAGTGAAGATCGTGCCCACGGCGAGCGACTGGCGCCAGCAGATCTCCGATAAGAAGATCCGCGCCGCCGTGGAGATTCCCGCGGGCTTCGATGCGGCGTTGGCCAAAGGCGACGCCGCCGCCATCAAGATCTACAACTACTCGGGCGAAGTTCGCTCTCAAGCCGGAGCCGCGGAGCTGCGGCGTTTCTTCGAAAGCTATCGCGAGAAGCAGATCGTTAGCCGCCTGGAGAGCCGCGGCCTGCCCGCGACGCTGGTGAAGCCTTTCGACATCTCGACGCAGAACGTCGCGCCGCCGGAGAAGGTCGGCGGCAATATCATCGGCGGTATGATTCCGTACCTTTTCATCCTCCTGTGCTTCACGGGCGCGATGTATCCGGCGATGGACCTCACTGCGGGAGAAAAGGAACGCGGCACCATGGAGACCATCCTCTGCAGCCCCATCGCCCGCATCGATCTGGTGTTCGGCAAGTTCCTCACCGTCCTCACTGCCTCGCTCGGCACCGTCCTCTGCTCGCTGGTCTCCATGGGAGCCACGCTTACCTTGGGAGGCAGCTTTTTCGCCAAGCTCACCGGGGGAGCGGCCACCGCAGCCAAAAGCACCGCGGCTTCCGCCTCCTTTGTGCCGTCCTTCGACCCTTTGGGTTTGATCGCCGTGCTCGGAATGGTCCTGCCGATCGCGGTGCTTTTCTCTGCTGCCCTCCTCGCCATCTCGTTATTCGCCAAGAGCTTCAAGGAGGCTCAGAGCTATGTCTCCCCCTTGATCTTCGTGATCATTCTGCCTGCCGTCTTCGGCATGCTGCCGGGGGTGGAACTCAATGCGAAACTCGCCCTCGTACCCATCCTCAATGTCTCGCTCGCCTGCAAGGAGCTCGTCTCGGGAGTGTGGAGCTGGCAGTACCTTGCGCTGATTTTCGGTTCCACCAGCCTCTACGCCGCCATCGCCCTGGCCCTGGCCGTCCGTATGTTCAACCGCGAGAGCGTGCTTTTCCGCACGTAAAAATCCCCCCATTTGCCCCAGGCTGCGCCTGGAAGGCGTAAAGCCTCCGTAAAAACCCTGTATCCCTATATCCAATACACGAGGAAGGGAGTAAAATGGACGCCCAATCCAGCTCCCCCCATGAACCATCCTCCCGTCGCTTTTCCGCGTCCGGCGCCCGAGCTCAAGCTCCCGCGCTCCTCCACGCCCGCGTCAGCCGAAAAGTGGGCCGCCACGCTCGCCGAGGAGCGTCGCCGCCTCGCCGAGGACGAGGCCGCGCTCCGCGAGCGCGAGACCAATCTTCGCGAGTACGAAGCCCGCCTCCGCGCCCTCCAGGCCGAGATCGAGGCAGAGCGCGCCGGCGGCTCCCCTGTCCCCGCGCCCGCCACCGCAGTTCCGTTTTCGCGCCCGTCCAGCCGCACGCCATTCGGCGACGAGCAGGCCCTCCAGACGGGCTGGGAGAAACTTCACCGCGCCCGCGAAATCCTCGAGGCCGAGCAGACGCACTTGCGCGACGACCGTATCGCCATCCGCGAGCAGGAGGCCGCGGTGAAGCGCCGCGAGGCTGCCGTCGCCCAGCGTGAAGCCGCCCTCGCCGAGCGCGAGGCCATCGTCGCCGCTGCGCTAGCCAAGCCCGCCCCGGCGCCCGTCGAGGAGGAATCCGCCGTCTCCCGCCTCACCAGCGCCCCCTTCAAGATCGCGCGCGCTGTGCTCGGCAAGAGCTGATCCCCCGGCGCTTTGTCGTCGCGACGCACGCCTGTGCGTCGCGAGGCGCTACACGAAACTGCATACTAGCCGTTTGGCCCATGGCCTAACTTTCCGCTTGCCTGCCGCCGCTCGGGGCACCAATCACGTCTTCCTGCCAAGTATGTCGACCGTCCTCAACGCCTGCTCCTTTAACCGCGTCAACACCATGACGACGGTCAAACGCGCCCGTTGGCACGGGTCGGCTTGGCGACGATGGTCCTGCGCTGAAATCAAGCGCTCCTCCTAAGGAAGGAACCATACATCTAGTCCGCCAAGCCCGACTCAAAATCCGAGTCGGGCTTTTTGTTTTCCCGATTTCCCGCTCCTCCAACCACGAATGCTCCGCCTAACGCTCCTCCCGCCATGCCTGTCCTCGCTGCTCCTCCTCCCAGAACCCGGATAGTCTCCTCGGCGCCCGCGCCTGTCCCCAGGCCGGGCGAGATTCAGTTGCCCGCCGTCTCTTTCTTCGGCCGCTCGCTCGCCGAGTACGCCCAGTTCTTTCAACTCGATCTCCACGCCCTCAAGGGCCGCGACGTGCTTGATGTCGCCGCCGGGCCCTCCTCCTTCACCGCCGAGGCGTGCGCGCGGAAGATAAATGCCGTCGCCGTCGATCCGCGCTACGGCGGGCCGCTCGACTCCCTCGCCGCGCAGGTGCAGCTCGACTACGCCGCGATGTTCACCCAGATGCGGGCCAAGCCGCAGCTCTTCCGGCTGAAGTCGTTTCCCTCGATCGACGCCGCCGAGCTCGATCGGCGGGCCGCCGCCCAGCGGTTTCTCGCGGACTACGAGACGCACTTCATCCACAACCGGTATGTCACGGGCTCGCTGCCGCGGCTGCCCTTCTTCGACGGCACCTTCGACCTCGTGCTGTGCGCGCACCTGCTCTTCACCTACGCCGCGCGCTTCGACCACGACTGGCACCTCGCCGCGTGCAAGGAACTTGTGCGCGTGAGCGCCAGCGAGGTCCGCATCCACCCGGTCTGCGGGCTCGACGGCAAGCCGTACCCTGGCCTGCCGCGACTCCGGCGCGAGCTCAAGGAGGCGGGCATCGCCAGCGAGATCCGCGCGGTCGACTACGAGTTCTTCGCCGGCGCGACTTCCATGCTGGTGCTGCGGAGGGCACAGGCATGAGCGCGCCCACCGGCCTCGCCCGCACGCCGGAGCCACCGTACTATGCCGTAATCTTCACGTCGAAACGCGCCGAAGACGATGGCCGCGCGTACGGCATCATGGCGCAGCGCATGGTCGACCTCGGCTCGCGCTACGACGGCTTTCTCGGCATCGAGAGCGCCCGCGGCCCCGATGGCGTGGGCATCACCGTGAGCTACTGGCGCGACGAGGCCGCCATCCTCGCGTGGAAGCGCGACCCCGAGCATCAGAAGGCCCAGCGCGGCGGTCACGAGGCATGGTACGAGGCCTACGAGATGCGCATCGCCAAGGTGGAGCGCGCGTACGGGTTTCCGCGGTAACCGCGCTTCTTTAACATTGTGCCGCCCGCTGGTTCGCCGCTTGCTGGCGGGCGCGGGCGCCATGAGCAAAAAGAAACGCAGCTACTCCGTTTACCTCGGCGGCGAGCTCTTCTCGATCAAGCAACTCGTCGGCAATGCGTGGCTCGCCGAGGCGATCTACGAGAAGTCGCACGGGCGCTTCCGCTGCCTGCTGCCGCAGGACTTTCCCGAGCTCCGCGGCCGCAGCGCCCGCGCCATCCGCGATCACAATCTCCGCACGCTCGCGGCGAGCGACCTCGCGCTCTTCGACTTCGAGGGCGCGGACCTGGATAGCGGCACGGTGGTGGAGTTTCTCTTCGCCAAGGCGGCCGACATCCCCGCCGTGCTCATGCGCAGCGATATCCGCAGCGGCCGCGAGCAGCACCGGCAACCGTGGAATATCATGGCGAGCCACTTCCCGCGCACCGTCACCGTGCTGGAGCCCAGCCTGCCCGCTTACCACGCCTCGCTCGCCGGCCGCCGCCGCGGGATCGACCCCGCGCTGCATCTCGCCGGGCAACACAGCTCCGCCGCCGGCCAGCTCGTGTGCGACCGGATTGCGGCCCAATGCGTGCGGGCCCTCGAACGCGTGCTGGCGATGGAGCCCGCCCTGCCGCGCCACCTGCGCGAGGAGGCCTACCAGTGGCTCCCCCTCATGGCTGGCCTCGGCGGCAAGGAGAAAGCCTTGCGCAAGGAGTTCGAGCACTACCTGGAGCGCAAGGTGGAGCGGGACCTGCTCTAGAATCTACGATTTTAGATTTACACCTTACGAATTCCTGTCCGCTCGCGGTGCTCGATCCATCGTAGATCATCAATCGCAATCCCCTCCATGCCTGTCCACGTCCTCGATCACCCCCTCGCCGCGCACATCCTCACCCACCTGCGCGACAAGACCACCAAACCGGCGACTTTCCGCACGCTCGCGTACCAGCTGAGCCTGCTGCTCGCCATCGAGTCGACCGCCGATATCGAGCTCGAGGAGAAGATCATCCACACGCCGCTCGAGGCGATGACCGGCCACGTGCTCGCGCATCAGCCCCTCGTCGTCGTGCCGATCCTCCGCGCCGGCCTAGGCATGGTGCAGCCCTTCACCGACATCTTTCCCGATGTAAGCGTGGGCTACATCGGCCTAGAGCGCGACCACGAGACGGCCCGCGCCCGCAGCTACTACTGCAAGCTACCGCCGCTCGCTGGCCGCCACGTCTTCCTCGTCGATCCGATGCTGGCCACCGGCGGCTCCGCCGTGCAGGCGCTCACCATCGCGAAGCAAAACGGCGCCACCGATGTCCGCCTCGTCTGCATCGTCGCCGCACCAGAGGGAGTCGCCGAGGTCGAGAAGTACCATCCTGGCACGATCGTCCACACCGCCTCGCTCGACCGCGCGCTCAACGACCGCAAGTACATCGTACCCGGTCTCGGCGACTTCGGCGACCGCCTGTACGGCACCTGACGCAGCTTCATCGAACTCCCGGCACACCCTTGCACGGAGCCCCTCGGTCGCTACACTCCTGTCTCCCAACTACCCCTTTATGCCCCGTCTCACCCTGCTGGCTCTCAGCTGCCTCTCGGCGGCCACGCTTATACCCCTAGCTCGTGCGGCCGAAAACCAAACCGAGCACCGCTTCGAGCGGACCATCAGGAAGACCGTCGCGTACAAGTACCTCGTGTATCACCCCGAGGGCTACGCGGCGGACACCGCGAAGCGCTGGCCGGTCATCCTTTTCCTGCATGGCGCCGGCGAGCGCGGGGACGATGTCTGGAAAGTCGCCAAGCACGGCCCACCCAAGCTCATCCGCGAGCCGGGCGACTCACCCGCGGCCAAGCTGCTGAAGGAAAACTTCATCGTCATCTCGCCTCAATGCCCCACCGGCCAGTGGTGGGATACCGACGGCCTGCTCGGCCTGCTCGACGAGGTCACTACCGCTCATCGCATCGACGCAAGTCGCGTTTACCTCACGGGACTCAGCATGGGCGGCTTCGGCTCATGGGGGCTAGGCGTCACCAATCCGGAGCGCTTCGCCGCGCTCGCGCCGATCTGCGGCGGCGGCGACTTTATCTCCATCGTCGTGGGGAGCACTCAAAAGCGCGAAGCCCTGCGCAGTCTGCCGATCTGGGCCTTCCATGGCGCCAAGGACCCCACCGTGCCCCTCGACGAATCCGAGCGCATGGTCGAGCGCTTGAAGAGGGCCAAAGTCGAGAGCGTCCAGCTCACCGTGTATCCGGAGGCCAAACACGACTCGTGGACCGAGACCTACAACAACCCCGAGTTGTACACGTGGTTCCTCAAGCACTCGCGCAAGAGCGATGCTAAGACGCCCTAGGCTACGGCTCGACGAGCAGCTGCGGCGAGCACTGCGGCAGCCGCCCACGCCCAAAGCGGCTACGATCCGCAAGAAAGCGCACGCCGCGACGCTCGCGGCGGCCATGCTGATCGTGCCGAGCGCGTGCGCCGTCTATTTTCACCAAGTAGCTGAGCGAGAAAATGAGCCCTACTGGGCCGAGGCTGCCGAGCGGCTTTGGGCGCTTCACCTGGCGATCATCGTCGTCGCAGCGTTGCTGTGGCTCTTCGAGCGCCCGCAATTGACGGGATATATTGACGACAGTCCGAGCGGACGCAGAGCCCGGAGGAGCACCTGCGCCGATCCTCAGGCCGACAAATTGCACCGCCAGACCAACCGCAGGTTTCATCTGATCTTCTGGCCTCTCGGCTGCATGGGTTTTCTCACGCTGACTTATCTTCAAATCCAAGCAGCTGTCTCCGTTTGGGATTCCGGTCGAGTCTCCCGCGGGATCCATCATAGCGTGGGCGCGCTGGTAACGCTCGCTTCAGCGCTGGGTTTCGGAGCCATATTTTATCTCACCACAGTCTATCGCGCCAAGAAATGAGCGGTTGCGATTATTTCTGAAGGTTCGTCCGCAGCGCCGCGACTTTCGTCTTCATCTCGTCGCTGGCCGCGAGCAGGCCGGCCACCTCGAGGAGATTGTGGGCCTCGGCCTTGAAACCGTGTCGCGCATAGAGTTCGGCGGCGATGAGCATGAGTTGCACTCGCCGCGGGAAAAGGTGGATGCCCTCGTCGAGCACGGCGAGATGCTTGCGCGTCGCAGCGGCGGAACTCGCCATCCACGCTTCACCGATCAGTTCGTAGGTTTCGTAGAGCGCAGGCTGGCTCTCGCGCGCGGCGAAGAGGGGCCTGAGCACCTCGGCAAGTTGGCTGACGCTGAGCTTTCCGCCGTCGCCTTCTCCGGCGCTGCGCAGCGCGGCGAGGCGCAGCCGCGCGAGTTCGTAGTTGGCGCGCGGGCGCATCTTGCCGTGCTCCGCACCTCGCTCGAGGTAGTCGCGCGCGGCAACCAGGTCGCCGGCTTCTAGCTCGCAGAGCCCCATCACGGCGAGGAGCTGCGCATCGGTGGGCGCGCGCTCGAAGCCGCGGCGCAGGGTCTTGCGCGCCTGCTCGAGGTAGCGCGGCACGAGATCGGGCGAGATGGTTTTGACGAAGGGCACTTCGAGCCGCTCGAGGTCGCCCTTGATCCGCGCCACCTGGGCATCGGTGGCAAGCGGGATGGGAAAGCGCTCCAGGCGCGCAAACTTCTTCGGAGCAAACACCGGCTTTACCCAAACGGCATTGGGCAGGTAAGCGGCGAGCCGCGCCTGCGCGGTGGCGTAATCCAACCCGAAGCACGAGCGAAACAGCTCCTCGGTAGGCGCCCGCAGCGCGCACTGCTCCACGAACTTCCAGAAGGCTTCGCGGTGCGTGCGGTCGCCCGCAGCGAGACCCCAGCGAACGAAAAGAGCCGCCTGAGCCTGCCAGTATTTCAGGGGCGAGATAGCCTCATCGCCCGCTCCCGAGGGACGCGGGGTGCGAAGAAAGGCAGCGAGATCCAGGAGCGGCGGCGCCTTGGCCGGGTCGACCTTCAAGACACCGGTATGCTCTTCGCTGATCCACACGAGCGGCTTGGCGCGCAGCTCGCCACCTTCGAACTCGATCTCACGATAAATATCGAGGAAGCCGCTCACGAACCACACAGGCAGGCCGGGCACGCGATTCGCGACGAGCATCGAGATGTAGTCGTAGGTGAGCGAGAGCTTGTCGGCGTCGAAGTCATCATTCCGCACAATCATGAAGACCGCCATGCAGTCACGGTCCGCCAGGCGCATATTGGGCAGGAAACTCATCCGCCGGTTGGGCGGAGTGCCCATCGCCACACGGCGGCCGCCGGGCAGATCCAAATCGACCGAGGGAGCGGGCGTCTTATCGCGCACCATTTTCTCGATGACTTCGCGCGAGGCCTTGGGTTGCAGCTCTTCGGGGTAAAGGATGAGCGTGCGCGGCACGGTCCATGTGAGTTGGAGCGAAGGCGGCAGAATCTCCTCCAGCAATTGATGAAGGCGATAGTGCGCCTCGATCACCCGGCGAGTGGTGCGCTCGTCACAGCGGGAGAGTATCTCGTAACCCATCGCGCTCGCGTAGCGCCAGGGCGGGCCCTTCGCGATCTCCTCGACGAAGAAGGGCGGGAGCGCCACCGGAGCGGCGGAGGAGGACTCGGCGGCGCGCAGGGGAAAGGCGCATGCGGCGAGCGCGACGAGCGTACAGCAGAAACGGCGCGAGCGAGGGAGGACTCGTCCGAGGATAGCGGCGACTGGTGCGACGCGCTGCACGGAGGGTGAGCATGGCTCGGCGCAGGGGTGGGCTCCGAGCAAAATCGCGCGGGAGCCCAAGGCTGAAATGCAAAAGGGCGGGTCGATAGACCCGCCCTCAAAGTTACAGCGTCATCGCCTCGGATTATTTGCCGGCGGCGTAGGCCTTGTACTGCTCGGCGACCTTGGCAGTGGCGGTGTCGCCCATGTGGAAATACAAGCGCCAGCGGAAGGTGACGCTCTGGCCGGCCTCGATCTTCAGATCGCCAGCGCCGGGAGGCAGGGTGCGCTTGGCGCCCTTGGCGAGCTGCTCGAAGTCACCCTTGCCGAAAGGATTGGCGGCAAAAAGGGCGTAGGAACGCACATGCCACCACGTCGGATGACGGGGGTTTTTCGGATGATCGAACATCGCGATGCCGTACGTCTTGCCATCCTTGGGCCCGTAGTAGTCGACCCAGGTGGAGCGCTTGCTCCAGGCGTCGTCATTCTTGATGCCTTCGGCGTTGACGATGGTGCCGGTACCCTCGTGCTTGACGCTCTTCTTATCGGCGCCGCGGTAGCTGTGCGGGGGAGTCATCCAGAGCGGCACACGGATGGCCATGGAGCCTTCCTTGGTGTCGCCGAAGACGACGGGCTTATCCTTGGGTGCCTTGAGCGTGACCTCGTAGTCGAGGAGGCGGCTGCCATCGGCAAGGCCCTTGTAGCGGATCACGGTCTCGTCGGTGGCGTGGACCGTCTTGCCATCCGGGCCGACCCATTTGTTGCGGGCGCGGATCTCGCCGACGCCGCCCTTCACGGAGGACTCGACGCCCTCGCTCACGATGGTGCCCTGCTTGGTCTGGCCCTCCTTCTTGAGTTCGCTCTCAGCCCAGAAATCGATGCCGTTGACCGCGCCGTGGGTGAACCAAAGGGAGCGGTGGTGGGGGTGGTCCTGGATCTCGCCGGCCACATCCTTCATGGGGAAGTGGCGCATGAGCTCCGTGCCATCGGCGGCAAGGACGGGGTACATGTAGGGCTTGGGGCCGCCTTTAAAGATATACTCGGTAAACAACTGGCCGCCGATCTCGACGCGCACGCGATCATCGGCGCGGGTGAGCTTCACGGCGGGATCGCTTGCGGCGGAGAGCTTCGCCAGGGAAGCGAGGCCGGCCAGCACGAGGAGGGGAAGGACACGTGTCTTCATGAGGGTAGAACAGAGAGACGAACAGAGGCCGGAAAGGGAGCAACGGCAAATGCAGACAGTCGGACATCTCCGCGCCAAGCCCACCCGCCGTGACATGCAGCGGGAATTTCCGTGAATTTGCCCAGCCAGTCCCCATGCTTCAGCGCGATGACACCCGCCGACTTCATCGACCGCCACCCGGAAGAGCTGCTTGGGCGGCTGCAACAACTCGTGGGCTTTGCGACGGTGAATCCGCCGGGGGAGCACTACGATGGCGTGACGCGCTGGCTGCTGGACGAGATGGAGGCCGTGGGCCTCGCGACCAAGCGGTACGCCATACCGCAGGCGCTGCTCAAAAAAGCGCTGCCGCCGGAGCAGCATGGATTTCCGCGTTTCAACCTGCTCGGCAAGCTGCCAGTGCGCGGGGCGAAGAAGACGATCCACTTCAATGCCCACTACGACGTGGTGCCCGTCTCCGGCAAGTGGCGGCATGGCAATGCCTTCAGCGGGGCAATCGAGGGCGGCTGGATCTATGGCCGCGGCACCGCCGACATGAAAGGCTCCATCGCGAGCCTCCTCCTGGCGCTACAGGCGCTGAAAGCGTGCGGCACCCGGCCAAAGATGAATGTGGAGGTCTCTTTCACCGCGGACGAAGAGACCGACTCGGTGCTCGGCGCCGGCTGGCTGGTGGAAAACGCGCCTATCCGGCCCGACTACGCCGTCGTGATGGAGGGCGGCGAAGGCCGCACGGTCTGCTGCGGCCACAATGGCACAGTGTGGCTCGAGGTGATCGTGCAGGGCCGCCCGGCACACGGCTCGCTGCCGCACAAGGGCATCAACGCCCTCGAAAAGATGGCGGCCCTCGTACGCGAACTCGAGGACTACAAGCGCGTGCTCGCCCGCCGCGTGTGGACGACACCCGAGGGCAAGACGATGCAGCCCACAATCAATGTCGGCGGCGTCTTTCACTGCGGAGAGGGCGCAAAGATCAACACGGTACCGGCGCTAGCGAGCTTTACGCTCGATCGCCGCGTGCTGCCAATCGAGCGCCACGCCGAAGCGGAGCGGGAGCTGAGGGCCTTCCTCAACGCGGCGGCCCGCCGAATCCCGCAATGCGCGATCACGATCAAGAAGATCTCGGAGAATTTCTCGTGCTTCTCGGAGCCCACGCACCCCTTCTTCGCCGCGATGGCCGATTGCGTAACCAAGGTACGACGCCAGCGCTCGCTCTTCAACGTCTCAACGGGCTTCAACGACATGCATTTCTTCTCCCACCACCTCAAGATTCCGACCCTGGGCTACGGCCCGGGCGGCGAGGACTACCACGCGGTCGACGAGCGGGCCGAGGTGAAGGAACTGCTCGCGAGCGCGAAGATCTACGCGCGGTTGCTGGAGACGTTTGAGGGGTAACTCTCCACCTCGGATGGACACGGCTAGAGGAAGCATTCGTGTCCGAGGGGGCCCCTTGTCGGCAATTCAGATCACGGGGTCGTGATACCCTTGCGGATCATGGCGACGGCGATGGCAGCGAGGAGCATGGCGATGATCTTAGAGATGGCGCGAAGGCCAGTGGGGCCGATGACGCGGCCGAGTTTTTCGCTGTACGCGAAGGCGAGCACGACGATCACCAGATTGGCGACCAGTGCAGCGAGCGCGATCAGGAGACCGTGCTGCTGCGAGGCGATGAGGAGCGTCGCAATGAGGGCCGGCCCCGCGATCAGCGGCATGCCGAGCGGGACCACGCCAAAATCGGGCGGGAGCTTTTGCGGCTCGGCGGCGGAGTGGATCAGCTCGCGCGTGGCAAGCGCGAAGAGGATCAGGCCGCCCGCGATCTGAAAATCGCCCACCGAGATGCCGAGGGCGGCGAAGATGCTCGTACCGAGAAAGAGAAAGAGCAGCGCCACGCCGCCAGCGGTGAGCGTGGCCTGCCGCGCGACGAGCTGGCGCTGCTCGTGAGCGAGCCCCTGCCCCAGCCCGAGGAAGATCGCCGCAAGGCCGATCGCATCGATGGCGACAAACATCGGGATGAACGCCTGAATGAAACTCTGGAGCCACGCCGGCATACCCGCATGCTGCGCAATCGCGGCCTGGGGTCAATGAAGCGCCAAACAGCCTGGAAGGAGGCAGTTGCCACCGATCAGCCGATAGTTAACCCCTAAATCATGCAGTCCTTTATCAGAAATCTGGAATTGTGGCTGACGGCCGCCGGCCTGGTGGTCGTGGCGATTGCAGCGGCTTGGAGCGCAGCCGTGCACATCGAGCCCTGGCGCACGGCTGCGATCGCGGCGACCGCAGTGGGCGTCATACACGGCATCCTCTTCTGGATCGTACGCAGCCGCCAGCGCAAGATGCGGACCCAGACAATCGCGGAAGTGCAGTTCATGCTCTCCGATATCGTGAACAACCAGCTCGGCATCATCATGGCGGCGGCAGAAATGACCCCAGGCAACACCGCCAGCTCTGAAACCGCAGAGCACACCCAGCGCATCCGCGCTTCCGTACTCCGGATATCGGAGGGAGTGCGCCACCTTTCCGAGGAGTCGCTGGGCGCGTGGAGCGCCAAATATGCAAACGTGCTCGCCAAGCTGGAACGGCATAAAAAAGGCTGAGCGCCTTTGAAGCTCGGACGCTCCGGCGACACGTGTCCCACTCCGCGCTTGTTTCGCACCTGCGCAGCGGGCAAGGTCTGCACCCTTTCACGCTGCCATGAAGATCAATCAGACCCTGACCCCGCAGAAGCTGCAGAAAAAGACCGCGCGCGTCTTCGAACTCGCCGGCCAAAAAATCCGCGCGATCGATGCGGCCTGGGATGCCTCGAAGGGCACGCCCGTTTTTACGTGGAAGGGAAAGTACACCTCCCGCGGATGGACGGAGTGGACGCAGGGGTTCCAATTTGGCATGGCTTTCCTGCACTTCGACGCCACGGGCGACGAGGCGATGCTGAAGCTCGGCCGCGAGAAGACCGTGAAGCACATGGCCTCGCACGTCTCGCACGTGGGCGTGCATGACCACGGTTTCAACAATGTCTCCACCTATGGCAACCTCCGCCGCCTTATCCTCGAGGGCAAGATCGCCAAGGATCAGGGCGAGCTCGACTACACGGAGATCGCACTGAAGGCCTCCGGGGCGGTGCAGGCGGCACGCCACGTGACTACTGCGTACAAGCAGCCATGGTCGCCCACGGGCGGCTCCGCCGGAGTGGCGCCGAGCGGCTACGTGTACTCCTTCAACGGCCCGCAGTCCCTCTTCGCCGACACGATCCGCTCGATGCGCTCGCTCGTCGTGGCGCACCAGCTCGGCCACGTGCTGATGGGGGAAGGCGACAAGCCGACCAACCTGCTCCACCGGGCCATTGAGCACGCCGCGACGACGGCACGCTTCAATGTTTTCTTCGGCACGGGGCGGGACAGCTACGACGTGCGCGGCCGCGTGGCGCACGAGAGCGTCTTCAACCGCAATGACGGCCAATTCCGCTGCCCCAGCTCGCAGCAGGGCTACTCGCCCTTCACGACCTGGACGCGCGGGGCAGCGTGGATCATCGCCGGCTACGCCGAGCAGCTCGAATTTCTCGACACGGTAAAGGGCAGCGACCTCGACGCGGTAGGCGGCCGCCGCGCGGTGACGGATCTCTTCCTGGAGACGGCGCGCGCCACGAGCGACTACTACATCGATGGCTACTCGGCCCGCGACGGCGTGCCGTACTGGGACTCGATGGCCCTCAACAGCCACAAGCTGGGCGACTACACCAAGAAGGACGCCGATCCCTTCAATGCGCACGAGCCGGTGGACTCCTCCGCCGCCGCGATCGCCGCGCAGGGCTTTCTCCGCCTGGGCACGTACCTCTCGGCCAAGGGCGAAAAGGCGGCAGGCAAGAAGTACTTCCAAGCCGGCCTCACCATCGCGGACACGCTCTTCGACGAGCCTTATCTCTCGGCCGACAAGAAGCACCAGGGCCTGCTGCTGCACTCCGTGTACCATCGCCCGAACGGCTGGGACTACATCCCGCCCGGCCGCAAGGTGCCGTGCGGCGAGGCGTGCATGTGGGGCGATTACCATGCGATGGAGCTGGCGCTGCTGATCCAGCGGCTGGCCGCCGGGAAGTACTACACGTTCTTCTGAAAAACGCGGGGCGGGCTCCGACAAACCCGGGGAAGACTTCCGCCTTTCTCCCTCCAGGGCGGGGTCAAAGACCCGCCTACTTTTTCTCGCCGCTCGCGTTTATACCGGGCGGCGTTTTAGTTTTCCGACTTTGAAGACCACGGCTCCCATCAATCTCTACGATCTCACCCGAGAACAGCTCCGGGTGCAGCTGGTGCGCTGGGAGTTTTCCCCGGTGCACGCGGAGAAGCTGTGGAATTATCTCTACCTCCAGCTCGCGACGGCCTTCACGGAAGAGACAATGCCGGAGCTGCCGGCCAAGGTGCGCACAAGGCTTGCGGCGGAGGCGACGCTGGGAGTCCTGCCGACCGCGCTGGAGACAGACTCGAGCGACGGCTTTACGCGCAAGTACCTGCTGACGCTCGGGGACGGCGAGAGGATCGAGACTGTGCTCATGCGCTTCACCGGGCGCGTGACGGCCTGCATCAGCTCGCAGGTGGGCTGTGCGATGGGGTGCGTCTTTTGCGCCACGGGCCAGATGGGCTATACGCGGCACCTGACGCCGGGCGAGATCGTGGCCCAGGCCGTGCATGTGGCGCGGGCGCTGAAGTCTGCCGGCGAGCCGCACCGGCTACGCAACATTGTGCTGATGGGCATGGGCGAGCCGCTGCACAACTACGACGCGGTGATGCAGGCCATCGACATCCTGCGCGATACCAACGGCCTCGCGCTCGGGGCCGAGCGCATCACGCTCAGCACGGTGGGGGTGGTACCGGGGATTCTTCGCCTGGCGGAAGAGAAACGCCCCCTGCACCTCGCGGTGTCGCTGCACGCCGCGACCCAAGCCGAGCGCGCGGCACTGGTGCCCGCCGCAAAGAAATGGACGCTCGACCAGCTCATGGCCGCGTGCCGCACGTACAGCAAGACGACGGGACGGCGAATCTTCTACGAGTGGACGCTGATCGAGGGAAAGAACGACACGCCCGAGCACGCGCGCGCGGTGGGCAACTTACTGAAAGGACTGCCGGCTCAGGTGAATCTCATCCCGCTGAATCCTACGACTGGATACGACGGCGCGCCGACGCGCAGCGAAGCGGCGAAGGCTTTTCAGCGCGTGCTGGATGAAGAGTTTAGCATCCCCAGCACGGTGCGGCAGCGGCGGGGCATCGATATCGCGGCGGGATGCGGACAGCTCGCGGTGATGGCGTAAGCCAGCGAGGCAATTTCCCTTATTTCCCATGCCATCGAGATCCCCGCTCACACCTCGCCTCGTGCACCATAAAGACGGCACGCTGTGGGCAAAGGGTCAGGTGCGAGGTGAGACGTTGGAGGGCTACTGGGAATGGTTTCGCAAGGATGGCACCAAACTGCGCTCAGGATTCTTCGCAGGAGGAGAGCAGACCGGCGAGTGGACGACCTACGACAAGAAGGGTAAGGCCTACAAGATCACGACGATGAAGCCGAGGGCGCCGAAAAGGCGCTCCAAGTAGGTTGCCGCGCGCAGGGTTGAGGCGGCCTGCCACCTTCGAACCCAACCCCTGCTCGCGGGCGGTGGGACGAAACTCAGCCTCTCCGCTTCCGCACGCCCTCAGCCAACGTCGCCAGCACCGGGAGTGTCTGCTCCCAGGCCAGGCACGCATCGGTGATACTGCGGCCGTAGACGAGCGGCCTGGCTTGGTAATCCTGTGTGCCGCCGAGGAGATGGCTCTCGATCATGGTGGCGACGATGGCACGATCGCCGCTGGCGATCTGCGTGGCGAGGTCGGCGGCGACAAGGGGTTGGCGGGCGGGGTCTTTGCCGCTATTGGCGTGCGAGCAATCGACCATCACGTGCGGCGGCAGACCGTTTTTCTTCAAGAGCTCCGCGGCGGCGCGGACGTGGTCGGCGGCGAAATTGGGACCGCGCGTGCCGCCGCGCAGGACGAGGTGCGTCTGATCGTTGCCAGCGGTGCCGAGCACGGCAGGCGCACCCTCGCGGGTGAGCGATGGGAACCAGTGCGGGTGGCGCGCGGAGCGGATAGCGTCGATAGCGACCTGGATATCGCCATCGGTGCGATTCTTGAAGCCGACCGGCATCGAAAGGCCGGAAGCAAGCTCGCGGTGAATCTGGCTCTCGACCGTGCGCGCGCCGATGGCGCCCCACGAGACGAGGTCGGCGTAGTACTGGCCGAGGGTATTATCGAGAAACTCGGTGGCGACAGGGAGGCCCGCCTCGAGCACGCCGAGCATGAGCGCGCGCGCGCGGCGCAGGCCGCGATTGATGTGGTACGAGCCATCGAGGTCGGGGTCGTTGATGAGCCCCTTCCACCCAACGACGGTGCGCGGCTTTTCGAAGTACACGCGCATCACCAAGAGAAGGTCGCGCGAGTAGAGCGGCACCACCTCGCGCAGCCGCGCGGCGTACTCGAGCGCGGCCTCGGGATCATGGATCGAGCACGGGCCGATGACGACGAGCAGGCGATCGTCGGCCCCATTGAGGATCGCAGCGACCTCGCGGCGCGACTGGGCGACAAGCGCGGCGGCCGCCTCGGCGAGCGGCAGATCCTCGGCGAGGACGGCGGGGGCGATGAGGGGCTTCTGCGCCCGGATGCGCAGATCGGAGGTGACGGAGTGCATGCTCGAAGCGGCGAAAAGTCAGGAGTGGGTGAGGGAGAGTCGGGAGTCGGAGCCCCGAGCCGGAGCCGCATTTCGGGCTCTCAACTCTCAGCTCGCGACGTGCAACTCGCGCTTCAGGCGATGCGGTCGGCCTGCGCCACGATGGCGGATGAAGCGAGCGCAACGCCCTGAGGGGCGGGTACGCCGAGCTTGCCAGCGCGATAGCGGGCGGAGAGCCAGGCGAGCGAAGCGGCCTCGCTCGCGGCGGCGCGCTGGGCAACGGCCTGCAGCTCCCTGGCAACGGCGGCGGCATCGGCGGGGAGCGGCATGACGTTTTTCTCGCCGAGGAAGAGCGTGAGCGAGGTGGCGAGCGTCTCCAGCCAAGCGCGCGGCTGCGCGGGCGCGGCGTAAGGCACGGCGGCGGCACTCGGCGACCACTCCATGAAAGCACGGACCTGCTCGTGGAGCTGCACGAGCGCAGTCTCGACGGTGGACGGTGTCCAACGCGCGGTGAAAATCTTGCGCTCCCGATAGTTTTTCACCTCCCAGACACGCAGCGAGAGCTCGTAGTCGCCGGCGACGGCGCGGAGCGCGCCGGTAAAGATGTAATCGAGGCCGCCCTCGGTAGTCTCGACGAGCTGGCGAAGATTCTCCGTGGTCCACTCCGTGCCGAAGACGACGTGGTGATTGCCCCCTTCGGGCATCGTCATCAGGCCGACGGCCGCCCACGGCTGATAGTGCGGGGAGAAATAGAACGTCTCCGCGAGCCAGAGCGGGAGCGCACGCGACAGGCGAGGCAACTCGTCGTCGGGCCTTTTCGCGAGGGCGGCGGCGGTCTTTTCATCGTAGCCCGGCAGCGCGAGCTGGGCAAAGGCGATGCGGCGGAGCTTGCCGCCCTTGGCGGGGAGGAGCTGCGCGGCGAGCGGCTCGAGGCCGTAGGACCAGATGGGCTTGCTGATGGTGATGAGGCCAATCTTGGGGATATTGGGCGCATCGGGCGCGGCCTGGGGATTGGTGATCGGGCCTTCGCCGGAACTGATGATTTCGGCGATGGCGTTGGAGAAGCCAAAAAGCCGCTGCTCAAGCTCGGGGCGATTGAGGGCAAAGAGGATATCGAGGATGTGCTGCGCGGCCTCGGCATTGCGGAGGGCCAGGTAGGCCTGGATGAGATTGACGCCGGTGGCGGGGCCGTGGCGGTCGGCATCGTAGCGCGGGGCGATGAGCTCGACGATCTGCGGAATGTGGCCGCGGGAGCCGAGATCGCCGGAGATGGCGACGAGGACATCGGCGCGATCGCCGGAGCTGCCAGCGAGCACTTCCTCGTAGATGGCCATCGCGCCGGGCAGATCCTTGAGGTCGAGCCGGGCACGAGCCTCGGCGAGCCGAGCGCTGACATTGGCGACGGTGGGCGCGGCGGGCGGCTGCGGCGCAGGCGCTGGAGCGGCCGGGGCAGCCGGAACGGGCGCAGGGGCAGGCGCGGGCGCGCTGCCATTGCGGGCAGGCTCCGGCTTCTTCGAAGAAAAGCGGTCGAAAAATCCCATGCGGCGAGCAAAACGGGGAGCAGGGAAGGCTGAAAGGCTGAAAACGGGGGAGATTTCGGCCGCAGACGGAAGCGGATGGGAGCAGGACGGAAGTACAGAGGATTGCCGTCCCCGCCCTCACGGGCCGGGCTGCTCAAGATGCCCTACCCTTTGGGCCTAGGGGCGGGGATGCTCTGCGGCGGCTGGTGGGCGCGGGTGGCGACGAGGGCGAGGACCTTTGGGACGTACATGCGCGTCTCGGCGGGGAGGGCATCGGCGATGGCGGTGAAGGACGTCGCCCTCTTTGCGGCGAGGGTGCGCGAGACACGGCCCTCGCCGGCATTATAGGCGGCAAGGGCGAGGGCCCAATTACCGAAACGGCCGTGGAGCTGGCGCAGGTAGCGAGCGGCGGCACGGGCGGACTTCACGGGGTCGGTGCGCTCGTCGGGCAGGAGGGTCTTCAAGCCGTAGGCCTTGGCGGTCTCGGGCATGAACTGAAACAGGCCCTTGGCGCCGACGGGGCTGCGGGCGACGGGGTTGAAGGAGCTCTCCGCCTCGGCGAGCCAGACGAGCTCGGGCGGCACACCCTCGGCGACGAAAGCGGCACGGAGCCTGGGCAGGAGCTCGGTGGCGCGCTTGGGGAGCGGGCGGCCCTTCACTCGCGCGAGCCAGAGATCATAGTGGGGCACGGGCTGCACCTGGGGCGGTGGCACGCCGGGCTGGGGAGGCTTGGGCGGGGCGAGGCGGGTGACCTGCTGCGCGCCCTCCATCTCATCGAGGCGCTGCTCCAACCAGTCGGCGAGGTCTTCGTAGCCGGGCACCATGCGCAGGGTGCGGAGGACATTGCGCACATCGGCGCTGAGGCCGGCGAGCTCCTCGAGGGAATCGCCCTGGAGGATGCGCTGGAAGCGCGCGAGGGTATCGCGCCACTCCTGGCGCGAGGGGAAATAGAACTGCTCCCGCAGCGGCGCGGGGAGCTGCTCGAAGAGCTGGCGCGCCTGCTCATAGAGCTCATCATCGGGCGTGACCGCGGCCGGCGGCGGAGTCTGCGCGATGGCGAGCGAGGCAAGGAGGAGGAAAACGAGGGGGAGCTGCAGCTTCATGGCGTGACGGGCAGGGCGGCGAGCACGGCAGCTTTGAGCTTCACGCCGGCGACCTCGGAGAGCGCGGGAGGATCTTCACCGAGATACTTGGCGGCGTTTTTTGCGACCCAGTCGGTGGTGACAAAGCGGTAGGTGCGACCGGGGACGATCTGCACGGCGGGCGCGGTCACGGCGATGAGATTTTCCCCGGCACGGGCGGCGATAGGCGTATCCGGCGTCTGGTTACATTTCGCGAGGATGCGCTGGAGGTGCGCGCCCTCGACCTCGGCGGCGAAGAGCGGGCCGTCGAAGCGCACGCAGGCATCGAAGGCGAAGCGCGAGACCTCGCCCTCCGGCAGCCCGGCGCCAAAGGTCGTGCCCCCGATCAGCGCGACATCGCCCCGGGCGGCGCGGCGGGCGGCCTCGACGGCAAAGCGCGCAGCCTCGGCGGGGGCAAAAGCCTGCGGCGTGCGGGCGACGACGGCGGTCTCCTCGGGCGTGAGGTGCTGCGCGAGGGTGTCGCGCACGAGTTTCGCGAGCACAGGGTCGGCAGGATCGTCGGCGCGGAGGGGCTGCTGGGTGACGCTCCAAGCGAGACCGGAAGGCGTCTTTTCGAGCCGGGCGAGGGAGAGAAAATCCATCCAGCTGCCGGAGTGAAAATACACGGTGCGCGAGCCGGGCTCTTGGTGCACGAAGCGCAGATGATCGTGCGCGCCGGCGTAGAGGGTGCCCGCTGGCACGAGCGGGAGGATGGCGCGATCGGCGCGGAGGCCGGCATGGCTCAGCACGATGGCGAGGGGACCGCGGGGCGTGACCGACGAGAAGAAGCCGGGGAATTTTTCCCGCGCCCAGACCACGGGGTCGTACAAGTCGAGCTGCGGGCGGATGGCCACGCGGTAGGTATTGAGCGCATCCGTCGTAATGCCGGCGACGATCGCCTGGTGCGCGCCAAGCTGGAGCGGGAGAGAGGGGGCGGCGTAGAGCCGCCCGGTGGAGCGATCGCGGAGATTGCCCACGACGCGGAGTCCCGCAGCCTCGAGGCGCTTCACCGTCTCGGCGACATCGTAGAACTCGGGCTCGTGGTTGCCGAGGTTGATGATGGTCGGCGCGCGCTTGGCCAAAGCGGCGAACATGGCGAAATCAACCGCGCCCGCGGTGCGGCGCGCGACGACATTGCCATACTCGAAGGTGTCACCATCGAGAAGCACGGCGAGCGGCACGCCGGGATTTTCCGCGGCAAGCCGATCCACCCGGGCGACGAGCTGCGCTGAGCGCTCGTAAGCGGAGTGCAGATCGCCCAGCACGACCACCAAGGCCTCGGGCCGGGCAGGCGCAGCCGACGAGGCGCAGGCAAAGAGCACCAAGACACAGGCAACCAAGGAAGCAACGGCACGACGCATGAGAGCGCAGGGTGCGAAGATCGCGCCGCGCGGTCAAACGCGGCGCGCATTATCCGCCCGCGGCTGGCAGCGCCGGAGACAGGGCCGGGCGGGGCCGGCCCGGGGGAACGACGCTTACGGCACCTCGTAAATCTCGACCAGCACCACACCGGTGGTATCGCCGACGCCGCTGATTTGGGCCGTATAACTGCCGGGTGCGAGGGTGGCAATGAGGGCAGCGTCGCGCGTGGTGGGCTGCAGAGCAAAAGCGCCGACCGCGCCAAACGCCGTGGAAAGTTCAGCGGCGCCGCCCCAATTGTCGTTGCTTTGCGTGCGGGTGGTGCCGCTGAAGAGTTCCAGCCGGGGATCGGCCAGGACATTCGTGACGCCGAAGACCGAGAGCGTGGGGCCGACGGCGCGGATCAGCACTTTTTTCGACGTGGGGCCGGCGATCACGAAACCTGCGATAATGATATCATTGCCGGTGCCCGCGCGGGCGCGGGCGGAGACATTGACGAGGCGCGGCCGAGCGGCAGTCATCGTGATGGGATCGGAGGCGTCGTAGATCTCGGCCAGGACGACGCCCGTGCCGCCAGTGAGGAAGCTCGATACCTGGGCGGAATAGGTGCCCGTATTGAGCTGCGGGACGGAAAGGGCGGCGTCGAAGCTACGGGCGCGCAGGGCAAAAGCGCCAAGGCGCGCGAAGAGGGCGGCATCGGCCTCATTCCAGTCGTCGTTGCCCGTCACCCGCACTTGGGAGCTATTGAACAGATCGACCTTGGGATCGGCCAGCACACCGCTCACGCCGAAGCCGGTGAGCGTGGGGCCCACGGCGCGGACGAGCAGGGGCTTGGTGCCGGTGCCATTAACGGAGAAGCCAACGATGAGCATGTCGGCGCCGGTGCCCGCATTGGTGCGGATGGAGAGATTGGAGATGCGGGAGACCTGAGCCTGGGTTTCGACGGTCACGACGGCCGCGGCCGAGACGATGCGATCCGAGCCTGAGGTGACTACGACATCGTAGCTGCCAGCGTGAATCGCCGCTGCGCCAGTGATGGTGTAAGTGCTGGAGGTCGCGCCAGGGATATTCTGGCCATCCTTGCGCCACTGGTAGGAGACGCCGGTGCCGATCACATCGACGCGCAAGGTCACGGTACCGCCCGCGGCGACAAGCTGGGCGCTCGGCTGGGTGGCGATCGCAAAGCCCGAGCCGTGGAGCGCAAAGCTACCCGAGGCGGAAGCAGCGATCATGGTGGCCTTGGGGAGCGAGGGAGGCACGAGCAGATTGCCATTTACCCCCGAGCCAAAGGTGGTGACGGTGCCATCGCGCTTGAGCAGCACGGTGTGAAACGCACCGGTCGCGACGGCCGTGACATCGGCCGTGCCGGGAGGGACGGTGGACTGGCCGTTATTATTTGCGCCCCAGGCGACGACGGTGCCGTCGTTCTTCAGGGCGACGGCAAACTGGCCTCCGGTGAGAGCGCCAAACGCGGAAATGGCCTTCACATCGCTGAGCCCGGCGGGCATGGCAGACGTGACGAGCGGCGTGCCCCAGGTCGCCACGGTGCCATCGCGCTTGAGCACAAGGGTGAAATCCGAGCCAGCCGCCACCGCCGTGACCTCGCCCAAGCCGGCAGGCACGGTAGACTGGCCGATGGTATTCGAGCCCCAGCTCACGACGGTGCCATCGGTCTTGAGCGCGACGGCATGATTGCGGCCGAGGGCGAGCTGTTTCACATTATTGAGACCGGCGGGCACGGTGGTGACGCCGCCTGTCGTAGCGCCCCAGATGCGCACGGTGCCGTCGTTGAAAATGACGCCGCTGAAGTCTGCGCCGGCAGCGATCGAGGCGACATTGGAGAGCCCAGAGGGGACCGCGATCTGGCCCGCGACGTGATCGCCCCAGGCCACAACGGTGCCATCGGCCTTGAGCGCGAGGGCATGCTGGTCACCGCCAGCGATGGCCTTTACGCCGACGAGGTCCATGGGGACATTGGTCTCGGGATTGGGCACGATATCGTCGCCAGTCTCGGTGTCGTAGAAGTACCAGCCCAGCCGGCCCCAGGCGGACACAACGCTGGCCGGGGTATCCGGCATGGTGATCTCGACATCGAGCCACTCTTCCGGAGCGGTGCCACCGCGGGCGAGCGCCTTGATGCTCACGCCATACTGGGCATCGGTGAAGGTGGCACCCACGGCAAGGGCGGAGTCGTTGGCGCTGAGGCCGGGCGTGGTGAGATCGAGAAGCTGGCTCTGCATCCGCTGGTTGAAGCCCCAAGTGACATACGCGCCGGCGCTGGTGGGGGTGCCTGTGGCAAAATTTTGCCGGAGGCCGATCCAGTACCAGCGTACACCATCGCGGAAGACGCGCAGCGCGAGAGGCTTATCGCGGGGAGAATTGCGGTGATCGAAGCGATGGATGCGGTATGTGCCGCTCCGCGTGGCCGTAGTGACCGCGGCATCGGGGAGCCAGCCGAGCTTGTTCTTGGGCCAGGGGCCAAAGTGATGGCGCGTATCATTGACCGCGGCCCCGCCCATCAGGTCAAAAGGGTCGCCGTACTCGATCGACCTGCCATTGGAGGAGACGGGATTACCGTCGCTAACGCGCCAGAGATTGCCATGGCTGAGGCCGTAGGTGTGGCCCAGCTCATGGGTGACGGTGGCGAAGCTGAAGTTGGGCGAGCCGTTGATCCAAAGATTGGTACCGCCGACATTGGCGAGGCCGCCGTAGTTGATACGGGAGCCGGCGGCATTGGTAAGGCGGGGGAAGACGACGGCGATGCGATCGTAATCGGCGAGCGTGTAGTTGGCTGCGGCGGCATTGCGCGCCTCGGTGTGCAGGCCGTTATTGTCGTTGGCCGAGGCAAACGAGGCACCGGTGCGGGAAAGGCGGTAAAGCTGGGAGGTGACGGTGGTGATCGTGGTGGTCTGGCCGTAGCTCATATCCTCGAGCATGCTCTTCACAGCACTATCGAGGAGATTTTGCGCGGTGGTCTGCGAAACGGGGTCGCCGGGGAAATCGGAGAAATCGACGCGGATAACCAGCACTCGCTTGGTGCCGATGGTGTGGGAGGTGGTGGCATCGGCCGCCCGGTCCGGGACCGCGGGGTCGAAGGCCGGGACGCGCGGGCCGGAAAGGGCCTCGGCACCTTGCGCGCGGCGATCGAGATCGGCGATATCCGCCGGGTGCACGCGCCAGAGCTTGCCATCGACCTCGGTGAATTCGAGGCCAGCGAGGTTGGCGACCGAGGTCTCCGTCGCAGCCTCCAGAGCCAGGGAGCAGGCAGCGCAGCGGCTGCCGGACACGGGGGCCTTGGCGAGCTTTTCACCCGGCTCCAGCACGCGGAGAGGGCTCTCGTGCAGTGCAAATTGCCCCTCGAGCGCAATGCCATGAAGCGAAGCGCCCTCTTTTGTAAGCTGCCCCTCACGACGACCGTAGGCGCGCGCGGTGAACGTCTCGCCATCGAGATAGACGATGCGCTGCTGCGCGGGGCCCAGCAGCGGCACGCCGGGCTCAGGCGACGCCGCCATGAGGGCATAGTCGCCACGGCCGGAGTGACGGGTCTCGAGCTGGGCGAGCACAGCGGCGGGAAGCTCCTGCCGCACGACGGCGGGCACCGTGACGGCGAGCGCCTGGCGCGGATCGGTGACGATCATCTTACGCATCTCCGAGCGGCGAGCCTGGGCGAGCGCCACGCCTTCCGACTCGAGAACGAGCCGGGCCGCGAGCGAAGGAGCAGCTTGGTAGCGCTCGGTCCACGCGCGAAAGGCCTCCATCGCGGGAGGCAACGAACCGGACCAGGCCTGGGCATAAGCGAGACGGGCGAGGGTATCCTCGCGCACCGCCAGCGAGGCCTCAGCCGAGGGGGCACCGGGGGCACCCGACGACGAGGCAACCGATCGAGACGCGGAGACGCTGGAAGAAGGCGACGCGGAACCGGAGGGGCCGCGACGGACAAGGGCAACGATGACAAGGGCGGCAAGCAGCGCGACGCCGAGGCGCAGACGAAGGGAGGGCATGGGTATTGAAATTGCCCTTGAAGCTGGGGGCAAAACCATAAAACGGGTAAACGCTTCCCGCGGACAAGCGCAAAGCCACTGCACTCGCCCAACTCACGTGCCCACGGAGACCTACCACAGCGCAAACGCTTCCTCCCGCAGAAGATCGAACAGGGGCGGCTTTCCCGCGTTGACCCCGGCTCACAGCTGGCTACCTAAAGACCCTTTCCACGCGTGAACCGCGTCCACATCAAAACGTACGGGTGCCAGATGAACGAGCGCGACAGCGAGGCTGTCGCGGCGATGCTGCGCGCCCGGGGCTATCGGATCGTGGCCGACGAAAACGACTGCGACATCCTGCTGCTCAATACCTGCAGCGTGCGCGACGCCGCCGAGCAGAAGGCGATCGGCAAGGCGGGCTATCTCCAGCAACGGAAGAAGAAGCAGCCGGACTTCGTCCTCGGCATCCTCGGCTGCATGGCGCAGAATCGCGGCGCATCGCTGCTGGAGCAGCTGCCAGACGTAGACCTCATCGTCGGCACCCAGAAATTTCACCAAGTCCCGGGCTACCTGGAAAATATCCGGGCAGCGCGCGAGGCGGGCGTACCCATCGGGCACTCGATCGTCGACATCGCCGAAGAGGCGGGCTCGCAAAACACGATCAAGGACCATCTCCCGCCCGAGAGCGACGATGCGCCGCGGCAGGTGAGCGCGTTTGTCTCGATCCAGCAGGGCTGCAACATGGATTGCGCGTTCTGCATCGTGCCCAAGACGCGAGGCGACGAGCGTTCACGACCGATGGAAGCGATCGTGGCCGAGTGCCAGGCGCTCGCAGCGCGCGGGGTGCGCGAGATCACGCTGCTGGGGCAGATCGTGACGAGCTACGGGCGGCGCGACTACGCGCACACGGGAGGCGTGACGCCCTTTGTACAACTGCTGGAGCGTGTGCACGCGATCGACGGCATCGAGCGCATCCGCTTCACCTCGCCGCACCCGCGCGGGTTCAAGGACGATCTGGTGGCCGCCTACGGCCGGCTGCCCAAGCTCTGCCCGTACGTGCACCTGCCGATGCAGAGCGGCAGCAATCGCATCCTGCGCGAGATGAACCGCCCGTACACGCGGGAGCGGTACAAGGAAATCGTCGACGCGCTGCGCGCGGTGCAGCCGGACATGTACTTTTCGACCGATGTGATTGTGGGCTTCCCCGGCGAGACCGAGGAGGACTTCGCGCTGACGCGAGAGCTTTTCGAGGCGTGCAACTACGACATGGCGTACGTCTTCAAGTACTCGATCCGGACCGGCACGCCAGCGGCCGACCTGGGCGACCAGATACCGGACGAAGTAAAGGAGCGCCGCAACCAGGAGCTGCTCGCGATCCTGCAAAAAAATTCCCTGAGGCGGACGGCCCTGCTCATCGGCAAGGTGGAGGAAGTCCTCGTGGAGGGGCGCGACAAGAGCGGCGAGCACTTCACCGGCCGCACGCGCGGCAACCGCGTGTGCGTCTTCGACGCCGATCCGCGCCTGGTGGGCCAGCTGGTGCCGCTGAAGATCGAGCGAGCGACGGTGAGCACGCTATACGGCCACCTTGCGCTCGCGGGCGTAGACACCTGAGGCACGGCTCGACTACCGGCCTTCTTTTCCAAGACTCTCCGCTTCCTCCATGTCACTCACCGTTGCCACGCTGATCCCGGGTTTCCTGCTTATCGCGCTTGGCGTGCCCCTGCTGCTGAACCACTCGGGCTTTGCGGCTGCGTTGAAGGCATTTCCGCGCTCCACGGCGGCGGCGTACCTTTTCTTCGGAGCGGGCGCGGCGTGGTTTCTGTACGCGCTGTGGAATCTTTCTCCGGCCGATGAGATCATCCCGCGCAAGTACCTCTTCGGCGGATTTCTGGTGGTCGCCGTGCTCTCCTTCAAATGCGTGCCGGACTTCCTGGCCGTGCGCGGGCTGGCGGCGGTGATCCTCATGGGCGCGATGCCACTGCTCGATGCGGGCTACATGAACTACGAGCACATGCAGATCGCCCTGTACAAGGTGGCGGTGTACCTCGCGATCGCGGCGGCGATCTGGCTCGGGGCGCAGCCGTGGCGGCTGCGCGATTTCCTCCAATGGATGTTTGCCCAGCCGGCGCGCAGCCGCGGCGTGGGCGCAGCGACAGCCGGGTATGGCCTGCTGCTGGCGATCGTCGCCTTTACTTACTGAGTCTCCTCTCGTATGGCCTCCGGCAAATCCCCCGTCCTCATCGTCATCGCCGGCCCAGCCGGCTCCGGCAAGAGCACGCTGTGCGACCGGCTGGTGGCGGAGTGCCCGGAGTTTTCGCGCGTCGTGACGACGACGACCCGGCCCTCGCGGCCGGGAGAGATCAACGGCGTGCATTATCATTTCTTCAAGCCAGAGGAATTCCGGGCGCGCGTCGCGCGCGGCGAGTTTCTCGAGTGGGCGCAGGTGCACGGCGAGCACGACAATCGGCTATACGGCACACTTCGCTCGAGCGTCGTGGACCCGCTCCATGCCGGCCAGGATCTGGTGATGAGCATCGACGTGCAAGGCGTGGAGAGCCTGCGCCGCGTCTCCCGCGAAGATGAGTTGCTGCGCCGGGCGTTGACCACCGTGTTTATCCGGGTGGATCGGGAGCGCCTCGTCTCCCGTATGCGCACCCGCGCGCAGGATCACGAAGACGAGATCGAACGGAGAATGGCGACGGCGGAGGCAGAGCTGCGGGAAGCGGCCAAATTCGACGCGATCATCGACAGCCACACGCGTGACGAGGATTTTGCGGCGTTGCTGGCGATCGTGCAGCGAGCGCGCGAGCGCCTGTCGCTATCGCCATCGCATTGCAAGAATAGTCGGTAACCTGATTAAAATGTAAGGCACCCCCGCTTGTCTCGCGGGGTGAGCCGGGGAACATAGGGCCAGATCGCGCGGCTCTTCGCATTCCAGCGACGCTCGATCCAACGAACCCCTTCCGCTGCAACTTTCGTCCTTAGCGCTGTTTACACAGCGCCGTGGGCTCCGTCTCCCCCTCCGTGAAGACTTCATCCGTCGTCACCACCCGCTACACCCTGCGCCACGCCCCCATGGGCTTTCCCATGGAGAGCCGGGCACAGGCGGAGATTGTGGCCGCCCCAAGCCAGAGCGCGGGCACAGCGTCACCCTTTATAGAGTCTGCCGCTGCCACCTACCATCGCCCACGACGCCGGAATACAGGGGGTGGCCGCATGGTGCTCGCCACGTGCACCGTGGTGATGGCGATATCGGCGTATGCGGCATTCTCGTTTGCTCCCTGAGCGCGGGAGCAACTGAACGAAATGTAAGCCAGCGCTCCTTGCTGGAGCGCCAGTTATCTGCGGCAACCTAGCCTGCCGCATCCTCCCGCCTGCGACAGCCGACTCCACCGGCTGCTGGGACGGAGCGCATCTATCCCCTATCGTATCGATGGACCCATCGAGTTCCCTGGCTCCGCCTACCCCGACCGGCCTCGCCGTCTCCACTCCTCCCGCTGCCTCCGCCGCACCGAGGCGAGCGCGCATCCGCTGGGTGGGGCTGGTGGTGTTTGCCCTGCTGGCGACATATGCCACGCTGGCATGGACGGCCACCTTGGACAAAGGCCCCTCCTTCGACGAGGGGCTGCATCTCGCGGTGGGATACAATCTGTGGCTAAACGACGACTACCGGATGGAGGGCGCCAACGGCGACCTGGTGAAGCGCTGGGCCACGCTACCGTACCTACTGACCAAGCCGCGCTTCGTGAGCGACGAAGACAGGTTTTGGAAGGAGAGTGCGCCCTACGAAGTGGCGCACCGCTTCCTCTTCCAACTGGGCAACCGCCCCGAGTCGCTGCTGTGGCAGGGGCGCGCGATGGTGGCACTCCTCGGAGTGGGCGCAGGGCTCCTGGTGTTTTTCTGGGCGCGGAGTCTCTTCGGCCCGGTGGGCGGGCTGATCTCGCTCACGGCCTTCGCATTCAGTCCCAACATGCTCGCCTTTGGCGGCATCGCTTCGACCGACATGTCGATCACGCTGACGCTTGTCGCCGCGACGTGGTGCATCTGGCGGCTGCTCCACGAGATCACGGCAGCGCGCCTGCTGATGAGCCTCGCGGCCCTCGCGCTGCTCGTCCTGGCCAAGCCGACGGCGCTCATCATCCTGCCGGTGACGGCGGTGCTCGTCGGCGCGCGGCTCTGCCGCCGCGTGCCGCTCCTCCTCCGCTGGCGCGATCGCGTCTGGAAAGCAGGCCGCCGCCGCGCGATGCTCGCGGCCTTTTGCGCGCTCGTCGTGCTGCATGGCATGGTTGCCTGGGGCACAATCTGGGCGCACTACGGCTTTCGCTACGAGGCCAGCCCGGAGCCCGACGACCCCTCGCTGACCTTTTTCCGGCTCGAGTACCGCGACCAGACGCCGGGCTTTCTGCGCAAGACGCTCCTGTGGATGCGGGAGTCGCATATCCTGCCCGAAGGATTTCACCGGGGCATCAACTACCTCGTACAATCCGACGACGAAACCGCCTCGTTCATGAATGGCTCGTGGACCATCGGCGGGAGGCCGGAATTTTTTCCCTACGCGATATGGGCCAAGACCTCCCCGGGGCTCCTGCTCATGATCGCCGCGGGCATCGCTGCCGTGGCGCTGTCTCGGGGCAAGAGGGCCCGGCCGAGGGCAGGCGAATCGCCTCCGCGATCGCTGGGCTACGAGTTGATCCCACTCTTTACACTGATCGTGTGCTACCTCGTCGTGGCTCTCAACGAGGACCTCAACATCGGGCACCGGCACGTGCTGCCGATCTACCCGGCCTTCTACATCCTCGCCGGAGGCACAGCGCTGGCGCTGGCCAGCCGGTGGAGGAAACCCGCCGCCTGCGCGATCGGCGGAGTGCTCCTGTGGGGGGCGGTGGAGTCGCTCTCCCTGCGGCCCAACTATCTCGCGTATTTCAGCCCCCAAGTCGGCGGGCCGGAGGACGGCTACAAACGCCTCGTCGACAGCTCGCTGGATTGGGGCATGTCGCTGCCAGCGCTCCAGCAGTGGCTCGACCAGCACAACCCAGGCAACAAAACGCCCACGTTTCTCGCCTACTTCGGCACAGATAGCGCGCGGTACCAAGGCTTCCGCGGCCGGCTGCTGCCGGGATTTTACGATCGTCGGCCAATCCAGGGCTACCCCTATCTGCCGGGCTACTACGCGATCAGCGCCACTCTCCTGCAAGGGCTCTATCTCACCGCGTTCGGCGAGTGGCGCAAGGGGTACGAAGACATCTACAAGACGATGGAAAAGCGCATGCAGGAACTCGAGCAACTGGTGCACAAACCGGGCGCGGCCGATATCGTGCTCAACGGCCCGGACGCGGAGCGAATCAAGGAAACCGTGATGGTCTATGACGCGTTGCGCTTCGCCCGCCTGTGCGCGTGGCTCAGACACAACCGCCCACCCGACGCCCATGTAGACCATGCCATCCTCATCTGGAAGCTGAGCATGGACGATCTCCGCGCGGCGCTACTCGGCCCGCCCGCGGAACTTTCGGATGAGCCCATCCCCAAGCGACAATATGGCCGCTACCGGCCGGTGCGCGACTGAGCGGCGCGCACGCTCCTCGAACGGCGAGTCACGGTAAACGTCTACCGCCACGTCGCTTCCACTCCGCCGCCCAGTGACTTCCCAATGGGGGGCGAGATGCAAACCGTCCCCCGCCTCGCCTCGCTCCGCTCGTGGCTGCTTGCCACCTGCCTTTTCGCCGCCGCCTTTGCCCTCGGCGCAAGGGCCGCAGACAATCAATCCGGCGTCGTCATCGGCCGTATCACCAACGAGGCCACCGGCGACGTGCTGAACAACGTCACGATCATCGTCGATGGCACCTCCACGCGCATCGCCACCGATCTCGACGGCACATACCGGCTCAATCTGCCGGCCGGCGCACAGCAGTTTCTCGTCTCCTATCCCGGACTCGATGCGCAACGCGTCGCGGTAAACGTGGTCGCCGGGCAGACGACGACGCGGGACATCGCGCTCACCTCCTCGCTCTACAAGCTGGAGAGCGTCGTGGTGAAGGGTCTCCGTGAGGGCCAGGCCGCCGCGATCCAGGAGGAGCGCCTTGCGGCCAATGTGCGCACTGTCGCCGCGATCGATGCCTTCGGCAATCCCGGCGCCTCCGTCGGCGAGATGCTCCAGCGCCTCCCCGGAGTCGCCGTAGACGGCTCCGGCGGCGAAGTCGGCGCAGTGTACATCCGCGGCATGACGCAGGACTTTTCCTCGCTGCTGATCGACGGCGCGCAGATCGCCGTCTCCGGCGGCACCGCCATCAGCAACGGCAACGTCTACTTCGGCCAAGTCAGCACCGGCACGCTCTCCTCCGTCGAGGTCATCAAGTCTCCCACGCCCGACATGGATGGCAACGCCATCGCCGGCTACATGAATCTCCGCACCAAGCGCGCCTACGAGCGCACGGGCCGCCTCGTGAGCCTCACCGTCGGCACGGCGTTTACCGAGAGCTACGAGGATAACAGCGTGCCCTACCGCGATCGCCCCGAGGTAGACCTGATCAACCTGAGCTACTCAGATGTCTTCAGCGTATTCGGCGGCAGGAACAACCTGGGCATCGTCGCCACCGTGATGCGCAATATCGGCAACGGCCTCATCACCGAGGTCGGACCGCGCCAGGCCGCCGCCGCGCAGACCGCGTACTTCACCTCCGCCGCCGCGCCCAACGAACCGCTCCTCCGCGCCTACGGGGCAGGCCAGTGGGGCTCGATCGGCCACCAGTCACCGTCGCTCAACCTCGGCCTAAATGCAGACTACAAGCTGAGCGCCAACACCACGGTGTACGTGAAAAGCACCTACAATCGGGTGAAGCGCCGCAGCGGCTCTTCCCCCTCGTACTTCCGCTGGAAGCTCACCACCACGGCCGCAGCGGCGAATTTCCTTCCCGGGAGCACTTACGACTTCGTGCAGGCCCGCAACGGCACAGTCGACCTCGAATCCGTACTCTATATCCGCGAGAGCGAAAGCACCGCACTCACCAGCGGAGTCGAACAGAAGCTCTTCAACGGCTCCGGGAAACTGAACATCGATTTCAACTACTCCAAGACCCGCACACTCTACCCGCAGCTCAACGAGACCTTCGCCCGCGCCACCGGCGTGAGCTGGACGCTCGACCGGCGCGGCCGTGACGACTGGGACCCGATCATCACGCAGACCGGCGGCATGGATTGGACAAGCCCAAATAGCTACACCGTGCGCCCCGATTCGCGCCTGATCAGCTACGCCGCTCCCGCCCAGCGCTGGGGCGGTCGCGCCGATCTCGAGAAGAGCTTCAGCACCGAGATGCCCATCACGATGAAGGTCGGCATCAAGCAGGCCCGCTACCGCCAGACCGCCGACCGTGAACTCAACTACTACACTTACAATGGCCCGGCCACGACGCCTGGCGCCGGCGGCATCACGCCCATTGTAGGCTACAATATGTCGATGTCGGGCGGAAAGTACGGCCCCTTCCCTTTCCTCCAACTCACCCAGACGGGCCTGCAGAATGACCTCTGGGCCAATCCGAGCAATTTCCGCCAGACCGCGAGCGATGTCTGGAATACGATCTACCAAGGCAAGCTCAGCGACGCGGCCTTCGACGAGACCATCAATGCCGGCTACGTGCAGGGCAGCGTGAAGCTCTTCCGCAGCCTGCGCTTCCTCACCGGAGTGCGCTTCGAGGAGACGGACATCAAGGCCAGCAACTGGCTGCGTGTCTCCAACACCACTAACAACAACCTCACCACCGCCACGCCGGAAGTGAACGCCGCCCGCGCCAACGACAACTTCCGCGGCTGGATCACGCGCGGCAACAAGTACGACAATGTTTTCCCGGGCGCTCACATCGTATGGGAAGCGCCTGCCGCGGTGCAGGTCCGCGCGAGTTACTCCACCTCCATCACGCGACCATCGGGCTCGCTGTTGCTGCCCACGCTGGTGCCCAACGAGACCAATCAGACTGTGTCTGCCGGCAATCCCGCGCTGAAGCCCTATACCTCCGACAACTACGACTTTACCGTCGCCAAGTACTTCTCCGGCATCGGCCAGGTCTCGGCGGGCTTCTTCCAGAAGAACATCAACGACTTCTTCCGCAGCTTCCAGTCGACAGTCCCCGTCGGGCCCGACAATGGCTTCGGCGGCGAGTACGAGGGCTGGACGCTCACGCAGAATCGCAACGTCGGCTCAGCCCGCATCCGCGGCATGGAGCTCAATCACCAGCAGCAGTACACGTTCCTCCCCGGCGTCTGGCGCGGCTTCGGCTCCTTCGTCAACTACACCTTCCTCGAGACCAAGGGCGACAATGGCACGGGCGTCCAGTCGAAGAACCGCATGCTGGGCTTCACGCCGCACAGCCTCAATGCGGGCATCAATTTCAAGGGGGGCGGCTTCGACCTGCGCCTGATGGCCAACTACCGCGGCGAGTTCTGGCGCAGCTCGACCTCCGGCACTTTTGGCAGCGGCGTGGGCGTCCTCCCCGGCAACATGATCTACAACGTCTACCAGCAGTCGCGCACGCTCTGGGACTTCAAGTCGCAGTACACGATCAACCGCACGTTCTCGCTCTACTTCGAGGTCTACAACCTCACCAACGCGTGGACCAACAGCGACTACATCAAGGCCTTCGATCGCGAGATACCTTCCTACGCCTCCGGTGCCGGCACGGCGTACAAGGCGGGCATCACCGCGCGGTTCTAGAGCGCGCTCCCTTCGGATAGCGGCGATCGCAAGCGATCGCCTTTCACAAAAGGCGGGGGCTCAGCCACCCGCCTTTTGTGTCCCTAGACAATGCACTCGGCGGAGCCACCCCGGCTCACGGCGTCGAGTCCGGCATTGTCTGGTACGGCTTTTGATTTAGCAACTCACCCGCGTCCACGGTTAGCGTCCACGGCTTCCGAAAGAGGCCTCGCTTGCCTTGGAAAACAAGCTGCCCTGAGACGCGGATCACCCCATTCGACCCGACCAGCGCACTACGAAGTTTTCCTTCCAGTTGCTGGCCTCGCATCGCGACGAGCAGGTCGCCCTTTTGGATGCCGGCCTTTTCCGCCGCCGAGCCCGGCACGACACCCGTCACCCGCACCTCCATAATCGCATCCGTCGCCTTGATGTAGCCGACGCTGAACCGCAAGTCGCTGGGCTTGACGCGAAACGGCGCCATCAAGACAGGCTCCTCGCCTGCCCGCGCAACGGAGCACGCCATCCACAGAAAAATCATCCAGCCCACTTTCGCCATTTGCACGAGGCTAAGGCAGTAAACCCTCACGGCAATCTTTGGCTAACCTCCAATTCGGTGGCGAAATGCCATGGATAGACGCAAAACAGCCGCAAACGGATGGCTGCCCGGTTCCAAATACTATACCGGATCGGCACCCGCACCTCGCACCGGCTCGCCCGTGGTGTAAAACTGGCCCCCCGCGATATGATGGAGGCTGCGCCAGCCCGGATCGGCACTTTCGAAGTGCCAGCGACCATCCCGGAAGACTCGGCTATCGGCCCACGCGCCGACGACTTCGCCGATAAAAAGATCGTAGGTCTCTTGATTATGCGGCTCGGAAATCAGCCGGCAGACCAGCCAGGCCGAGCAGCCGGCCACGAGAGGCGTGGCATAGCCCGCCATGCGGAAGAGTTCCACGCCGCAGTGTTTCAGCTTGTTGGGATCGGCGGAGAGGCTGCTGCTGCCGACGGCATAGGTGAGGCGCGCTTGTCGTGCCGTGGGCACTTGGAGCGCAAAGCACCCGCTCTTCTCCACCAGCTCCCGCGTCTTGCTCTCGCGGCTGAGCACGACCGTGACCTTGGACGGGGAGTAATCGAGTCCGCACGCCCACGCGGCGGCCATGACATTATCCACGCCCTCGTGGTGGGCCGATACCAGCACGGTAGGGCCGTGATTGATCAGACGGTAGGCCTTTTCCAGCGGTACGGGTGCCAGGTGTAAATCCATGAGATCGCTGCTCGGGCTCACTCCTCGTCCACCACGTAGTGGCAGCCCTTGCTCCGCGGATTGAGCGAAGCGGCGTGGACGACCAGCAGCGCGGTCTGGATGGCGTTGCGCAGCTCGATGAGGTCGCGCGTGAGGCGGCAGCCACGATAGAAGCTCTGAATCTCCTCGCGTAGCTCGATCAGGATGCGGCGGGCGCGGGTGAGGCGCTTGGGCGAGCGGACGATGCCGGCGTAATTCCACATCGTGTGCTGGATCTGCAACATATCCTGCCGCACGAGCACCGGATCGGCATCTCGCGTGGGGCTCTCCCACTCCCGCGGCTTGGGCAGGCGGAAGGCCTCGCTGCCGATATCGGCGGCGTCGGCCAGCGCGGCGAACTTGGCGCTCACCAGGCACTCGAGCAGCGAGGTGCTCGCGAGGCGATTGGCGCCATGCAGCCCGGTGCAACCGGTTTCGCCGATGGCGTTGAGATGCCGGATGCTGGTGCGGCCATTGAGGTCCGCGTGGACCCCACCGCAGGCGAAGTGCGCGGCGGGCACGACGGGGATCGGCTCCTTGGTAATATCGACGCCGTACTCCAGGCAGCGTTGGTAGATGCTCGGGAAGCGCTGCTGAATGAAATCGGGCGCCATCGCCGAGAGATCCAGCAGCACATTGTACTCGCCGCTGGCGGCGAGCTCCTGCTTCACGGCACGGGAGACGATGTCGCGCGAGGCGAGCGAACCGCGCGGATCGACCGCATCCATGAAGCGCTCGCCGCGGCTATTGAGCAGCACGCCGCCCTCACCGCGCAGCGCCTCAGTGACGAGGAAGCGGGGCGCGTTTTTCTTGGCGAAGACGGTGGGGTGAAACTGCACGTACTCGAGGTCGATGAGGCGCGCGCCCACCCGGTATGCCATCGCCACGCCGTGGCCCACGCTGCCGGGCTGGTTGGTGCTGTGGAGGAAGATCTGCCCGAGACCGCCGGTCGCGAGGATGGTTTTCTTCGCCACGATGGCGACGGTCTCGCCCGTGGTGGTATCGAGCACGTAGGCGCCAAAGCACGTCAGCGGCTCGTAGCGGTCGGCGAGATCCTCGGCATTGTGCGAGAGCGTGAGGAGGTCGATCGCGACCCAGCCAGTGCGGCGGGTGATGCGCTTGGTCGCATCGACGCGCCGCGCGACGGCGGAGAGGATCGCGAGCCCCGAGGCATCCTTGGCATGGATGATCCGGCGGTCGCTGTGGCCGCCCTCCCGGGTGAAATCGAGCTCGCCGTCGGCCGTGCGATCGAAGTCGACCTGCGCATCCTCGAGCAGCAGCTCGCGCACCGCCGCTCCGCCCTGGCTCACAAGATGATCGACCGCGCGCGGATTGGCCGTGCGGTCGCTCGCCTCGATGATATCGCGCGCGAGAGCCGCGGAATCGCGGGCTTCCTCGTAGATGATGCCGCCCTGGGCCCACGCGCTATTGGCCGCGAGAGGCTCGGCGAGCGAGAGCAGTTCGACGGAGAGGCCGCGCTTGGCGGCCTGGAGGGCATACGCGGAACCAGCCAGGCCGGCGCCGATGACGAGACAATCGGTGCTGAGAATTTTCACGCGGTCAGCGCTTGGCCGCCTTGGCGGGCTGCACGTCGAGACTCAGATCGACCGCGGTCGCGGAATGGGTAAGCGCGCCGATGCTGATGACATTGACGCCGGGAATCGCGTAGTCGCGCAGCGTATCGAAGCGCACGCCCCCAGAGACCTCCACCACAGCAGCCTCGCCGATAATCGCGACGGCGCGGCCCACCATATCAGGCGACATGTTATCAAGAAGGATGACCTCGGCATTCACCTTCAGGGCTTCCTTCACCTCGGCGATAGTCTTGGCCTCCACCTCGATCTTGGCGAGATGCGGCGCGGCGGCGCGAGCCAGGCGCACGGCGCGAGAGAGCGAGCCGGCGGCGGCGATGTGGTTATCCTTGATGAGCACGTGCTCGCCGAGTGAGGAGCGGTGATTGTACGCGCCGCCGCAGCGGACGGCGTACTTCTCGAGCGCGCGCCATCCGGGGGTGGTCTTGCGGGTATCGACGATGCGCACCCCGGTGTGAGCCACGGCATCGGCGTACTTGCGCGCGAGCGTGGCGATGCCGGAGAGACGCTGGACGAAGTTGAGGGCCGTGCGCTCGGCCGTGAGCATCGAGGCAGTAGGGCCCGTGACGCTCAGGACCTGCGCGCCGCGCTTCACCCGCTCGCCATCAGGCACGAGCGGCGTGGCCTTGAGCGCACGATCCACGCGCTCGAAGACGCGCGCCGCGATCGCGAGGCCGCACACGACGAGCTCCTCTTTCGCATCGATAAATCCGCGCGCCTGGTCCTTGGCGGAGAAGATTGCGCGGCTGGTGACGTCGCCGAGGCCGGCGTCTTCCTCGATGGCGAGGTCGATCAGGTGGTCGATACGGGGGACGAGGTTCATCGGGAGGGAGTGGCCACGGAAGGCGCGGAAGAATCAGGGCGAAGGGGAATCAAAAGGCTCCGAGAGGCAGATGGAAATGAAGGTCGTGGGTCTGGATGGTTTTTTTGCGCCCTGCCGTGCCCCTTCTTGGCCATGGTCTGCGTCGGCTCAATCCGTGGGCGACAACTCAAACATCCGCTCGATGCAGCGGGCGGCGCGGCGGCGCACATCCTCGTCGAGGGTGATGATCTGATCGGGGCGCGGAGCCTTGAGTGCATCGCGGATGCGCTCGAGCGAGTTCATCTTCATGTACGGGCACATGCGGCAGCCGCCGATAAACTCTTTCTCCGGCGCCTCGGCCTGCAGGCGGCCGACGAGGCCGCACTCGGTGAGCATGAGGTAGTACGGCGCGCCGGTGGTGCGCACGTACTTCATCATCGCGCCGGTGCTGCCGACGAAGTCGGAGGCAGCTGCCACCTCGGGCAGGCACTCGGGATGCGACACGACCTTGAGCCCGGGATAGCGCGCGCGGGCGGCGGCAATCTCGGCAGGGCCAAACTGATCGTGCACCATGCAGGTGCCATCGGAGGTGATGATCTCCTTGTCGACGCCGCGCCGCTTGAGCTCTTCGCGGAGGTTCTGGCCCATCAGGCGATCGGGCACGAAGAGGATGCGCTTGGCGGGCAGGTTGGCGCAGATGTGGTAGACATTGCCCGAGGTCACACAGACATCCGACTCGGCCTTCACCTCGGCGGTGCTGTTGATGTAGCAGACGACCGTGGCGTCGGGGTAGAGCGTCTTGAGCTTGCGCACGCCCTCGCCGGTGATCGAATCGGCCAGGGAGCAACCGGAGCGGCGATCAGGCACGAGCACGGTGGCGTGGGGAGAGAGGATCTTGGCCGTCTCAGCCATGAAGACTACCCCCGCAAAGAGGATCGTCTTCGCATCGGCCTCCTTCGCCTTCATACTGAGGAAGTACGAGTCGCCGCGAAAATCAGCCACGCCGTAGATGATCTCGGGCTCGACGTAGGAGTGAGCGAGAATGATGGCATCCTGCGCCTGCTTGAGCTGGTTGATCTCCAGCGTGAGCGGCGCGATCTCGCGGCATGTATCGAGATTCCACGACTTGCCGCGGGGGTCGCAATCCACGTGCATCAGCGAGCGCAGGAGGCGCTCCGCTTCTTGTTCGATGGCGTCGTCAATGGCGATCATGTGGCGGGAGTGAAGGATGAGCGTCGCTGAGAGTGCCGGGTTTTTCAAGCCGGAGGAAGGGGTGCGCCACCCCATTAGCCGTGCGTTGTGTGTCATGGGATGCCAACCTGCGAGCCATGGACGACGAAGCACGACGGATGATCGCGGCGCTGCGGCTGGAGCCGCTGCCGCTCGAGGGCGGCTATTTTCGCCAGACGTGGATGGGCGAGACGGGATCGGCGATCCTCTTCCTGATGACGATCGAGGGCTTTTCCGCACTGCACACCATCGCTCAGGATGAAGTGTGGCACTTTCACGCCGGCGATGCAGTCGAGCACCTGCAACTGGATACGCGCGCGGGCAAAGCCATCGTGACGCGCATGGGCGGCGATATCGCGGCCGGCGACGTGCCGCAGCTCATCGTGCCGCGCGGCATTTGCCAAGGGGCACGACTCCTCGCTCCACGCAAGGGCTGGGCCCTGATCGGCTGCGCCGTGACGCCGCCATGGGACGAGCGGGGCTTCGTGCTCGAAGATCGCGGCACGCTCACGCGAGCCTTTCCCGCGGAAGCCGCCAGAATCCGCGCATTGACCAGATGATTTTTGACAGCTCCTCGCCCACGAGCCAGCATCGCAGGCGTGGAACTCAGCGACCATAGAAGAGACTACACCCTGGCGGGGCTGACGGAAAAGGATCTGGCAAAGGATCCCTACCGGCAGTTCGAAAAATGGTTTCAGGAGGCCGAGGCGGCGAAGATCCACGAGCCCAATGCCATGACGCTCACCACGGCCACGCGCGAGGGAAAGCCCTCCGCCCGCACCGTGCTGCTCAAGGGCGTGGATGGGCGCGGGTTTCTCTTTTTCTCCAACTATGAGAGCCGCAAGGGCCGCGAGTTGGAGGGCAACCCTCACGCCGCGCTCGTCTTCCCCTGGTTGATCCTCGAGCGGCAGGTGATCGTAGAGGGCACGGTGACCAAGGTCTCGCGCGAGGAAAGCGGCACCTACTTTCACTCCCGTCCGCGCGCGAGCCAGCTCGGGGCGTGGGTGTCCCAGCAGAGCGCGATCATCGCAGGCCGCAGCGTGCTCGAGCAGAGCATGAAGGCTCTCGAGGCCAAGTACGCCGGGCAGGATGTGCCGCTGCCGCCGCATTGGGGTGGCTGGCGCGTGCTTCCGGAGACGGTGGAATTCTGGCAGGGCCGGCGCAGCCGCCTGCATGATCGCCTGCGCTACCGGCGCAACAAGGAGGGCTGGGACGTAGAGCGCCTCGCGCCGTAGAGAACGGGAGCCGTCACGAGGCCAAGAAGCCGGCCGCGACTTTTTTTTGCTGTCCCCTGACGCGGGAGAGCTGTCTTCTGCCCACGTGCCTGCTGCGACGAAAAAGACCAAAAGCGTATCCCGCGCCGCCCCGCGTGCCCCGGCGCCGCTGCTCGGAGCCGCCTTGCGGGCCCTGAGCCAAGGCGTCTTCATCGCGGAGCGGGGCATGGGGAAACGCGGACTGAAGATCGTTTTTGCCAACGACAGTTTCTGCGCGATGACCGGCTACAGCCCGCGGGAATTGATCGGCCAGCCGCACGGCATCCTCCACGGCGACGGCAGCGAGGTGGAGCGCCTGCGCGCGTGGCTCGGCTCCGCCGTGCCCGGCCAACCGCTCGTGGGCGAGGGCTTTGTGACGTTGCGCAATGGGCGCATCATCAGCGCGGCGTGGAACTTCGACCCCCTCTTCGACGCCAAGGGCAAGCTCACGCACGTCGTCGCCACCTACCGAGATCAGACGGAGAAGCGACGCCTCCACGAAGCCTTGGTGCACGCCCAGAGACTCGATGCCGTAGGCCGGCTCGCTGGCGGCGTCGCCCATGATTTCAATAACCTGATCTCCGTCATCAACGGCTACTGCGAAATGCTCGCCGCGCACGTCGCCGCCAACCCGCAGGCGCTGCGCGAAGTCGCCGAAATCCACAATGCCGGGCGAAAGGCTGCCGCGCTCACCCAGCAGCTCCTGGCCTTCAGCCGCCGCCAGCCGCTCAACTCGCGCATCCTCAATCTCAACACCCTCGTCAGCGAAAACGCCGAGATCCTCCGCCGCCTCGTAGGCGATGCGGGCCGCGTCGACCTGGAGCTGAGCGACAACCTCGCGAACGTGCGGACCGACCCCGCACAGTTCCAGCAGGTGCTGCTCAACCTCGTGATCAATGCCCGCGATGCCCTGCGCGACGAGGGCCGGATCGTCGTCACCACCGCCAACCGCGAAATCCGCCCGGGCCAGAATCGCCGCGCCAACGACACGCCGCCCGGCCGCTACGTCTCGCTCACCGTAACGGACAATGGCACCGGCATGGATGCAGAGACACAGAAGCACCTTTTCGAGCCATTTTTCACCACCAAGCCCGAGGGCAAGGGAACGGGGCTGGGCCTCGCTCTCGTCTACGGCGTGGTGCAGCAGAGCGGCGGCTACATCTCTGTGCGTAGCGCGCTCCTGGTGGGCTCGACTTTCGAGATCCTCCTCCCGGTGACTGCCGGAGAAGTCGAGGCTCCCGCACCACCCGTCGCTCCGCTCCCCTCCATGCGCGGCAGCGAGAGCGTGCTCTTGGTGGAAGACGACGATGTGGTGCGCAAGATGGTCGCGGGCATCCTCACCGCGGACGGCTATCGCGTCACCGCGGGCAAGACCTTCGCCGAGGCGAACGCGGCGCTCTCCCCCGAGAAACCGCCACAACTCGTGATCGCCACGCTGGTCGGCGACGGGGAAAAGCAGGCGCGGCGGCTCCTCGACCGCAATGGCAACCTGCGGGTGATCTGCACCTGTCAGCACGACTCGGCGCTCACCCTCAACTGGCTGGCGCCCGAGCGGCAGGCCTGCATCCAAAAGCCGTACGCCCTCAGCGAAGTTATCCGCGCCGCGCGCAAGCTGCTCGACGCCTGACGCAGGGCCGCCAAGCTCGGCCTTCCATGCTGCTCTATCTCATCCGGCACGCCGAAGCGGCCGATATCGTGCCCGACGAGGCACGCCCGCTCACGGCCCACGGGAGACACCAGGTCGTTTCGCTCGCACAGTTTCTTAAGGGTGGAGGAGACTTCCGCCCTGCGGCTGTGTGGCACAGCCCGCTCGTCCGTGCGCGCGAGACGGCCCAGCTTCTCCTCCGCGAGCTCGCGCCCGCGACGCCGCTGCGCGAGGTGCCCACCATCACGCCCGACGACGATCCGCGCGAGATCGTGCCTGCGCTCACCGCGCACCTGCCGCCGCTCGCCCTTGTGGGCCATGAGCCCCACCTGAGCGCACTGGCCTCGCTCCTCGTCGCGGGCGCGACCTACCCGGTGGTCTTCGCCATGAAAAAAGGCGCCGTTCTCGCCCTTGAGCGCGGCCCCGGCGCCCGCTGGATTGTGCGCTGGCACGTGGAGCCCGACCTCTTTCCATGAACATTTTTCTCACCGGAGCATCGGGGCTCGTGGGCTCCGCCTTCGCCCGAGCGGCCAAGCGCCGCGGGCATCGCGTGACGGGCACCGTCGGCAGCTTTGCCGGGGAGATCGAAGGCCTGCACAAGAAACTCGCCCTCGACCTCACCCTCGAGGCAGCGACCACCAGCGCGGTGCTCGATGCCTTCCCGGAAGCGATCGTCAACTGCGCCGCCATCTCCGTGCCCGAGCAGTGCGAGGCCAATCCCGCCCTCGCCCAGACGATGAATGTCGCGCTGCCTGCCCTGCTCGCGCGCCTCTCGCACCACGTGAGCGGCCGCTTCATCCACCTTTCCTCCGAGCAGGTTTTCGACGGCGCGAGCGAGAGGCCGTACGGAGCGGCGGATAACGTCAACGCGATCAACCTGTACGCCCGGCAAAAGATCGAGAGCGAGAAGCTGGTGCACACCGCAGCCCCGGAATTTGCGACCACGCTCCGCGTGCCGCTGCTCACCGGTAACAGCGCCGGAGGGGCGCGCAGTCTGCATGAGCGGATGCTTGCCGACTGGGCCGCGGGCAAGACACCCAAGCTCTTTGTCGACGAGTTTCGCCAGCCATGCAGTGCGGAGAATCTCGCGGAAGTGATGGTCGAACTCTGCGAGCGCACCGACGTGCGCGGCATCCAACACTGGGCCGGCACGGAGCTGCTCTCGCGCTACGAGCTCGGTTTGCGGGTGCGCGAGCGCTTCAAGCTCACCGACAAGCAGGCGCCCATCGCCTCCGTCACGCGCGCCGAGGCGCCTGAGGCCGTCACCCGCAAACGCCAGCCATCGCTTGCGCTCGATATCGCGCCACTCGCCGGCAAGCTGAAGACCCGCCCCCAGTCGCTCGCGCAGCAGCTCGACGAGCTGAAGGTGCCCGGCCCAGTCCGGGCGTGGTACTGCGCGCTCGGAGAATAAACGATGCCGCTCGAAATCCTCCCCACACGCACTGCCGGGGCCGCCGAAAACATGGCGGTGGATTTCCTGCTGCTCCAGCGCTACCCAGAGGAGCGCGCTGCCTGCCCGCGCTTCCGGCATTACGGCTGGCGCGGCCCGGCGTTTACCTTTGGCTACTCGCAAAAGATCGCGTGGGTGCGCGCGCAACTCGCCTCCGAGATCGAAAGCGTGCCCGCGCGCGTGGAGCTGTGCCGCCGGCAAACGGGCGGGGGCATCGTCGATCATCGCGAAGACTGGACGTACGCGCTCGTGATCCCGCGCGGCCACCCGCTCGAGGAGGCGCGGGCCAGCGAGAGCTATCGCGCGATCCACGCCGCGATCGCCGGGGCCCTCCAGGATCAGGGCGTGCCCGCCCGGGTAAAGCCCTGCGCAGAAGCCTGCGATGCCGACTCCGAGGAAAAGCCTGCGCAGCCTGGCGTATGTTTCACCAAGGCGGAAGCCTTCGATGTGATCCACGCCGAGACAGGAGCCAAAATCGCTGGCGCCGCCCAAAAACGCAACAAGCACGGCCTGCTCTTCCAAGGCTCGATCTGGAAACCCAGCTTGGGCCCGCTCACTCTCGATTGGGATACCTTTGAGGCCGCGCTCATTGGGCGGCTCGCCGCCGCGCTCGGCACGGAGGCGCAGCCGATGCCCTGGCCCGACCTCGCGGAGGACGAAGTCGAAGGACTCACCGAGCGCTACAGCTCCACGGAGTGGAACGAGTACCGCTGAAGACGCCAGCTAGCGGCGGTGCAGCGGCTTGCACCCGCGCCGCTTTCCTCGCAGGCTGATATTCCCATGGCCACGAAGCTTTTTCCGCAACACGTCATCGCCTCCAAGCGCGACGGGCAGGCGCTCACCGCGGATGAGCTCGCCTCGTTTGTGCGCGGCGCGACCGATGGCTCATGGGCCGACTACCAGTTGAGCGCGATGCTGATGGCGATCTTCCTCCGAGGGATGGATGCGGAAGAGACCGCCGCCCTCACCGAGGCCATGATGCGCTCGGGCATCGTCGCCGACCTCAAGACCGTGCCCTGGCCCAAGGTCGACAAGCACTCGACCGGCGGCGTGGGCGACAAGATTTCCCTCCACCTCGCCCCGATGGTCGCCGTCTGCGGCGCAGCGGTGCCGATGATCAGCGGCCGCGGCCTCGGCCACAGCGGCGGCACGCTCGACAAACTCGAGTCGATCGCGGGCTTTCGCGTCGGCCTCACGCTGCCCGAATATCGCGCGCAACTCGAAAAGGTCGCCGTCGCGCTCATCGGCCAGACCAAGGAACTCGCGCCCGCCGACAAGAAACTCTACGCGCTGCGCGACGTGACCGCCACGGTCGAGTGCATCCCGCTCATTTGCGCTAGCATCCTCTCCAAGAAACTTGCCGAAGGCATCGATGCGCTGGTGCTAGACGTGAAGTTTGGGGCCGGCGCCTTCATGAAGGATAAGGCCCGAGCCCGCGAGCTGGCGACGATGCTCGTCTCCGTCGCGAAACGCCTCGGCAAGCCCACCCGCGCACTCCTCACCGCCATGGAGCAGCCGCTCGGCCGCGCCATCGGCAATGCGCTCGAGGTCGCCGAGTCCATCGCCTGCCTTCGCGGCCAGGGACCAGCTGACGTGATGGAGGTCACCTATGCGCTCGGCGAACACATGCTGCTCCTCGCGGGTGTGGCCAAGGATGCGGCCGAGGCCCGCAAAAAACTCGAACGGGGCATCGCCAGCGGTGCCGCGCTCGCGAAATTCCGCGAGATCGTCGCCGCACAGGATGGCGACGTGCGAATGATCGACGATCCCGGCAAGCTCCCAACCGCTCGACTGCGCGTGCCCCTGAAAAGCCCGCGCGCCGGCCACGTCGCCGACGTCAATGCGATGGACGTAGCCCTCGCTGCGCTCCGCCTCGGCGCTGGCCGCGTGAAAGCAGAAGACAAGATCGACCCTGCCGTCGGTATCGGCGACCTCGTGAAGGTCGGCGAGCGCGTCGAGGTCGGCGCGACACTCGCCACCATCCATGCCAATGACGAGAAGTCACTCGAAGAAGCCACCTCGATCATCCTCGGCAGCATCGAATTGAGCGCTGCCCCGGTAGCGACTCCCAAGCTCATCGACGAGGTGATCAGCTGAGAGCGGCAGGGAATCCCCCTCGCCTACCTTCTCTTCTCTGACGGTCGCCCCGTGGGCGCACCCGCTCCGGTGGGATCGACGCGCAGCACGTCGTTTGGCACCGGTTCGTCGGTCGGAGCGCCTTTTTTCTCATCGGCGGCAGGCGTGCCGTCGACACTCTTGCCATCGGACTTCACGCTTTCGGGTTTCAACGACCCCTCGATGGTAGGATCAAAAGCACGCACAAAGCCATGGCGGAAGAGATTGGCGATGGTGCGCCACAGGCCGTACTTCGGATCGCCAAAGCGGCCCTCGAATGGGATACGAGTGGCGACTTGGTCGCGGGATTTGTTTTTCACCAGCCAGGCGAGGCCCTGCACGACATTCTCATAGAGGCGGGCGAAGACGTTCTTTTTTCTATCCTCCAAGTTATTGAAGTTCAGATTCTCGAAGAAAGGTTTCACATAGCCTTGGAAGCCGCCGTCTTTGCCGGCCATCTCGGCCGCAAGTCGGAAGGTGCCGCTGCCCACGTCGACATTTGCATACGCGCGTAGCTCCTCGTTGAGATCCGGTAAGTTTACATCGTCGAGTTTGGCGCTGAGATGAAAGTGCGGCTGCTCAGCAAGCGGGTCGGCGCTGATCGCGAGCCGCAATTTGCCGCCGCCGAGGCTGTTGCCCTCGATCAGAATATCGGCGGGAAACTCCTTGCCTTCATCGCTGGGTCGGTTGCGCAGACCTGTCGCCACGACGCGCATGTCGGTGATGAAGACATCGACCGGCGGCTTCGTCGTCGTGTCGCGATAGCGCACGAGCCCGTGGCGCATCTCGAAGTGGGTGATATCGATGGGAAAAAGATCTTCGATCACCTCCTGCCAGCGCTTGTCAGCATCCGTCTGCGTATCCTCCTCGGTGGCACCCGCGACAAACGTGAGCTGGCCTTCCTCGATCAGGATGTCGCTCACGATCTTGCCGCGAAACAGCTCCCTCCACGCCACGGAGAAATCAATCTCCTTGGCGCGCACAAACGGCTCACGCACCTGGCCCGAGACCTTGTAGATGGCCAAGCCTTCCAGCGTATACGCCCCGCGGAAGAGAGAAATGCCGATATCCCTGACGCCGCCCGTGTATCCGGGTATCGCCGCCAGGCGGGCATTTACCTGCTGCTTCACCACATACGGCAGTGCCACGCGTGCCGCAATCAATAGGAGTATGATGATCGCAACCGCCATCACCGTGCGTTTCGGCCACTTGCAAACGTGGCGTTCGAGTTTCGTGGAAGTCGCTTCACCCATGCGGGTCTCACTGACCCCGAGCGTGGCAAGCGGTGCGCTCCGGCGAGGACCCCAGGCCGGAGGACCTGCCTGAGTACACTTACTCAAGAATCGCCAAATCGGGCCGATCATAGACATCCCGATGCTGTCTCGACCGCTTCATCTCGCTGCCGGCTTCGCGGTGTGGCTGACTGCATTGGCGGTCAGCTCCGCCGCGCTGCACTATTACTCCAGCGTGGAGGGCAACGCTGCGGCGCCGCAGGCCGATGCCGCCGCATGGCTCGAGCGCCACCGGGCTCCGGGCCGAGCTCTCGTAGCCATGGCGCTCCACCCCAACTGCCCTTGCAGCGAGGCGAGCCTGGCCGAGCTGGGCGACCTTCTCGCCCGCAGCCGCGGCACCTGCGACGCCGTACTCCTCGAATTTGCTCCCGCCTCTGACGCCGCCCGCTGGCCTGCCGCCAACACCCGGAAACTCGGCGGCGTACCTGTACGCGCGATCGCAGACCCCGCCGGCACCTTCGCCCGCCAGCTCGGCGCGCTGACCTCGGGCCATGTGGTTTTCGTCGATGCGGAGGGCGCCATTCGCTTTCGCGGCGGCATCACGGTTTCGCGCGGCCATCGTGGCCGCGCTCCAGGGCAGGATGCCATCCTGGCCGCTCTCAACGGGCGCGCCGGCTTCCCTTCCGCCACACCCGTTTACGGCTGTGCCCTGCTACCGGAGTGCTCGGCCGATACCGCTCCATGAGCTCACTCAGCTCCACATTCTCCCTTTCTCCGTTTGGCAGCCTTAAGGAGGCCCACGCCGACCCGGAAGTGACGCGCCAGCGTATCGAGCAACTCTACTCCAGCTACGAGCGCAGCGTCTTCGCCAAGACCAACCAGCTCTTCTGGTGGTTGCTGATCGCCCAATGGGCCTTCGCGGTGTTGGTGGCTGCGATCTGGTCGCCCTTTGCTTGGGCCGGGGCCGAGAGTTCGCTGCACCCTCACCTTCTCGCCGCGGTGTTTGTCGGGGCGCTCATCGTGCTGCCGCCGCTCGTGCTCATCCGCGAGCTTCCGCACCATCCCGTCACCCGCCACGCCATCGCGATCGCACAGGTGACGTTTTCCTCCCTGCTGATCCATCTCACCGGCGGGCGGATGGAAACGCACTTCCATGTCTTCGGGTCGCTGGCCTTTATCGCGCTGTATCGCGACTGGCGTGTGATCGTCACCGCCACGCTCGTCGTCGCGCTCGATCACCTGGTACGAGGCATCTGGTTTCCCGTCTCCGTCTATGGCGTGCCCTTCGCTTCTTTTTGGCGCACGCTCGAGCATTCGGCCTGGGTGATCTTCGAGGATATTGTGCTCATCTGGGCCTGCCATGTCTCCCGCCGCGAGATGTGGGAGATATGCCGCCGCGACGACCAGAATCGCCAGCTCCTCGAGCAACTCGAGCAGAGGGTGCGCGAGCGCACCTCCGCCCTGCTTGCCGAAGCGCAGAAGCACGAGCGCACCGCCGCCGAGTTGCGCTCGAGCGAGGAGCGCTTCCGCAACTTGGTCAACAACGCCCCCATCGGCATCTTCAAGACCACGCGCAGCGGCGAAGTCCTCTTCGCCAATCCTTACCAACTCCGCCTCCTCGGTCTCCCACCTGAGACCGACTACTCCAAGCTCAACCTCGCCAGCGGCACTCTCCTCGACTCCGCCCAGCGGGAGGCTCTCTGGGAGAAGCTTGAAGAGCATGGCGAAGTCCGCGGCTTTGAAGCGGTCTACACGCGCACCGACGGGGTGAAGCTCGAGGTCGTGATCAATGCCCGCTTGCTGCCGGAAAGGCCCGGCGCGCTCCAGCGGTGCGAGGGCACCGTCGAGGATATCAGCGCGCAGAAGCGCGCGCTGCGCGATCTCGAGAACGTGCACCAGCAGCTCGTCGTCGCCTCCCGCCAGGCCGGCATGGCCGAGGTCGCCACCGGCGTGCTGCACAATGTCGGCAACGTGCTCACCAGCGTAAATATCACCATCCAGGAGCTCCTCGACCGGCTCAAACAGAGCCGCATCACGCTGCTGCACCGAGTGGTCGAGACATTCCAGCGCGAGCAGCACCGGCTCGGCGCCTTCCTCACCGAAGACCCCAATGGGAAACGCTTCCCCGAGTTTCTCGCCAAGCTCGACACGCACCTCACGCAGGAGAACACGCAGATGAAGGGCGACGTCGAAAGCCTCGTGCGCCACTTCGCCCACATCCGCGAGGTGATCGTCACGCAGCAGAGCGCCTCCCGCCTCTTCGGCGTCAGCGAAAACCTTCCCGCGAGCCAGCTCGTCGAAGATGCGCTCAAGCTCACCGCCGAGTCGCTCCGCCGCCACGAGGTCTCCGTCTCGCGCGCCTTTGTCGATGCGCCACCGGTCAAGGCCGACCGCCACCGCGTGCTCCAGATCCTGGTAAACCTGCTTAAGAACGCCAAGGACTCCGTGCTCTCCGCCGGCGTGCCCACGCCTTCCATCGTCGTCGGCGTCGCCCCTGCGGCGCCCGGCTTCGTCGCACTCGTCGTGAAAGACAACGGCCTCGGCATCCCGAGGGAAAACCTCACGAAGATATTCTCCCACGGCTTCACCACCAAGCGCGACGGCCATGGCTTCGGCCTGCATAGCTGCGTGCTCGCCGCCCGCGATATGAAAGGCGACCTCGCCGTCACCAGCGAGGGCGTGGGCCGTGGCGCCACCTTCACCCTCACCTTGCCGGTCTCCGGCGCCTCCCCATGAGCGATCTCCTTCCTTTCAATCGCCGCATCCTCGTGATCGACGACAACCTCTCGATCCACGACGACTTTCAGCGCATCCTCGCACCTGTCAGCACCTCCCTCGATCTCGATGCCGAGGCGGCTGCCATCCTCGGCGAGCCCGCGCCCGATCCCACCGCCGCCGCTGCACCCTTCGAGCTCTCCTTCGCCAACCAGGGCGAAGCCGGGCGCGACGCCGTCGCGATGGCCTGCCAGCAGGGCGAACCGTTTGCGATGGCCTTTGTCGACATGCGGATGCCGCCCGGCTGGGACGGGCTCACCACGATCCGCCGGATATGGGATATCGATCCCGACCTCCATGTCGTCATCTGCACCGCCCACTCCGATCGCAGCTGGGAGGATATCGCAGCCGCGCTGCCCGAGCGCGATCGCTGGGCCGTGCTAAAAAAACCCTTCGAAAAGATCGAAGTCACCCAGCTCGCGCACGTGATGACTGCGAAATGGAACCTCGCTCGCCGGCACGTCAGCAAGGCGTTCTAGGCGGTCGATGCGACCGCGCGGCCGGCCACTCACCCGGCTACTCCACCACCGCGGCCGTACCCGCTTCGATTTCCAAGGTGAAGAGCGAGCCGGCTCCCGGAGCGCTCTGCACGTGGATGCTGCCGCCCAGCAATTGCGCGAGCCGCTTCGAGATCGAGAGGCCGAGGCCCGAGCCGCCATAGCGGCGAGATACCGATTGATCAGCCTGCACATAGGGCTCGAAGATCTGTGCCAGCCGGTCGGCCGCGATGCCGATGCCGGTGTCGCTCACATGAAAGCGCAACCGCAGCGGCTTGCCGACGAGAGCGGGCACCACTTCCACCGTAAGCTCCACCGAGCCTTCCGTCGTAAACTTGATCGCATTCCCCAGCAGGTTGGAGAGCACCTGCCTCAAGCGCAGCGGGTCCGTGTAGAGGGTGGCCGGCACTTCGGGCCGGATGGCGTACCGGAGCGCCAGCGCCTTGGCCTCCGCCCCCGGGCGAAATAGAGCCACCAGTTCCCGGAGAAAATCAGCCAGCACCACGGACTCGCGCTCCAGGGCGACCCGCCCCGTATCGTAACGCGCAAAATCGAGCAGATCCTCGACCAGCTTCAGCAGCGTGCGGCCAGCTCCATCGAGGATGTCCACATTGTCGCGGGCCTCGCCCGAGAGCGGCTCCAGCTTGAGCATATCGACCATGCCGAGGATGCCATTGAGCGGCGTGCGCACCTCGTGGCTGAGCACTCCCAGGTAGCGGGCTTTGGCGGCATCGGCCGCTTCCGCCGACTCCTTGGCCCGCCGGAGTTCGTCCTCCGCGGCGCGCCGTTCCGTTATATCATAAAAGGCGATCATCAAGCCCTCGCGGCCGCCAAACTCGATCAGCCCCGCCGACACCATTGCCCAGAGCGGCCGGCCGTCGCGCCGCCGCATCTGCACCTCCAGCCCGCTCACCAAGCCCTGCCCCGCTTCAAGCTCGCGCAGCAGCCGGGAGCGATCCGCGGGATTTTCGTAGAAGCGCAGCGCCGGCTCGCCGATCAGGCTCTCCACACTTTCCCCCAGCACTTCGCCGCTGCGCCGGTTGGCAAAGATGACGTTGCTGGTCTCTCGGTCGGTGATCGCGACGGGAAACGGCGCGTTCTCCGCCAGCTGTCGCAGCTCGCGCTCGCTTCGCCGCAGCCGGCGATTTTGCCGGAGGAGCGGCAGCGCCCACCCCAGCCCGGCGATCGCGAGTACGCTGGCGCCCGCGAGCGACCAATACAGCCACCGTTGGTCGGGCTTCTTTTCGCCGTAGAGAAATGCCCCCAGAGGCAGCGGCCCCTGCAACATCCCGAAGTCGCGATAAGCCTGCGCGATGTGCTCCCAGCGACCAGGGTTCATATGCCCCGCCTGGATCAGCTGAGGGTGCATCAACTTGGCCGTCTCCCGGGCTTCGAAGAGCAGGTGCTCGCGGCTCTTGCGCTGGCTGTAGTTCGCCACGATCAGGTCGATGATCTCTTCTGGATGCGCGAGCGCATAGTCCCAGCCGCGGAGGCTCGCCGCGCGGAAGGCCCGCGCGCGCTCCGGATTTCGCGCGATCTCCGACTCCGTCGTGAAGAGATTGTCGCCGTAAAAATCGATGCCGCCCGCCCGCGGCGTGAAGGTGAGGAATCCCCGTCCCGCCTGCCGCAGTTGAAACGGTTCATCGGTCGAGTACGCCGACATCGCGGCCACCCGGCCGCTCACCAGATCGTCCACGCTGAAAGTGTGGTGCACGATCTTCAGCTTAGCGGGGTCGATTCCCTCGTGCTTGAAGTAAGCCAGCAACTCGGCCGACTGGGGCTCGATCATGATCGGCTTTTCCGCCAGCCCATGCAGGTCGGTCACGCCCGCCGACTGCGGCACGAGCAGCACGAGGGGCGAGTGCTGAAAGATCGCCGCCAGCACCACGACGGGCTTGCCCTGGCCGCGCAGGAGCACGAGTTCCGAAGTGCCCACGCCGTAGTGCGCGTGGCCCGCGAGCACCTCCTCCACAGGATCCTTGCCCGGCACCGCCTCGCGCATCTCCACCTCCAGGCCCGCCTCCTTGTAGTAGCCCCTGGCCGCAGCAGCATAGTAACCGGCAAACTGAAATTGATGTTGCCACTTCAACTGAAGTACGACGCGCGCCAGCGCCGGACTCTCCGTGGCGGAGAGAGACCGCACGAGGATCAATCCAAGACACACCACCACAACTGGAAGCGGAAGGCGCACACCCCACAGTGCGCCCCCTCCAACTCAACAATCAAGCCCAAGCTGGGTCAGCAGCGTCTTGCCTCGCTCTCCGGCGGGGGCCGACCCCGCGACCACCGGCTCAATTCCGGTCGTATCGCAGCAAGTTCGACATGATTTCCGAGGCGACGTAGATCGAGCGTCCGTCCCGCGTGAAGCACGCGCCCTCCGCCTGCGGCAGGCCATGCGGCGCGAGCGCCACCGGCTGGCGCGCGAGCGCTTCGGCCCAGCGCTCACCGGGTTTGCGTACGAAGACCAGCGTATCGCCATAGGTGAGCACGACTGCCGCCGAGCCATCGGCGGCGAAATCCATCGCGCACGCGCGCCTCCGATGCTTGCCGAGCTTGCCCTTGAAGAGCGATTGCTCGCCGGTGAGCTGCGGGATGCCGGGCACCAGACCCACAAAACGTAGCTTCAAATTTGCGCTCTTCAGCTCCCCGGCCGGCAACTCGGCGCGGTAGAGCCGCACCGTATCCTCACGCTTGGTGAGGAGATAGAGCGCCCGCTCCGCGGTATCGATGGCGAGCGACTCCGCATCGCGCGCCCCGTCTTCGTACGTCAGCGTAAATGTCGCCGTCGGGCGCTCCGCGATCTGCGCGACGCCCGCCATCTCCGCGGCTGCCGGTTCGGGCACGAAGTGCACGGCGATCGCGCGACGCTTCGCATCGTTATCCCCGATATCGCCGATCAACAGCCAGGGCTTTCCATCGAGCTCGGCGGAGGCGATATCCTCCCAGTCCTCATTTTTTACGCCCCCGATCTGGAGCCGGCCGCGTGCTTTGCCATCGGTGCCGATGGCGTAGACCATCGCGGCGCCGCCACTGTCGTCGTGCGTCCAGAGCATGTCGGCATTGCGCCGGGAGACGGCGAGACCGCTCGTCTCCGCGCGCGGCGGAGACTCCATCTTGCCCACGTCGCGCGGGCCCGAGTATGTCGGCTGCGCCGAGAGCGGCGTGAGTAAACCGAGTACGAGGGAGAGCGACAGGAGGAGACGGGAGACATTTTTCATCACGGAGCGATAGACGCTCCCGAGTATGAAAGTGTCGCGCCATCTGCGCAAACTTCGCGCACGGCAGCGTCAGTCCAATGCCGAGAAAAAGCGATCCAGCCTCGGCTGCAGCCACCGCGACAGATCAGCCGAGATGAAGACGCCCTTGGCCTCGCCCACGATCTCGCGGCGCGGCACTGGGCCGAAGAAGCGGGAGTCGCGGCTGTTGTCGCGATTGTCGCCCATCGTGAAGTAGTGCCCCGCCGGCACCTGCACTGGCCCGTAATCCCGCAGCGCCAGCCTACCGGGCAGCACCATCACCGCATGCCCGCCCGGCCCCTCGCGCCGATCGTCTGCCTCGCGCGCAAATACCGCGGTTGCACGCTCCTGCGACGTAAAGTGCCGGGTCGCCGCCTCCGGCAGCGGCGAATACTCGCGCCGGGCGCCATTGATGAAAAGCACCCCGCCGCGCAGCTCCACGGTATCGCCTGGCAGGGCCACGACCCGCTTCACCAGCCGCGTGCCGTCGTCGGGCGCGAAACACACCACAATGTCTCCCCGCTCCGGCTCCGCCCAGCGCGCCACGCGCGCGGTCGTGAAGGGCACGCGCAGATCGTACGCGAGCTTGTTGATGAAGACCACGTCGCCTTCGAGGATTGTCGGCCGCATCGAGCCCGACGGCACGTAGTTGATATCGGCGATGGCAGACTTTGCGGCGTTGATGAGCAGCAGTGGGATCACCAGTGGTCGCACCCACTGCGACCACAGATAGAGCGCCACCCGGCGCGCGAGAGAGCGGGGATCGAGTTTCATGCGAGGGCACGCAAAGCGCGACTGCCCCCTTCGGCGAGGCGGTAGAGGATGAGCGGGCGCATCGCGCGGACGGGCGGCCATTTCAACCCATCCCTTTTCGGTTTGTTTTCACCCCCGTGCGGCGCGATAGTGCTGCACCATGCTCGCCAAGTCTGCGTCTGCTGCGTTTCGCCGGTTGTTCGATGAAGTCGGCACCGTCGATCAGGTCGGAGTCGAGGAACGTGTCGCCAAATACACGACCCGCTCGATCAAAAAAGCCTCCAAGGTCTGGGGTCTCCGCACTGCCGCCTCGATGATCGATCTCACCACCCTCGAGGGCAAGGACACCCCGGGCAAAGTCGCATCGCTCTGCCAGAAGGCCCTCCAGCCTCACGACCCCGAGCTCGGCGTGCCGCGCGTTGCGGCCGTGTGCGTCTACCCTTCGATGGTGCGCCACGCCAAGAAACACGTCGGCGACTCCGAGGTGAAGGTCGCCTCCGTCGCCACCGCCTTTCCCAGCGGCCAGGCCCCGCTCAAGACCCGCCTTGCCGAGGTGCGCGCCGCCGTGGCCGATGGCGCTGACGAGATCGACATGGTGATCAATCGCGGCGCGTTTCTTTCCGGCGAGTTTGGCGAGATGCAGGATGAGATCGCCGCCGTCGTGGAGGCCTGCGGCGAAGCCACGCTCAAGGTCATCCTAGAAGTCAGCGAACTCGAGACGTACGACAATATCCGCGCCGCCTCCTTCCTCGCCATGCGCGTGATCCGCGAGGGCGATTTCATCAAGACCAGCACCGGCAAGACCTCGCTCAATGCCACGCTGGGCAACAACCAGGTGATGATCGAAGCCATCCGCGATTATTACCTCGATACCGGCATCGCCATCGCGATGAAGCCCGCCGGTGGCATCCGCACCGCCAAGCAGTCGCTCCACTTCCTCACTGCCGTGAAAGAAACGCTTGGCGACGCCTGGCTCAACAACACTCGCTACCGCTTCGGCGCCAGCTCTCTCCTCAACGATGTCGTGCGCCAGCTCCAAAAGGAGAAGACCGGCGCGTATCAGGCTCCGTACTACTTCAGCGAAGCCGCCGAGAGCTACTGATCAATCGAACCCAAACCATCTGAACAGAAGACAACGAAGGAAACTAAGGCCTGCTAGATATAGGACCGCTCCGCCCTCTTCGTTCCCTTCGTTATCTTCTGTTCAAACTCAGAATCCGATCTTCCTCATGGCCACTTTAGCGCCCGATAAGAAAAAGACCTCCGTCCGCCCGAGCCGTCCCGCGCCCGAGCTGATCTTTGGCGATTTGTGGGAGTTCGATCCCGCGCCCGAGAGCGCCGATCCCAAGCTCCAGTCGCGCTACGAGCTGTTCATCGACGGCAAGTTCGTCACGCCGAAAAGCGGCAAGTACTTCGACTCCATCAACCCCGCCAACGAACAGAAGCTCGCCGAGATCCCTCTCGCCGGCCGCGAGGATGTCGATGCCGCCTACGCCGCGGCGCAGCGCGCCTTTGGCCCGTGGAGCAAGCTCCCCGGCCGCGAGCGCGGCAAGTACCTCTACCGCATCGCCCGCCTGCTGCAGGATCGCGCGCGCGAGTTTGCCGTCGCCGAGACCCTCGACGGGGGCAAGCCGATCAAGGAATCGCGCGACTTCGATGTGCCGATGGCCGCCGCGCATTTCTTTTATCACGCCGGCTGGGCCGATAAGCTCGAGTACGTCGCCCCCGGTCGCCGCGCCACGCCGCTCGGCGTCGTCGGCCAGGTCATCCCGTGGAATTTCCCGCTGCTCATGCTGGCGTGGAAACTCGCTCCCGCTCTCGCGATGGGCAACACGGTCGTCCTCAAGCCGGCTGAAACTACTTCGATCACCTGCCTCAAGCTGGCCGAAATCCTCCGCGATGCCGAGCTGCCACCGGGTGTCGTCAATTTTGTCACCGGCGCGGGCGAGGTCGGCGCGGCCATCACCACGCATCCGACGCCTGCCAAGATCGCTTTCACCGGCTCTACCGAGGTCGGCAAGATCATCCTCCGCTCGCTCGCCGGCACCGATAAGAAGCTCACCCTCGAGCTCGGCGGCAAGGCGGCCAACATCATCTTCGACGACGCCCCGCTCGACCAGGCCGTAGAGGGCATCGTCAACGGCATCTTCTTCAATCAGGGGCACGTCTGCTGCGCCGGCTCGCGCCTCCTCGTGCACGAGCCCGTCGCCGAGGCCGTGCTCGCGAAGCTCAAGAATCGCATCCGCGTCCTCCGTGTCGGCGATCCGATGGACAAGAATACCGATATCGGTGCGATCAACTCCAAGGACCAGCTCGACAAGATCGCCGAGCTCGTCGCCAGCGGCACCAAGGAGGGCGCTGAGCTATTTCAGCCCTCGTGCCGCCTGCCGAGCAAGGGCTACTACTTCCGCCCGACGCTCTTCAGCGGCGTCTCGATGAGCCACCGCATCGCCCGCGAGGAGATCTTCGGCCCTGTCTTGAGCATCCTCACCTTCCGCACCGTCGAGGAGGCCATCGAGAAGGCCAACAACACCGCCTACGGCCTCAGCGCCGGCGTGTGGACCGACAAGGGCTCCCGCATCCTCAAAATGAGCGTCGAGCTCAAGGCCGGCGTCGTCTGGGCCAATACTTACAACAAGTTCGATCCCACCTCACCCTTCGGCGGCTACAAGGAATCCGGCTTCGGCCGCGAAGGCGGCCGCCAAGGCCTGCTCGACTACGCCAAGCTCACCTGAACCCGGCTCCGCCCATGACCCGACTTCCCATTACCAAGACTCCCAAGCCTCTCGTCGGCGGCGCGTTCATCCGCTCGGAGAGCGGGCGCGTGTTTCCGGTCAACGACAGCGCGGGCAACTTCTTCGCCAATATCCCGCAGTGCACGCGCAAGGATCTGCGCAATGCCGTCGAGGCCGCCGCCAAGGCCGGCCCCGGCTGGGCCAGGCGCACAGCGTACAATCGCGGCCAGATCCTCTACCGTCTCGGCGAAATGCTCGAGGCGCGCCGGCAGGAGATGAGCGACACGCTCGCACGCTTCGGCGCGACCAAGGCTGCCGCCAGCCGCGAGGTGGATGTCACCGTCGACCGCATCGTCCACTACGCCGGCTGGACCGACAAGTACGAGCAGGTGCTAGGCAACGTAAACCCCGTCGCCTCGCCTCACTTCAATTTCACCGTCACGGAGCCCATGGGCGTCGTCGGCGTGCTCGCGCCCGATGTCTCGCCCCTGCTGGGTCTCATGTCGCTCATCGCTCCGATCATTCTGAGCGGAAATACCGTCGTCGCCCACGCCTCGGAAAAGACGCCCTACCCGGCAGTCCTGTTCGGTGAGATGCTCGCCACGAGCGACCTCCCAGGCGGGGTCGTCAATATCCTCACCGGCTATCGCAAGGAACTCGTGCCCACGTACGCCACGCACACGCACCTCCGCGCCATCTCCGCCGCCGGCCTTGGTGCGGAGGACCGCAAGGCCCTCCGCCTAGGCGCCGCCGAGAGCGTCAAGCGCGTGCACTTCGCCGCCGCCGAGAGCGAGGCCGACTGGCTCAGCGACGATGCGCAAAGCATCTACGCGATCCGCGATTTCCTCGAGTTCAAGACCACCTGGCACCCCATCGGCGCCTGAAGTAAGACGGGGCCTCACCCCTCCCTCTGGCACTCCCCAAACCGCTTGGCAGCTTCGTACGCCGTCATCCGGTACAAACACTGCTCTGTCTGCCACAAGATACTCTCCAGCTCTAGTCCCAGCCCGCCCACCTCCCATGCGCCGACACCTCGCTCCCACCTTTCGAGCTCTCTCGCTTGCCCTCACCCTAGCGTTCACCTCTGCCGGACCCGCCCTCGCCGCCACGTCGCCCCAGGACGCGCTAGCCCAGCAGATCATCAACTCGTCGAGCTACAAAACCGCTGTCTCTGTTTTCGACCGTGATTTCGAAAAGTTCGTCAACGAATTGATCTACCTCACGGAGATCCCCGCCCCACCCTTCCGCGAGCAGCTCCGCGCCGAGGCCTATGCCAAACTCCTTCGCGAATACGGCCTCGAAGACGTGACCATCGACGCCGAGGGCAACGCGATGGGCCTCTGGCGCGGCAAGGGCGGCGGTCCGCTCCTCGCTGTCGCCGCGCATCTCGACACCGTTTTCCCCGAGGGCACCGATGTGCGCGTGAAGCGCCAGGGCACCCGCCTAATCGCCCCCGGCGTGGGCGACGACACCCGCGGCCTCGCCTTTCTCCTTGCGGCCATTCGCGCCATGCGCGAGGCCAAGATCGAAACCGCGAGCGACATCCTCTTCATCGGCAACGTCGGCGAGGAAGGCCCCGGCGACCTCCGCGGTATGCGCTACCTTTTCGGCAAAGGCCCGTGGAAGGACAAGATCAAGCGCTTCATCACGGTCGATGGCCGGTCCAACGACTCGATCACCAACGGGGCGCTCGGCAGCAAGCGCTACCGCGTCACCTTCAAAGGCCCCGGCGGCCACAGCTGGGGCGCCTTCGGCCAGGCAAGCCCAGCCTTCGCGATGGGCAATGCCATCGCCAAGCTCGGCAAGGTCGTCGTGCCCAAGCAGCCCAAGGTCTCGTACAACGTCGGCGTGGTCAGCGGCGGCACTTCGGTCAACTCCATCCCCTTCGAGGTCGCCATGGAGATCGACATGCGCTCCACCTCGCAGGCGGAGCTCGCAAAGATCGACGCCATCTTCCTCAAGATTGTCGAGGAATCCGTCGCCGAGGAAAATGCCGCACGCCTCACCACCTTCGGCAAGATCACCGCCGACGTGAAACTCATCGGCGAGCGCCCCTCCGGCGTGACCGCACCCGAGAATCCCGTGCTTCAGCAGGTCATCGCCACCATGAAGACTTTCGAGAAAGTGCCCGTCTGGGAAACCAGCAGCACCGACGCCAATATCCCGATCAGCCTCGGCATCCCCGCCTTCGCGATGGCCTCCCAATCCGCCAACCGCGGCGGCCGCGCTCACTCGCTCGACGAATGGACAGACGTGGAGAAGACGACCGCCGTGAAAGACTTTGGTATCGCCCTCGCCATGCTGCTGAGCGTGGCCAACGCGCCGTAAGACAAAGCGGCTTTACGCCGCTATCACCCTCCTTCCGTCGTTGCGAGGAGCGCAGAGACGCGGCAATCCATCCAATTCCCAAGGAGCGCCGTCCACTTACTTTCGACGCGCGCTCCATTACGCGACTTTGGAAATGGCGGAGTGGCACCCGCATCCCCGCGCCATCGCGCGCCAGATCGAAATGTCATCCGGGCGGCAGGCGTACCGTCACCGTCGTGCCTCTGCCGACTTCGCTCTCCACCGTGATGCCCCCGCCATGCGCCGTGACGATCGCCTTGCAGATCGCCAGCCCGAGGCCCGTGCCACCCTGCGCCCGTGAGCGCGCTTTGTCCGCGCGATAGAAACGCTCGAAGACATGAGGGAGCGCCTCGGCTGTAATTCCATGGCCCGTATCGCTCACTGTCAGCGCAGCCTCGTTTTCATTCACGCTCGTCGCTACGCGAATCTCCCCGCCATCGCGATTGTAGCGCACCGCATTTTGCAGGAGGTTCACGGCGACCCGCCGCAGCCGATCCGGATCGCCACTCGCCGGCGCTGGCGTGCATGCCACCTCGACCTTGAGATTTCGCTCTGCTGCGAGAGGTCGCATCAGATCCACCGCCGCTTGCGCCACCACCGCGAGGTCGAAGGGCTGTCGCTGCAGCGGCTCCTGCCCCGCATCGAAGCGCGCCAACTCCAGCAGTGACTCCGTCAGGCGCTTCATGTCCTGAGCCGCTTCGCGGCAGACTTCGATGGCTTCCCGATACTCGGCGACGGTGCGCTCGCGTGCGAGCACGCGCTGCGTCTCGGTCAAGATCACCGCTAGCGGCGTGCGTAGCTCGTGGGAGGCATCGGCCGTGAAGTTCTTCTGCTCCGCAAAGGCCGCCTCAAGGCGGGCAAAGGTCGAGTTGAGCACGGCCGCCAGCTCTCCCAGCTCGCTGCGCGCGTCACTTGCACTGATACGCTCCGAGAGATCACCCTCGGCGATGCGGCGGGCCGTCGTGCCGATCTCGCGCACCGGCCTCAGCGAGCGCGAGATTGTCCACCAGCCGCCGCCAAGCCCGAGCACCAGCACCGCGCCGCCGGCAGCGGCGAGCATCCAGCCCAGTCGCGTACTCGCCGCATCGCTTGCCGCCATGGAGATGCCCGCGAGCACGCAGTCGCCACGCTCTGTCACCTGATACACCTCGCGCCACTCTCCGCGCGTGCGCTTCTCGCGTCGGCCTGTGGCGCTGCGCTCGGGCGCCGGCAACTCTGCCGGGGCGTTGGCCGATCGCCCCATGATTGCGCCACGACTACTCCAGGCTGCGTAGTAGAATGAGGCACCATCCATTTCCTCGAAGAGTGACGCCGTCAGCTCAGTCACTCGGAGCGTGCGCGTCCCACCGGGTCCGCCCTTGAAATCAGTGCCCGGCCCGCGCGGCGCGTCGTCGGGCGGAGGACCTTTTTTCTTTCCAAACGGACGCTCTTCGCCTTCGCGGATCATCATCGGCGGTGGCGGACCCTCTCGACCCGGTCCGCCACGGTCGGGCCCTGGCCCAGGGCCGCCGCCTTCGCGGAGATCGGCCTGCAGGAGCGCCACACGCCGTTCCAGCTCGCCATCGATCCGCTGCAGCTCGCTCTGCGAGTGAAACTGATACGCCAGCACGCCGAAGCCCGTGAGGATGCAGCCCAGCAAAAAGGCAAACCAGCCGAGCAGCCGCCCGCGGATCGAGTGGAGATTCATCGTCATGCCTCGATGCAAAATCCCTGCCCGCGCCGGGTGGCGATGACGTCGTGCCCGAGCTTCTTGCGCAGGCTGGAAACATGCACGTCGAGCAGGTTGGAGAGCGGGTCGGCGTGCTCGTCGAAGATGTGTTCGAAGAGCTCGGTCCGCGTCACGACCTTGCCGCGATGCAGCGCGAGATACTCGAGGATCGCATACTCCCGCGCCGTGAGCGGCACCGGCTGGCCCCGCAACTCCACCGTGCGCGCCCGCGTATCGAGCGCGATCTCGCCCACGCCCAGCCTAGCCTCCGTCTGCCCCGCCGAGCGGCGGATGATCGCGCGCAGCCGCGCGTACAGCTCGGTAAGCTCAAAGGGTTTTACGAGGTAGTCATCCGCGCCCGCATCGAGGCCCTTCACGCGCTCCTGCGTGCCGTCGCGAGCCGTGAGCATGAGCACGGGTGTCTTCTGCGTCTGCCGCACCCGGCGAAGAATTTCCCAGCCATCCACACCCGGCAGCATCACATCGAGCACGATGGCGTCGTAGCAGGTGTTGAGCGCCTTGTAGAGCCCATCGGTGCCCTCAGCCGCTGTATCGACTGCGTAGCCTTCGTCGCGCAATGCCCCGGCGAGGCTGCGGAGGAGCCGCGATTCGTCTTCGACCACGAGGAGCTTCATGGGTGTTGTTGCGATGCTCATGCGCTGCAGAGGGAAAGGCAAATATCGCACGCGCACCCTTAAGATTTGATTAAGATCGTCCGCTTCGACGCCGCGCCCCACAAAAGGTCACACGCTTTTGCGCGCAAAAATTGTCCGCGCCTTAAGAGTTTCTTAAGAATCGGCGTGCGATACTGGGCGCACGATGAAGACCACATTCCTCGCCTTGTTCGCGCTGGCGCTCGCCACCGCCTCGGCCGCCTTTGCGCAGCTCACCCGCACCCCGGAAACCACCGAGGGGCCGTACTATATCTTTAACTCCACGCAGCGCCTCGACACTGCCTGGCTCGTCGGCGCTGACAACGATCTCACTCAGGTCGGCACCAACACGTCTCGCGCCAGCGGCACCCCGCTCTTGCTCTCCGGCCAGCTCGTCAACCTCTCCGGCGCGCCCGTCTCCGGCGCGACCGTGGAGATCTGGCAGACCGACAACAACGGCCTCTACTACCACTCGGGCAACGCGTATCAGAATCGCGACACCAACTTCCAGTTCTTCGGGACGAGTGTGACCGATGCGAGCGGCAATTACTCCTTCCGCAGCGTGCGTCCCGGCCTCTACACCGGCCGCATCCGGCACATCCACTTTAAGATCAAGCTGAATGGCACCACCCTCGTCACCTCTCAGCTCATGTTCGAGGAGGATCGCGCGCAGTTCAGCACCGACAACGTCGCATCGAGCCTGGGCGCCAGCATCGATCATGTGCTGATCAATCCCACCACCGGCGCCGATGCCAGCGGTGCCTCCGTGCTCATCGCGACTCGGCAGCTCGTCGTCAATGCCACCGGCACTTCCACGGGCGCCGGCGCCGCGCCCGTGATCTCGTCGCATCCCGCCTCAGCCTCCGTCACCGCGGGCGAGAGCGTCACTTTCTCCGTCGCGGCCACTGGCAGCGGCACGCTCGCGTATCAGTGGCGCAAGGACGGCCAGGCAATCTCTGGAGCGACCTCCGCGACGTACACGCTCGCCTCCGTCGCCACCGCCCATGCCGGCAGCTACACGGTGGCGGTCAGCAACACCGGCGGCTCCATCGTGAGCAATGCCGCCACCCTCGCCGTCCTCGCCGCGCCCACGAGCAGCGCCGCGCTCGTCAATCTCTCCGTGCGCTCCTATCTGCCGTCGAGCGGCTCGTCGCTCACCGCGGGCTTCGTCATCCAAAGCGCCAGCGGCAAACGTGTGCTCGTCCGCGCCATCGGCCCCACGCTCGGCGCCTTCGGCGTCGCCAATGCCCTCTCCGACCCGCGCCTCGAGGTCTACGACGCCTCCGGCGCCAAGGTCGGTGAAAACGATTCGTGGGACAGCTCGCTCGCGAGCACCTTCGCGCAGGTCGGCGCGTTTTCTCTCCCCACCGGCAGCAAGGATGCCGCGCTCACCGTCACGCTGCCCGGCGGCGCCGGCACGGCACAGGTCACCGGCACCGATGCCGGCGTAGCGCTCTTCGAGGCTTACGACACCGCGAGCCTCGCCGCCTCCAAGTTGATCAACCTCTCCGCCCGCGCCTCCGTCGGCGCGGCCGACTCCGCGCTTATCGCGGGCTTTTCCATCAATGGCGCCGGCACCAAGCGCTTGCTCGTCCGCGCCATCGGCCCCCGCCTCGTGGACTTCGGCGTCACGGGCACGCTCTCCGATCCGCGCCTCGATATCTACAACAGCGCTGGCGCCCTCGTCGCCAGCAACGACAACTGGCTGGCCACCCACTCCTCCGCCTTTGCCCAAGCAGGCGCGTTTACCCTCGCCACCGGCAGCCGCGATGCCGCCGTCGTCGTCACGCTCCCCGCGGGCGCGAGCTACACCGCCATCGTCGCTGGCGTCGATGGCGCCACCGGCCAGGCCATGGTCGAGATCTACGATCTCCCCTAGGATCACGCGCATTGCCTCCCGTGACTTTACCGCCATACTGTCGTCCTACCCCACCCCGCCCATGAACTGCTCCCGCTTCATCCTCGCCACAGCCGCGCTGGCTCTCGCCGCCCTGCCCGCCTGGGCCGCCGTCACCCGCACACCCCAGCTCACCGAAGGCCCCTTCTATCCCTTCAACTCCAGCAACTCCCTCCCCGCGCTCACCGAGCGCGACGCCGACCTCACGAAATTAAAGAACGGCAAGGCCGCCGCAGCGGGTAAGACGCTGCTGCTTTCCGGCATCCTCCGCGACCTAGAGGGCAAGCCCCTCGCGGGCGCCACCGTCGAGATCTGGCAGACCGACGACGGCGGCGTGTACTATCACTCCGGCAATCGCGCGAGCGACCGCGACCAAAGCTTCCAGTTCTTCGGCGAGTGCGTCACCGACGCCGCGGGCAAGTACGCCTTCCGCACCGTGTTGCCCGGCCTCTATACTGGCCGCATCCGGCACATCCATTTCAAGGTGAAGCGCGGCGGCGCCGAGGTGCTCACCTCGCAGTTTATCTTCGAGGATCAGCGCAGCGAATTCGGCCGCGATGGCGTCACCGCCCGGCTCAAGGGCGATGCCCTCGAGACCATCGTCCTCGCACCCAAGGGCGGCGCAGACGCCAACGGCGCGACCGCACTGATCGCCGCCAAGGATATCTGGGTCGACCCCGAGGCTCGCCCCTCGGCTGAGCGCGGCCCCGGTAAACGCAAACGCTGACGCGATTCGCACGGCTGAGAGGGCCCACGACGAGTCCGATTGCGCCATCGCGCAGGAGTATGAGCCCGGCGTAGTGCTCCCGCCCTTATTGATTGAGCTCCCGCAGAGACGGTCCTCTCTGCGCGAACAGAGGTTTGCACCGGGCCACAACCCGGTGTTCCCTCCCGTGCCGCCTTTCGCTCCCCGCCACCCACATGACCACGCCGACTGAGACAACACCCAGCCCCCGCGGGCTTGTGCTGGTCTTCGCGCTCGTCTTTGCGGTGGCCGCGGCGCTCGCCTTCCATCTCGGCCAGCGCACGGGCCTCAGGCTCTTCAGCGGGCTGGCCGCGCTCGCGGCTTGGATGCTCATCCTTGCCCTCGGCAATCTCCTGCCGCCGCTGCGCTGGGGATTGCGCGCTTTCCTCCGCGGGCTCGCCACGCTCGCGGTCATCGCTCTGCCGGTGTGGGTGTACTATGGGAGGCCTGCTGCTTTCACCGGCGCGACCGACACGCAGCTCCAATTTGCCGCCGTGACAGGCGCGATCCTCGCTTTTGGCGCATATTTTCTCGGTATCTACGGCCAAAATGTCTCGCGCGAGACGCCCTCGCCACTCCTCGCCACGCTCGTGCCCCTCGTCCGCCTCCTCGCCGCCGCCGAGGCGGCGCTCGTCATGGTGCTGCTTGTTCGGCTCTATGCGCAACGCAGCTGGTTTCAGCCGCTGGAGCAGGTGCTGCTCGTCGTCAGCGGCGTTTTGATCCTCGAGACTGGCCTCCATGCCGTCGCCCGACTCTATCAACCCAAGCGACTCCGCAATGCCCACGACATCTTCGGCCGCAGCGTGCTCCTGCCCTCGCTATTCGGCGAGAGCGGGCCGCTCCGTTCGCTGGGCGTCACGCTGGAGAAAACCTTTGGGGTAAAGCTCGCCGATACCTGGCTGGTGCAGCTCGGCCGCCTGCTCGTCGCGCCGTTACTTTTGCTCGGCCTGCTCGGCTTATGGGCATCGACCGCTGTCACGCGCGTGCCGGTCGATAGCCGCGGCGTATTGGTGCGGGGTGGCGAGTTTGCACCCGAGGCCCTGCCCCCTGGGCTGCACCTCCATGCGCCCTGGCCCCTGGGCAGCGTCCGCGTGGTGGCTACCGAGCGCGTGCAGGAGCTGGCGCTCGGCTTTGAACGCGATCTCTCCGGCCCCGTGCTGTGGGCCGAAAAACATTTCGAGGGCGAGCAAAACCTCCTCGTCGGCCAGGGCGAGGAGCTGCTCACCATCAATGTCCCGATCCACTACCGCGTGCGCGACGCAGTCGCCTACCTCCGCCGCGCCGGCGATGCCCGCGCCGCGCTCGAGTCCCTCGGCTACCGGGAGCTGCTCCAGCTCACCGGCACGCACACGGCCTTCGGCCTGATGACGACGGATCGTATCGAAATCACCGATACCCTGCGCACTCGGCTCCAGGCCGCCAGCGACCGGCTCGGCCTCGGGCTCGAGATCGTCTTCGTCGGGCTCAAGGACGTGCATCCACCCGTCTCGGTCGCCCCCTCGTATCAGGATGTCGTCAGCGCCGAGGAGCAGCGCGCGGCCTTTGTCGACCTCGCCCGCACCTACGCGGTGCAGGCTACAGCCGCAGGGCAGATCAGCGCGGCCCAGATCAAGCTCCAGGCCGAGACGGCCGCCGCCGAGCGCCGCGCCCGCGCCACCGGCGAGGCCGCCCGCTTCGTCGCCCCGCTCGCCGTCTACCGCGCGCACCCCGATCTCTACAGCGCCCGCCGCCGGCTAGAGACGATGGAGTCAGCCCTCTCCGAAGTCCGCCAACTGGTGCTCATTCCTTCCGATGCCCGCAGCCGGATCAACTTCTTCCTCGGGCTCGACGCCACCACGCCGCTCGCCCCCGCGCTCGCCCGCTAAACTCACTCTCCCCCTCATGTCCGCGCTGCAAGTTTTCACCCGCGCCCTCATCGCCCTCGTGGTGGTGACGATCCTCGGCTTTGCGATGTTCAGCTTCCAGGTGGCGAGCAACGAGTCCGCCGTGCTCACACGCTTCGGCTCGCCCGTGCGCACGCTCAATGAGCCTGGCCTCTATTTCAAATTCCCGTGGCCAGTCGACACGGTCAATCGCTTCGATTCCCGCCTCTCTTTCTACGACACGCGCCTCTCCGAGGCGCTCACGCAGGATAAGCGCAACGTCATCCTCCCCGTCTTCCTCGCCTGGCGCATCGCCGACCCCCTCAAGTTCCTCCAAGCCCTCGGCACCCCTGCCGCCGCGCCCACCAAACTCGATAGCCTCGCCACCAGCGCGCGCAACGCCCTGCTCGGCCGCTACAATTTCGAAGACCTCGTCACCACCGATCCCGCCAAGCTCAAGCTAGTTGAGCTCGAGCAGCGGCTCGGCGAGGCGATCCGCCCGCAGGCCCTCGCCGCTTTCGGCATCGCCATCGAGCAGGTGGGCATCAAGCGCATCGCGCTCCCCGAGGCCAATACGCTCTACGTCTTCGAACGCATGAAGGCCGAGCGCGGCCAGTACGCCGCGCGCTTCCGCGCCGAGGGCCGCCGGGAGGCCGAGGAGCTCCGCGCCAAGACCGACGCCGAGCGCACCGTGCTGCTCGCCGAGGCGCAGAAGTTTGCCGAGGAGACCCGTGGCAAGGGCGAGGCCGAGGCCGCCCGCATCTACGCCGACGCCCACTCGCAGGATCCGCAGTTCTACAAGTTTCTCCGCGAGCTCGAGACGCTGCGCAAGGTGACAAAGGAAAACACCACGCTTATCCTCGATACCGACACCGCCCCCTTCAACCAGCTCAAGCCCGCCGCCTCCGCCCCGAAATGAGCGACCCCGGCACATCCGCTCGCCGCCGCGCCGCGCGCATCAGCTCCGGCCAGGCGCTCTTCGGGGCCCTCGCGGCCACCATCAAGCTCCTGCGCTGGCTGCTGCTCGGCCTCGTCGGCCTCTATCTCTGCTCGGGCATCACGCGCGTCGCGCCCAATGAGGATGCGCTCGTCTATCGTCTCGGCAAACTCCAGCGCCAGGTGCATCCACCGGGCCTGCTCTTCGCCCTGCCCGCGCCGATCGACCGCGTCGTCCGCGTCCCCACGCGCACGCAGCACGAGCTGTTTCTCAATACCTGGGCGCCCGACGAGGCCGCGGTCCCGGCCAATACCACGACCGAGGCCAGCCCGGCCAATCCCCAGATGCCCGCCGCGCTCCTCGCCGTGCTTCCCACCGCCAATGCCGGTCTCGCCGGCATGAGCGCACCCGCCGGCAAGGGCCTGCATCCGGTCTTCGATGGCTACACGCTCACCGGCGATGCCAATATCGTCCACGCCCGCCTCACGCTCCGCTACCGCATCGCCGATCCGTTTGCCTACGTCCGCTCCGCGCAAGATGCCTCGCGCCATCACCTGATTGATGGCGCCGCGATGGACGCTGCCACGCAGGTGGTCGCCGCGATGAAGATCGACGACGCCCTGGGCGCGGGCCTCGAAACCCTCCGCAACCGCGTGCGCGAGCTCACCCAGCAGCGTCTCGATGCGTTGCAAATGGGCATCGAGGTCGTCGCCTTCGAGGTCAATACCATCCTCCCGCCGCAGGCCACCGCCTCCGCCTTTTCCGATGTCACCAGCGCCCAGGTCGAGTCGCGCACCGTCCTCGAGCAGGCCCGCACCTACCGCGCCCAGACGATGCCTCGGGCCGAGAGCGATGCCTTTCGCACCCGTCAGCAGGCCGCTGCCGATGCGCGCGAGCTCGTCTCCCGCGCCCGCGGCGAGGCCGCTGCTTTTCTCGCGCTCCTCGCCGAGCACAAGGCCCAGCCCGAGCTCGTCGAGTCGCGCCTCCGCGCCGAGACGCTCGAGCAGGTGCTCCCGCGAGTAAAGACCCGCACGCTCGTGCCCAGCGCGGGCGGCCAGATGAATATCTTTCTTCGCGACCCGCGATGAGCGCTCCGCCCACCACCGAGGCCGCCGCCCGGATCGTCGCCCGCGAAACACGCGAAGACTCCGGCCCCCCGCGCGCCAGCGCTGGCTTCGCCTTCACTTCACTGCACGTGCGGCTGATTCTCGTCGCCGTCGGCCTCCTCTGCCTCGGCCTCAGTGCGGCCGCCAAATGGCTGCGCCCCGATCAGGCCGATGTCTTCGCGCTATGGTCCATGATCGGCCTCGGCCTCGCCGCGATCCCAGTGCTGATCGATAGCCTCACTTCGCTCAAGGCCGATGGCTTCGAGGCGACCAAGTACTACATGGATCAGTTTGTGGCGCTCGCGATCCTCGCGTGCTTTGCCATCGGCCAGTACGCCACGGGCACCATCGTCGCCGCCATCCTCATCATCGGCCAGATTCTCGAGGAGCACACCACTCTCGGCGTCGAGGAGGCCGTGAAATCCCTCACCCGCCTCTCGCGCGTCAAAGCCCGCCGCCGATCTTCTTCCGGCGAGGAGCTGGTCGACGCCGCCGAGCTTCGCGCCGGAGATCGCGTGCGCGTGCTGCCGGGCGATACGATCCCCGCCGATGGCCAGATCGCTTCCGGCCTCACCACGCTCGACCAGGCCTCGATCACCGGCGAGTCGCTCCCGGTCGACGCCCAGCCCGGCTCGCCCGTTTATGCAGGCACGACGAATCTCAGCGGCGCCATCGAGTTCGTCGTCGCCCAGACCGGTGGCGACACCGTCATCGGCCGCGTGACGCAGATAGTCGAGGAGGCCAAGACCTCGCGCGCACCCGTGATGCGCCTCATCGATGACTACACGCGCTACTACATGCCGCTCGTGCTCATCGTCGCGGGCTTCGTGCTCTTCTTCACCCGCGATGTTGAGCGCGCGATCTCGGTCATCATCGTCGCGATGCCCTGCGCCTTCGTGCTCGCCTCGCCCTCCGCGATGGTCGCCGCTCTCGCCGTGGCCTCCCGCCTCGGCATACTCGTGAAGAGCCCGCGCTTCTTCGAGGCTGCCAGCTCGATCGACACGGTCGTCTTCGACAAGACCGGCACGCTCACCACCGGCCAGCTCCGCGTCACCACCGTGCGACCGGCCTCCGACCTCACCGAGGATAAACTCCTCGCCCTCGCCGCCTCGCTCGAATCGCACTCGACGCATCCCGTCGCCCGCGCCGTCGTCGCCGAGGCCCAGCGCCGCGGCGTCGCCCACGAGCGCTCTGCCCAGGTCGAAGAGATCGCCGGCCGCGGCGTGCGCGGCGGTGGTATCGCCGTCGGTCGCCGCGCCTGGCTCGAATCTCTCGGCATCGCCATCCCCGCCGACGTCACCGATGCCGCCGCCGCCTCCACGCTCTACATCGCGCGCGGCGGCACCTTCGCCGGCACCCTTCTACTCGCCGACGCCATTCGCGCCGAAACGAAAGAAACCGCCACCTCGCTCCGCGCCCAGGGCATCGACCAGTTCGTGATGCTCACCGGCGACCGCGCCGCCGTCGCCAGCGAGATCGCCGCCGAGGCCGGCATCACCCGCTACCGCGCCGACTGCCTCCCCGAGGAAAAACTCGCCGAGGTCCACGCCCTCAAGGCCGCTGGCCACCGCGTGCTCGTCGTCGGCGACGGCGTCAACGACGCCCCTGCCCTCGCCGCCGGCGATCTCGGCATGGCCATGGGCGCCCTCGGCAGCGACGTCGCGATCAAGACTGCCGACGTCGCCCTCATGGGCAACGACCTGCGCGGCCTCCCTCGCTTCATCGCGCTCTCCGATCGCACCCTGCGCATCATCAATCAAAACCTCGCGTGGGGCCTCTTCTTCATCGCGCTCTTCGTCGCGCTCTCCGCCTTCGGCCTCGTGAGCCCCATCGTCGCCGCTTTTCTCCACGAGTTCAGCGCCTTCTTCGTGATCTTCAATAGCGCGCGCCTCCTGCGCTTCGACGAGGAAAAGCTGTAAGGTTTTCGTAGCCCTTTCCGTCAGGGCAGGGCTCGAGGTGCAGGGGACGTCCGTCCCACCTCTCCTACCCCAGCTTCTCCCGCAGCTCCTTGTACCGCGTGCGCCCCACCGGCAGCCGCAGTCCATTGCGCAGCTCGGCCTCGTAGTGGCTGCCCTCTTGCGCATGGAGCGTCTTCACCGCTGTCATCCGCACGATATAGCTCTTGTGGATCCGCTCGAAGACCGGCGGCAGCAGCGTGTGGAGTTTTTCGAGCGTCTTGTCGTGCAGCTCCCGCCGCCCGTCATCGAGCACCAGTTCGGCGTATGCACCCGCACCCTCCACGTAGAGCACACGATCGATCGGCACGAGCTCCACCTTGCCCTGCTTGCGCACCGCCAGGAACTTCGCCGCCGTCGCCGCCCGCCCTTCGCGCTCCGTCACGCGCGCCAGCGCCTGCGCTAGCCGCTCTCGCGAAAAGGGCTTGGGCACAAAGTCCAGCACCCCGTACTCGAAAGCCCGCAAGGCCTGCTCGGTATTGGCCGAGACGATGATCGTGTGAAACGAGCCTGCCACCGTCGAGGCGAGGAGCTGCATGCCGTCGCGCCCATGCAGGTTGAGATCGAGCAGCAGCAGGTCGATCGGCGATTCGTCGAGCCGCGCGCTCGCCTCCGAAAACATCGTCGCGATCCGCAGCGCCTCCAGCCGGTCGCCCAAGATCTCCCGGCAAAAACGCTCCAGCCGCTGCGCCAGCAGGGGCTCGTCCTCCACGATCAGGATCTTCATGAGAGTTTCTCCCGCGGCAGCGCCGCCGCGTCCTTCAGCGCTTCCAGCCCGCCGATGCCGCCGGGCGGCGCGAGATCGATCACCGTCTCCCAGCCCTCGGGCACAGGCCCCGCCGTCATCTGCCAGCGACCGGTGAAGCTCTCCTCGAGCCTCGCCTTCACGTAGCGCGTGCCGGTGCCCGTTCGCTCCGCCTCGCTCCCATTGTCGCCCGCTTGCCGCTGGCCATGCGCGACGAGCACGTAGCGCGTCATCGGCGGGCGGTGCTCTGCCCGCAGTTCAAAGTCGAGCCGCCCTTCCCGCGGAAGCAGGTGGGTGAGGCCGTTCTCGATCAGCGTGTGAAAGAGCGCCGGCGGCACCAGCGCCGTCTCATCGAGCCCGCTCGTCCGCAGCGAGCACTGCGCGGCTTTGCGCAGGCTCATCACACTCAGGTGCGCCCGGCACAGCTCCAGCTCCTGCTCGAGCGTCACGAGCTTCTCCCCCGAGATGCGGTTGAGGATGCGAAATTCCGTCGCCAGCGCCTCCACCATCGCGCTCGCCGTGCGCGGCTCCTGCTCGATCGTCTCCTGGATCGTGGCAAGGGTGTTGATGAGGAAGTGCGGCTGCAGGTTCTTCTTCAGCAGCTCGATCTCCAGCCGCGCCGCCGTGAGCACCGCCTGCTGCGCCACACGCCGCTCCTCGCGGAGCTGCAGCACGAGCGCCACCAGCAGGCCCAGCACCGCCGGCCCCGCGCTGATGAAAAAGGCGTGATCGAGAAAATCCCGCGGCGCCGTCAGCAGCGCAAAGCCGCTCACCGCCAGACCCGCCCAGGCGAAAAACGCCCCTTGCTTGCGCTGCCACATCGCCTGCCCCGCCAGCACAAATGCCGTGCCAAATCCCACGCCGCAGATCATCAGGCTTTTCGCATTGTAGAAGGGCGAGCTCCCCCAGCCCCACGCCATCATCGCCGCCATCGCCACGTAGACCCAGCGCTTCCGCTTCCCGTCGAAGTGATGCAGCACAAAGGCCGGCAGCAGCAGCGACATCATCGTCACCAGCGTCGTGATCACCACCAGTCGCGGATGATGCCAGCTATAGGGATACTCGAAGAGCCAGCGCCAGGCCTGCAGGGCCTGCATCAGCGAGACACAGAGAAAGAGTGCGCTGAAAATCAGCAGCGAGGGCCGCCGCCCCGCCAGCGCCCACATCAGGCCGAAGACCAGCGAGACCACCAGTGCCGCCCCCACCGCCATCACGGAAAAGAGCGCTGTGCGCGAGCGCTCGACCAGCATCGCGCGAAAGTTGCCCCAGCCCACGATCAGCCCGTAGCGCGGCGTGGCAAAGCCCGTATGCCAGCTCGACATCCGTAGCGCGATCACGTGCTCCCCTGGGGTGAGCAGGTGCGCCGGTATCTGGAAAAGCGCGTCCACATCCCCTGGCGCTTCGTCGTCGGCGCTGGCGCTCACCCGGCCGTTGCGCCCGATCAGGTGGCCATCCCAATACACGTCGTAACTCGCCACCATCTTGAAGAGCAGCCCGTCCCGGGGGTCGATCCCTGCCATGTTGCGCGGCTGCCAGTGCCGCACTCTCCAGCGCACCCAGTAGATCCCGGCTCGGGAGGGGAGCTCTCGATTCTCCACCGTCTCCCAAGCCGAGTCGTCGAAGTCCGGCGCCGCCCACCGCGGATCGTCACCCCGTTGGAAGCGAAACTGCGAAAAGGCCGGTATCGGGCTGCGCTGCGGCTCAGGCAGCACCGGCAGCTCCACGCGCGGAGCCTCGCCCGCGCCCGCACCGGCGCAGGCCAGCAGGAGGAGCAGCCACCAGCGCAGGACCATGCCCGCAATCTCGCCCACCCGCCGCCAGGGGTCGAGCCGGTTCCCGAGCCGTTCACTCGGCGTATGAGCCGTTGGCTCGGCCGGCTGCGCCGCTCGCTTGGCGGGTGAGCCGTTGGCTGGAGAGCTTTCGCGGCTCGGCCTCGCGGCGCGCAACGTCCGCTCATCGACCGCGCCTCCGCGCGAGTTCGCCACCTGTCTCAACCATGAAATCCACCCTCTTCGCCCTTCTCGCCCTCACCGTCGGCGCGTCTCTCGCCCGCGCCGCCGCTTCCCCCGACTCCGCCAGCCAGCTCCTCCAGCAGCACGGTGCCATCGCTGTCGCCAAGGCCGGGCCTCACGTCGAGCCCGGCTCCTTCCGCGTCCAAGTCGCGGCCAAGCTCGGCCGCCCCGATGAGACGCTGCCCGATGGCTCCTGGCTCTACCATGGTCGCCGCGTCTCCGAAAGCGAGGCGCGGGGCACTCTCCTCGTCCGCTTCGCCGCGGGGCGCGTGCACTCGCTCGCGCTCGTCGCGCCGCAGGCTCTCGCCACGCTGCGCACCCCGCCGGGCCGGGCGGGCGCTCACTTTGTCGCGACACCGTAGCTTGGTTCAGAGGCGGGGTGAGTCGCGATGCGCACCCCGCCTCTTTTTCCGTTCTCGAAAAATATGTCAGTCTTCGCCTTTCCGGCCCTCCGCCCGCGAATCCCGCTTTACGCGCCATCGCCTGCTCCGCACAGTGCGGCACCGATGGCTTCCGGTCCTGAAAAACGCTTTGCCGGCGTCCTTAGCGACGAGCTGCACGCGCTCGAATCGCAAGGTCATGCCCGCACGTTTCGCCCGGGGGAGATCATTTTCTCGGCCGGCGATCCCGGCGATGGCTTCTATGTCGTCGAGTCAGGCCGCGTCCGCATTTGCGCGCTGCTCGGCTCGCAGGAGCAGCGCACCCTCGCCCTCATCGGCCCGGGCGACTACTTCGGTGAGATGGCCGTCGTCGACGATGCGCCGCGCTCCGCCAGCGCCATCGCCGATACCGAGACCAAGGCCTTCTTCCTCTCCCGCGACACGCTCCTCCGCCTCCTGCACGATCGCCCCCAGCTCGCCCTCAATATCGTGCGCGAGTTCAGCATCCGCATGCGGATGATGAATAAGAAGTACCTCGAGGAGATCGTCCAGGCCGAGCGCCTCGCTGTCATCGGCCGCTTCGCTGGCACTATCGTCCACGACTTCAAGAACCCGCTCACCATCATCGGCCTCGCCGCGGAACTCGCCTGCAGCGAGGATACCTCGCCCCCGCTCCGGCAGAAGGCGCAGCACAAGATCCACCGCCAGGTCGAGCGCATGACCAACATGCTGCAGGAGCTCATCGAGTTCACCAAGCCCAGCGGTCAGGTGCCCCAGCTCAAGCCCGTCAACTTTCCCCGCTACATGATCCCCCTGGCCGACGAGATCCGCCAGGAGATCGCCGACCGCGGGGTAAAGCTCGTCGTGGAGACTCCGCCTCCCGAGGTCGAGGTACACATCCAGCCCCAGCGCCTCTCCCGTCTCTTCTACAACCTCCTCAACAACGCTGTCGATGAGATGCCCGGCGGTGGGAAGATTTTCCTGCGCTTTCTCCAGACGCCCGACCACCTGCAAATCGAGATCGAAGACACGGGCAAAGGCATCGCTCCTGCCATCGCCCAGTCGCTCTTCAAGCCCTTCGCCACTCACGGCAAGGAGCACGGCACCGGCCTCGGCCTCACCATTTGCAAGAAGATCGTCGAGGATCACGGCGGCCAGATCCGCGCGAAAAGCGAGCCCGGCAAGGGTGCGACTTTCATCTTCACGCTCCCCCTAAAAAAGCAGGGCGGGGTTTGACCCCGCCCTCGCCCATTACTTCGCCTTCTCCTTCTTCTTCGCCGCGCCTGCCTGTGTAAGCTTCCAAAACTCATTGTCGTGCCGCGCCGTCTTCATGATCTCCACCGCGCGCGCCACGATCTGCGGATTCTGCCCGGCGACGTCGTTCTTCTCCGCCACGTCGTTCTTGAGATCGAAGAGCTGCACCGGCGCGGTCAGCGTGCGTAGCTTGATCGCTTTCCATCGGCCTTCGATCAGTACCGCCTGGCTCACGCCCTGCTCGTAAAACTCCCAGTACAGGTAGTCGTGCTTCTTCTGCTGCCCCCGGCCCGTGAGCGTCGGCACGAGGCTGATGCTGTCGAGGTTGTCGGGAGCCTTGGCTCCGGCGAGCTCGGCCCACGTCGCCATCATGTCGCCAAAGTAGCCCACGTGGTCGGACACAATGCCTGGCTTGATCGCGCCCGGCCACCGCGCGATGAAGGGCACGCGTATGCCGCCATCCGTTAGCGCACGCTTGATGCCGGTGAAGGGGCCGCTGGCCTGGAAAAACGCAGGGTCGTAATTGGGCCCGCCCTCGCGGTGCGGCCCGTTGTCGCTGGAGAATAGCACGAGCGTCTTTTCGTCGAGCCCGAGCTTCTTCACGTGCGCGAGGATCGCGCCGACATCGCGGTCGAGGCGCGAGACCATGGCAGCGTGGTTCTTTGCCGAATCGTGCCAGGGCTTGTCCTTGTAGATTCCCTGGTCCGGCACCTCGTTGCCTTCGCCCAGCGCGCGACTGCGCTCGTTGTTGGCGTGCGGCGTGACAAAGGCGCAGAAAAGAAAAAAGGGCTTCGCTTTGTTGCGCTCGATGAAGTCGAGCGTGTCCTGCGTGAAGAGGTCGTCGCCGTACGTGATTCGCTTTTCCGAGTAGCCGGAGCCCTCATGGTTGCCCACTTGCACGAGATCGTTGGGCAGGGCGATCCGCTCTCCTGTGCGAAAGACGTAGCTCGGGTAATGGTTATGCGCGTGGGTTTGGTTGAGATACCCGTAGTAGTAGTCAAAGCCCTGCTTGCGCGGCTCACCCGGCTGGTCGAGTTCGCCCAGGCCCCACTTGCCGATGAGGCCCGTGGCGTAGCCGCTCTGCTGGAGGACACGCGCCACCGTGATATCCTTTGCGGAGAGGGACTGCGCATTGTCGCGCCCGCCGGCATTCCCGCGCACCGTCGTATGGCCCGTGTGCTGGCCGGTCATCAGCACGCTCCGCGAGGGAGCGCACACCGTGCTGCCCGCGTAAAACTGCGTGAAGCGCATCCCCTCCGCCGCCATGCGGTCGAGGTGCGGCGTCTGGATGAGCTTTTGCCCATAGCTGCCAAGCTCCCCGTAGCCGAGATCGTCGGCCAGGATGAAGATGATGTTGGGCTTCTGCGGCTGCGCGAAAGCGGCCGCAGCCGCGAACAGAGACAGAACCAGCGGGGTAAGGAAGGCTCGCATACGCCCTCACCGGAACACACCGCCCGCGCCAATTCAACCCCGCTCCGATGAGAACCGTTGACTAATCGGCCGGCTCTTGGCCCGGTCGCTCTGCGCCGTCGCCATGCCCTCCCTCGCAGAATCTCGCCGCCTGCACGCCGTCCAGTCGCCGATCATCCCCGTGGTGGCCGGGCTGATCCGCTCTCACCCTGGCACGATCTCCCTCGGCCAGGGCGTGGTCGGCTACGGGCCCCCGCCCTCCGCCGTCGAGTCCCTCGGCCGCTGCCTGGCCGACCCGCTCAACCACAAGTATCAGGCGGTGGGCGGCAGCCCCCTGCTCCTCGAGGCGATCGCCGCGCAGCTCGCGCACGATCACGGCATCGTGGTCGGCGGCGAGTCGCGCCTCATGGCCACGGCAGGCTCCAACAATGCCTTCATCGCCGCCCTCCTCGCTATCGCCGACCCCGGCGACGAGGTCATTCTCCCCACCCCGTATTATTTCAATCACGAGATGGCCATCGCCATGGCCAACTGCCGCCCCGTCCTCGTACCCACCGATGCCCGCCACCAGCTCGACCTCGAAGCGCTTCGCGCCGCGATCGGCCCTCGCACGCGGGCGATCGTCACCATCTCGCCCAACAATCCCACCGGTGCAGTCTACCCCGCCGAGACCCTCCGCGCCGTAAATGCCCTCTGCGCGACGCATGGCATCTTTCACCTCAGCGACGAGGCGTACGGATTTTTCACCTATGAGGGTGCGGCGCATTTCTCCGCCGGATCCCTCCCTGGCGCAGCGGCGCACACGATCTCCCTCTTCTCGATGTCCAAGGCCTACGGCTTCGCGAGCTGGCGCATCGGCTGGATGGTCTTCCCTGCGCGTCTCGAGGCCGCCCTCCTCAAGGTGCAGGATACGCTGATCATCTGCCCGCCCGTCGTCTCGCAATACGCCGCCGCCGGCGCGCTCTCCGCCGGCAGCGCCTGGGTGCGCCAACGCGTCGAGGAGATCGCCGAGGTACGCAAGGTCGTACAACGCTTGCTCGCCCCCTTGGTCGCGGAAGGCATCTGCGACATTCCTCCCGCACAGGGTGCCTTTTACTTTCTGCTGCGGATGCGTGACGCTCACCCACCGCTCGCGAGCGCTCCACCCCATGCTGCGCTGCGCCTGGCCGAGCGCCTCATCCGCGAGCACCGCGTCGCCGTGGTGCCAGGCAATGCCTTCGGCCTGCTGCATGCACGCACCCTGCGCGTCGCCTACGGCGCGCTCTCGCGCGACACCGCCGCCGAGGGCATCGGCCGCCTGGTGGAGGGCCTGCGGGCGATCTACCGGGAGGAAGTCAGGCGCTGATTCTTTTGCGCCTTCGGCGCCTTTTTGCGGCTGCTCGAATTGGATCGTTTCACCTCCAACCTCGCCAGCCGCCCCTCGCTCTCCTGAACTCGCCGCATGCTCACGACAAATCACACGTGGCCGGAGATCGCCCAATCCTCCACACGCCTCGCCGTACTGCCCGTCGGAGCCGTAGAGCAACACGGCTCACACCTCCCCGTGAGCACCGATGTGCTGCTCGCCGAGGCCTTGGGCCGCGGCGTCGCGGAGCGGCTCGGCGCGTACCTGCTGCCCGTCATCCCGATCTCCGCCTCGATCGAGCACCGCAAAGCCCGCGGCACCGTCTACCTCCATGGCCGCACGCTCGCCGCCGTCGTGCGCGACGTCGCAGAGTCGCTGCACGGCTCCGGTTTCACCCGTCTCCTCATCGCCAACTTCCACGGCGGCAACTGGGTGCTCAAGCCCACCATCCGCACCATCAACCGCGCCCGCCCCGACTTCCGCGCCGTCCTGCTCTACCCCGATCTCCCGCCCGCCGCCATGGCCGAGATCTTCGCGCACCCCACCGGCGATATCCACGCCGGCGAGTACGAGACCTCGCTGATGCTCCACCTGCACCCCGACAAGGTGCGCCCGCTTTCCGCTTCGCCCGACCGCCCCTTCCCACCCCAGGCCTTCCTCGACTATTTCGACGCTACCGACCTCACCGCCTCCGGGCATTGGGGCTGGCCCGCCGAAGCCACCGCCGAAAAAGGCCGCCGCGCCTACGCTGCGCTCATCGACCACGCCGTGCGCACCTACGAGCAGATCGAGGCCATGGGTCGAGAGATCGAAGAGCGAAAGAAAGCGTGAACCTTCTCGCTTCGCGGGCGTCGTAAAGCCCCGGGGCTGGCCGGTTCTTTACGTTTATCCAGGTGAGCCTTTCCCCCTCCCATGCTGCGCGTCATCCCACTCGTCCTTCTTTTGGTCTCACTAGGGGCCAATGTCTGGCTGGTCAGCCGTCACCACGAGCAACCCACCACCGCACCTCGCCCGGCAGCCCCAGTAGCTCCTTCGATACCCGCGCCAAAACCAATGGCTGCGGCGCCGATTTTTACCTCCCTGCCCCAAACTCCCGCCGAGTATCGCGAGATGAAAATTCACTTGGAGCAGCTCGGTCTGCCGCCGCAGGTCGTCCGTAGGGTGCTCGCCTCGTTGATCGATCGGGAGACCGACCGCCGCCTTCGCGAAGCACGGGGCGCACCGGCACCCCACGAATACTGGCGCTACCAATTTCCGTTCTCGGACAATGTCGATATGCAGCTCACGATGCGCCGTATCTCGTATGAGCAACGCAAGCTTCTGCGCGATCTCGACCTGGATGGGAATTGGGACGACGACGCCGAGCAACGCGTCTACGGCAAACTGCCGCCTGAAAAAATCTCCCAGTTGAAACGGATCGCCGCCGACTACGCCGACATGGAAGAGCAGCTGTACGTCGATGCGCGCGACCGCAATTCGCCCGAGGTTAAATCCCGGGCCGCCCTCCTCGCCAAGGAGAAGCGCGCCGATATGGAGCGGGCGCTCACCCCCGCACAGCTGCTTGAGTACGACATGCGCAATAGCCCAGCAGCACAGCGGCTGCGGAGCCGCCTGATGCGATTCAACATCACCGAAGCCGAGTACATCGCCGCCTTTCCCCAGGTCCGCTCCATCGTGGAGAGCATCGGCGGCCATGAACTGGCCGGCGGACTGGAAGGCCGACGCGCGTGGGAGCGGGCGGAGAAGGAAATCGATGCCGCGCTCCGGCAATCGCTCGGCGAAGTGCGGTACGAGGAGCTCACCAACGCCAATGACCATACCCTGCGGCAGACGCGGGAGTTTGTCGCCGAACTCAGGCTCACGCCGCCCGCCGCCGCCGAAGTGCTCGCCGTGCAGCGCGAGTTCGCACCCAAGCTCCAGGCCATCGACCGCAACCGCGACCTCAACGAAAACCAGCGCGACGCCCAGGCCTTCGCGCTCGCCAGCGAAGCGCGCGAGCGCCTGCTCCGCACGCTGGGGCCCGAGCAGTTCGAAGCCTACAAGCGCCGCGCCGGCACCTGGCTCGGCGACTCCCTCGCCCGCAAGGCCCCGACTCCGTCGCCGAGGTAGACGCCGATAGCTGGTCCGGCAGCGACTCCCCTCCGCACCCCTCCTCCGCCTGTCAGAGGTCCCACTTGCATCGTCACCAGCAGAAAAACTCCTAAGAAACATCAGCCGAGTGTGTCTTTAGGATAACGGTGGCTGCGCGCACGCTGACACGAAGTCAGGTGGCCTGCGGCCTCGCCCCGCCCATGCTACGATCCCTCGTCGTCCTCACCCTGCTCGCTTCGCTCGGGGCCAATGCCTGGTTTATCCAGCAAGCCCCCAAGTCCTCCGCCACTTCAGTCGTCAGCCAGTCTTCGACTCCACCGGGTGCAGCCCTGCCGCCCACCTCGGCCTCCCAGCCGGAGCCCTCGCTCCAAAGCGGGCCGAAAACTCAAGCCGACTACGGCGCGCTGCGGACGCGGCTCGAGCGCGAAGGACTGCCGCCTCACGTCGCGAGGATGGTGCTCGCGGCCTTGGTGCAGCACGATTTCACGCGCCGCATCGCGGAGCTCCAACCCGTCGGCAACTACTGGTCTTCCCGCCGCGTGTCACCCACAGCCGAAACGGACGCCGCTATGCGCCGGCTGCGTGAGGAGATGAAGTCGCTCCAACGCGCACTGGGCGTCTCTCGCGCGCTGGATGAGCCTTGGGGGCCGCTCGCCGAGCGCGAAAGTTTCGGGAATCTCGCGCCGGAAAAGAAAACCCGCATCGAGCGCATTCTGGCCGACTATTCCGAGATGCGAGATTCGCTGGCGGAGGGAGCGCTCTCCCCGTCCGAAAGGAGCGAGCGCGGAAAACTCCTCGCGCAGGAAATGCGCGCCGATCTCGCGCAAACCCTCACCCCTCAGGAAATGCGCGAATACGACTATCGCACCAGCCAAGCCGGCAACCGGCTGCGCAATCGCTTCCGGGAATTCGAAGCCACGGAAGCCGAATTTCTCACCCTCTACCCACAAGTGAAGGCACTCCTCGAAACCGCCGCGACCACCCCTAAAGGCACGCCGGCCAATCAGCTCGGCACGCTCGATCGTCAGATAGAAACCGCCGTGCACCAGGCGCTCGGGGAGGCGCGATATCAGGAATTGAAGGCCGCCAACGACCATGCGCATCAACGCGCCCGTCGGTTTCTCGCCGCTGCGAAGCTGCCTGTCGCGCTGGCTGGCGAGGTGGCGTCCATCGAACACGAATACTCGAAGAAGTATGCCGACGTGTGGAACAATGGCGACCTCTCGCGCAATCAGGCCGTGCAGCAAGCAAACGCACTCGAACTCGAGAAACAGGAAAAGCTGGGCAAGGTGCTGGGCTCGCAAGTCAAAGCCTATTCGCAGTTCCGGGAGAGCAACACCGTCTTCGTGTGCGGCGGAGGCTGAAGGCCGGAAAGCGAGAAGTTCCCACAAGCGGGCAGGAATGGATTTTTGCCGCAGCTGTCGAAATTGCAGGGCCCCGTTCGTCGCGTAGGTGACAAGAATCATTCCCATGAGACGTTTCCTCGTCCTACTCTCCTTCGCGCTCACTTCGCCTCTCCTGCCGATGTCATCCGCCGCACCCGCTCCCTCCACCGGCTACGCGCCCGTCAATGGGCTTAGTCTTTACTACGAGATCCACGGCACCGCGAAATCCGGCCAGGTTCCGCTGGTGCTGCTGCATGGCGGCGGCGACTCGATCCGCACTTCCTTCGGAGCCATGCTGCCAGTGCTGGCAAAAAGCCGCCAGGTGATCGCATTTGAGCAGCAGGGTTACGGCCGCACGGCAGATATCGCGGAGCGCCCATTCACATTCGAGCAGTCGGCCGATGACACGGCGGCGTTGCTCGATCACCTGGAAATTCCGCAGGCCGATCTCTTCGGCTTCAGCAATGGCGGCACCATCGCGCTGCAGGTCGCGCTCCGGCATCCGGCGAGGGCACGCCGCCTGGTCGTTGCAGCGGGGCTCTTCAGCCGCGCAGGCGCACCGGCGGGCTTCTGGGATTTCATGAAGATCGCGCGGCTCGAAACCATGCCCCAGGAGTTGCAGGACGAATATCGCGCCCTCTCCCCGCAGCCGGAGAATCTCCGGCTCTTCCACGACAAGGCAGCCAACCGGATGCGCGGCTTTGTCGATATTCCCGTCGAAAAGATCCGCGCGATCAAATCCCCCGCACTCGTCGCCGTCGGCGATCGCGATGTCGTGCGTCCCGAGCATGCCGCCGAACTCTCCCGCCTCATCCCCAAGTCGCAACTCGCGGTGCTCCCCGGCACCGACCACGGCGCCCTCACCAAACGCGTCGACTGGCTCGCGCCCATGATCGAGTCGTTTCTCGACGCGCCGTAGCGCAGGGCGAGGGCGATCATCTTGACGTGCCGACCTTCCGCCGCAGGTATGGGCGAAAATGAGTTCTGTCACTCCGGGCTTGGCACAGCGAGCGTGGGACTGGCGCCGGGCGCTCCTTGTCCTCGTCTGGGCGCTGGTTGTGGTGCGCATCGGCAGCGAGTTCAGCGGTCGCGGCGCGACGAAGTGGCACCACGACCTTCATCTCCTATATAGCGAGCAATCGAGCTTCTATCGCGGCGACTACCCAGCCTCGGAAGTGAGCCGCGTGGAGCAGCCGCGCCGCGCGGCGAGTTCGGATTACCCACCCTATTCGTTTCCGCTGGCGATCCCCTGGCTCCCCCCTGGGCTAGGGTGGCACGCGACGGAAGTGTGGTTTGTCCTCTGCCAAGCGGTCGCGACCGCCATCGTCGCGGCGTTTGCCTGGTCGCTCGGTCGGGGGGAGAGCGGGCCGCTGCGCTGGCTGCTCGCTGGCAGCGTGCTGGCGATGACCGGCCTGCGGGCCGACCTGCTCTTCGGCAATTACGGAGTCCTCATGACGGCGCTGCTGGTGGCGATGACGCACGCCCTCGAGCGCGGGCGCTGGGGCCTCGCTGGCGCCGCCTGGGTAGGGAGCCTGCTCAAGCCCCAGATGGGCTGGCTTTTCGCGGTGCTGTTTCTGTCTCGCCGGGGCTGGCGGGTGCTGCTCGCAGCCGGCGCCGCCCTCGTCCTCCTCACCCTCGTCACCTGCTGGTGGACCAGCGTCACGCCGTGGCAGATCGTGGAGTCCAAGTACTCGTCGCGGGTGTCCGTCATGATGCTCTACCCGGAGCGGATCAGTCTCGTTTCCGTGCTTACGACCGCCGGGCTGGAGGCGGGGGTGGCCGTGGTGATCTGCGCACTGGCGGGCGTGGGCGTGACGGTTGCCGTGCTCTTCACCCGGTTGCGGGAGGCTTCGACCTTGGTGCGCGTGGCTTTCGTTGGCGCAGTCAATCGCATCAGCACGTACCACAATGCGTGCGACGACCTGCTGCTGGTCTTTGCGCTGGCATGGCTCGGCCGGCGGGCGTGGCGGAGCGGCAGCCGGGGGGACTGGGCGCTCTTTCTCGCCTTGGCCGCCACAGTGTGGGCGCCGACGATGGCGCTGCAATCGACGGCCGCGCGCCTCCTCGTCGTCGTGGTCTGGATCGTCGTGGCGACGGCGGTGGCGCTGCGCGGCTCAGGGCGCCCGGAGCCCGGCGAGAAACCGCTGCCATAGCACGGCATCCGCCTGCCGCTGGCCCGGATGCAGGCCCGAGGCCGCCAGGCGCACCCGGTCGGCAGGGATACGCACCGTGCGGAGTTCGCCCCCTGGGGAGCACTCTAACAGCAGGCTATCGCCCTCGAGGGTGCGGAGGCGCGCGAAGAGCTCGGGCCGCTGCCACTCCGCGGTAAAGGCGTACGTCGCGGGCGCCTGGAGCAGCATCGGCTCAGAGCCTGCGGCAAAGGGCGGCCGCAGCGCATGAGGCAGCGCCCACGACCAGCAGAAAGCGCCGTCGACGAGCGCGGGGGCATCGACCAGCAGCGCGCCGCCCGGCGGCACATGGCCGGCTGCGGCGCGGACCTCGTGCGCAATCCGACCAGAAAGCTCGGCCCCCCGCCGCCACGGCTCCAGCGTCTGCCAGAGCTGCGCCAACAGGAAGCCACCCAGCGCGGCGGTCACCGCCACCCGGGCCGGCAGCCGGGGAAACGCCCCGCGCAGCAGCAACGCCGCCGCAATAGCGAGGCCAGGCATGGCGACATAGAGATGGCGGGCCGAGAAGTACGTCGCGAGCAGCGGCACCGTCGCGAGGGCAAGCCAGAGGCCGGCGAAGAAGCCCACCGCCGCCCGCTCCGCCGGGAAAGCTGCCCGCCACCAGCGCCGGAGCAGCCAGCCAGCGAAAATGGTCGCGAGCAGGAAAAGCCCAGCCTGCGCGAAGCGCAGAAAGTCGAGGGCGAAGCCGCCCTCTCGCCAGCCCACGAGCCAGGGCTGGAGCGGCGGCAGCAGATGGGCGACGTAGGCGGCTTCGCGGCGCAGGAGCTCAGCGTAGGTGGCGGTCGCCGCGAAGTCGGGCAGACCGCGGCCGATGCCACCGGGCGACCCGTTGCCAAAGGCGAGCCAGCGGAGCGCAAAATAGAGGACAAGCCACCCCCCGCAGACCGCATAGGGAAGCCAGGTCGCTCGCGCGCGGAGGTGCGGCCGCAGCCAGACCACGTCTGCTGCGACGAGAAAGCCGGCCAGCATGACGCCGCTTTCCTTGGTAAACAAGGCTCCGGCCTGGCCGGCGGCGAGGAGCGCAAGCCACGCTCCCCGCGAGCTCGCGCGCCAGCTCACGAAGCCGAGAAACGCGGCGAGCAAGAACGCGGTGGAGAGCACATCGACGCGGCCCGTGATCCACGCGACGGCGTGGGCATTCACCGGGTGGAGGGCAAAGATGCCGGCGGCCGCCATCGCGGTGAAGGCATCGCGGCGCGAGGCCTGCCAGGCGATGAGGCCCACGAGCAGCGCGGCGGCGGCATGGAGGGCGAGATTCGTCAGCCGATAGCCCGCGGGCTCCAAGCCCCAGAGCCGGGCATCGACGATGAAGGCGAGCGCGTTGAGCGGGCGCAGCTCGCGGTACGAAGACGACCACAGCCCATCCGCCCAGCCCCGGACGAAGAGGCGCGGCCACTCCGCGAGAGGAAAGTCGAAGTAGAAGCCGACGAAGCCGAAGTCGTCGCCCTGGAAGTAGCCGCGCAGCGTGCCCGCATAGCCGGCGGCGGAGAGCGCCGCCACACCCGCCAGCGCCGCCAGGAGCCAGCGCGTGCGCGACGGCGGAGCGGAGGGCGGAAGGGCGGGCGAAGCGGGCACCCGGACCTTAAAGACGCGCGCCCGCGCCCGCGCAAGCGGTACGCGGGCGGGGGCCGCCGAGCCCGGAAGGCGCAAGCCGCGGGCCCGGCGGAGGCGAACCTCAGAAGATGCTATCCGGCACGTAATAGATCTTCTGCGTGTTCTGCTTGTTCACGGGGTCAGTCACGATGACGAAGTACACATTGCCATTCTTCGTCTGCACGCCCTCGATCTCGCGATTTCCGACATTGGTGATTTTCACGAGGGACTCGTAGACGCCGGTGTGGCTGATCTTGGCGATTTGCGGCTGCTCGCCGTCGGCGCC
>CAYZPV010000010.1:0-161122 GCA_964480585.1 uncultured Opitutus sp. | reverse complement strand
GGGGAATCGGCGAGCCGAAACTCGAGCACCGCCTTGGAACAGACCGGCAGTTGGGCCGACATCGCTTCGAGCCGCGCCCGGGCGGCTGGCGCAAGGAGCGCCTCGTCCAAGTGAGGCAGGACGACGCGCAGATAGTCGAGAAACGAAGGAGTCGAACTGGACGGGTTCATCGGGAGTTTTGCTCAATTCCGCGGCGCAGCCAGCGATGCACCAGGCTGAGATAGGCCTTGGCCTCGACCGGCTGGCCAGGGGCGAAGGAGAATTTCACAAGGGAAATGTAGCGATGAAACACGCTCAACGTGCCGCCATCCAGGCCTGCCTCGCACACCCGCAGGTTCTCCGGCCAGTAGCCCTCCGCAACGGGCCGGCGACTAAAGCCCGGCCAGGCGAGGAGTGCATCCCGCTTCCCCGCAAGGCAAAGTCCACGGGCCACGAGACAATCCAGCAGCGGACGCCACCGATGCTGCTCCACCCCGGGGCGCTCCAGCAGGCACTCGAGCGAAATACGCGGCCCGATGCCCTCCAGCAGGTCTAGGCTCAACGTGAAATAGTCGACCAAGCTCGCCGTCTCATCGAGCGTGCGGAGCAGCCGCCCGCCCTCGTCCCGCCAACCAAGGCTCGCGAGAAACCCGATTATTTTCTCCCGAGGAAATCGTGCCAATATCACCCGCAGCGAATCGCCGCCCCGCCGGCCCATCCGGCCGAGATGCTTGATCCACACCTCTGGCGGCGTGAGGCGCTGGAGACGCTCGAGCGCGGCGAACAGCGGCGGAGGAAACGAGGCGGGAAAGACCGACTGCGCCAGCTCCAACAGCCGCTCGCGGGTCTCCATGCCCGGCGTCATCGCATAGCCGAATGCAGGTGTCGGCATCTCCGACATATCGCGCGGCGCATCGAATTCGAGCCAGAGCTGCTTCACATGCCGGGCCAGCAACCCGGCATCGACCTGCCAGGCCTCGCCGATGGCAGCCACCTGCCGCCAATGCGGATCGCCGAGCAACGCGGCTGGGACCGGGGGCCGGCTGCGCGGCAAGCAGAGGGAGATATCGACCGGGTCGGCGCCCGCCACCAATCGAAACTCTAACACCGCATCGGAACACACCGGCAGGCGAGCCGCCATCCACGCCAGCCGCGTGCGAGACTCTTCCGACAGCAGTGCGCCGCGGAGATGCGGCATGACCACCAAGAGGTAGTCAGCCAGTGCGGGTGCAGCCGAGGCGACATTGGCTTGGGCACTCATCGCAAAAGCAGCGGCTCCGGCAGGGCAGCGGTGTGCAGTCTAAGGAAGGTGTGCCCGATGCCGGAAAGCCCTTGGAAAAAGCCGGGCGCCCAGACCGGCTCGGAAATCTCCTCGAAAATCCGAAAGCCCCGCATCTGCGACCGACGGGCCAGCACCGCAGACGCCAGCGACCCCGCAGCCGCACCAAAGACCGGCTGGCCGAGGCGGCGGCTCGCCGCCGCCAGCACCTCGACTGCCCCAAGATTGCCACAACACACCTGATCGAGCGGCAGCAACTCCGGCAGCCGCGCTCGCTCCAGCAAGCCCGGCAACGCGCCCCCGATATCGTCGCCAGACAGCAGCAACATCGGCAGCGCAAGACCGATACCGCCCTGGCACCAGTTGCGCCGCCCAGCCAGCAGGCGAGCCTCATCCGGCAAGTCACCTTCGCCCTCCCCTACCATCCAGCGAAGGAGTCGCTGCAAACCGCCGACACCGTGCTCGCGCCAGGCCGCTTGCTCCAACACCCGGCCCGCTTCGGCCACCGCATGATAGACCCCAGCCCGGCCATGCGCGAAACCCGCGGTGCGCAGCGCCGGATCGCCGGCCTCCCCGGCAAGCAGATGCCGCACGCCCGACTCGATCTGCTGTCGCAAATCTTCCGAGCGCGCGATGCGGTAGAGTGCAAGCAGACCGAGCACGCCGCCCGCACTTCCTGCCATCACCTCGCGCTGAGGCGCGCCCTGTAAACGCTCCGGTGAGAGCAGCCGCGCCGCCTCATGGGCCGAGGCCAGAAGGGCGGGATCCTCGAGCAAGCCACCGACCTGCGCGAGCGTATACACGACGGAGCCCATTCCACTCAACCCACCTACGCCGATACGCTCCAACCAACGCAGGCGCACACGCTCTTCCATCGCCAGCCAGGCGCGGACTGTGCCGAGCGCCTGCACGGCGGTTTGGCGGTAATCCGCGCGCCCCGTGACTTTCGCCAGCGACGCCAGCAACAAGGCCGGGCCGGAAACGCCATCATAGAGACTCACGCTCATCGGCCCAAACTGCCACCGCCCCGACGCAAAATAGCTGAAGCCCAGCCAGGTCGCCGCGTCCGGCACTCGCCAGGCGCGCGCCACCAACTCATCGCCGATCGCGCAGGCCACCTGGAGGGCGGCGGCGGGCTGCAAGGACTCGCCCTCCCGCACCTCACAACGCGCGGCGGGGCGAGCAGGCCGGCCAGCGCCGACGCTGCGCGCCTGGAGGGCACCAAGCGCGATGTCGCACTGGGCCTCGCACCTCTCCTGCGGAGGCTGGGCGAGCCGCTGGCGGATCTCGGCCCACGCGGAGGAGTAGCCGGTGTGCGTCACGAGCACCCGGCCCCCAGCCAAAATCTCACTCGAAGCCGCACGCGTATGGAAAAAGGGCACGTCACCCCGCTCGAGCTCTAGAATCTCCTCCTCAATGAGCGCTTGAAACCCCCTGCCCTCCCGCAGCCCGAACACGCCCCGCGCCAAGCGCTCGAACTGCAGGCTGCGCTCCACGCCACAGCGGAGAAACTGCGGCTCGAGCGCCTTGTACCAGAGCGCGCCATACGTGAGCGTATTGCGAAAAAGGAAACGTACCGGCAGCGCAGCCAGCCCCTGCCATTCGGGCGATGCCTGCAGCCGATCACGGCGCTCTGCCAGCAGCCCGTGCAGCGTGCGATATCCAGCCAGGCAGGCCTCGCGCCCCTCGCCGGCATGCAGGGCGCGCCCGGCGATCGCAGGAAGATTCTTTCGCACGAGTGCGCCGGCGGCGACGTACTCGAGGCGCATCGCATCCGTGTGGAGATCGCGCCACGTGGCCACTTTGCCGCGATAGTGCGAGCGCCCCACGCTCCCGAGGCCCGAGTTGTCAAAAGCCGCGTTAGTCTCGGGATCGAGTTTCCAAACGGGCAGCAGGCTCGTGTGCATCACCGACTGGGCGAAGCGATTGCCGAAGGCCTGCACCGAGCCAGGCTCATGCTGAGTCTCGGCCGAAAACAACGGATGGAGCAGGGACTCGGTATCGACGAGGACAGGATGCTCCCCCTCCGCGATGACATTGGCGCCGTGAAAATCCACCCCATTCAGCGCGTGCGCAAGATGCAGGAGCTGCCCTGCCCGGCGGAAGTAGCGATCGGCCGCCGCGGCGTCGGCGCAGCCACCCGCATTCACAAACTCGCACCAACCGTAGCCGTCGCGGGAGAGAATGCCGATCGTGCGCAACGGCAGATACCCCGGGTATCCCGCGCCCTCCCGATTGCACCAATCGAGCAGCTGCTGGAACTGCGCTCCGAGCCGCAGATCCTTCGGTTTGTAGACGCAGGCAAAGACTCCGCCGAAGCGCAGGATCGCCACCGCGCGCCCGCATTGATGATAATCAGCGACGCTCTCCTCGATCGCCGTGAGCGTCACCGCAGCGGAGCCCGCCGGCGCAAACCGGGAAATGATCGCAGCCCAATCTTCCCGCACCCTGCACAACAGCTCCACGTGCGACTCGACCCAAAATCGAGCTCGCACCGCCAGCAACCGCGCGAGGGAGGGATAGGCGAGAAGCCAAGCCGGGCCCTCCTCGCGCCACAGCGAACCCATGAACTCCCGATAGTGCTCGGCCCCCGGCGGCTCCTGCTGCGCCGAGCCCATCTGGCGATGGAGCACAATCCCAAGCGGACGCACCTTGGAAAAATCCTCGTAAAGCGCACGCCATGCCAGCTCCGACAGCTCGGCCCGCAGCGTGGCGACAAGTCCGGGCTCGACTGCGACGCTGATATGGCGAGCTGCCCAAGCCCCCCAACCCGGCAACTCCGCGAGGCGGCGGCGCAACTCCCGGCGCGCGACGGCAAGAATCGGCCCGTAAAATGCGCCAAAAGGCACCGCAGCCTCACCGCTCTCCGACAGACAATCCTTCCGATCGCAGCTCTCGTTGCGTTGCGCAGCAGCCGCGCCTTCGGCGAGGAACTGCTCCAGCCAGTCGATCCACTCGGGTTTCTCAGCCGCCACTGGCCACGCCGCCGAGGCCAGACAGCGACGAGCTGCGGGCTCATCCAAACCCAGCGAGGCCAGCCGGGCGGATAAGTTATCCTCACCCGGACCCGAAACAAATCGACGCCAACGCTCGCACCGCTCGGCGATCAGGGCGGCCTCGGACTCGGGCGCGGGAAGCAAGCAGGCGGCTCGGCGCTCGGCCAAGGTAGCCGCGCGGGCCACGACCTCCGCCCACCAAGGGGCCTTTTCCAAGGGTCGCGGCAACTCCGCGTCGTGAGCACTCTCAACCGACCTCATGCAGGTGAAAGCCCCGCCGCATCGCGCCCGCGCGCCAGGCTATCCTCGGTACGCGGCGGGACAACGCAAGGCACTCACCAATCCGAGAGACTGGGTGCCGTGCCCCAACAGGTGCCGCAACCGCCGGCGACGCCTTCCAACTCGGCATCGGACAACTCCCGGGAACCGGACCCCGCCGCACCGCGAGCCTTGAAGCGAGCCACGATATCGGCGTCGGAGAGGTTATGGCCATGCGACCGGAAAAAATCCTGCACTACCGCCATGTACTCCTCCTTGGAGCCTACGCGCTTGAGTTTTTCAGTCATGGTACGATCGCTCTCAGCGAGGCGATACAACTGCTCGAATTGCTCGTTAGTCATGGGATGCCTTTTAATCGGGGTGAAACGAAACGTGGTAAACCGAGCCCTGTTCTCGACCAAACCCACGCGGAAACCAAGCATAAAATTACGCAAGAATCGTATAATCAATAGCCTAGGAAATCTTCCTAGGCGATACGACCGCAGCGGTGTAGGCAATCTGCCTGGCACATAGCGGCCAATGCCGCTGATGCGCAGCGGGCGGGGTTGCGAGGCGCGTGGGTGTGCGCGGACGGCACCCACTAGGCCGCAGACGTGCCTCATTCGCGCCGGAGGCGCGTGCGCATTCGCCGGGGTCGCGGCGGGAGACGTGGCGCGGATGGGGGCTGAGGCGTGAGGAAAAGCAGGGCGGAAGAGAGCCGCCCTACCCCACTCACACCGCGCGCTGGTCGATGAAGGCGCGGATGGCGTCGGGCGTCGCCTTGATCCGGTGCTTCACGATCGGCTTGGCCTTGAGCGCTTCGAGGCTCGGGTGCTTGGGCTCGACGCCGATGGCGGACTGGATCGTATCAGGAAACTTCGCAGGGCTCGCGGTGGAGAGGACCACATTGATGCGATCGCCGCTCAGTTCTTTGAAACCGCAGGCGGTGTGCGGATCCGCCACGTATCCGTAGTCCTTATACACGCGCTTGATGATCTCGACGATCTCGCGGTCATCTGTGCGGGAGGCCGAGAAGGTGTCGCGGCTGAAGTTCTCGAACTTGTAGGCGCCGGTCTTCTTGAAGGTCTCCATGACGGCGCGCACCTTGGCAGCATCGCGGCCGACGGAGAAATAGATGAAGCGCTCGAAGTTGGAGGACACCTGGATGTCCATCGACGGCGCGAGGCTGGGCTGTACGGCGCCGATGCGATACTCTCCCGTCGTAAACATCCGGTAGAGGATGTCGTTTTGATTGGTCGCGACGCGGAAGCCGCGGATCGGGACGCCCATCTTCTGGAGCATCCAGCCAGCGAGGACGTTGCCGAAATTGCCCGTCGGCACGACGAACTCGACATTGCCACGCTCGCTGGCGGGCAGCTTCAACCACGCGTGAAGATAATAGACGCACTGCGCGAGCACACGCGCGAGATTGATCGAGTTGACCGCGGAGAGGCGGTGCTTGAGGCGGAAGGTCTGATCCCCGAAGACATCCTTCAGCGCGGTCTGCGCATCGTCGAAAGTGCCATCGACCGCGAGGGCGAAGACATTCTCCGCACCCGTGCAGGCCATCTGGCGCTCCTGGAGCGGCGAGACGCGGCCATCGGGATAGAGGATGAAGATGGCGGTGCCGGGCCGGCCGATGAGGCCATGGATGGCGGCCGCGCCGGTATCGCCGGAGGTGGCGCCGAGGACATTGATCGACTCTTTGCGCACCTTGCACTGGTGCGCGTAAAGATTGCCCAGGAGTTGGAGTGCGAAGTCCTTGAAGGCGAGCGTGGGCCCATGAAAGAGCTCGAGCACGTAGAGGTCTTTCGCGAGAGGCTTGAGCGGCGCGATGGCGGGATCGCTGAACCGCGTATAACTCGCAGCGACGATCTCGCGCAGCGTCTCCGCCGGGATATCCGTCGCGAAGATGCGCATGAACTCGAAGCACAGCTCCGCGTACGAGCCGCAGCGCTCGAAGGCCGCAAGCTTGCCCGAGAGATCGGGCAACTGCTCCGGCAGAAACAGGCCGCCATCGGGCGCGAGCCCGGTGGCGACGGCGTCGGAGAAACTGAGCGCGGGCGTCTGGCCGCGAGTGGAGATGAACTTCATCGATCAGTAGCGAGCATCGAGTAGCGAGTAGCGAGTAGGTGCGGTGTGGAAATGCTCGCTACTCACTCCTCGCTACCCGCTACTTCGAGATTACAGAGTCTCGAGCTTGAACGCCGCGTGGGTCACGCGGGCGGCCTCGTCGGCCTTGTCCTTGGCGATCACGACCGAGATCTTGATTTCGGAGGTGCTGATGAGCTCGAGGTTGATGCCGGCCTTGGCCAGCGACTCGAAAAGCGTGGCGGCCACGCCGGAGTGCGTGCGCATGCCGACGCCGACGACGGAGAGCTTGGCGATCTTCTCGTCGAAGGTGGCTTCGCCGCCGACCTCCTTGAGCGCGGGAGCGAGAGCCTGCACGGCCTTGTCCTTCTCGGAGAGCGGCACGGTGAAGGTGAGGTTGGCCACGCCACCGCGGCCGACATTCTGCACGATCATGTCGACGTTGATATTGGCGTTGGCGAGCGCCTTGAAGACGGTGGCGGCAGTGCCGGGCTTGTCAGCGATGTTGCTGACGACGACCTTGGCCTGGTCCTTGTCTACGGCGACGCCGCGGACGACGACCTTTTCCATGTAGGCGACTTCCTGTTTCACGATGGTTCCTGGGTTGTTGTTAAAAGAGGAGCGGACTTCGAAAACGACGTTGTATTTGGAGGCAAACTCGACGGAGCGGGTCTGCATGACCTTGGAGCCGAGGGAGGCGAGCTCGAGCATCTCGTCGTAGCTGATTTCCTGGAGCTTCTTTGCATCCTTCACGACGCGGGGATCGGCGGTGTAGACGCCGTCGACATCGGTGTAGATCTCGCACTTGTCGGCCTTGATGGCCGCCGCGAGCGCGATGGCGGTGAGATCGGAGCCGCCACGGCCGAGGGTCGTGGTCTGGCCTTCTTCGTTGGTGCCCTGAAAGCCGGCGACGATGATCACCTTGCCGGCCTCGAGGTCGGCGATGAGCGCCTTGGCGTTGATATCCTTGATCTTCGCCTTGGTGTGCACCGTGTCGGTGAAGATGCCGGCCTGCGCACCAGTGTAGCTCACGGCGTCGACGCCGATCGCATGGAGCGCCATCGCGGTGAGCGCGATCGTCTCCTGCTCGCCGATGGCGAGGAGCTGGTCCATCTCGCGCTCGCTCGGGAGCGGAGTGATGGCTTTGGCGCGGGCGATGAGCTCATTGGTCACGCCGGCACGGGCCGAGACGACGACGACCAACTGGTTGCCGGCGTCGCGGGCCGCCTTCACGCGGTTGGCAACATTCTTGATGCGGTCGACGTCACCGACCGAGGTGCCGCCGTATTTCTGAACAATTCGGGCCATGGTTTGGAAAGGGTCTTAGCGTTCGAAATCGCCGATGCGCAGCAGCACGGGCTCGCCGAGTACGGCGGAGAGGCGTTTGAACTGCTTGAGCGTAGCGCCCATCGCGCGCTCGTTGCTCTCGTGCGTCGTGAGCACGAGCGAGGCGGCGCCGGGATGGTCGGACGGCGTCTGGATGACGCTCGCGATGCTGACCTTCTGCTTGGCCATCGCGGCGGCGACGCGGGCGAGCACGCCGGGCGCATCCTTTACCGTGAGGCGGAGATAGTAGCGCGAGCGGATGCTCTCCGGCGGCGCGAGCTTGGCGCGGCCGCTCGGCGGCGTGGTGACCTCGCCGAGGAGGTGGCCGCCCTTGCCGTGCTTGAGCAGCGAGGCCGCGTCGGCGATGTCGCTGATGACGGCGCTGGCGGTGGCATCCTGCCCTGCCCCGCGGCCGCTGTAAAATGTGGTGCCGACGACGTCGCCGGTGACGGACACAGCATTGAAGACGCCGCTGACATTGGCGACGACATTGCCCGCCGGGAGGAGCGTCGGGTGCACCCGCACGCTGAGTTCGTTCTTCGCGAAATCGCGCGAGATGACCGCGAGGAGCTTGATCCCGTAGCCGAGCGTCGAGGCGATCTTGAAATCCTCGGGCGTGATGCGCGAGATGCCCTCGACGATCATCTGGTCGGTTTTGACCCAAACGCCGTGCGCAAGCCATGCGAGCACCGAAGCCTTGTGCGCCGTATCCCAGCCGTCCACATCGAGCGACTCGTCGGCCTCGGCGTAGCCCAGGCGCTTGGCCTCGGCGAGCACCGCGGCGTAAGGCGCATCCTGCTCCTCCATCTGCGTGAGGATGTAATTGCAGGTGCCGTTCAGGATGCCATAGATGCGCTGAAAACGATTGGCCACGAGGCCCTCGCGAAGGGCCTTGATGATCGGGATGCCACCGGCGACGGAGGCTTCGAAGAAGAAATGGCCGCCGTGTTTCTGCGCGGTCGCGATGATCTCGGGGCCGTGCTCGCAGATGAGGGCCTTGTTGGCGGAAACGACAACCGCGCCACGCTTGAGCGCCGCGAGCGTGACTTGGCGGGCGAGCGTGGTCCCGCCCATGAGTTCGCACACGATCTGGATAGAGGGATCGTTGGCGATCGAGAGCGGATCGTCGGTGATCGCCTTGGCGGGTGCCTTCACGTCGCGCTTCTTCTTCAGGTCGCGCACGGAGGCGCGGGCGAGATTCAGCGTGACGCCGAGACGCGCTTCGAGATCGGCCTTGTGGGCCGAAAGATGTTTCCAGACGCCCTGGCCGACCGTGCCAAAACCGCACAGGCCGATATTGAGGGTGAGAGGTTCGCTCATGATTTCTTCTGTCCGATCTTGGACTCGGTACCCGCGAGGAGCCGCGAGATATTGGCACGGTGGCGGATGATGACGAACAGCGCGACCACGGCCGACACGCTGACCAGCACAGTCGACTGCTTCATCACGATCGCGGTGACCGGCAGCGACGCCGCCGCGACCATCGAGCCGAGGGAAATGTACCGCGTGGTACCGATCAGCACGAGGAAGATGGCCAGCGCGATGCCCATGCCCGCGGGGAACAGCACGAGGAAGCCGCCCGCGCCGGTCGCGACGCTCTTGCCGCCCTTAAACTTGGTGAAGCACGAAAAGCTGTGGCCGAGGATCGAGGCGATGAGGCCCGTGATCATGATCCACTCGATCTGCGAGCGATCATACGGGCAGTTTTCTCCGGCCAGCATCTTGACGAGTAGCACGCCGCCCGTGGCCGCCGCGCCCTTCAATGCATCAAGAAACAGCACCAGATTACCCGGCCCGTGGCCGAGCACCCGGCGCACGTTGGTGGCGCCGGGATTTTTGGAACCGACTTCAAAGATGTTCACCCCCTTGGCGCGCGCGACGAGATACCCAAACGGCAGCGAGCCGAGCAGGTATCCGACGACGAGCGCGATGAGGATCGGGGTGAGCATCCGCAGGGCGCGTGCTTACAACTGCACGAACTTCGCCATCTTGATCGCTGGATGGCTCTTGATGATCTTTCGGGCGCTCTCGCTCGGCTCGGTATCGACGCGCACCACCATGTAGGCGGTGCCGCCGGGCGCGAGACGGCTGAGGGACATGTCAGCGATGTTGACCTTGTCCTTGCCGAGGATGGTGCCGACCTCGCCGACCATGCCGGGCTGGTCGACGTTTTCGAGGACGAGCAGCTTGCCGTCGGCGAGCACTTCGACCTCGCGGCCGTTGATGCTGACGATGCGGGGCTGATTGCCCTTGCCGGTGAGCGTGCCGGCGGCGGAGTAGACCGCGCCGTCCGGAGCGATGGCCTCGACTTGGATGAGCTCGCTGTAGCCGGAATTGTCGGTCGACTTGATGACCTCAGCGCGGATGCCGAGCCGCTCGATGAGGACAGGGGCGTTGACGAAGTTGACCTCATCACCGCTGATCTTGCGGAGGTAGCCGCGCTCGATGGAGCGGGTGACGGCGTTGGCGTCGACGTCGACGAGCTTGCCGAAATAGGTGATGCGAAGCTGCGCGATCTGCGCGGGCGCGACCTGCTGCACGAGCGTGCCGAGCTTGGTGCCGAGATCGAGGTACGGCCCGAGGACCTTCATGGTCTGGGCGTCGATCGAGGGGACGTTGACGGCGTTGCGGATCACACCGCCGTTGAGCACGTCGGCGATCTGCTCGGCGACCTCGATACCGACCGACTCCTGAGCCTCGGCCGTCGAAGCGCCGAGGTGGGGGGTGAGGACGACATTGGGCAGGCTGCGCAGCTCGCTATCCTTGGCGAGAGGTTCGTCCTCGAAGACATCGAGACCAGCCGCGGCGACCTTGCCGCTCTTGAGGGCGGCGATGAGGGCGCTCTCCTTGATGATGCCGCCGCGAGCGCAGTTGAAGATGCGTAGACCCTTCTTGCACTTCTCGAAGGCCGCCTCGTCGATCATGTACTTCGTGTCGTCGGTGAGCGGCATGTGGACCGTGATGTAGTCCGACTGCTTGATGAGCTCATCGAGCGTGACGCCCTCGACCTGCATGGCCTTGGCGCGACTGGGCGCGAGATAGGGATCGTACGCCAGCACGCGCATGCCGAAAGCCTGGGCGCGCTTGGCCACCTCGCCGCCGATACGGCCGAGGCCGACGACGCCGAGGGTCTTCTTGAAGAGTTCGATACCCGAGAAGCTCTTACGGTCCCACTCGCCCTTCTTCATCGAAGCGGCGGCCTGGGGCACGGGGCGCGCGCCGCAGAGGATGTGGGTGAAAGTCAACTCCGCGGTGGCGATGGTATTGCCCGCCGGAGTATTCATCACGACGACGCCGTGATTGGTAGCGGCCTCGACATCGACATTGTCGATACCCACGCCGGCGCGGCCGACGACCTTGAGGAGCGGGGCGGCGGCAAAGACCGCGGCCGTGATCTTGGTCTCCGAGCGCACCGCGATGGCGTGCACATCCTTGACCAACTCGAGGACCTTCTCCGGAGAAGAGCCGTAAGCCTCGATCACTTCAAAGCCTGGCTGCTGGCGCAGATAGGCTACTCCCTTGGGTGAGATCTTATCGGCTACGAGGACTTTCATCGGAGGAAAAATAGCTTTTGAGGGAAATCCCCAAGGCCCCCGCAAGCAAGGACAAGTTTCAGGTATGACCGGGGGCCTCAGATCCCGTCAAAATCACCCCCCGCCGTTTAGCTCAGGGATTGCCCAGCGCCTCCAAGACAGCGTTGGCGATCGCCCGCGACTCCCGGTGGGAATACACGGAGGTTGCCAGCTTCTGACTTACCTGCCGCGCCAAAGCCAAGTCTCCTGCCCGATAGGCGGTCACCGCCAGCGCCGCACTCACTTCCGTCGTAGAGGTGGCGCCATGAAGCCTCCAATAGGCTTGCTTTACCGCTTCCAGCTGAGCTGGTTTCACCTCCGAACCCAGAGCCTCCATCCAAGCCGAAAGCCCATTGGCGCCGACATGCCGCGGTTCGAGCTCCACCGCCCGGGCAGCCCAGGCGCGGGCCTCTCTCACATCAGCGGTGATACGGCTTTCCAGCGTGATCTTGGGCACCTGGCGCTTAAAAACGATATCGGCCGCCAGGGCGTAGACCTCGGCGCTCTGGCTGCCAGCGTCGATCAGCTTGCGCAACTCGACTAGCGCGGCATCAGGGCGATTTCGAGATATGCAAGCCTCGACGAGCAGCTCGCGCAGCGATTCGGACTTTAGCCCGCTAGCGAGCAGCTTTTCAAGCGCCTCGGTGCTCGCAGGGATATGCTGATTGAGTATCTGTACCAGCACGAACAATTCGCGCATCTCACGCACGGGTGGACTGCCGTGGATGGGGTTGATCTCGGTCGCGCCGGTCGGAAACCGCAGCCCGGAGACCTTATACTTTCCGCCACCGCGCAGGTAGGCATTGGTAGTCGCCTCCCATGTTTTCCAATCCTGGCCGAAGATCCGCTTAAACTCCTGCTCCAGCAGCTCGGTGTCGGATTCGGTGATCGAGAGCCACTCCATCATGCGATCCAGCCACACCGGCTCCGGATTCGTCAGCATGTATTGCAAGAAGACCGAGCACTGCCCGTCCAACTTTCCGATATTCTCGCCCCGGATATATTCGGGCGACTTAAACCCCACTCGAAATACCTTATCCCACGGTAAAAAGCCCGCTTGGAGATGTCCTACCTTGTAACTGAGATAGCCGAGCGAGACTTCGTCGCCCTGAAGCCGGGCTGCGGCGAAAAACCCCATCATGCCACGCTGAAACCAGAGCGGCTCCGGCAGATTCAGCCAGCGCATCTCCGCCCGGCCCAGCTCGGCAAAGACCGACATCATGCTCTCTTGCCAGTTGTAGTGAGTGACCACGAGGTCGACCAAGGTGTGTGCCGGGTCCGAGATCGCGACATTCCACAACACGCTGCTCTTGCTCTCCACCTTTCGCCAATCCGAGCCGCTCGTCGGCAGCACAAAGATCATCGGCGCGCGCCGGATCGGGCGTCGGCGAAAATACTGCTGTGCCATCGTGTGCAACATCTCGAAGCGGCGCAGCACCGTATCGATCTCTGCCGGCTTCGCGTCGGAATAGACCGTGAAATGATCGGAGCTGGCCTTGCGCCAGCCCTTGAACTCGACGCTCTCGGCGCTCACTTCAAACGGAATCATCTGCACGGCCGACTCCTTCGGCTTTTCCGCTGCGTGCGAGACACCGCTCAACCCGGCAAGAAGACTTCCTGCCAGCAAACCGACAAACCGCAGGTGTTTCATTTCTTTTTCGGAGGTTTGCCGATGAGGTCGGTGAGATCGATGGAGGGCACTTTTAGTAGAGAGTCGTCGTCGTCGGCCAGCTTGGTGGAGAGCTCGACCGCGATGTTGCGAGCGCTCGCGGGCGGCTTGATCGGCTGCGGCAATCGGCCCTCGATCTTCGCCAGCACAATCTCGCCAACCTTGGCCGCCCACTCGTCCCATTCGAGCTTGGGCAGTGATGCGAGGGTATCTTTCCCCTCCACGAGCAAACCGGCACGTACCCGCACAAGTGCAAGCGCCACCAATGTGCGAGCCCGGTTCTTCAGCTTGCCAAAGCGAGTCTGGACCAGGGCGATATTGGGCACCACCGGCGCCTCCGCACACGCCTCCACCCATGCCAGCAGTTCGTACGCCGCTGTCTGCTCAGGCTCGGCCGCGATGGATCGGTGCAGAAGGGCGCGCAACCGCTCCGCAGGTTCGCGCGGCAGCCGATAGTCATACTCAAAGTCGCGCAGCCACGGATTGCTCTCCAGGACGCCCAATTCGCGAAAGATCGCGCTATTGGACGACCCGCCCGCGAGCGCCTGCTCCCAACGCTCTTTAGCCTGCGCCTCGTCCCCCTCCGCCAGAGCATGAACACCCAAAACCTCGAAAATACGTGGCGCCGGTTTGGGCTTCGCCGCCGCGTCGAGCAGGAGAAATTTACCCACCGCCGAGCCATTCATCCGCAGGGCCAGTTCCGCCAGTCGCAGCCGGATTTCGTCGCGCGGCAATGCGCGCATCGCATACGATTTCGGTGGCGCGATCTTCGGCGCCTTTTCCCGGCCGTAGCGATACGACCCACTCTCCACATAGCGCTCGAGCCGTCGCTGCATCTCCGGATAATCCATTTTGAAACAGGCGCGGAAAAAGCTGCGTAAATCGACTTGGGCCAAGGTCGCTCGATCACCGACCACATCTATAAACTTCGCCACCGCCGCCTTGGGGATATCCGACTGGCCAAATTGCAGATAGTGCAGCAGCGCCCACGATTGGGCGTAAAATACGCCGGTATGATCGTTGGACCGGTAGACGGGCGAATCGTATTCGACGGCAAACAACTCCTCGAGCGGCAACAATTTCTCGCGAGTGAGCGTCACCAGGCGCCCCACCTGCGGATGGCCGATCTCGACCATGTCGCCCGACGGTTGGATTCCGGCAAGCAATTCCGCCATCCCTTCGTTAAACCACACCGGAGGATCCTGCTGGACCGCACGAAAGAGATGATGGACATACTCGTGAAAAATCAGCCGCCGCGCCCGGTCCGCATCGTCCGATGGGGCCACCGAGATGGTGGCGCGGTCCTTGCCCTCCAGGTACACCCCGCGAAACTGGTGGCCGGCCGACCATTTATCGGAGCCGTACGCATTGAATTCGTCGACCGTACGGAAAAGAAACACCGTCACCTCCACCCGCGCCCTCTCCGGAAGCTTGAAACGCTCGATAAAGATCGCACGCAGCGTTTCGAGATCGTGCAGCAACTGGCGCGAGGGTTGCTCCGAGTCGTGGGAGTACAGCTCGAAATTAGCCGATTGGTAGTGCTTCCATTTGTCATCCACGGCCGGCAACGGCTCCTTTTGAGCAGCCGAAAGGGACCATAGGGTCAGAAACGCGCAACAGAGCGCGCGCAAGCGGCGCCGGAATATCAAGATCATCGCAGCTGGGAGACCCGGAACACAAAATTCCCGGCCGCTACGCGCAATCCCTATCGCCTTCCGCAAATCTTTTTCCCGACCCACCCGTCAGGCTCGACACCTTTGACAAATGGCGGCGGGGTTGCCCAAATCGATGTTCCTTAGTACCCACTGGGCGCCCTTACCCGTTTTCGAGAAATTCGTAACTCTTTCATGACCTACTCTCTTCGACGCCGGACGTTGGTTTCTTCTCTCTTTGTAGTCGCGGGCCTCGCGCTCGCCGGTTGTGGCCAGCAAAAGGCCGATGCGCCCAAAGCCTCCGGTAAGAAGGGCGGAGGCGCGGCGCCTGTGCTCGTGGGTCAGGTGCAACGGCAGAAGGTGCCGCTCGTGATCGAGGCCATCGGCGCGGTCGAGGCAGTGCGGCAGACCACCGTGCGGGCACAGGTCACCGGTATTCTCCAAAAGATCGCTTTCAAGGAAGGTCAGGACGTAAAGGAGGGCGACGTGCTCTTTGAGATCGATCCCCGCCCCTTTCGGGGCGCGCTCGCCTCCGCGCAGGCCGACCTGCAAAAGGCCAAGGTCCAGCTCTCGGCCGCCAAGGCCCAGGTCACTCGCTATCAGGCGCTCTCCAAGGATCAGATGATCTCCAAGGAGCAGTTTCAGAAAATCCAGGACGATGCCGCCTCTGCCGAAGCGGAGGTCCTCGCCGCCGAATCGCGCGTAAGCAATGCCCGGCTCCAGCTCGAGTTTGCCGTCATCCGTGCGCCTTTCTCGGGCCGCACCGGCAATCTCAGCGTCGATGAGGGCGATATCGTCCGCGCCAACGACACCGGCGCGCTCGTGACGATCAACCTGGTCAGCCCGATCTACGTCACCTTCGGCGTGCCGCAGCAATACCTCGCGGCTATCAATCGCTATCGCGCCGATCGCACGCTCGCCGTCAAGGTCACGCCTCCCGGCAGCGATGAGAAGCCCGTCTTCGGCGAACTCACGTTCGTCGACAACGTCGTCGATTCGTCGACGGGCACCATCCGGCTCAAAGCCATCTTCAAAAACGACCAGCAGCTACTCTGGCCAGGGCAGTTCGCCAGCGTCGGCGTCACCCTCGCCGACCCGGAGGTAACGACCGTCGCCGCCTCCGCGATCCAGAATTCGCAGACAGGTCAGCACGTCTTCGTCGTCACGCCGGAGCGGACAGCCGAGTTGCGACCCGTGACCGTCGAGCGTCTCTATGAAGGCCTCGCTGTCATCACCAAGGGTCTGAAAGAGGGTGAGACTGTCGTCATCGACGGGCAGCTGCGCGTCATCGCCGGTCGCCCCGTGGAGATCAAGACCCCCACCGCCAGCGCGGGCCCCGCGACTGCCGGCGGTGCCAAGGGCGCCAAGGAAAAGAAGAAAGCCAGCAAGGAAGAGATTAAGAGCTAAACCAGACGAGCCATGAATATCCCGGAACCCTTCATTCGCCGGCCGGTGATGACCGTGCTCGTCACGGCTGCCATCACCCTCTTCGGCTGGATGGCGTACGAGAAGCTGCCCGTCAGCGATCTCCCCAACGTCGACTTTCCCACGATCAGCGTCTCCGCGAACCTCCCTGGAGCGAGCCCCGAGACGATGGCCTCCGCCGTCGCGACGCCGCTCGAGCAGCAGTTCTCCAGCATCGCGGGCATCGATTCGATGACGTCGACGAGCACGCTGGGCAGCACGTCGATCACGATGCAGTTCAATCTGGATCGTGACGTCGATGGCGCGGCCCAGGATGTGCAATCGGCCATCGCCGCCGTGCAGCGTCGCCTGCCGCGCGACATGCCCAATCCCCCCTCGTTCCGAAAGAGCAATCCCGCCGACGACCCGGTGATGCTCCTCGCCCTCAGCTCCGCCACCCTCCCCCTCTCCGAGGTAAACGAATGGGCCGAGACGATGCTCGCCCAGCGCATCTCCACCGTGGACGGCGTCTCCCAGGTGCAGGTGATGGGCTCGCAAAAGTACGCCGTGCGCGTGCGCCTCGATCCCAAGGCGCTTGCCGCCCGCGGCATCGGCATCGATGAGGTGCGCGCTGCGCTCGACAGCAACAACACCAATCTTCCCGCGGGCACCATCGACGGCGCGGAGAAATCGACGACGCTCATCGCCACCGGCCAGCTCAAGAGCGCGGAGGGTTTCCGCAAGGTCATCGTCTCCTATCGCAACGGGGCCGCCGTGCGCCTCGGCGATATCTCGACCGTCGAGGACAGCGTCGAAAACGACAAGGCCGCGAGCTGGTTTTACAATAGCGAGATCGCCGAGGATGAGAACAGCCTCGGCGAATCCGCCATCAATCGCTCGGTATTGCTCTTCGTGCAGCGCCAGCCGGGCACCAACACGATCAAGGTCGTCGATGCCATCAAGGATCTGCTCCCTTCCTTCCGCGCGCAGCTCCCTGCCTCGATCAGCCTCGATATTTACAGCGACCGCTCGCTGGCCATCCGCGAATCCGTGGCCGATGTGAAATTCACCCTCGTGCTCGCCGTCGCGCTTGTGGTGCTGGTGATCTTCCTCTTCCTCCGCACCATCTCCGCCACGGTGATCGCCAGCATCGCGATCCCCATCGCGGTCATCGGCACGTTTGCCGTGATGTACTTCTGCAATTTCAGCGTGAACAACATCTCGCTGCTCGCGCTCACGCTGGCCGTGGGCTTCGTCGTCGACGACGCCATCGTGATGCTCGAGAATATCGTGCGCTACATCGAAAAGGGCGAGTCGCCCATGGCGGCCGCCTTCAAGGGGTCGAAGGAGATCGGCTTCACGATTCTTTCGATGACGTTTTCCCTCGTGGCGGTCTTCATCCCCGTGCTCTTCATGGGCGGCATCCTCGGCCGCCTCCTCCACGAGTTCGCGGTCTCGATCAGCGCCGCCATCATCGTCTCGGGCTTCGTCTCGCTCACGCTGACGCCCATGATGTGCAGCCGCTTCCTAAAGCCGCACAATCCGAACCAGCAGCACGGCGCTTTCTACCGGGCGACGGAAAGCATGTTCAACAAGGCGCTCGGCCTCTACGAGTGGACGCTCAAGATCTCCCTTCGCTGGAAGCGCACCGTGATGCTCTCCGCGGTCGCCACCCTCGGCCTCACCGTGTGGCTGCTCATCCTCATCCCCAAGGGCTTCATCCCTACGGAGGATACCGGCCGCATCATGATCAATACGGAAGCGGCCCAGGATACCTCCTTCGATGCCATGGTGCGCTACAACCAGCAGGTCGGCGACATCATCGCTCAGAACCCTCACGTCGCGAATTTTTCCTCCTACATCGGTGCCTCCTCCCGCAGCTCCGGCTCGGCCAATACCGGCCGCATCTTCGCCACGCTCAAGCCTCGCTCCGAGCGCCCGTCGGCCATGGAGATCGCCCCCCAGATCCGTGCCGCGCTCGCCGGCATCCCCGGCGTGCGCGTCGCGGTGCAGGTGCCGCCCGGCATCCGCATCGGCGGCCGCGGCTCTGCCTCGGTGTATCAGTATACCCTTTACGGCTCCGATCTTCAGGAGCTCTACCGCGTAGCGCCGGCGATGATGGACAAGCTCCGCGGGGTGCCTGGAATCATCGATCTCAACACCGATCTGCTCATCTCGAGTCCTCAGCTCATTATCGAGATCGATCGCGACAAAGCCTCCTCTCTGGGCCTCAGCGCGCAACTCGTCGAGGATACCCTGTATAGCGCCTACGGCTCGCGCCAGGTATCGACGATCTACACGCCCACCAACCAGTACTTCGTGATCATGGAGCTGGAGAAAAAGTACCAGCGCGACCCGAGTTCGCTCGGCCTGCTCTACCTCCGCAATCGCGAGGGCAAGCTCATCCCGCTCGAATCTGTCGCCAAGGTGAAGCAGACCGTCGGCCCGCTGAGCGTCGCGCACATGGGCCAGGTGCCCGCCGTCACGCTCTCCTTCAATCTCGCTCCCGGCGTCTCGCTGAGCCAGGCCACCGAGGCCATCGCCGCGATCGCCGCCACTGAGCTGCCGCCCACGGTGAGCGCCGCCTTCCAAGGCACCGCCGCCGCCTACACGAGCTCGCTGCAAGGCCTGGGCTGGATGCTCCTCATCGCCGTCCTCGTCATCTACCTCGTGCTCGGCATCCTCTACGAGGACTTCGTCCACCCGCTGACGATTCTCTCCGGCCTGCCCTCGGCGACCTTCGGCGCTTTGATCACGCTCATCGCTTTCCGCGAGGAGTTGAACATCTACGGCTACGTCGGCCTCATCATGCTCATCGGCATCGTAAAGAAAAACGCCATCATGATGATCGACTTCGCGCTCGAAGCACGCCGCGTGCACGGCAAGAATGCCGAGGAGGCGATCTACGAGGCATGCCTCATCCGCTTCCGCCCGATCATGATGACGACGCTCGCCGCCCTCGCCGGCACCCTCCCGATCGCGCTCGGCCACGGCGCCGGCGCCGAGGCGCGCCGCACGCTCGGCCTCGCCGTCTGCGGCGGCCTGATCGTGTCGCAGATGCTCACGCTTTATATCACGCCGGTCTTCTACCTCTACATGGAGCGCTTCACCAAGTACCTCTCGCCAAAGTCCGTGGAGCAGATCGAGCGCGAGGAAAGCCTCGCCCCGCAGCCTGCGCACACGATGGCGAAGTGAGGCGGTCGCTCACGAAGAACCTCTCATCGCCCAAAGGGCGGGTCGCAAGGCCCGCCCTTTTGTGTGTGTGCTCAACGTAAGGCAAGGAGCGCCCCGCAGATCACCCAGCTGCGGCGGATAGGCTGCCGCCGGATGCAGTCCTTTTTGCCGCTCCAGCCGCGTTATCCGTGGCCCACTTCCGGGACTTCTTCGGGCGCTCTAAAACCCACCCTACTTCAATCCCCGCACCCATTGCGCCGCGTTTGCCCATGCCCGCGCGCGGTGGCTGATCTTGTTCTTTTCCTCGTCGCCCAGCTCCGCGTAGCTCTGCGTGTAACCCGAAGGCACAAACAGCGGATCGTAGCCAAAGCCCGCGCCGCCGCGCGGAGTGTAGAGCAACTTGCCCTCGCAGGCCCCTTCAAACACCTTCTCCTGCACAGCTCCGCCTTTGGGTCCGATCGCCACGAGCACGCAGTAGAACCGCGCGCTGCGCTTGTTCTCCGGCACGTCGCTCATCGCCTGCGCCAGCTTTTTGAGATTCGCGGCGGCGTCGCCCTGCGGCCCGGCGTAGTAGGCCGATTCCACGCCGGGCTCGCCACCGAGCGCATCCACGCAGACGCCGCTGTCATCGGCCAACGCCCAAGCCCCCTCGGGGAGCAGCGGAAGGAGCGCCTGCGCCTTCTTCCGCGCATTGCCGACGAAGGTGCCCGTATCCTCCTGCACCGCGGGCATCCCGCCCACGGCTTTGGCCGACTCGATTGTGACCAAGGAGCCGGAAGCTCGGGCGAGCGCCTGCAGTTCAGCGACTTTGTGCGCGTTGCCGGATGCGAGATAGAAGGTCACCGCCATGTGCGCGTACACGGCTAACGGTGCACGGGGGGACTGCCATTAAAAAAGAAAACGGCCGCGCGATTGCGGCCGTTTTGCATCCGATTCGCTACAAGCCCAACTTACTTGCCGCCCGGCCCGTAACCCTTGGCGGGCGAGCCATCGGCCTGCAACTTGTCGGTCGCCCAGAGCAGACCACGCGTGATCAGGTTGAGATAGATGGTAGACTCCATCGTGGAGTTGCCATGCCCAAGCGTGGTCGTGAAGGTGCGGCCTTTGCCGTAGGTATTCAGCCAGATGACGGTGTGGTCTTTCTTGGTCTCCTCGCCGTAGCCCTTGGCCAGAGGCACCACGTTGTCCCAGACGATCTCGTTCTTGTAGAGCTCATCCTGCGGCACATTCCATACCTCGGGGAAGCCCGTCATCACCGGATGCTTGGTCCCGAGCGACTTGATCACGAGATCGCGGCGCTTCTCGTGGCTCGTGGATTTGATGCCGATGACCTTGCGCCACTCATCGGTGGGCGCATTGCGATAGCTATGATTGGCGCAGTGCAGCATCACCGCCGGCACGCCGGCCTTGTGGGGCGCAGCGATACGCTCGACAAACGCGGCGTCGTCGACGTGGCCGAAGCACTCATTGTGCACCACGACGTCGTAGCCCTTGGCCCAATCGGGATTGTCGTAGATGCTGACTTTGTGGGTGCGCGTATCGCCGCCCTCGTGGACGATCGTCCACGTGACATTGGCGCGCGCCGAGATGCCCTCGGAAATGATCGTCTTCTGCTTCTCGTAGTCGTGACAGCAGCCGCCCGTCACCATCAGCGCCTTGAGCGGCGGAGCAGCCTGGACCAAGCCGGCGGCAAACGCGGCCAGCGCAAACATGAGGGATTTTTTCATAAGGGGTGAGAGGTAAACTCGACGCGTACAACAGGAGAACGTGGCAGCCGCCCCGCGTCGACAGGAGACCGCACTGCGGGCCTGAAAAAGGCTGAAAATCAGCCCTCTTTGGCCCGCTTCGCCAGAGCAGCCTTGGTGAGACCGAGACGTTTCGCGGCCTTTGCCTCATCGCCATCCTCGGCGGCAAGAGCTCGGGCGATCAGCTCACGCTCGAGACGAGGAAGCAGCGGCTCGTCGCCGCTCAGCTCTGCAAAGACGATATCGAGCGCCTGGGCCAGCGTGGGCTTCTCCGATCCAGCCGGCTCGGCCACCACCGCCGGCGAAGCGGCCGCCGCCGGCGAGCTCTCGAAAGGCGGCGTAGAGCCCGGGGCTGCGGCGATGAAGGGCGCCACGGTGATGCCTGCGGCCAGGCCGCTCTCTTCGCGGATCTCAGCCGGAAGATCCTTCACCAGGATCGCGTCGCCCTGTGCGATGACGGCGCTGCGGTAGATGACATTCTCCAGCTCGCGCACGTTGCCCGGCCAGCGGTGGCGGACGAGCACAGCCATCGCTTCGGGCGAGACCTTGGAGACGCGCGTCTTCTTTTGCTTCACCAGCGTCTGGAGGCTGAAGTCCACGATCTGCGGGATATCCTCAGCGCGTTCCCGCAGCGGCGGAATCTTGATGCGGACGACGTTCAGCCGGTAGTAGAGGTCTTCGCGGAAGGTCTTGGCCTTCACCATGGCCTCGAGGTCCTTGTTGGTCGCGCCGATGATGCGCACATCGACCTTGATCGTCTCGGCCCCGCCGACGCGCTGAATCTCGCCCTGCTGGAGCACGCGCAGGATCTTGGTCTGCGTGGCGAGCGCCATGTCCCCAATCTCGTCGAGGAAAATCGAGCCGCCGTCGCACAGCTCGAATTTTCCGATGCGCTGGCCCGTCGCACCCGTGAAGGAGCCTTTCTCGTGGCCGAAGAGCTCGCTCTCGATCAGGTTATCCGGGATGGCGGCGCAGTTGACCGCGATGAAATTCTTGGAGGAGCGATGGCTGTGCTTCCAGATCGAGCGAGCGACGAGTTCCTTACCCGTGCCGCTCTCGCCCGTGATCATCACCGTCACATCGCTGGCGGTCACCTGGCCGATGATCTTGAAGACATCCTGCATCACCGGCGAGCTGCCCACGATGCCCTCGCGATAGTCGTCGGCATTGATCGTGGGTTTGTAGTCACTCACGGCCCGCATGTCGGCGTGCGCCTTGAGCGCGTTTTGGGCGAGCGCGAGCACCTTCGCCGGGTCGAAGGGCTTCATTACATAGTCAAAGGCGCCGTATTTCATCGCCTCGATGGCCGTTTGCGCGGTGCCAAAGGCCGTCATCAACACCACGAGTTGCTTGGGATTGACCGAGCGAATGTGCTGGAGCGCCTCGATACCGCTCATGCCGCCCATGCGCACATCGAGAAAGATGAGGTCGGGCAGCGGCCCTTTCTTCACCATCGCCACCCCTTGCTCGCCGCTCGCCGCCTCCACGAGCGCATAGCCGCGCGATGAAAGCACGCGCGACAGGGAGTAGCGGATCTCGGCATCGTCATCGATCACGAGGATGGTGGGGGACTTGGCGGCGGTATCGGACATCGCTCCTAGTGAAAGGGAAACCACCGGAGAAAGTGAAGCCCGCATCCTCTGCGGTTTTCCGCCCTCCCGTCTTTGACCCCGGAGCGTTTCCACATTCACTGGGTGCATCTCACGCCTCTCCTCCATCCTCTCCTGGTCTCTCCCGCTCGGTCGCGTGGGCGGCATCCGGCTCGCCATCCACTCCACCTTCTTCCTGTTACTGGCGTACGCGGGCTACGAAGGCTGGCTGCTCGGGGTGGCGGAAAATGCAGCGTGGGAATCTGCCTTGATCAACGTCGCGATCGTGATCGCGATGTTTACCTGCGTACTGCTGCACGAATTTGGCCACTCCTTCGCGGCGATGGGCTTTGGCATCGGCGTGCGCCGCATCCTGTTGATGCCGATCGGGGGCATGGCCGAGTTTGAGTCGATCCCCCGCCAGCCGGTGCGGGAGCTGCTGATCACGCTCGCCGGGCCGGCGGTCAATTTCGCAATCGCTGGCGCGCTCTATGTCGTCGCGGGGCTGCCGCCCGACTGGGATCCACTGCTGAGCTCATACGCCATGTCAGCGACAGGCTTTGCCCAGTTGCTGCTCACGTGGAATCTTGCGATGGGCGTCTTCAATCTTCTGCCGGCATTTCCCATGGATGGCGGGCGCATCCTCCGTGCCCTGCTTGCTACAGCCCTGCCTTACTTGCGCGCCACCCACCTCGCGGCCACGGTGGGCAAAATCCTCGCCGGCACGGCCATCGTGGTAGCCCTCTATTTCGAAGGCTACCTCTTTGCCGTGCTGTTCCTCTTTATCTTCGTGGCGGGGGAGCTCGAGTTGCGCGCTGTACGCCGTCGCGACGCGGAGGACGCCCACTGGCGCGCATACCTGGCACGGCTTTATCATCTCGAGCCCCACCCGGAAGATCCGCCCCTGCTCCGCCGCTAGGGAGTGCTCGCGGGAGATGGTCCGGCATGTCCGCGGCCGAGCCCCGCGTGTAGTATCTCCCCGGCCCAAGCGACTGGCGCTCCGGCAGTTACACCCCCAAAAAGCAAAAACCCCGGTCTTGTGGACCGGGGAAATTGGTGGACCCTAGCGGGTTCGAACCGCTGACCTCCTCAATGCCATTGAGGCGCTCTACCAACTGAGCTAAGAGCCCATACGCCGAAGCGAGGGGTGGAAAATTCGCGTTTCGCCGCCGGATGCAAGGAGTTTTTTTCGTAACCTGCGAAAATCTTTCGCTCCTCCCACCCCTCCCATCCCGCTCAATCTTCCTTCATCGTGAAGGTAAACGTGATCGTCTCCGACTTCCCATCAGGTCGCGCCGGCATCCGCACCTCGCGAAATGCTGCCAGCACCGCCCGATCAAACTCCGCCGAGCCAGAGCCCTGCTCCACCTTTACGCCGGTGAGGGTGCCGTTCGCATTGCTGCGAAACTCCACCGTGACCTTGAGCGAGTCGTTGAGCCCGGGCGGCTTTTGCTCCAGGTACGCGCGGCGGAGCTTGTTCACCAGCTCGGAAAAATAGAGGTCCATCACCGCGCCATCTTCGCGCACGAGCGCCTTGCCACCGGCGCCGGCTTTGCTCGCGGAGGAGCCGCCCGCGACGCCACCGGTAATCCCCTTGGGATCGAGTTTTTTAAAGGGTGTCGGCCCGGGCTTGGTCGTCACAGAAGCCACCTTTTTATTGGCGTTCATCTTGTCGAACTCAGCCTTGGACATCTGCGCCTCTTTCTTTTTCTGCTCCGCCTCCCGCTTCTTGCGCAGCTCCTCCTCCTTCTTTCGCTCCTTGGCCACTTCGCGCATCGCCTTCTGCTTGGCGGCGTTGGTCTGCTGTTTGATCTTTTTGGCAAAGTCAGGGATCGGCTCCTCTTTTTTCGTAGGCACGGGGGGCGCAATGTCCTTCTTAGGCTCCACCCGCGGCGTCGTCGGCGTAGGTGCGACCACGGGCGTCGGAGCCGGCGGGGTTACCGGGCCCGGTTTGGGAATGCTGCTGAGATCAATCCCCGCAGCCGTGCCCTCGGCTGGCGCCTCCCTGGCGCCAAAGTCGTCGCCGGGACCGGCGACGAGCTCGATGATCTTAGGCGCTTTCTCGGTGGCTGCGGAATAAGCGATGACCAGCATGATGACCACGATCGCGCCGTGAAGGGCGGCCGATTTGATCCATGCGCTGGGAGCGATAGCAGACATCGCGGAAATCTCAGTCCTCGCGAAGCGCGTCGAAAGTCACGCGAGAGAGGCCTGCCTTCATCACTTCGGCGGTGAGCTGCATCACTTTTTCGTACTGGATGTCTTTATCACCTCGGATGCGCACGACCGGCGGCTTCTCCATGCCTGCGAAAACGCGAAGGCGGCCCTGCAGCTCGGCCAGCGGCACGACCTGCCCATTTTCCCCCACGAAGAAACGCCCGCTCCGATCCACCCCGACCACCTCGAATTTGTCTTGGGAATCGGCCTTGGTCTGCTGGATCGCCGTCGTCGTCGGCAGGTTCACATTCATCGTCTGCTCATTCTGGATGAGCGGCGTCGCGATCATGAAGATGATCAGCAGCATGAATCCGAGGGCGATCAGGTTGGTCACATTCAGCTCCGCGATCGGATGTGCGGCGCGGTGACGGCGGAAATTGCGGGCCATGGCGGTGCGAGCGGCTCAGTTGTTGGTGTTAGCCGGCGCTTCCAGCTCGATCCGGTCGGCGAGGGAGCTCGCGTAGTTTTCCAGCTCGGTCGTCATCTCCTTCGTCTTGCCCAGCAGCAGATTGTAGCCGAACACCGAAGGGATCGCCACCACGAGACCGGCGATGGTCGCAAGCATCGCGCCCGAGACGCCGGGCGCCAGCGCCGCGATGCCGGCGGATTGCTGCTTGGCCACGGAGGCAAACGCCTCCATCACACCCCACACCGTGCCCAGCAGCCCCACGAAGGGCGCGCCGGATACGATCGAAGCGAGAAAGATCATACCCGACTCGTAGCGCAGCGTCTGGCGACCGAGCGCGCGCTGGAGCGCATTTTCCGCGTGCTCGAGGCGCGCGCGGGCGTTATTTTCGCCCCGGTCGTTGCCGATCGATGCCGCGCGCTCGTAGCTCTCCACCGCATCGGCGAAGAGATCGCCGTACGGGATCGCGCGCCGCTCGCGATAGGAGGCCGGCAGATCGAGCAAGGTGCGCTGGTCGCGCAGGTGCGCCTCGTAGCTGCGATTGAGCAGCCGCAGTTTCTTGAGCTCGGAGTATTTGCCAAACATCACCGTCCAGGCCACCAAGCTCGAGATGGCGAGGCCGATGACGATGATCTTGTCGACGAGCCCGCACATCTCGAAGATCTCGATGATATTGGCGGCCAGGAAGAGAGAATCGGTAGACTGCATGAAAGTGCGATGATGCGCGCGGCGACGGACTCCGCCCCCGCAGAATCGCGGAAGAGTTGGCCGGTTTGCCCCGCCTCTTCAACGGAAATTGAGGGGAAGTTGTTCACCATCGTTTGCGCGGGCCTCATCCGCCGGCTGGTTCCCGGAAAACGTCCGCCGCGCCAATTCTGGTTGCGCCGCGCCGCCATGGATTTTTGCTCGGAGGTTCACCCTCAAGTATATCCCCATGTTTCGCCAACGCACTCTCCAGCAACTCGCGGCCGCCCGCGGCAAGATCGGTTCCCGCAGCGCCATCGTCGGCCTCGATGGCTTCGTCGATACCATCGTGACGCCTGTGGGCCTACGCCAGAGCGCAGGCGAAAACTTCACCGCGATCCGCACGCTCACCGAGTTTGGCCAGCGCATCGTCGCCGCGGCGGGCAAGAGCACCAATATCGAGCTCTTTCCCCGCATGGATAAGCTCGGCGGCAATGGCCCTATCATGGCCAACGCCCTTCTCGCCGCCGGCGCGCGTGTCACGTACGTCGGCGCGGTCGGCGCCCCCGCCATTCACCCCGTCTTCCAAGGCATGGCGGCCAAGGCCCGCACCTTCTCCCTGGGCGCCGCCGCCCAGACCACCGCCATCGAGTGCGAGGACGGCAAGATCATGCTCGGCCAGATGCGCTGCCTCGACGATATCACCTACGAGCGCATCTGCGAGGTGATGGGCCAGGCCTCCTTCCACGCCGAGATCGCCGAGGCCGACCTCGTCTCACTCGTCAACTGGACGATGATCCCCAACATGACCGCGATCTTCGACGCCCTCACGAGCAAGGTTCTACCCACCCTGCCCGCCAAGCCGGAGCGCATCTTCTTCTTCGACCTCGCCGACCCCGAAAAGCGCTCCACCGAGGATCTCCGCGGCGCGCTCGATGCGATCGTACGCTTCAACAAGTTCGGCCGCGTCACCCTCGGCCTCAATCTCAAGGAAGCCCAGCAGGTCGCCCCCGCCCTCGGCTTCGCCGCCGGCGACGAGAAGGAAGCCTCCATCCGCAAGATGGCCCAGGAGATCCGCGGCAAGCTCGGCATCGAGACGGTCGTGATCCACCCTCGCGAGTCCGCCGCCTGCGCCACCCCCAAGGGCACCTTCTGGGTCCCCGGGCCGTACTGCGAAAAGCCCCTCATCACCACCGGCGCCGGCGACCACTTCAACACCGGCTTCTCCGTCGGCCAGCTCCTCGGTCTCGATCCCGAAGGCTGTCTCACCGTGGGCGTCTCCACCAGCGGCCACTACGTGCGCACTGCCGAGAGCCCGAGCCTTGAGACCCTCGAAACCTTCCTCGCCAACTGGCGCTAAACATCACAGTCTCAATTCCATGTCGCTGAAATCCAAAGCCACCGGTAGACTCATCTCCTTCGAGGGCGCTGAAGGCTCCGGCAAGTCCACGCAGATCTCACGTCTTGCCGCGCACTTCCAGAAAGCGAGCCGCGACGTCGTCACGGTCCGCGAGCCCGGCGGCACCGAGATCGGTGAGCAGATCCGCAATATCATCGTCCACAATTCCAAGGGCGACGAGATGTGCGCCGAGACCGAGCTCCTGCTGTTCACCGCCGCCCGCGCCCAGCTTGTGCGCGAGGTGATCGCCCCTGCGCTCCTCCGCGGCTCGATCGTGCTGAGTGATCGCTTCCTCGACTCTTCTACAGTCTACCAAGGCATCGCGCGCAATCTCGCCGCCGACCCCGTGAGCATGATCAATCGCTTCGCCGTCGGCGACGTGATGCCCGATCTCACCGTCGTCATCGACGTCCCCGAGGAGGTCAGCCTCGCCCGCCTCAAGACCCGCGCCTCCGATCTGCCCGACCGCATGGAGCGCGAGAATATCGGCTTCTACAAAAAGGTCCGCGAAGGCTACCTCGTCCTCGCCAAAGGCATGCCCGAGCGCTTCATCGTCGTCGACGGCACCAAGCCCGAAGACGCCGTCGAAAAGAAGATCTGGGCCGAAGTGCAGGCCCGCTTGAAGTAAGCGCGCCACGCATAATTGTAACTCCGACGCGGCGGTGAGTAGCCGCCGCGTTTCTATTTTATCCCGATGTCCGCCGCCGTCGCTCCCTGGCCCTCGACCCTCGTTGGCACCCCCGCCATCGCCGTGATCGAGCAGGCCATCGCGCGCCAGCGTCTCTCGCACAGCCTGCTCATCCACGGCGACGACCTCGGCACCCTCGTCGCCGTCGCCAATGGCATCGCCGACCGCCTCCTCAACGGCGAGCCCGGCAAGCGCGTCCCCGCGACCTTCCCGCCCGAGCAGCACCCGGATAGCTTCTCGCTCCGCCCCGCCGGCAAGATGCGGCAGATCTCCGCCGATTCCACGCGCGAGCTGATCAACAAAATCCAGGTCTCCCCCGCCGTCGCGCCGCGCAAGGTCGCGATCCTCTACGAGGTCGACCGCATGAACGTCGCCGCGGCCAATGTCTTCCTGAAAACCCTCGAGGAGCCGCCCGCCAATACCTCGCTGCTCCTCCTCACCACGCGCCCCTACGCCCTGCTGCCCACGATCCGCAGCCGCGTCCTGATGTTTCGCTTCCCCTCCGCCGCCGCACCCGTCGCCGCCGACGGGTGGCAGCCGTGGATTGAGGACTACAAGACCTGGCTCGGCCGCCTCGCCGAAGGCATCGGCGCCGACAAGCACGCCATCGCCGACCACGTCTTCACCCTGTACGGCCTCGTCGCGCGCTTCAGCGCCGTGCTGGAATTTGCCACCGGCGAAGTCTGGAAGCTCGAAAAGGCCAGGCTCCCCGCCGACCTCGACGACGACGAACAGGTCGCCATCGAGACCGGCATCGCCAACGGCCTCCGCGCCCGCCTCTTCGCCGAGATCGAGCAAGCCACCCGCGCGTTCGCGATCCCCCGCCTCACCGCCGACGACGAACCCACGCGCCGCGCCCTCGTCGCCGCCATCGAAAAACTCGAGCACGACGTCGGCCTCCTCCGCGTAAACCTCAACGAGTCGGCCGCGCTGGAAGACTTCCTCCTCTCCTCCCTCCGCATCTGGACGAGGCGCTAAAAATCTGCCGGCCAGGCCAGCAATGGCTCACTCGGGGCGTTGAGGTCTACGCTCCAAGATCTCCGAAAGGAACCGATTCTTGGCCTGCCAGTAGTCGTCGTCGCAGCCGCGCGTGAGCGCTTCGGTCTTCACGCGATTGTACGCCGCGAGATGCGCCGCATCCGCGGTAAAGTAGTCGTGCAGATACAGCAAGAAATCCGCTTCCGAATCCTTTATTACCACCTGCACGCCGAGCGGAAACGGATACGTGGTCTCATCGCCGAAACTCGCAAACACCGCCGTCCAGTTCTGAGGCTGCATCACGGCAAAACGCTTCCGCAGTGCATCGATCGCTCTAGGAAAATCCTCCGCATCGACCCGCAGCAAGACGTCGACATCCCCCTTGGTGAGCGCTCCCGGGAGCGCCGTCGGCCCGACGTGATGAACCTCGCCTTCAGGTACGAGCGCGGAAAGGCACGTGGTGATCTCCGGGAGATAAGTGCGCAGCACAGGCGCGAGACTGTCCGAAGAAACGAGTCGCATGTGGGCATCACTGCGGGCGCGACTCCATCCGCTGCACGCGCCCTGCCCCTCACACCAGCCCCAGCTTCTGCAGCACTTCCTTCGGCGGCCCGTCGTACGTCTCCATCGCGATATTCCCGACGTAGCCGATGTCTTTCATCCCCTCCGGCGTCGAGTAGTACCCGCCGGCCGTGAGATTGCGGTACAGATTGAAGAACTGCGCGGCCTTGCGGTGCTCGGGCTTGGCCTTGGGCGTGTAGCAGATGTCGTCGCAGATCGCCGTCTTCTGGCGGATCACGAGATTCACGAAGCTATTGCCGAAGCGTTTCTCCGCCTCCGCATCGAGCCACGCTAGGCCCTCGACGATCGTCTTGCGATCGTCTCCATGCCCCGGATACGGCGCGCTGATCCACTCGTCGATAAACTCGTGCACCCGCAGCGACGAGGCCGATGGCCCTTTGGCATCCGCCGGGATGATCAGGTCGCACAGCGCTGCCGCGGTCTGCCGCTGCGTGGCGTCGAGCGTCAGCGGCCAGAGGTCGCCCGGCTTGTAGATTTTGAGCAGATCGGGATCGGTGCCGTAGCCCTTGGTGGGTAGATCCGGCGGGCCACCCGGCACCGCGGCTCGCGCTGCCGTGCCGGCGAGCGGGACTGAGGCGGCTGCCGCCAGCATCCATTTGATCGCGTCGCGCCGATCCATCGGCTGCGGGAGAGAGGAGGTTTCGGGCGTCATGATCAAAGATTTCCTTTCTTCATCTCATCGAGGATGTAGTCGCTCGCGCGCCACGCGATGGCCATGATGGTGAGCGTGGGATTCTTGTCGGCGTTGGAGCAGAAGGGCCCGCCATCGGTGACGAAGAGATTCTTCACATCCCACGTCTGGCACCACTGGTTGCAGACCGATTTCTTCGGATCGGCGCCCATGATCGTGCCGCCGACTTCGTGGATGATCTTGCCGCCCGCCTCGATCGCGCCCGCACCGTCCTTGGCCAGCCGCGAGCGCACCTTGCCGCCCATCGCCTCGATCATCTGTGCGAAGGTATCCTGCATGTGCTTCGCCTGGTTGAGCTCGTGGTCCGACCACTTCCAGTGGAAGCGCAGCACCGGGATGCCCCACTTGTCCTTCACCGTGGGATCCAGTTCGCAGAAGGTATTGTCGTTGGGGATCATGTCGCCGCGACCCGCAAAGCCCATGAAGGCCCCGTAGTAGCGCCGCGCATCCTCCTTGAACTGCCGGCCATAGCTGCCGCCCGTGAGCGACTCCAGCCCGGCCGCCGTGCCCATGCCCGGCATGCCGCGCCCGCCGCCGATCTCGATGTGATAGCCGCGCGCGAAGTTGAGCTTCCCGGCATGCTGCTCCTTGTAGAGCCACCACGGAGCGTACGTGTGCCCGCCGCCGGCGCCATCCTCGTTGTGCGGCAGCATGTTTTCCAGCGCTGGGATGTGGCCGCTCACCGAGGCGCCCACCGTATCCATGATATACTTGCCGACGAGCCCACTCGAGTTGGCGATGCCATTGGGGAAGCGCGCCGACTTCGAATTGAGCATGATGCGCACCGACTCCGCCGAGCTCGCCGCGAGCACCACGACCTTGGCCTTCACGTGGCGTTCTTCGCCCGTGGTCTTGTCGATGTAGATGACGCCCGTCGCCTTGCCATTCGCATCGGTCGTGACTTCCCGGCACATCGCATCGGAGACGAGGTCCAGATTGCCGCTCGCCATCGCCGGCGGCAGATGGACGGTCGTCGACTGATAGTTGGCGCGGATGGAGCAGCCGCGCCCGCATGGCGTTGCCCAGAAGCACGCCTGCCGTGCGCGCATCGAGTCCGCGAGGAGCTTCTGCGCTCGGGGATTATTGGGATGGATCTTCTTGGGCAGTACCTCCGCATCCTGCTTCCGCGTAAGCACCGCGCGGTGGATCGGGATGACGGGGATGTTGAGCCCCTTCACCTTCGCCTTGGTAAAGGCCTCGCCCGCGCGCATCGCGGGCGGCGGCTGCAGGCAGCCCTCGGGGGAGTCCGGGGTGTTTTCGAGATTGTTATTATCGCCGTAGACGCCGATCAGCATCTCCACCTTGTCGTAGTACGGCGCGACGTCCTTGTAATCCAGCGGCCAGTCGAAGCCCAGTCCGTCGCGGCTCTTGGGCTTGAAATCGTACTGCCCGTTGCGGAGCGAGATGCGCCCCCAGTGATTGGTGCGGCCGCCGAGCATGCGTGCGCGCCACCACCAGAATTGCTCCTCCGGTTTCTTCGAGGCGCTCGTGTACGGCTCGCCCGGCACCTGCCAGCCCCCGTCGACCGTCGCGTCGTAAAAGCCAAACCACTTGTCATCCGTCCGCGCGCCGCGCAGCGGCGCCTGCGAATTGATCTGAAACATCGGCGTCTCCTTCTCGGGGACGTAGTTCCGCCCGGCCTCGAGCATGAGCACCTTGGCGCCCTCCATCACGAGGGTATAGGCGGTCTGGCCGCCAGCGGCGCCGGAACCGACAACGATCACATCATAACTGGGCTGCGTCTTCGTAGACGGGATAAGGGGCATGCGCGGTCAGGGGGTTCGCCGCGTAGTCCATGTACCCCGGCGCGGAAATGCAATCCGAGGTTTCCGTTCTCCCCATAAAAAAGAGGAGCGGGCGTTCACCCGCTCCTCTGTGGAAGGTTCGTCTGGTTCGTGCTGGCTGCGCCTCAGTCCGCCTGCGCCACCATCCGCGCGCGAGCGTGATACTCCGTCGCCAGATTCGATGCGCGATTGGCATAGTCGTGCGCGACGCGCGGCGCTTTGCCGGAGATGGCCGCGTTGAGCCCGCCATTCCACGCGAGTGCGATGTTGTACGGCGTCGCGCGCAGGCCATTGCGCACCAGGCCTTCTTTGATCCACTCATAGTGCCGCACCGCGACGATGTCGGACTCGGCGCGATTGGTGGCTTTATAGAAGGGCGTCTTCGTGTGCATCCGCCACGTGGCAGGTCGGATTTGGTAAGCACCGAGTTCGCCGTGCGGGCCAGGGCGCGTGAGGTTGCGCGGGTTTTCCAGCTTGTGAATCGCTTCGAGGGTCGCCCACCGCATCTCGCTCGCGGATGCAGCGCTGAGGCCAAACAAAACGACACCAAACACTGCGGCCAGCAGCCGAACAGACTTGGACAAGGAACGATTTACAGTTTTCACAACGGGCTTCACGACCGCAGGTGACGTGCTGGGTGCAGGTCTAGTTTTCCAAGGCCGGGTTTTTACAAGCGCTACACCTCGCTACCGGCGGATTCCCTACCACTTACATCGGGGGAAAAAGTTATTCACAAAACAGGGAACTCGCCACCTGATTGCATTTTGCATGCCGCCTCCTGTGTTTTTGGGGATTTGCACCCATACCACCGGGTGCCTTGACCCGGGCCCGGAACCCCCGCCTTTTTACAAATCCGCATGCTGCGCCTGCATCTGCCGCCCAATTTTTCCGCCGCCGTCCTTCGCGATGCCGTGCCTGTCCGGGTCGATCTCGATCTTTCGAGCGCGCCGGATCCTGGGCTCTTCCCCGCCCTCGCTCTGCTCCAGCGCTGGTGCGGCACGGCGACCCCGCCAAAATTCATCCAGCTCTCGCGCGCCCAGCTCCGCGAGCTCGCCACCGCCCTCGGCCAGCAGCCCGTGTGGGTCGAGAATAATCAGACCACCGCCTGGCGCCACGCCGCCCTCCTCGCGCCCGTCACCCCGGCCGTATCGGCCGCCGATCTCGGCTTCACGACGCCGGCAAATCCCAGGCCGCGTCCCCCCGCTCCCTCCGCTGCCGCACCGCTCTCCGTCGACGGCTCCGAGCACTTCCTCGCCCTCACGCTTCCCTCGCGCGAGCACCCGCGCTACGCCGATGCCGCCGCCCTCGTGAAGGAAAACGGCTTCGTCCTCGAGCCCTCCAATCGCAAGTGGTGGCTGCGCGATCGCCACAAGGTCCTCAATTTCCTCGGCCAGCACCTCGGCCGCCTGCGTGAGACCTTCGACGCGGAGTTTACCGATAATTTCGAGAAAAACACCGCGCACATCCGCCCCGCCCAGATTGGCGCAGACATCGACGAGACGGGCGATAGCTTCGCCGTCTCTCTCGGCGTCAAGGCCGGCCAGGCCGACGAAGCCACCATCCGCAGCGCCATCGCCACCAACCGCGGCTACCTGGAAACAGGTGGCAAGGTATTCCTCCTCGATCCGCTCAAGCTGCAAAAGCTCGCCACCGCCCAGCGCGCCCTGTCCGGCGATCCGCTCGCCGGTGTCGCCGCTCGTCGCACCCAGCGTGTCTCCGCCGCCCGCGTCGCCGAGGCGCAGGAGATTCTCGAGGAGCTCTCGCCAGGTTTCCAGTCGCCCGAGTCGTGGAAAGCTCGCGGCTCCGCCGTGCGCAATCTCACCGCCCTCCAGCCCGCGCCCGTCCCCCCTTCGCTCGATCCGCTCCTCCGCCCGTACCAGCGTCTGGGCGTCGCGTGGCTCTTTCACCTCTACCGCCATCAGCTCGGCGGCATCCTCGCCGACGAGATGGGCCTCGGCAAAACCCTCCAAGCCCTCGCGCTCCTCAGCGCGCTCCATGCCCAGCCTGCGCTCGCCGAGCGCGCGCCCGAGGCCCGTGTCCTTTCGCAGAGCCGCCGCCCCGCGCCTGCCGATACGCGCGCCGCCATCACCGGCGCTCCCTCGCGCACTTCGCTCGTCGTCTGCCCCGCCTCCCTCCTCGAAAACTGGCGCCGCGAGGCCGTGCGCTTCGCCCCGCAGCTCCGCGTCTTCGTCCACCATGCCGATCGCCGGCTCGCCTCAGCGTCCGATATCTCCGGCTACGATCTCGTCATCACCAGCTACGGCACGCTCGCGCGCGATCAGTCGCTCTTTGTCGCGGTAAAATTCGATACCATCATCGCCGACGAAGCCCAACACATCAAAAACCGCCGCTCGCAAAACGCCGCCGCCCTTCGCGCCCTCGACTCCCGCGCGCGCTTCCTCCTCACCGGCACGCCGCTGGAAAACTCGCTCGACGACCTCCGCTCCCTTTTCGAATTTCTCCTCCCCGGCTACCTGCAAAAGGTCCCCTCCGGCCTGCGTGGCGAGGATCGCGCCTGGTACGATCAGCGGCTCCGCGCGCAGACGGCCCCGTACATCCTGCGTCGCACCAAGCAGGCGGTCGCCCCCGAGTTGCCCGCCAAGCTGGAGCACGTCGTCTGGTGCGAGCTCACGCCCGCGCAGGAGCGTCTCTACCGCGAGACGCAGGAGCGCTCCGAGCGCGAGCTCTTCGACTTGGAGGCCTCGGGCGCCAGCGAGGCCCGCCTCAAGTTCGCCGCGCTCACCCAGCTCCTCCGCCTCCGCCAGATCTGTTGCGACCCGCGCCTCGTCGCCCCCGATACCGAGCCCGCCGTCTCCGCCAAGCTCGGCAATTTCCAGGAGCTCCTCGCCGAGGCCGTCGACGATGGCCACCGCGTGCTCGTCTTCTCCCAGTTCACTTCGCTGCTCAGCCTGCTCCGCGCGGAACTCGACGCTCAGGAGATCCCGCACTGTTATCTCGATGGCTCGATGCCCGCCAAGGCCCGCCAGGCGCAGGTCGACCGCTTCCAGGCCTCGCCCGATATCCCTGTCTTCCTCCTCTCGCTCAAGGCCGGCGGCACCGGCCTCAATCTCACCGGCGCGGATACCGTCGTCCATTTCGACCCGTGGTGGAATCCCGCCGCCGAGGCCCAGGCCACTGACCGCGCTCACCGCATCGGCCAGAGTCGCGTCGTTACCAGCTACAAGCTCATCGCCTCCGGCACCGTCGAGGAAAAGGTCCTCGCCCTTCAGACCGAGAAGCGCGCCCTCCTCGCCGATGTTTTCGAAGCCTCCGATGCCGCCGCCGCCAAGCTCTCCCTCACCGACCTCAAGTCCCTCCTGAAAGTGTGACCCATTCGCGCCGAGCCCTTCGGCGAGGCACACCCAAACTCCCGGCACCTAGGTGACAGCCGCCACCTTTCCCGCTATAATCGCGCCCATGGATCGAGCCGTCAGAAAGCTCCCCTCAAAAACTCTCCACCAAGCGCCCTCGCCCCATACCTCGTCGCGAAATTTCAGCCCAAATCCTCCTCTATATCCGGGCTATCCCGCGCTACTCCCGGCTAAATCAGGCCAAAAAATTCACGCGTTCAGCTACCCTGGCATCTTTCAAGATGCCTCCTTTGGCGGCATCCGTTTAGCGGTTCCTTCCCTGATCGGAAAGCCAGTACCATCGGCGTCTCCATCGCCGCCAAAAAACGAATTTCACGCAAAACCCTTCCTCTATATCCGGGCTATTCTGGTGCATTCCGGCTCATGTTTTAAGCCCGTCTCCGCCCGACCCATCTCCTCGAAACTTCCGGCAGCGCCCCCTCTATTTCCGGGCTATTTCGGCGCATTCCCGCCTATTTTCGTGTCTTTCTCCTCATTCGTCGTTTCCTTCCCCTCCCCCGCTTTACCCCCATGCGTCTCTACTCCACCTGCCATGGCCTCGTCGTCGAAACCGACGGAGCCTTCTTTGCCCCCGCGCTTTCGCTCTCGCTGGATAAAATCTTTCAGGCCTCCTCCCCCCTCACCCTTGTCCGCGAGGCCCTCACCTCAGCGCGCTATGCCACCGCGCCACAGCCTGCCGATCTGCTCGCACCGATCCAATCGCAGGAGGTGTGGGCCGCTGGCGTCACCTATCTCCGCAGCAAGGCCGCTCGCATGGAGGAGTCCAAGGATGCCGGCGGCGGCACCTTCTACGATCGCGTCTACGACGCCGATCGCCCCGAGATTTTCTTCAAAGCCACGCCGCACCGCGTCGCCGGCCCCAATACCCCCGTCCGCATCCGTGCCGACGGCAAGTGGAATGTCCCCGAGCCCGAGCTCACGCTCGCCATCGACGCCTCCGGCAAAATCTTCGGCTACACCATCGGCAACGACATGAGTTCACGCGACATCGAGGGTGAAAACCCCCTCTACCTTCCGCAGGCCAAGGTTTACGATCGCTCTGCCGCCCTCGGCCCGTGTCTCGTGATTTCCGATACGCTGCCCGCCGCCGATACTGCCATCGCCTTGGAAATCCACCGCGAGGGCGCTCTCGCCTTCTCCGGCGAGACCAGTGTCGGCCGCATCAAGCGCCCGCTGCCCTCGCTCGCCGACTGGCTCTACCGCGAAAACCGCTTTCCCCACGGCGCTTTCCTCATGACCGGCACCGGCGTCGTGCCGCCCGATTCCTTTACCCTCCGCTCTGGCGACGAGATCCGCATCACGATCCCGCCCGTCGGCACGCTCACTAATTCCGTCGCCTGATATGACTCCCTCTCCCGTCCGGGATGCCACCGCCTCCGAGATCGACCAAGCCGTCTCGGCCGCAGCCGCGGCCGCGCCCGCTTTTGCGGCCACCTCCGGCGCGCAACGCGCCGCCTTTCTCGAGAAGATCGCCGACGAACTCGGCGCCCTCGGTCCCACGCTCCTCGAGCGCGCCCACGCCGAGACCTCACTCCCGATGCCACGCCTCGAGGGCGAGCGCGCCCGCACCGCCGGCCAGCTCCGGCTCTTTGCCGCCCTCGTCCGTGAAGGCTCGTGGGTCGATGCCCGCATCGATCCCGCGCTGCCCCAGCGCACGCCGCTGCCCCGCCCTGATCTGCGCCGGATGCTGCAAGCGCTCGGGCCCGTCGCCGTCTTTGGCGCGAGCAACTTCCCCCTCGCCTTCTCCGTCGCCGGCGGCGACACCGCGTCCGCCCTCGCCGCGGGTAATCCCGTCATCGTCAAAGCTCACCCCGCCCACCCCGGCACGAGCGATCTCGCGGCGCAGGCGATCGCCTCCGCCGCGCGCGCCTGCGGCCTGCCTGCGGGTGTGTTTTCGATGGTGCATGGTGTCTCGCCGGAAGTGAGCCTGGCGCTTGTTCGCCACCCGTTGCTCGAAGCCGTGGGCTTCACCGGCTCCACCCGCGCTGGCCGCGCGCTCTTCGATGCCGCCGCCGCCCGCCCGCGCCCGATTCCCGTCTTCGCCGAGATGGGCAGCGTCAATCCCGTCTTCCTGCTTCCCACCGCGCTCGCTGAGCGCACCACGGCACTCGCCGAAGGCCTCAATACCTCGTTCACCCTCGGCGTCGGCCAGTTCTGCACCAAGCCTGGCCTTGTCGTCGGCGTCGCCTCTCCGGCGTGGACCACCTTCGCCGATGCCCTCGCCGCCAAAGCGCGCACCGTGCCCGCCGCCCCGATGCTGCACGCCGGCATCAAAGACGCCTTCACCCGTGGCGTGTCCTCGCTCTCCGGCGTAGAGTGGCTGGCCCAGGGCGGCCACGCTCATGTCGCCCGCGTCGATGCCGCCACGCTCCTCGCCCGCCCCGAGTTGTCGCACGAGCTCTTCGGCCCCTTCACGCTCCTCGTCACTGCTGGCGACGCCGCCGAGCTGCGCACGCTAGCCAGCTCACTTGAGGGTCAGCTCACCGCCACCCTCCACGGCAGCGAGTCCGACCTCACCGCCGCTGCCGACCTCATCGCCATCCTCTCGCGCAAGGCCGGCCGCATCGTGATCAACGGCTTCCCCACCGGCGTCGAGGTCTCCCCCGCCATGCACCACGGTGGCCCCTACCCTGCGAGCACCGATCCTCGCTTCACTTCCGTCGGCACCGCCGCGATTCAACGCTTCGCCCGCCCCATCTGCTACCAGAATCTCCCCGAGGTGCTGCTCCCCGACGCCCTAAAATCTTCCAACCCCCTGGCCCTCCTCCGCCTGATCGACGGCAAGCCCACCCGCGATCCCCTCTAAGCCTCGATTCCTCGGTCTACCCGTCTCTCCGTCTCCGCCCCGCCTCCGATGCCGGACCCGCTCCTCGATTCCTCCTCCGACGCCATCTACACCCTTCGCACCACGGCGAAAGGCCCGTCGGGCAAACTCCCGCTCGATGCCAGCACGCTCCGGCACATGCCGAGCGGCGACCTCTTTGGCCTCACGCAAAATGCGGGCATGGGCTGGAAACCCGAGCTGCTGCGCGGAAAACAGTTCCTTATTCTCAGCACGCAGGGCGGCATCCGAGCGCCAGATGGCTCGCCCATCGCGCTCGGCTACCACACCGGCCACTGGGAGGTCGGCCTGCTCATGGAAGAGGCCGCGCGCACTTTCACCGCCGCCGGTGGCGTCCCCTTCGCCGGCTATGTCAGCGATCCCTGCGATGGCCGTACCAATGGCACCGCCGGCATGCTCGACAGTCTGCCGTACCGCAACGACGCCGCCGTCGTATTGCGCCGGCTGATACGCTCGCTCCCCACCCGGCGCGGCGTCCTCGGCGTCGCCACCTGCGACAAAGGCCTGCCCGCGATGCTCATGGCGCTCGCCGGCACGCCCGACTTGCCCACCATCCTCGTCCCTGGCGGCGTCACGCTCCTCGCCGAGGAGGCCGAGGATACCGGCAAGGTCCAGACCCTTGCCACCCGCTTCGCTCGCGACGAGGTCTCCCTGGAATACGCCGTGGAGCAGGGCTGCAAGGCCTGCGGCTCCCCCGGCGGCGGCTGCCAGTTCATGGGCACCGCGGCCACCAGCCAGGTCGTCGCCGAGGGCCTCGGCCTCTCGCTCCCGCACGGCGCGCTCAGCCCTTCCGGTGCTGAGATCTGGCGCGACCTCGCCCGCCGCTCCGCCTCCGCGCTGCTCGCTTTGGAGGAGAAAAACCTTTCCACCCGCCACATCGTCACCGACGACGCGATTCACAACGCGATGGTCGTCCACGCCGCCTTCGGCGGCTCGACCAATCTCGTCCTCCACGTGCCCGCTATCGCCCACGCCGCCGGCCTCCGCCGGCCCGATGTCGACGACTGGGCGCGCATCAATCGCCAGGTCCCCCGCCTCGTCGACGTGCTGCCCAATGGCCCCAAGCACTACGCCACCGTGCAGGTCTTCCTCGCGGGTGGCGTGCCCGAGGTGATGCTCCACCTCCGCGACGCCGGCCTGCTCAAGCTCGATGCCCTCACCGTCAGCGGCCGCACCCTCGGCGAAAATCTCGCGTGGTGGGAAAAGTCCGAGCGCCGCCAGCGCCTCCGCGAAAAGCTTCACGCCCTCGACGGCATCGATCCCGACAACGTCATCATGTCGCCCACCCGCGCCCGCGAGCGCGGCCTCACCAGCACGATCACCTTCCTCCGCGGCAACGTCGCCCCCGAGGGCGCGCTCGTGAAAAGCACCGCCATCGCGCCGCAAATGGTCGGCGCCGACGGCGTCTTCCGCCACGAGGGTCCCGCTCGTATCTTCACCAGCGAGGCCACCGCCATCGCCGCCCTCAAGGCCGGCCGCGTGCAGGCCGGCGACGTCATGGTGCTCATCGGTATCGGCCCCGGCAGCGGCATGCCCGAGACCTACCAGATCACCTCCGCGCTCAAGCATCTCAAGGACGGCCAGCGCATCGCCCTCATCACCGATGGCCGCTTCTCCGGCGTCTCCACCGGCGCGTGCGTCGGCCACATCAGCCCCGAGGCCTGGGCCGGCGGCCCCATCGGCCGTATCCGAGATGGAGATACGGTCCGCCTCCACATCGACACGCGCAAGCTCGAGGGCTCGGTCGAAGTCCCCGGTGTCGATCTCTCCACCCGCGAGCGCCACCCCCAGCTCCGCCCCGATCCCCGCGTGCCGGGCGACACCCGCCTCTGGGCCGCGCTCCAAAACGCCTCCGGCGGCTCTTGGGGCGGCTGCGTCTACGACGCCGACCGCATCGCCACCCTCCTCGAAGCCGCGCTCCAGGCCGAGTCCCGCGCATGATTCGCTTCCTGCTCTTTCTCCTCGTCCCTCTTGCGACGTTCGCGGCCACGCGCCCCAACATCCTCCTCATCGTTGCCGACGATCACGGCACCGACGCCATCGGCGCTTACGGCAACCCCGTCATCAAGACGCCGGCGCTCGACGCTCTCGCCGCCGACGGCACCCGCTTCACCCACGCCTTCTGCACCACGGCGAGCTGCAGTCCCTCGCGCTCCGTCCTCCTTTCCGGCCTGCACAATCACCGCAATGGCATGTACGGTCTCGAACACCAGGTGCATCACTTCCAGTCCTTCGACGATGTGAAGAGCCTGCCCGTGCTCCTCGCCGAGTCCGGTTATCGCACCGCCCGCATCGGCAAGTTTCACGTCGCTCCCGAGTCGGTCTACAAATTCCAGACCGTCCTCTCCGGCGGCGCGGCCAACGACCCCGCCAGCCTCGGCCGCAGCCCCGTCGAGATGGCCGACCGCACCCGCGAGCTCATCGCCGCCAAGGACGAGAAGCCCTTTTTCCTCTATTTCGCCGTCGACGACCCGCACCGCGCCAATCTCGTCCTCCCCAGCGGCAAGCCCACCTTCGAGAGCTACCCCAAGCCCAATCCCTTTGGCAACCGGCCCCAGGGCTATCCGCACGTCACGCCCGTCACCTATCGCCCCGCCGATGTTCTCGTGCCTTCGTGGCTACCCGATACTCCCGAGTCGCGCGCCGAGCTCGCCGAGTACTACCAAGCGGTCTCGCGCCTCGATCAGGGCGTCGCCCGCCTGCTCCAGATCCTCAAGGATACCGGCCAATACGAGCGCACCCTGATCGTCTACCTCTCCGACAACGGCCCCGCCTTCCCTGGTGCCAAGACCACCCTCTACGACGCCGGCACGCGCCTCCCGCTCATCGTCCGCGCCCCCGGCCGCAGACAGCCCGGCTCCGTCCAATCCGCCATGGTCTCTTGGGCCGATCTCACGCCCACCCTGCTGGACGTCGCCGGGGCCCTCCCCGCCAAGCCCGCTTTCCACGGCCGCTCCTTCGCCGCTGGCCTCGACGGCGCGGCGCTCGCCGACCGCGACGAGGTCTACGCCTCGCACACGCTCCACGAGGTCACCATGTACTACCCGATGCGCGTCGTCCGCACGCGTCGCTACAAACTCATCCACAACCTCGCGCACGGCCTCACCTATCCCTTCGCCCTGGACCTCATCCAATCGCCCACCTGGATCGGCGTGCAGCGCTCCGGCTCCGAGCGCTACGGCCCGCGCTTCATCCGCGATTTCCTCCACCGCCCCGCCTTCGAGCTCTACGATCTCGAGGCCGACCCCGACGAGGCGAAGAACCTCGCCGGCTCCCCCGCCCACGCCGCGCTCAAGGCCGAACTCATCGCCAAGTTAAAGGCGTTTCAGACCATCACCCAAGACCCCTGGATTCATAAGTGGACGTACGAGTGAGGCATCACACGTACGCTATCCAATCCCGCACCAATTTCTCCAACGCCGCGCACCGCTCTTTGAAATCGTCGCCCGTCCCGAGCGTCACGCTGCACCGGTCTTTCGCCAGCCAGCGCAACATCCCTTCAGGCGCGCATATTTTCATCTCCGGTATCCTGGCCCGCTTCTTGGCCCCGAGGTGAAAGATCACCTGCACTTCCTTGGTCGAGCGCAGGTGGAACGTCGCAAAATACTCCGTCGTGCGAAAGCTCGGCGCGTTCCACTTGATCCCTTCCTCGATCTTCGAACTCGAGGCTAGGATAATGCTCCGCACCGCCCTGATTTGGGGCGCGAGGGGATGCTCCAGTGCCGCCATGAAGGCATCCACCTCGGTTTCTGAGGCTGCTCGCTTCTTCGCGTCCAGGGTCATTTCACCGGCGCGAGCGGCCGCTCGGGATCGAAACCAGACTTCTCGTAGTCGGTCGCCTCGACCCATCCTGCCTGCAGCTTTTCACCCTTCATGAACTTCTCGTAGAAATCCGCGACACCCGAATAGCGGTACTGATCGAAGATCGCCCCCCTGCCCTCCATGCGCGGGTCCTGCGTTTTCTTTAGATCGTCGAAGAGCTGCGTCTGCAGCGCCTCGCGTCGCACCGCATGCTCCGCGCGGCCGGCGAGATTGACCATGCAATCGGGATCGGCCCTCAAATCGTAGAGTTCCTCGGCCGGCCGCCGGCCGAAATTAAGCTCCCACAGCCAATGGTTCAAACCCTGCCGGTTCTGCTCGAGGATGAGCGTCTTCGTGGGACTGCCATCGGTGTTGAGGTAGCCGGTGATCGGGTCGCACATTGGCCAGCGGCCTGGCTCGAAATTGCGGAGATAGAGAAAGCCATCCTTGAAGATACCACGCACCGGATAGCCCACATCCGCCGGACGGCCGACATCGTGGCGCTCCTGGCCGATGATCGTATAGTCGCGCCCGGCCACGGGCGAGGCACTGCGAAAGAGCGGCATCAAGCTGCGTCCGCCGAAGGGCTGCATGCCCGCGGCGCTCTCGCTGACCTGCGCCACCTCGAGAAATGTCGGCGCGAAATCCACAAAGCTGACGTAGTCCTCCACCTTGCGCCCGGGCTGGGCGATGCCCTTGCCCCAGCGCATCGCAAGGGGCATGTGATTGGAGAGCTCGTACGTCGCGCCCTTCGCTCGGGGAAAGGGCATGCCATTGTCGGAGGTGATCACGATCAGCGTGTTCTCCAGCTCGCCCGCTTTCTCGAGCTGTTCCATGATCCGGGCGAGGTGCTTGTCGAAGTGCTCGATCTCGAAGGCGTAATCCAGCATGTCATTCCGCACGGTATCATTGTCGGGCCAGAAGCGGGGCACCCGGTCGATGCTCGCAAGCGTCTTGCCGCCGAGCCTGGCGCCGCTGCCGGGCGCGTACCGGCGGTGGGGCTCTTGGGCGCCGAACCAGAACATGAACGGCTGGTCCTTCGGCTTCCTTTCCAGGAACTGCGCGAAGTTGGCCGCATAATCGAGCGGCGAGATCGCAGGCGTGGGCGGCGTGCCGCGGACTTGGTTGAAGGCCGGGCCCGTGAGCTGGCGCGGCTTGCCGTCGATCTGCCCGGGATTGCCGGGCGACCACCCCTTGCCGGTCCAGCCCGTGGCGTAGCCATTGGCCGCGAGCGCTTCCATCACCGTGCGAAACTTGGCAGGAAAATCCGGGCTATGGTTGGCCGCCTCCTCGAGCTGCCAGCTATACCGCCCCGTCAGCACCGAGGCTCGCGACGGCGCGCACTTCGCATTGGGCGTGTAGCCGCGCATGAACAGCAGCCCTTCGCGCGCGACGCGGTCGAAGGCCGGTGTCTTCACCCACGTCGTGCCGTACGCGCTCGCATGGGGAAACGATTGGTCGTCGGAGATGCAGAAGAGGATGTTGGGCCTCTCGGCGGCGCGGGCGGAGACCGCCAGAAAGGCACAGCCAAGGAGCAGCGATACGATTCGTTTCATGATCATTTTTTAAGGGTCAGCACGACACCGCGCACATCCATCACACTTGAGCCGGGAATCTCCAACGCCCGCAGCGTGAGCGGGCCCCGGCCCTTCTTCAGCTCGATGGCGCCGAGCGCGAGCGGGCGAAATTCCTTCATCTGGGACTCTCCGGCCGGCCGCTTGATCGTGTCTTGATTGGTGTAAAGCGGCGGGTCCCAGCCGGGGGTGACTTTGCCGGCGAGTTTCGCGCCGTTGTGACTAAGCTCGATCGTGGAGCCGGCATCGGCCTCGACGCACGTGTAGTAGATCACGGCCTCGTACGAGCCTGTGGTCTGAACCTCCACATCCCAGGTGATCGCCCCTTCTTTTGTTTTCCAGTTTACGAAGTAGGAGCTGTTGGGCGCGTTGGAGCTGCGCAGGATACCGCCGGAGGCATTGCCGTCGCGCGCGGGCAGCGGAGTCATTGGAAACTCGGCGTAGCCGACGGGGTACGGCCGGTTGTCCGGCGCGAGACCGCCGCCCTTCTTCTTGCCCTTCTTGTTGGGCTCGCCTGCAGGCTCGCTCGAAGCGACGGAAGCCGGGAGCGCGTCTTTGCGCCACGCGGCGACGGCCGCCGCCATTTTCGCGGCGATGTCTTTCTGCTCGGCGGTGACAGGCTTGGTCTGGCCAGGATCGGCGACCATGTCGAAAAGCTCGCCGGCCGCATCAAGCCGGTAGCGCTGCGAGCGCGCGCTCACCTGCCCGTTATGGTGGGAGAAGAGCAGGCGCTCGGGCCACTCCTTTGCGCTGCCGAGGATGAGCGGCGAGAGATCTTTGCCATCGAGCGGTTTGCCGCCAGCAGCCGGGAGGCCGGCGAAGGCGGCGAGCGTGGGAAGCAGGTCGATCGCGCCGGTGATCTCGCGCACGATCGTGCCGGGTTTGATCTTGGCGGGCCAGCGGGCCATCAGCGGCGAGCGGAGGCCTCCCTCGTCGGTCGTGCCTTTGCGGCCCTTCATGCCCCCATTCCACCGCCAGCCATTGGGGCCGTTGTCGGAGAAGAACAGAATAATGGTATTCTCGGCGAGCTTGAGTTCCTCGAGTCGCTGGAGCACGCGACCGACATTCCAATCCAGATTCTCCATCATCGCGAGCGCGCAGCGCGTCTCATCGATCTCCTCGGGACCGCGGTCGCCGAGTTGGGCGAGTTTTTTATCCTTGAAGCGCTTCCAGTACGCCTCCGGCACGGCCCACGGGGAGTGAGGAGTGTTGTAAGGGACGTAGCAGAAGAAAGGCTTGTCCTTGTTCCGGCCGATGAAGTCGAGCGCATGATTCGTGAGATCGTCAGCGATGAAGCCTTTGCCGCGCACAAACTTGCCATTGTGCTCCAACGGAGGGTCGAAGTACTCGCCCCAGTGGCCGGAGGTGAAGCCGTAATACTCGTCAAAGCCGCGCGCGAGAGGGTGATAAGGCCACTGGCTGCCATTGTGCCACTTGCCAAACGCGCCGGTCGCATAGCCTGCGCCCTTGAAGAGCTGAGCCACGGTGCGCTCATCGGGATTGAGCCGCTCGCGCCCGGTCGAGACGCCGCTGACTCCGCCGCGCGAGTGGTAGCGGCCGGTGAGAAACTCGGCGCGGGTGGGCGCGCACACCGAGCAGACGAAGAACCGATCGAAGACCGCACCGCGCTTGCCGATGGAGTCGATGTTGGGCGTAGAGAGGTTGACATTGCCATTGATGCTCAGGTCGCCCCAGCCCTGATCGTCGGTGAGGAAGATGACGACATTGGGTCGAGCAGCGATGGCCGCGTGAAGGGCGCGGGCTGCGCCCAGAAGGCCGGCTGCACAGGCAAGCATTCGCAGAAAGGCAGGGAACGATTTCATGGGGTAAGAGGAGATGAAGACGCAACGCAGGCGGGATGGATACGCACGACGTTCAGCGCGCAGCAGGCGCCTGCCACGGCGCCTCGCCCCCGCGCTGGATATGCTTGCGCAGGGCTGCGCCCAGCTCGTTGGCGAGGCGCCTGTTTTGCTCGATCACATTGGTCTTTTCCTGCGGGTCTTTTTTCAGGTTGTAGAGCTCGAGCGGGGAATAAGGCGAATTCTGCAGAAGCTTCCACTCGCCGCGGATCAGGGCTTCGTAACTCTTGCCGCCGTAGGCCGGGCCGCCCTCTCGACGGACGAAATAGAGGTCGCGGGTTGCGGAGGGCTTCTCCCCGCGCAGCACGGGCAGGAGGCTCTCCGCATCGATATCCTTGGGGCGGGGCACTCCCGCCAGCTCGAGAAAGGTGGGAAACACATCGAAAGTCTGCCCGGCGTAGTCACTACTGGAGCCTGGCGCCACGAGCCCGGGAAACCGCACCGCAAAGGGCACGCGCAGGCCGCCATCGTAGTGGCTCTGCTTGCCGTCGCGCCAGGGATCGTTGTTCTGCGCGTGCGGGAGCGAGCCGCCATTGTCAGAGGTGAAAACGACGACCGTGTTGCGCGCGAGGCCGGTCTGCTCAAGCACAGCCAGCACACGGCCGACAGCATCGTCGAGATGCTCGACGAGGGCGACATTGAGCGCCCGCTTCTCCGGCATATCGGGGGCCCGCTGCTTCACCTTGGCGAGCCAGGCGGGAGGGGGCTCGATCGGGAAGTGTGGGGCATTATAGGCGAGGTAGAGGAAGAAGGGCTTCTGCTCCCGTGCGCGCTCGCCGAGGTAGTCCATCGCCCATTTGGTGAAGAGCTCGGTCGCATGGATACCGTCGGCGGAGATTTCACCGCGATTGAGGCGGAGGTATTTCTGCCCCTGACGTTCGTGCTTGGTGTAGCTATCCATCATATCGCCGAGGAATCCGGCGAAGTGATCGAAACCGCGGTCGTTGGGCAGATTGGGGGATTCGAGGCCAAGGTGCCACTTGCCGACGGCGGCAGTATGGTAGCCGGCTTTGCGCAGAAGCTCAGGAAGCATGGGCATGCCGGGCTTGAGGTAGCCCCAGGAATTTTCGGGGGTGGTGCGGATCACCCCGGGCACACCGGCGCGGTCGGGATGCCGCCCGCTGAGGATGGCGGCGCGGGCAGGAGAGCAAACCGTGCAGTTGGAGCGCATCGTGGTGAAGCGCATCCCCTCAGCCGCAAGCCGGTCGAGATGCGGAGTGCGCACGTCGCCCGCCGGGCGATTCATGGAGACATCCCCATAACCATGGTCGTCGGTGAGGATAAAAACGAAGTTGGGCTTTACGGAAGCTGCTGAAACCGTGCCGGCTACAAAACCAGCAAGCACAAGGAGCCAAGTAGGCAGACGGGGTATTCTCATGGGGTAGCCGCGAGCTTGGGCTCGCATGCGCCGCTCGGCGAGCGAACTTTGCACGGACAAACGGGCGTGGCGCGGCTCGTACCCACCCGCGCAAAACCGGCCCTCGCTCCATTATTTCGGCGTTTCGTCCCCACGCCGTTGGGTTTTCCGCGGGAGTACCGTTTTCTCTGCCGCATGAGACACCCGCACCACGACCAACTCGCCGCCCGCCTGGTTTCCACGCCCCGGGTACCCGCCGCAGCGGCTCCCGCGGAGGACCGCAGCGAATTGACGGCTCTCGTGATTCGCGCCCAACAGGGCGACATGGCCGCGCAATCCGAACTCGTGCGGCTCTATTCGCATCGTATCGCCGGCTTTGTCCGCACCATCGTGCGCAATCCCAACTCGATCGAAGACATCACCCAGACTGTCTTCATCAAGATGATCCGCCGCCTGGCATGGCTGCGTGAGCCGGTTTCCTTCGAGTCCTGGCTGTTCGCGATGGCCCGGAGCACGGCGCTCGACCACTTGCGCTCCCGCAGCCGCCGGCCGGAAACATTGACAGACGACATCTCGCTCTTCGAAACCGCCGACCCGAGCCGCCCGGCGCTCATGAGCGAGATTTTGGAGGCGCTAAACCTCGCCCTCAGCGAGCTTTCGCCCAAGGATCGCACGCTCGTGGCCATGGTGGTCGAGGGACACAGCTATCAAACCATCGCCGAGAGGGAGCATCTCACGATCGGCGCGGTGAAAGCGCGACTCACGCGGGTGCGGCCCTTCCTCCGTGCCGCCGTGGGCATGGCCACCGGGACGCGCCTGCCGCAGGATGACGACGCGCCCGCCGCTCGCACGGCGGTGCGCATGGCGGCCTGAAGAGGATCCTCAGCGCTTGGAGAGGACGGCCTTCTCGTAGGCACGCACTTCATCCAGCCACGCGGAGCCCACAGGCACCCCGCTGCGGCGGCAGTACTCATCCCACACCGCACCGAAGGGGAGGCTCTTGATTTCTTCGAGCATCGCGAGGCGGGCGGTGAAGTCGCCGGAATTTTCGAGGGCGCGGAGTTTGTCGGTGGGCTCGAGCAGCGCGATGAGGAGGGCCTTGATCGCGTTGCGGGTGCCGATGGCCCAGGCGGCGATGCGGTTGATGCTCGCATCGAAGTAATCGAGGCCAATGTGCGTGCGCGGGAGGAAGTCACCGCGCACGAGCTCTTCCATGATGCCGCGCAGGTGATCGTCGAGGATCACGACGTGGTCGCTATCCCAGCGGACGCCACGGCTGACGTGGAGGAGCAGCTCGGGCACATAGCGGAGGACGGAGCTGATCTTATCGGTCAGCGTCTCCGTGGGATGGAAATGGCCGGCATCGAGGCAGAGGAGGAGCTGTTTCTGCAAGGCGTAGCCGAGGTAGAACTCGTGCGAGCCGACGACGAAGGACTCGGAGCCGATGCCGAAGAGTTTGCACTCCACGGCGTCGAGGTTGTGCCGCGGGTCGATTTTTTCGGCAAAGATCGCATCGAGCGACGCGGCGAGGCGGTCGCGGGGGGCCTTGCGGTCGACGGGGTTGTCCTTGTAGCCGTCGGGTATCCAGAGATTGGTGACGGTGGGCGTGCCAAGCTGGCGCCCCATCTCAGCGCCGATCTTGCGGCAGGCGATGCCGTGCTCGATCCAATACTGGCGGATGCCGGCATCCGTATGGGAGAGCGTGAGGCCGCTGGCGGCCTTGGGGTGGGCGAAGTAGGTGGGATTGAAATCGAGGCCGAGGCCATGCGCCTTGGCCCAGTCGATCCAGCTTTGGAACTGGGCGACGCCGATGGCGTTGCGCTCGATCTTTTTGCCGCCGAAGTCGCCGTAACTCGCATGGAGATTGAGGCGGTGTTTGCCGGGGATGAGTTTGTAGGCCTGCTCGAGATCGCGGCGAAGTTCGTCGATGGTGCGGGCCTTGCCGGGATAGTTGCCGGTGGCGGCGAGTCCGCTGCCGGCGAGGTCGCCCGCCTGCTCGAAGCCGCCCACGTCGTCGCCTTGCCAGCAGTGGAGGGAAATCGGCACGGTGGCCAAACGGCGCAGGGCCGTCTCGGTATCGACGCCGAGCGTGGCGTACGTTTCCTGGGCAAACGAGTAAGGGGTCGAGGGCATCGCGCCCCTGTCATTGCGAGAAGCGCCGCGATTGCAAATCTCCGATTTTGCCCCTCCGCTCAAAACCGTCTGACAGTCACACCCCGCGCCTTTCCTCTGGCGCTCCGTGCCGTCTCGGTGTCTCTGTCTCTTCCCCTTCAAAGCCCCGCGATGTCCGCCCCCGTACTCGAACTCCGCCAGCTCACCAAGTCGTTTGGCGGCGCGCGCGCGCTGCGCGGCGTGAGCTTCAACCTGCAGGCAGGCGAGGTGCACGCACTGCTGGGCGAGAACGGCGCAGGCAAAAGCACGCTGATCAAGATCGTGACGGGCGCGCACCAGCCGGATGGCGGCACGATCTGCGTGGGCGGCGAAACGGTATCGGGGCTCACACCCGCCGCTTCGCACGCACTGGGAATCGCCTGCATCTACCAACAGCCGGCGCTCTTTCCCGATCTCACGGTGGCGGAGAACATCGCGCTGCGGCTCGAACGAGGCTCGGGCTTTCGGAAGATCGACTGGTCGGCGCGGCAGACTCGCGCACAGGCGCTGCTCCAGCGCGTTGGCGCGGCGATCAAGCCCGAAACCGAGGTGCGCACGCTCTCGATGCCTGAGCAGCAGCTCGTGGAAATCGCCTGCGCGCTCGGGGCGGGCGCGCGGATCGTGATCATGGATGAGCCGACGGCGTCGCTCACGCAGAAGGAGCAGCACCTGCTTTTCGCGGTCGTGCGGGAGCTGCGCAAGGCAGGCGTGGGAGTCATCTATATTTCCCACCGACTGGAGGAGATCTTCGCGCTGGCAGACCGTGTAACCGTGCTGCGCGACGGCGAGAGCATCGGCACAAACACTGTCGCGGACATGACGGAGGCCAGCCTCATCCGCATGATGGTGGGTCGCGAGGTGACGCACATCTACCCGCCGCGCGAAGGCGCGCCGGGGGCAGTGGCGCTGGCGGTGCGCGGACTCGGCTGCGCGGCCTCCGGAGTGCACGATATTTCCTTTGAGCTGAGGACCGGCGAAGTACTCGGGCTCGCGGGGCTCGTGGGCGCGGGGCGCACGGAGCTGGCGCGGATTCTTTTCGGCATTACGCCGGCGGATCGCGGCGAGATATTGCTGGAGGGCCAGACGGTCGCGATCGCTTCGCCGCAGGAGGCTATCGCGCGCGGCATCGCCTATGTACCGGAGGATCGCCGCCGCCATGGCGTGGTGCTCGAGATGCCCATCGAGGAGAATATGACGATGGCCATTCACCGCCGGCTCTTCCGCGGGGCGTGGCTGCGCTTCGGCGCGGAGCGCACGCTTGCCTTGGACTACATCCGCGATCTGGCGGTGAAGTGCTCCGGGCCCACGGCTCCGGGCGGCAGCCTTTCCGGCGGCAACCAACAGAAGGTCTCCCTCGCCCGCTGGCTGGCAACCAAGCCGCGCATCCTCATCCTCGACGAGCCGACGCAGGGCGTCGATGTGGGCGCCAAGAGCGAGATTCATAAGATTGTGCGCCGCCTGGCGCAGGAGGGGCTCGCGGTGCTGCTTATTTCGAGCGACCTGCCGGAGGTGCTCGGCATGAGCGACCGGATCGGCGTGATGCGCGGCGGCACGCTCACGGCGATACTCCCGGGCAATGCGGATGCTCCCACCGTGATGTCGGCCGCGCTTGGCCAGAAATCAGCATGAGCCGCTACTTCCGAGAACTCTCCGTCGCTGGCGCGCTGCTTCTGGTATTGGGTGCACTTGCTATCTTTGCGCCCGCCTTTTACCAGCCGCAGCCGCTGCTCTCGCTGGCTACGCGCGAAGCGCCCACGCTGGTCGTGGCGTGCGGCATGGCGCTCGTGATCATCTGCCGGCAGATCGATATTTCGGTAGGCTCGCAATTCGCCGTGTGCAGCGTAAGCGCCGGCATGCTTGCTGCGACTGGCTGGCCACTGCCGCTGGTGGCGCTTGCTTCCATTGCGATCGGAGCGGGGCTCGGGGCGATCAATGGGGCGCTCATTGCAGGGCTGAGGCTGCCGTCGATCGTCGTCACCCTGGCCACGATGGTCGCGTGGCGCGAGGCGCTGCGCTGGCAGCGGCAGGGAGCGTTTGTGAATCTGCCCGACGGCGTGCAGTGGCTCGGCTTGAGCCAAGCGGCGGGCCAGTGGCTGCTGGTATCCATCGCCCTGATACTGATGATCCTGCTCGCACTGGCGCTGCGGCACCTCGCAGGCGGCCGGTTTGTGTATGCGGTCGGTTCGGATGCGGAGGCGGCGCGGTTGGCGGGTATCCGGCCGCAGCTCGTGACGTTTCAGACTTTCGTGGTGCTCGGCGCGCTGGTGGGCCTCGCGGCGATGATGAATGTCGCGCAGTCGCCGCAGGTGGATCCCAAGTCGGGCACAGGGCTGGAGCTGAAGGCCATCGCAGCAGTCGTCGTGGGCGGTGTGGCGATCTCGGGTGGACGCGGGCGGCTTTGGGGCGTGTTTGCCGGGTTGCTGCTCCTTGCATGCGTCGGGCCTGCCCTCACCCATCTGCGCGTCGAAGCCTATTGGGAAAAGGCCATCCAAGGTGCGATCATCCTCCTCGCCGTCGTGGCCGACGGGCTGCGCAGCCGGAAACAAAAGTAACCCACGATGTCCTCCTCGACTCCTCCCGCCTCGCGCTCTGCCCTGCTTCGTCACGAGACTGTGTTGCTGCTCGTGGTCGTGATCGAGTGGTTTGTCTTCAACTCGATCGGGCCGCGGTTTGGGACGCTGGATAACAATTTCGACATCCTGCGGCACTCGGTGGAGATCGGGCTGCTGGCGCTGGTGATGACGCCAATCATTCTTACGGGTGGCATCGATCTTTCGGTGGGCTCGTTGCTCGGGCTGTGCGCGATCCTCTTTGGCAAGCTCTGGCGGGATGCGGGGCTTTCGCCGCTCACGGCGGGCGTGTGCACGCTGGGGATCGGGGCGCTTTGCGGCGGGCTCAATGCGACGCTCATCACGGCGCTGCGGCTGCCTCCGCTCATCGTGACGCTGGGCACTTACTCGCTCTTCCGCGGGCTGGCGGAAGCGATCACGCGCGGGGCAGATACCTTTACCAATTTCCCGGCGAGCTTCCTTGCGCTCGGGCAGGAGCGCGCGCTGGGGCTGCCGACGCAGGTGTGGATCTTTATCGCGGTCGCGATTGCGCTCTGGCTGCTGGTGCATCGGACCACTTATGGACGGTCGTTTCGCGCGATCGGCTACTCGCCGGAGGGAGCACGCTATGCGGGGCTGCCGGTGCAACGACGGGTGGCGCTCGCGTATGTGCTCGCGGGGGTCGTGGCCGCGCTGGCAGCGATCATCTACACTTCGCGACTTGGGCAGGCGAAGGCCGATGCAGGCATCGGCTACGAGCTCTTTGCCATCACGGCGGTGGTGCTGGGTGGGACGAGCATTTTTGGCGGTGTGGGCTCGGTTCACGGCAGCCTCCTCGGCGTGGCGGCCATCGCGATCCTCAACAACGGGCTCGTGCATGCGCGGCAGCCGCGCGAGGTCGCGGGAATGCTGACGGGTGCGCTCCTCTTGCTTGCCTTGTCGGCCAGCGTCGCGCCTAAACTCTGGGCCTCGTGGCGCACGCGTCATCGCCGCCCCACCCCGCCCGCTACGTCCACCCCTTTACCCACCCCCGGAAAAGCCTCATGAAAAAACTCCTCGCGCTCCTCATCTCCCTCGCGCTCCTTGCCGGTTGCGGCAAAGCCCCCGATGCCTCGTCTGCCAAGTCGGGCACGCCGGCGGGGGGCAAGAAGATCACCGTCGCCCTGTTGCCCAAGTCGAAGGGGAATGCCTACTTCATCTCGTGCAAGGCCGGCGCGGAAAAGGCAGCGCAGGCGCTCGGCATCGACCTGCTCTTCGACGGCCCGACGGAGAGCGACCCGGCCAAGCAGAACGAGATCGTGGAAAACTGGATCACGCTCGGTGTCGATGTGATCGCCGCCGCGTGTGAAAACAAGGAGGGCATCTCCACGGCGCTGCGCAAGGCGCAGAGCAAGGGAATCAAGGTCATCACGTACGATGCCGACGCCCTGCCCGACGCTCGCTCCTTTTTTGTGAATCAGGCCACGCCGCAGGGCATCGGCTACGGGCTCGCGGATGAGGCGGCACGGCTCACCGGCGGCGAGGGCGATATCGCCATCATCCTTGCGACGCTCACGGCGGCCAACCAGCGCGAGTGGCAGAAGCATATCGAGGCCCGGATCGCCGAAAAGTATCCCAAGCTGAAGATCGTAGCCGTGCGCCCCTGCGACGACCTGAAGGACAAGGCCCAGTCGGAGGCGACGGCGCTGCTCAGTGCGCACCCGAATCTCAAGATGATCGTGAACATCTGCTCGCCGGCCGTCCCCGGCGCGGCGGAGGCGGTGAAGCAGGCAGGCAAGACAGGCAAGGTGAAGGTAATCGGCCTCGGCCTGCCGAGCGAGAACCGCCGCTATGTGAAGGAAGGTGTGACGGACAGCGTGATGCTGTGGAAGACCGAGGACCTCGGTGCCCTGGCGGTGCACGCGGCGGCGGCGCTCGCGAATGGGACGCTCAAGCCGGGCGACAAGAGCTTCAAGGCGGGTGCGCTCGGGGAATTCGAGATCCAGGGTGACAATATCCTGCTCGGAAAGCCCTTCATTTTTAACAAGGACAACATCGACCAGTTCAACTTCTGAGGGGTCGATCGGGTCGGAGTCAGCGTCAGGCCCGCGGCAGCGCGGGACAGACGTTTCAGGGTCAAAAATCGCGCACTTCGGTGCGCGATTTTTTTGGGCCGATTTACGACGGTTCAGGCCGAAATAGCCCGGATATAGAGGGAGATTTGCCGTGAATTTTACCGAGGCGGGGTCGCTTATTGGCTGCGAGAGCTGCGGTTGGGAAGGCGTTCTCATGCTGATTGTCGGCGCCCTGGAGGGTCGCGCCGTCTGACTCAGTGACTCTAGCGATCTTCGTGGCGTCTGTCATCCCCCAGTCGGGAGTTTGTGCATCTGCGGTCCGAGCCCGCCCTTGCCCAGGCCAAAGATTTGCGCAGACTGCGGGTTCCCGTAGTTGCGCCTATCTCGTCTCACTGTTGGATCTCCCTTACCCCTCTCTCTACCTATGTCGCTCAATCGCTCCGCTTTCCTTCGCCTTTCCGCCGCTGCGGCGGCTCTCGCGCTTTTCGCTGGCTGCGCCACGCAGACAGCGGTCGCGCCGGTCGATCCCGCGCTGCTCGACCCGGCGAAGAATTCCGCGATCAAGCCAGTGCCGCGCGATGCGAACTGGGTGAAGCGGCATGATGGCTTTGTGGAGATCGCAAAGAAAGGCGGCGTAAATGTGCTCTTCGTCGGCGACTCGATCACCGACGCGTGGCGCAATCCCGATCCAGCCAAGGGCGGCAAGATGGTCTGGGACCGAGAGTATGCGCCCCTCGGCGCGGCGAATTTCGGCATCAGCGGCGACCGGACTCAGCATGTGCTCTGGCGGCTGCAGAATGGCGAGCTGCAGGGCATCAACCCGAAGCTGGTCGTGATGATGATCGGCACCAACAATACGGGCTTTGAGCGTGATGGTACGACGCGCCGCAACACGCCGGCTGAGACGGTGCAGGGCGTGACGGCGATCGTGAAAGAACTCCGGACCAAGCTGCCGTCGACCAAACTGCTGCTCCTGGCGATCTTCCCGCGCGGCGAAAAGCCCGACCATCCGCAACGCGCGCAAATCGCCGAGATCAACCGGGAGATCGCCAAGCTGGCGGACGGCAAGACCGTGCGCTACCTGGACATCGGCCAGAAGTTTCTGAATGCGGATGGCACGATGTCGAAGGACATCATGCCGGATTTCCTCCATCCGGGGCAGAAGGGCTATGAGATCTGGGCGGCTGCGATCAAGGGGCCGGTGGCGGAGATGATGAAGTAACGGTGGGTGGCGGGCTCGACCCATCCGCCCAAATGGGCAAAGACGATGAGCATTAGGCTGGATTATTTCTTCAACCACGACGGGGATTTTCGACAGTCGCCCGAATCCTGAATCGCACGCTAGGAAGTTCGTTGCAGCCGTATGAAGGCGACCCGACAGACCTGTTCTGTCGATTCCTATCACTGGAGTTCAACTTCAGCACTCACAGTCTTGACGATGACGGTGAGTGCGACTTTACCCGCTTTCGCTATCAACTTGGGACAAGAACTCCATGGGCGGATGCGGACATCCGCGGTGTGCAGATCGGAGTAATGGCCGTTCTGCCTTCAGTTCTGTTCCAACGCGCAAGAATCAGCACCGGTATCCTCGTATACGACACCCAACGTCTTCGAGTTCGCTACCGCGCACACGAAAATGAACTTTTCGATGAAGTCGGCGGAGGCATCGTGACGCAGCCGAAGCACATCGCAGATTTGAACCTTCGCATCACGTGATGCGCCACTAGAGTATCGATGGTCGCGGTCATTCTCGGCATCCGGGCGATATAACCTAAAATGAGAACCCCACGCGCTCTTATCGGCGTCTTCGCATTCTGTATCGTCAGCGCGCTTCGGGCTGCGGAGCCCACGACTGCTGCGGCCACGATCGAGAAGGCGACCGCTGCCATCGGTGGAGAAAGCAAGATGCTGAAGCTATTCCGGCTTCAGGAGCGCCTCAATGTCAGTTCGGATCCGAACAAAACAGGGAAGGAGCGCATATCCGTGATCGAGCCGCCAAGCTACTGGTGGGTAGGCAAGAGGGAGCGCGTGAAGGGAGAGCAAGAACCGGCGATCTTTCTGGTTTGGGCGTGGACGTTGGGCGCACTCCTTGACCCGAAATCGAAAATCGATCCGATCCCAGAGACCACGGACAACGGGTCGCACTTAACCGGCCTTCGCGTGAGCGGCACGATCGAGCCTGCGATGGACGTCTATTTTGATAAAGCCACCTATCGACTGATGCGCATAGATTGGCAGACCGATACGCATCGCTTCAGTGAATGGAGAGAGCTTGAGGGGCTACACTATCCCTCGAAATGTATCGGGTATAAGAAAACGGGCCGAGCTTGGTACTTCAGCGAGATCGTGGGAATCGAACGCCTGAGTGCACTGCCGGTGGAGTTGAAACGATAGGCCGGGGTACCAGCAACGCTGGGACAGCCATTTCAAGACCGATGTTCGAAAAGCTAAAGCGTTTCTTCCAAGGCGATCCGCCACCCTTCGCGGATAAAATTATCGATCCCGTCCTCGGCGCGCTTTCGTGGTCGAAAGACGAAGAAGCGTGGCTAACGGCGCCCGAACAAAGCGACATCGTTTTCAGGTTTCAGATTGCAGGGACACCTTTGCCAGACGCGTCGCTCGTGCGCCACGCTGCAGAAATCCTCAAAAACAAGGATGCGTTCACCCGAAGTGTGAAACGGTTCCTGTCGGAAGAAGCCGCAGCGGTACCACATTTGGGCCGATTCAGGGATGAGATAGCAGGGCTCCGGATAGAGTGCGTTTCGCTCCTCTGGCCGGAGCGACCCGATGATGGAATGATCTACTTTAGTGGCGGGCATGACCACCGATTGTGGCGATGCGACTATGTTGAGCGCACTCCGAAAGGGCTGGGCTTCGATTCGTGACGAATAACCATCCTGACGATCTACAGTACACGGCAAGGTGCCTCCATCAGGCTGCTTGGTTCTGCGATACTTGGATCAGCGATTGGACGAGCCATCCGAATTTCCCGCGCCTCCAAAGCAGGAGTATGACGATGCGATCGCACTCATCCACGATCTCGCCTTTTTTTGTTCATCGGCCATAGCCCCTATCAAGGCGATATCCTTCGCGCCAAGGCCGAAGGATGACGTAGTTAGTAGCGTCGTCGGAATACGTAGGGCCCAGCCATCATTGCCGGATTGAACCCACCCGGCTCGTTTGCTCAGGATCACGCACGATGATCCCGCCACTGATTTTCGCTCATGGCCCGGGTGTAAAGGTCGCCATCGCAATCGGTGTCCTGTGGGTGTTCTTCGCCTGTGGGTCGCCGGCGCTTGTAGCATGGTTGACGAAGCGCAAACGGAAGGTGGCGGCGCTGGCGGTGGGGATACCGACCGTGGGGCTTACGGGGTTTGTCGCGCTGTTTTATCGGATGGAGAGCACAGCGGTGCAGTGTTCTACCTGTTTTTCGCGGGGGTTGTGCCGTTTCTGCTATCGCTTGTCACTCTCGTAAGAGCGATACGATTCCGGGTTTCCAAGAGCGGAGTTTCCAAGTAGCTTTTTCCCGGCCGCATGAAAAAACTGCATCACGGGATCATCCTATGTACTTTGGGGGTGCTGGTTTCCGGCGGCCACCACGTCCGAGGGAAGGACGGCGCAACGCACACCAAGCCTGCTGCGCAGGCCCAGGCCAGCCCAGCGGTATGCGAACTGCACAAGAAGCCCCTCGTGCAAGCACGCGTGCATACGGTGGGACCCGCAGACTGCGTGGTACCCTCAGGTGGCTACATGGCGGTCGCAAAGCGCTTCCCGCATCACACCAGTTTCTGGTTTTCGCACACGCCCATGCCGGGATTCAACTACACGATGGAAATCACGTATTGCCCGGACTGCGACAAGGGGTTGAAGCAGGCGATGGGCGAGTATGCGAAAACGAAGACCGGACGATGACTCTCACCCGGACCAAGCAAAGCATGAGAATCGTGGTCGCGATTGTGATCGGATTGATGGCGATTTCATCGGCGTTTTCAAATGATGTCCGGATCGTCGTCCTTAAAAAGGAGCGGCAGCTGGCGGTGTTTCGCGGGGAGACGGAGCTGCACAACTTTCGCGTCGGGCTGGGGGCACACCGGTCGGGGACAAGGAGCGCGAGGGTGATGGGAAGACGCCGGATGGGCCATTTTACGTGTGCGTGAAGAATCCCAATAGCCGTTTTTATCTTTCGCTCGGTATCAGCTACCCCGATACAGGCGACGCGGCGCGCGGGCTGAAGGAGGGGCTGATCTCGAAGGCGGAGCACGACAAGATCGTGGCGGCGCAGAAGAGCCGGACCTCGCCGCCGTGGGATACCAAGCTCGGGGGCGAGATTTTCATCCACGGGCATGGCTCGGCGGCGGACTGGACGCTCGGGTGTGTCGCGCTCGAGAACGCGGAGATGAAGACGCTCTACGAACTGATCGAGGTGGGGACGGCGGTGGAGATCAGGCCGTGAAAAGCAAATCGGCGAGGCGAGCGGGCAGCGTGGCTATCAACCGCCCGCCGCATTGCCCTTCAGGCTAGGGCGGGGAATTCTCGAGCGCCGGCTGCGCGTGGGGTGGTTCTGGCTGGCGGGGACGACATTCATGACCTTTGTCTCGTTGCTGTCGCTGGGCCCGGGAGAAGCGATACGCCTGCATCGTCGCAGAACAACCGGAGAAATTTTTACCAGTACCTGGGCTTCTACGTGATCGTGGCGCTCGTGGCCTCGCTGTTTTCGTTTTATCGGTTTCGCAAGGGCAGTTGGTTTAATCCGATCTAGGCGAGTGACGGCTGTTTGCCGCCACGCAGCCAGAGAATGCAGCAGCCGAGGATGCCGAGAAGGGTCAAAGCAAAGCCGAGCCAAAGCCAGCGAGGGCAGAAATGGAACTGCACCACGCTATCGCCCGCGGGAAGATCGACGGCGCGCATCCAGCCATTTACCTCACGTGATTGGGCTGGGCTGTCGTTTACGGTGACGCTCCAGCCGGTATAGGCGGGCTCTGAGAGGATCAATGTGCCGGAGGTGGGTGACACTACGTCCAGAGCGATGGCGTTGCGCGAAAAGCGGGTGATCACTGCTTTGCTGGCGGGGAGGATTTTTTCAGGGAAGCGCTCAGCCTCTTCTCTGGCGGAGATCCAGGCACGGGGGCCGGCGCTGGCGGGGTGGCGGAAAATGGTGGCGGAGCGCTGGGGGTCCCAGCCGGCAACGAGGCGGGCCGAAGGCATGGGAAATGGGGCGGCGCGGTGGATGTCCTCGGCGAGTTGGTGGAAATTGAACTCGGACGCAGCGACACCGGCTTCGCGATGGACGGAGAGCCAGACATTGCGGAGCATCGGATTGGCAAAACCATCGAGGGTGGAGTAGCCCTCGACCATGCCAGAGTTGGGACGGACGCGCCCGGGATGAAATGCAATGCGGGGCGGAACGCCGTTTGGAGTGAACAGGCCATGACTCTCCAGATCGGCGCGGAGAGCGGAGTCCCAATAGCCACTCGAGGGGGTGCGGTACTGGCGGGAGAGATTGATGGCGGAGATGACGAGCAACGCGAGTTGCACCGCGGCCACTGACCAGAGGAGCCAACTGCGGCGGGCCGGAATGCGGCGGCTGAGCAAGATCGAACCCGCGAGGAGGACGGCGAACCCGACGAGAATGCCGTAGCGAGAGGGATAGCGCATGGCGCCGAAACCGGGGAGCGTTTCGGCGAGCCAGCCCAGCACGGGCAACCGACCACCGGCGGCGAGCACGACGCCGAAGATAGCGAGGGCAGCGAGGGCGCGGAGGGTGCGATCGCGCCAGCCTGCAAGCAGAGCGACAATGCCAGCGATGCCGAGCGGGGCGCCGACGAAGAGATTGAACTCAGGGGCGAATTGCGCGGGGCCACCGACGGGCACGAGCAACGAGGCCCACGTCGTGGGTAGCATCCCGTGCCGCGTCGCGTACTCGGCGCCTTGTAACGGGCGATTGCCCGCCTGGATCAAATCCGCAAAGGGCAAGAGCTGGAGCGCGGAGAGGCAGAAAGTCAGGACGGCGGCGAGGAGCAGGTTTTGAACGAGGAGGCGGAGGCCGCGGAGGGAGGAGATGCGAGCGACGAGGAACACGGCGAGGCCGCAACTGCCGAGCCAGACGACATTGGGGCTGCCCGCGAGGACGCAACCGCACTCGGCGAGCGCGAGGAGGACGACGTGGCGCGAACCGGGGGCATCCTGGAGTCTGACCCCGGCCCAGAAGAGCAGCGGGAGCCAGCAGGCGGCGGAGAAGACGGTCATCTGCCCGAGTTGCAAGCGGGCGAGCAGCATACCGCTGCCGGCGAAGGTGAGCGCGGCGAGCCAGGCGCAGAGCGGAGTCGCGCCAAGGGCGGACGACAGGCGCTGGGTGCCCCAGAGCGCGAGCCACAGATGGAGCGCCACGCCAGCAACGACGCCGCCAGTGATGCCAAGGGGGAAGATCAGCCAGGTAGGCGGATAGGCGGTGGCAGTTTCGATATCGGAGAAGAAGGGACGACCGAGGGCCGTGTAAGGATTCCACCACGGGAACTCGCCGGCGAGGACGGCGCGGTGGAGGTACGCGCGGTTGAAGCCGTGCATCGTGACGTAATCGAAGCCTTCGAAAAACGTCGCGGGCAGGAGGAGCAGGAGCGCGGTGGCGAGGAGCGCGAGTGCGGCGGCGACTAGGCGCTCGTCGGCGAGGAGGGAGCGTTTACGTGGAAATGGAGACCCCGCGGTAGGTGCGACTGGCGAATGCGCGGGGATAGACATGACGCCCTCAGCGCTTTGCCTCGCCGGCCTCGCGCCAGCGCTTCAGGGCCTGGCCGGTGAGGGAGCGCTCGCTCTTTTCGATGTCGGCGCGGGGGCCGGCGTAGATGAGGTCGCCGCCGTCGCGGCCGCCGCCGGGGCCGAGGTCGATGAGCCAGTCGGCGAGGTTGATCACGTCGAGGTTGTGCTCGATGACGATGATGGTGTTGCCGGCGTCGCGGAGTTTAAAGAGGAGGTCCATCAGCTTCTGGATATCGGTCCAGTGAAGGCCGGTGGTGGGCTCATCGAGGATGTAGAGGGTGGAGCCTTGCTGGCGCTTGCTGAGCTCGAGGGAGAGCTTGATGCGCTGCGCCTCGCCGCCGGAGAGCGTGGTGGCGGACTGGCCGAGCGTGAGGTAGCCGAGGCCGACGGCATCGAGCGTGGCGAGCTTATCCATCACACGCGGGATATTGCGAAAGAGCTGGATGGCATCGCGCACGGTCATATCGAGCACGTCGGCGATGGACTTGCCGTGGAAGAGGACCTCGAGCGTCTCGCGGTTGAAGCGACGGCCGCCGCAGCTCGGGCACGGTGCGTAGGCATCGGGCATGAACTGCATATCGAGCTTGATGACGCCGTCGCCCTGGCAGCGCTCGCAGCGGCCGCCCTGCACATTGAAGGAGAAGCGGCTGGGCTTGTAGCCGCGGACCTTGGCGAGCGGCACCTGGGCGTAGAGATCGCGGAGGAGCGGGAGGAGATCGACGTAGCTCGCGGGATTGGAGCGCGGGCTGCGGCCGATGGGCTCCTGGTCGACTTGCACGAGCTTTTCGAAGAAATCGAGGTTCTCGATGTGGCGGTGCTTGGCGGGAAGCGTGCGGGCGCCGTTGAGTTTGCGGGCGGCTTGAACGGCGAGGATGTCGTTGACGAGGGTGCTCTTGCCGGAGCCGCTGACACCGGTGACGCAGGTGAGGAGGCCGACGGGGAACTTGGCGTCGATGCCGCGGAGGTTGTTGGCGCGGGCCTCGCGCACAGTGAGGAAAGCGCCGTCGGGTTTCCTGGGCTTGGCGTCGCGGGTGACGGCAAGAGTGCGCGCGAGGTACGGGCCGGTGCGCGTGGCTTTGGGCGGGAGCTTCATGCACGCGGCGGGCGTGCCTTGGAAAAGGACCTGACCGCCCTCGGTGCCGGCCTCGGGGCCCATCTCAATGAGCTCGTCGGCGAGGCGGATGGTATCTTCGTCGTGCTCGACGACGAGGACGGTATTACCGCGGTCGCGAAGGGCGACGATGGTCTCGAGGAGCTTCTGATTATCGTGCGGGTGCAGGCCGATGCTGGGCTCATCGAGGACGTAGATGACACCGATGAGGCCCATGCCGAGCTGGGTCGCGAGGCGCACGCGCTGGGCCTCGCCGCCGGAGAGCGTGCCGTAGTCGCGCTCGAGCGTGAGGTAGCCGAGGCCGGTCTCGAGGAGGAAGTGGAGGCGCTGCTCGACGCTGGTGACGACTTCGCGGAGGGCGTTGTTGTTGCCATGGCGGGCGACGAGGTCCTTGGCAAAGGCCTGAGTCTGGAGGACGTCCATCGCCATGAACTCGGGAAAGGTGCTGCCGGGGGCATCGTCGGTGGTGCGGACGCGGACGTGGCCGCTGCGAGCATTGAGCCGCGTGCCGTGACACTCGGGGCAATCGCCGCTGATCATAAAGGTGGTGAGGCGAGCGCGGAAACCCTCGCTATCGGTGTGGCGGAAGCTCTCCTCGAGATCGGCGATCACACCGGGGAACGGCATGTCCTTGGCCTCGCGCATGCGTTTTAGCTTAAACGCGAAGCGGCGCTCCCCTGCCCCGAAGAGGATCGTGTTGCGCGTCGATTCAGGGAGGTCTTTCCACGGCGTCTCGGGATCGTAGGGGAGCTGCTCGGCGAGCTGCTTGAGCAGCGCGTTGTGCTTTATGATGAGATTTTTTCCGCCGATGCGCCAGGGCTTGAGCGCGCCCTCGCGGATGGACTTCTCGGGGTCGGCGACGATGAGCTCGGGGACAAACTTCATCACTTTGCCGAGGCCGTCGCAGGTGGGGCAGGCGCCGTCGCGGTGATTAAAGGAGAAGTGGCGCGGGGTGAGTTTTTCGAAGACGTCGCCGCAGAGCTCGCAGGCGAGCGACTGGCTGAGGTGGAGCTCGCGCCAGGGGGCATCGGAGGACTTTTGCGCGAGCACGATGGCGCGGTCCTTGCCCTCGCGAAAGGCGAGTTCGAGCGAATCGGCGATGCGGCTGCGCTGATCGACGGCGGCGACGAGGCGGTCGACCACGAGGTCGACGGCGATTTCCTTGGTGCCTGCGGGGACGAGCTTGGGGTCGTCGAGGGTCTTGACCTCGCCATCGAGGCGCACGCGCTGGAAGCCGCGCTGGCGGAGGCGAGGGAGCTCCTCGCGGAGCACGCTGGGCTTGGCCTTCATCGCCGGCGCGAGAAGCATGATGCGCTCGCCGGCGCACTCGGAGAGGACGCGCGCGACGTTGTCATCGAGTGAGCGCTGGACGACACGGCCACCGTCTTTGGGGCAGAATTGTTCGCCGACGAGGGACCAGAGGAGCTGAGCGTAGTCGGCAATCTCGGTGGCGGTGGCGATGGTGCTGCGCGGGCCACCCGCGCCGGTGCGCTGCTCGATGGCGAGGACGGGCGAAAGGCCGTGGATGAAGTCGACATCGGGACGCTTGAGCTGCTCGAGCGCGGCGCGGGCAGAAGTGCTGAGGGACTCGATGTACTTGCGGTAGCCCTCCGCGTAGATCGTGTCGAAGGCGAGCGACGACTTGCCCGAGCCGCTGGGGCCGGTGATGACGACGAGCTTGCCGCGAGGGATGCGCAGCTCGAGGTTCTTCAAGTTGTGCTCGCGCGCGCCTTTGACGTGGATGTGCGTGGCTGCCTGCATGGGTGGAACCGGCAAGGTTGCGCAAATCACCGGCACGTCAACGAGGCAGCGTATTTCCACTCACGCAGGGGAGCACGTTAGCACTTGATCCGCCTATGGTTTCCGAGGAATCTCGCGGGGACGGAAGCCCCAGTCCGCCCATCGTCAACCGCAGCGCGATCCCGGCGCTTCGGCCTTCAGTCCAAGAGCCAGAACCCGAAAACCCTGCATGAACGAATCACCGTCTTCTCGTCGTCCAGCCTCAGCGGCGCGTCTGCGCCTCCTTTCCGCCCTCGCTGTCGCCGCCGGCCTGCTGCCAGCGGGGCGTGCGGTGCAATTCAAGGCCGGGGAAGTCGAGATGAGCTTCGACACGACCGTCTCGTTTGGCGGGCTGTACCGGCTCAAGAACCCCGACCCGGCGTACTACAGTATCAGCAATACCTTCAACGGCGTCCCGGGCTTGCAGAACTCGTCGAATGTCGACGACGGCAATCTCAACTATGGCAAGGGCTGGGTCTCTTCGCTGCTGAAGGGCAATCACGATCTGGAACTCAAGTACCGCAATTATGGCGCGCTGGTGCGCGGGTATTGGTACAAGGACTTCAAGGCCGACGACACTGTCCGCACGCCGCTCTCCGAGCAGGCGGAGGATCGCTCGGTGCGGGGGGCGCAGTTCCTGGATATGTTTGTCCGCGGCGAGTTCACCGTGGGCAACGACATGCCGCTCGACCTGCGCATCGGGCGCCAGGTGCTGAGCCTGGGAGAGAGCACCTTCATCCCCAATGGCATCAACGTGGTGAACGCAGTCGACCTCGCCAAGTTGCGCGTGCCGGGAGCGGAGCTGAAGGAGGCGTTTCTACCCGTCAACATGATCAAGGCCTCGCTCGGCCTGACCGCCAATATCACGATAGAGCCGTACTACCTGCTGGAGTTTCGCCGCAACGAATTGGAGCCGGCGGGCACGTATTTTTCGAACAACGATTTTGCATCGCGCGGAGGGAGCCAGGTGTGGCTGGGCTTTGGCACGCTGCCCGAGGGTGGCGGGCTCGGCGCGATCACGCGCGAGAAGGACCGCGACGCGGCGAACTACAACCAGTATGGCGTGGCCACGCGGATCCTAGCGCCCGGCCTCAACAACACGGAGTTTGGGCTGTACTTCTCGCGATTCAACAGCCGCTCGCCTGTGCTGAGTGCCCGCACGCCCCTGGCCGGGGTGAACCAGGATCTGACCGGGCCGCTCACGCAGGCCTTCATCCGCGGCGGGGTACCGGCCGCACAGGCGGGACCGCAGGCGGCGGCGATTTTCCAGTTGATCGTGCGCTCGCAGACTGCGCCGCAGACACTGACGCCGATCGAGCTCGCCACGCTCCAGAGCGCTCCGGTGCAGGCCGCGATCGCCGGCGCGCGGCAGATCGCGCTCCTGACTGCGGCGGCCAGCGGCAAGTATTTCACGGAGTACCCCGAGGCGCTGAACCTGTACGGAGCGAGCTTCAACACCTCGCTCGGAAGCACCGGCATCTCATGGCAGGGCGAAGTCTCGCTGAAGAACGACGTGCCGCTGCAGGTCGATGACGTCGAACTCCTCTTCGCCACGCTTTCCTCGCTCGCGCCGCAGTTTGGCGCGGCCAACCAAATCGGCAGCTACCTGGGACAGTACGGCCGCGAAGTCTCCGGCTACCGGCGGCACCGCGTGTGGACCGCGCAGAGCACGCTGACAAAAGTATTTGGGCCCACGCTCGGCTCGCAGCAGTTTACGCTACTCGGCGAGGTCGGCGGCGTATGGGCCAACCTGCCGAGCAAAGAGGTGCTGCGCTATGATGGCCAAGGCAGCTTCACCGGCGGCTCGCAGACCGCGCTGATCACGGCCGGCTTTCCGACGATCCAGGCGACCGATGCGCGGGCGTTTGCCGACAAGTTCTCCTGGGGTTATCAACTCCTCGGCCGCCTGGACTACAATAACGTCTTTCCCAACGTAAACCTGAGCCCGACGCTGGCCTTCACCCACGATGTGAGCGGCAATACACCGCTCCCGCTTGGCAATTTCATCCGCAACCGAAAGAGTGTGAATCTCTCCCTCGAATTTGTGTACCGGCAGGCATGGTCGCTCGAGCTGCGCTACGTAAACTTCTTCGGCGCCGGGCGCTACAATCTCCTGGCCGATCGCGACTACTTCGCGAGCACGGTGAAATACTCGTTCTAAGCATCGCGCAACGCCTCCATCCTCGCACCCATGCGCACCACTCGCCTCCTCTTTCCGACGCTGCGGCTCTCCTTAAGCCTGGCCGCCGCCTACACCGCAACGCTCGCCAGTCGCGCGGCCATCAGCGAATCCGAAGCCGCCAAGCTGGGCGACAGCCTGACGCCGCTAGGCGGCATCAAGGCGGGAAATGCCGACGGCACGATCCCTGCCTGGACAGGTGGCATCACCACGCCGCCCACGGGCTACAAGCCGGGCGACCACCACAGCGATCCCTTTGCCGCGGACCAGCCTCTTTATACGATCACCGGAGCCAACGCGGCGCAGTACGCGGGCAAGCTCGCCGCCGGCCACGAGGCGCTGCTGAAGGCTTATCCGACTTACAAACTGGTCGTCTATCCGACGCGCCGCAGCGCCTCCAACCCGCAGCGAGTCTACGACGCCACCAAGAAAAACGCCACGACGGCGCAGCTCATCGAGGGCGGCAACGGCTTTAGCGGCTCGCTGGTAGGAGTGCCCTTCCCCATCCCGCAGAACGGTCTCGAAGTGGTATGGAACTCCCTGACGCGCTATCGAGGAGTGGCGGCATCACGCACGATCGACCAGGCGGCCGTGGAGCGAGGCGGCGGCTACCAATTGGTAAAGTTCGAGGATGAGTTTCTCTTCAACTACGCGCGACCAGACATCACGACGGCGGAGTTGGAAGCTAGCAATACGCTCATCTTCTTCAAACAATCGGTCATCGCTCCGGCCCGACTTGCGGGCACCATCCTGCTCGCGCACGAGACGATGAACCAAGTGAAAAAGCCGCGCGATGCCTGGGTCTACAACGCAGGCCGCAGACGCGTCACGCGGGCGCCCAACGTCGCCTACGACAATCCGGGCACAGCGGCCGACGGTCAGCGCACGAGCGACCAGTTCGACATGTTCAATGGGGCGCCGGATCGGTACGAATGGACTCTCGTGGGGCGCAAGGAGATCATCGTGCCTTACAACGCGTACAAGCTCCACAGCGACAAGCTGAAGACCTCCGATGTCCTACGCCCGCTGCACATCAACTCCGATCTGCCGCGCTATGAGTTGCACCGCGTGCTCGTCGTCGATGCGCGAGTCAAGGCCGGGACTTCACACCTGTATCCGCAGCGCACCTTCTACGTGGACGAAGATAGCTGGCAGATCTTAATCGCGGACCACTACGACAAACAGGGCCAGATGTGGCGAGTCTCCGAAGCCCACTGCATCAACTACTACGACGCCCAGGTATTCTGGAGCACGCTGGAGACGCACGTGGACCTGCAAAACGGACGCTACCTCGCCATCGGCCTCGATAACGAGAACAAGATGTACGACTTCGGCATCAAGCGCGCGCCCAACGACTACACGCCCGACTCGCTGCGACGCGAGGGGCTGCGGTGACCGGACGAGGGCGGGCCGACAACCCGCCCTTTTGCTTTCACGCGTGAACGCGAGGATAACAGACGAGCCGCACAGCGCCGATACGGGAAGGGACCGATCAGCCAGGGGACGGACGATCGAGCATCGTTTGCTGTGCGCGGCTCGGAGCGCCTGCCCAAGGCCTGGGCGACTCGGACTTCTCTGGCTTATAGCGTCGCTGGTTTCCGGCGTCGCCTCCCCTCGCGCCGCTGCGCCTCTGGCCGAGCCGCGGATGCTCCTGCTGGATGCGACGAGCACCGCCGACGCGATCGTCGCGGTAGGCGAGCGCGGAACGATCCTGCGCTCCACCGATCAGGGGGCGACATTCAGCCCTGCCGCATCGCCCGCACGCGCGACGCTCACGGGTGTATCGTTTTCCGGCGCGCTCGGATGGGCAGTGGGCCATGACGCGCTGATCCTCGGCACGACCGACGGCGGCAAGACATGGCAGCAACACTATCAAGCCGAGAATCTCCAAGACTCCTTTCTCGACGTCCTGGCGCTGGACGCCCGCCGCGTGATCGCCGTGGGGGCGTATGGCCTTTGTGTCGCCACGGCCGATGGCGGACAAACGTGGGCTCTCCGCAAGCCGATCGACGACGACTGCCATCTCAACCGGATCTCGCGCGGGCCCTCCGGCACGCTCTACCTCGCGGGAGAACGCGGCACGCTGCTGCGCTCGAGCGATGAGGGCGCGACGTGGGTCCCGATCCGGGCGCCCTACGAAGGCTCCTTCTACGGCATCCTGCCGCTCGCCGAGAAAACGCTCCTCGCCTACGGACTGCGCGGCCACGTCTACCGCTCGATCGATGACGGCGCAACCTGGACGGCCATCGCCACACCCGCCCCCGTGCTGCTGGCCACCGCGGCCCAACTCAACCCGGCCACGATCGCACTCGCCGGACATGCGCGCACGCTGCTCATCAGCCGCGATGCAGGCCAGACCTTCACCGCAGTGCCCACGCCGCCCGCCTCCGCCACGGCCCGACTGCTGCCGCTGCCCGGCGGAGGGCTACTCGGATTTGGAGACGCCGGCCGCGTGGCCATCACTCTCCCGCCCTGACCGTGACGCTCCTTGAACGATTCACCGCCTGGATGTTTCGCCACCGCACGCCGTTGATGTGCGTGTTTGGCGTGCTCACGGGCGTGATGCTGTGGTTTGCGCTGAATCTGCGCGTCGACGCTTCCTTCAACAAATCGCTCCCGCGCGGGCATCCCTACATCCAGACGTTCGAGAAGTACCAGCGCGACTTCGGGGGGGCCAACCGGGTGCTCATCGCGCTCATGGCACGCGAGGGCGATATCTTCTCCGAGTCGTTTTTCGCGCAACTGCGGCGGGTGACCGACGAGGTCACATTCACGCCCGCCATCGACCGACCGCAGGTGCAATCGCTCTTCACGCCGAATGTGCGGTACATCGAAGTCGTGGAAGACGGATTTTCCGGAGGGAATGTGATCCCGGCGGACTTTACCCCCACCCCGGAGAACTTCGCGCGGGTGCGCGAGAACATCGTGAAATCCGGCAAGCTCGGCCAGCTCGTCGCCAACGACTTCACGGGCGCGATCGTCAGCGGACAGCTACTCGAGATCGACCCGGCGACGGGCGCGAAGATCGACTACGCGCAGGTAGCAGCGGCTCTCGAAGCGATCCGAGCCCGAGTCGAGGCGGAAACGAGCGGCGCGATCACCGTGCATATCATAGGGTTTGCCAAGGTGATCGGGGACATCAACGACGGAGCGCACGGGGTGCTCGCGCTCTTTGCGGTTTCAATCGGGGTGACAGCCTTGCTTGTCTGGGCGTATGCGGGGCGGTGGAAGCTCGCCGCAGCGCCTGTGGCCTGCTCGCTGGTCGCAGTGATCTGGCAGCTCGGCGGCATCACCGCATTGGGCTACGGCATCGATCCCTTCTCAATCCTAGTGCCGTTTTTGGTATTTGCGATCGGCGTGAGCCACGGAGTCCAGAAGATCTGCACGTTTCGCAACGAAGTCTTCAAAGGTTTGACGGGGTCGGAAGCGGCGCGCGCAGCCTTCATGCAGCTCATCGTGCCGGGGATCGTCGCACTGATGACGGATACCGTGGGCTTCATCACAATGCTGGTGATTAAGATCCCGACCATCCAAGAGCTGGCGATCACGGCCAGCCTCGGCGTGAGCGTGATCGTGATCACTAATTTTTTCCTGCTGCCGATCCTGCTCTCTTATCTGCACCTGCCGGCCTCCTACGCGACGTGGGTAGCCAAAAGGCGCGAACAGAGCGACGCGCTGTGGTCGAAACTCGCACGCGCGATGCAGCCCCGGCCCTCACTTATCATTATCGCCGTCTGGCTCGCGCTGGGCGGCTGGGCGTTTTGGAAATCGAAGGAAGTGCGCATCGGCGATACCCAGGCCGGAGTGCCTGAGTTGCGACCCGACTCGCGCTACAATCGCGACACGCAGGTCATCACGACCAAGTTCAGCATTGGCGTCGATATCCTCTCCGTCATCGTAGAGACAGTGCCCAACGGCTGTGTCGACCACGATGTCGTGACACTGATGGATCGCTTCGAAGGGCACATCCGCCAGGTGCCCGGCGTCCAATCGGTCGTCTCCCTGCCCTCGGTCGCCAAAGGCATCAACGCGGGCTTCAGCGAGGGCTCACTGAAATGGCGAGTCCTCCCGCGCAATCAACAGGCACTCGCGCAGGCAGTGTCGCCGATCGAAACCGCGACCGGCCTCCTCAACTCAGACGGAAGCGTGATGCCAATCATGATCTTCCTCACCGACCACAAGGCGGAGACGCTCGCCTCGGTGACGGCTGCGACAAAGGCATTTGCCGACGCCAACCCTTCACCCAAGGCAAAATTCCTGCTCGCAAGCGGAAATGGAGGTGTGATGGCAGCGACCAATGAAGTGGTAGCGGCGGCCGAAATGCCGATTCTCCTCTGGGTCTTTGGCGCGGTGATCACCCTGTGCCTGATCACCTTCCGATCGGTAAAAGCCGCGCTCTGCATCGTGGTGCCGCTGGCCATCGTGAGCTACCTCGCATACGTAGTCATGGTCTACCTGGGGATAGGCTTGAAAACCTCGACATTGCCCATCGTAGCGCTGGGGGTCGGCATTGGCGTCGACTACGGCATCTATGTTTTTGCGATGCTCATCGCATCGCTGAAGGCAGGCGAGTACTTCGAGGACGCCATGTTTGCGGCGTTGAAAGATGCGGGCACGGCGGTCGTTTTCACAGGGTTGACGCTGGCGATCGGGGTAAGCACATGGATCTTCTCCGATCTAAAGTTCCAGGCAGACATGGGGCTCCTACTGACATTCATGTTTCTAGTGAACATGGTCGGCGCCATCATCCTGCTACCCGCGATGGCCCGCTGGTTCTGGCGGCATCATACGGGACGCACGGCTGCGCCGTTTCCGATGCGGAGGTAGCCTCGCGCTCCGAAACCGGATTGGCGGTAGCACGCGCCGCGCCCGCCCTGGCGTCACAAACCAGCCGGTTGGGCCCAAATAGAAGCAGAGGCATCCTTTCCACCCGGCAACTCCAGTCTGGCACTCCCACCGCGCTCCCTCTCTCCTACTCTGTCTTCCACTCACCGTGCCCGAACCTATCGCACCCAAGCCCACGCTTCTCTCCGACAGCCAGCGCCGGATCGTCAGTTCGGCGATCACGCTGGCGGCTTTCATCGGTGCCATCGCGCTGATCATACTCGCGTTTATCGTGCTTGGGCGGCTGCTCGCCACGTTTTCAAGCGTGCTCTGGCCCCTGGCCACCGCCGGGGTGCTAGCGCTTATCCTCCGCCCGCTGGTGGTGGCGCTGGAGAAAAGGCTCAAACTGCGACGACTCACTTCGGTTGTGCTCCTTTACGGCATTTTTGTACTGCTCACCGGCATGGCGCTGATCCTCCTCTTGCCGCCGCTGGCTCAGCAATTGATCGATTTTATAGCCTACGTGCCGACGGTATGGGAGCGGGCATCCAACTATATCACCTCACACTATCCCGACTGGGTCTCACTGGGACAAAAGCACCTGGCCAATCCGAGTGTGCGCAAGGTGGTGGACAGCCTCGCCGCCGAGAGCCAGGCGCTGCTCTCTCATGCGGTGCCCTCGCTGCGGGCGGCCTTTGGCGGGGTTTTCGATGTGTTCGCGTTTCTCACGCACTTGGCGATCGTACCAGTCTACCTGTTCTTCTTCCTTCTCGCGCGGGGTGAACCGACGAGAAATCTCGGCCGGCACCTTCCTTTCCTACGTCCAAGCGTGCGAGATGACGTGGTGTTTCTGGCCAGCGAATTCGTCTCCATCATCGAGGCATTTTTCCGGGGCCAGCTGCTGATCGCCCTCTGCATGGGCATACTGCTCGCCATCGGATTCTCGATCGTGGGGCTCAAGTTCGGGCTTTTCGTGGGACTCGCTCTCGGCCTGCTCAATATCGTGCCTTACCTCGGCACTATCCTTGGTCTAGCAGTCACGCTGCCGCTGGCTTTCTTCCAGCCGGGCGGCGGGTGGCAGCTCCTTGGACTGGTGATCCTCGTGAAGATCATCGTGCAGTGCATCGAGAGCTGGTATCTGACGCCAAAGATCATGGGCCACCATACCGGGCTGCATCCGGTGGTGATCATCGTGGCCGTGTTTTTCTGGGGCACCGCCTTTGGCGGTGTACTCGGCATGCTTCTCGCGGTACCGCTGACGGCCTTCTTTGTCACCGCATGGCGACTCGCCAAGCGGAAGTATTTCCGACCGGTCTAGGCATACGGATTTCACCTGTTTTCAGGTAATGTGACGGGCCGAAAATAGCGCCCATCACTTGCATCTATCCACCTGAGCTTGACCCCATCTGATTGGGGGAAGAGTTATCGCGCACCCCGACAAATCCGGTCTCGAGTCGAAGGCGCACTCTCGTCCCTCGTGCGCCAGCCCTGTCCGAAACGAGCCCGGCACCCAATCGCCAGCCCCACCCCGAGCGGATCGCTCACGTTCGTCGTCCTTCGTTTGCAGCTTCCATGAACCCACGCCTGTCCCGATACATAATCGCGGCCTTGGTGGCAGCCGCAGCCGCGCTGGTGCTTTGGTGGAACGCGCGCCCAACCGCCCCGGCAAGCGACAACAGCAGGACCACGGAGGCTCCTCCCGTATCACCGGTGCCGGTGGATGCAGCCAAGCCGCCCGAGGACTTAGCCACCCGCCTCGCTCGCACTCGCGGGGAGCTGAATGCGCAAGCGGCAGCCGAGGCGACGCAAGCCTCACTCACCCGACTGCGCGACGAACTTCTCGCCGGGTCACCTACAGCCGTCGCCGCGGCCCTCTTGGACGAACTGCGCAGGGGAGCGGATGCGCCGACGGGACTTGGCTTCCGCGTGGGATCGAAGGGAAATCTCGCCGCCTGGCCCACATGGCGGACATGGCTGCTCGATGTGCTGGGGCAGGTAGACCCGGTCGCCGCTGCGACACACTCCGGCGAAGTGTATGCGCTGAGGAACTCCGCCGACGAATGGTCTCTAGCGATGCGCAACGAGTGGCGCGGCCTGGATGCGACCAAGCGAGCCACGACCGTGCGGGAGCGGGCGCGCGACCTGATCTCAGCCCCCGATTGGACCCAGCGGCCCACCCCGGGCTTTCTCGAAGGGGTGGACGCTTCCGTCGCGACTCTCGCCTGGGAATTCCTGCCGCGCTTCGAGGCCTGGCTCGCGCCTGAAAGCTTGCCCGAACTTCGCCAAGCCGGCTGGGTCGCACTTGAAAAACTCGCCATCGAGAACCCCTCCGACCTGCTGCCTGCTCTCGCAGAGAACATAGCGTGGCTGGCCAGCCAGCCCCTGCTCCGCGCGGGCCTGATGGCGCGGGCCGACATCGGCGACGAGCGCCAGCGGCTGGCCGTGGAGGCCTATCTGGCAAGAAGCGACTTAAGTACAGGCGAAGCAGAAAAATTCTTTTCCCTCTATCCCAACGTAAACGCTCCAATCGCTCACACCTTGATGTCGACCCTGCGCACGCCAGGCATAGCGGAGATCGCTCATCGCGACCGCGCCGCCCTCGCCAAGGTGCGCGATTGGCGCACCCAACCCACCTACGCACGCTGGGCGGAAAGCATCGCCTCCGCCGAGACTCGGCTCGCCGCCTCAGTGGAGGCAGCAGTGCGTGGAGGACTCTTGCCCCCATGAAAACGCGCCCCGCCTCGTGGCCCCTCCGGGCCGTACTCGCCGTGCTGCTCGCTGCATCGGCCGCCCTCGCGCAGACTTACACAGCCAGCCAGATACCCGCTGGGAACTCGGCGTACGACAGCGCGCCCTACACATTCACCGGCCTGATCGTGGTGCCAGGATTTGGGACGGGCAGCGGCGCCGTCGTACGGCATCCGCGTGTGGTTTTTTCCTGCGCCCACGTGGTGTTCAATAAATCGGCCGTCGATCCCTGGCTTTCGAACGTAAACTGGTATCGTGCCTGGGAGTCGGGCAATCTCCCCTCGGGCGGCGGACAAGTTTTGCGAGGCTACTACCGCTACACCGGCTATGCGGCAGCCGCGCAGCGCCAGCAGAACAGCTCAGAGTCTTTTTCCATGGATTTCGTGGTGCACTATGCATTCGAGACCACCGGCGGCGGGGGCTACGCCGGCTGGTGGAACGACGGCGTAAGCCAGCTAAAATCGAGCAGCCGCACCAAGATGATCACCGGGTACCCGGCAGGCCTGTATCCGGGCGGGAACAGCGGCAAGTACCTCATGCACAGAACCGGCCCTTTCACCCGGGCATTCTCGACCGTCTACAACGACTATCTCATGGTCGACGAGGTCTCCGCCGGCCCTGGCAACAGCGGTGGACCCACCTGGGTGAGCGATGGCAGCGATTACTACTATGCCGGCGTGCTCATCTCCGGCCTGTCGCGCCGACTGGCGCAAGGCGATGATGTGGCGGGCGTGTACGGCGTAGACGCCTCAAGCACGGAGCTCATCGAACTCTCGATCACTGCCGCCGGGGGGACTGCGTCTGCCGCACCTGTGATCACTACACAGCCGACCAGCCGGCGCGTGAATGTAGGCGACAACGTATCCTTTACCGTGGCTGCCACCGGCACCGGCTTGAGCTACGGGTGGTATTTCAACGGCAGCGTCGTGGCGGGTGCGACAAGCCCCACCCTGACGCGCAACGGCGTCACGCTCGCGCAGGCAGGCTCGTACCAAGCTTTTGTGCGGAACTCTGCCGGGGAGACTAGAAGCAACACGGTCACCCTTTCGGTGGATGTGCCGCCACCTACCATTGTGACACAGCCGGCCAACGCGACCGTAGCGACAGGCGGAACGGCTACGTTCTCCGTGGTCGCAGGCGGCACCGGACCGTTTACGTACCAGTGGTCTTTCAACAACAGTGCCGGGCAGACCTCCGTCATCCCGGGCGCGACCGCTTCCACGCTCACCGTCACGAACGCGCAGGCGGGCCAGGCGGGGAGCTATACGGTGACGGTGAGAAATGCGGCGGGCGGCTCAGTGACGAGCCGCGCGGCGACGCTGACGGTGGGCGGAAGCGGCGGCGGCAATCAGGGGGTGGCCAACAACGCCTTCGCCAACGCCGGGGTGTTGAGCGGCTCGAATGTCAGTGCAGCGGGCTCCAATGTCGGCGCGACACGCGAGGCGGGCGAGCCCACCCACCCCGACTCCGGCGGCGGGGCCTCCGTGTGGTGGGTATGGACGGCGCCTTCGGCCGGCTCGGTCACCATCACCACGGCGGGGTCATCGTTCGACACCATCCTTGCCGTCTACACTGGCACAAGCCTCTCGGCGCTCACACGGGTAGCGCATGATGATGACGGCGGGCCCGGAGTCACAAGCCAGGTGACCTTCAACGCCGTAGCCGGACAGACCTACCGAATCATGGTGGATGGATATGGCGGGGACATCGGCAGCATCGCACTGCAGCTCACACAAGTCGCTGCTGGCGACGGCGGCTCAGGGCGACCGGCCAACGATAATTTCGCCAATCGGGCCACGATCCCTGCCGCCGGAGGCTCCCTCGCCGGCACGCATGCGAGCGCCACCGCGGAGGCAGGCGAGCCAGCGCACGGCGGCGTCGTCGCGGCGCGCTCCGTATGGTACGCGTGGACCGCGGACTCCGCCGCGGACGTGACCCTCGCCACGACGAGCGCGACGGGCATAACGACGTCACTCGCGGTGTACACGGGCACGGCGCTCTCCGATCTCCGCGCCGTCACCGCGCGCACGCAAACGGCCGCGAGCGGCAATAGCGTGAGCTTCCGGGCCACCGCGCGTACAATGTACCTCATCGTCGTAGACGCGCAAAGCGGCGGCACTGGCGCCTTCACCCTGGCACTGAGCGCAGTCGTAACAAGCACAGCCCCCGCCAACGACTCGTTTGCACGTCCATCCCCTATCGGCTCCACCGGCGGCAGCTTCGACGTCTCCTCAATCGGCGCCTCCAAGGAGGCTGGCGAGCCGGAACACGCAAACAATCGAGGCGGAGCTTCGCTCTGGTGGACGTGGACTGCACCCTCGGCAGGCACCGTCACGCTCGCGACTGCCGGCTCGAACTTCGACACGATACTCGCAGTCTACTCCGGCGAGGCGCTCAGCAGCCTGACCACGGTGGCGACCAACGATGATATCGCGACCGGCGTCACCAGTGCGCTGACATTTACGGCGGTGAGCGGGCGCACTTATCGCGTGGCGGTGGATGGCTACGGGGGGGCCAGCGGCAACGTGCGACTTACGCTGACCTTCGTCGCCACCAACGCTGCGCCGCCGACCGCGCCAGCCAACGACCTTTTCGCCAACCGGGCGACGATGTCCGCCGCAGGCGGCTCCGTGACTGCCAACAATAGTGGTGCGACCCGGGAGAGCGGCGAGCCCAACCATGCCGGCGTATCGGGCGGGCGCTCTCTCTGGTGGACCTGGCGACCCACGACCTCGGGCACGTACATCCTCTCCACCACGGGCAGCGCCATCGACACTCTACTTGCGGTCTACTCGGGCACTTCGTTCAACGCGCTCACGACGATCGCAGCCAACGACGATGAATCCTCCTCGGTAAAAACAAGCCGCGTCACCATCCCAGTCACTGCCGGCAGCACGTATGCCATCGCGGTCGATGGCAAATCCGGGGCGGCGGGGGCAATACGCCTCCAAGTCACCGCCGGCGGAGGCAGCTCCGCCCCAGCCAATGACGCCTTTGCCGCGCGCATCCCCTTCCCCGCCGCAGGTGGCTCGCTGGAAGGCACCAATACGCTGGCGACGCGCGAAACCTCGGAACCCGCCCACGCGGGCAACGGCCCCGCGCGCTCGGTATGGTGGACCTGGACCCCAAATCGCTCCGGCCGCGCGAGCATCACCACGGCCGGCTCGAGTTTCGACACCACGCTGGCCGTCTACACGGGCACCGCGCTGACCAATCTCCGCCTCATCGCAAGCAACGACGATGCCACAGGGGGATCCGTGACCAGCGCCGCCGCCTTCGACGTGGCGGCTGGCACGGTGTATCATATCGCGGTCGACGGCTACAATGGCGCAGGCGGCACAGTGCGCATAGGAGCCCTCGTGCTGGCAAACGACGGCGATGCCGGCCTCACTCAATATACGCGCCTGATCAATCTGGCGGTGCGCGGCATCGCCGGCAGCGGCTCGGCGACTCTCACGGTGGGCTTTGCCATCGCAGGCGACTCGCCCAAACCCGTGCTGCTGAGAGCCGTAGGGCCCACTCTCGGAGTCTTCGGCGTGCCTGGCTCGATGCCGGACCCCGTGCTCACGCTCTACCGAGGCTCCGACGCCATCGAGCGCAACGACAACTGGGGTGAAAACCTGCGCGCCAACGAAGTCGTGGAGAAAAGCGCCCTCATCGGGGCCTTTGCGCTTCCTGCCAACAGCCGCGACGCTGCGCTGCTCGTCAACCTTCTGCCCGGAAACTACACGGGGCAAATCTCGGGAGCCGGCGACTCTGGAAACGGCGTGGCCCTACTCGAAGTCTACGACACCGACTACAACTCCGATGCCGATGCCACCGGCCGCCGGCTCGTAAATGTCTCCGCGCGCGGCCAGGTGGGCAGCGGGGCAGAGATCATGATCGGCGGCTTTGTGGTGCTCGGCCCCACGCCCAAGCGCATCCTTGTGCGCGGCATAGGCCCCAGTCTCGCCCAGTTTGGCGTCTCGGGTGTGCTGACAAACCCGATCATCACGGTCGTCAACGGCTCGGGCGTGCCTGTGGGCAGCAACGACAACTGGTCTGCGCAAGCCGATAGCGGCAGCGTGGCCGCTGCCGCCCAACGGGTGGGCGCCTTTGCGCTGGCGAGCGGCTCGCTCGATGCCGCGATGGTGATCAGCCTGCAGCCCGGCCCATACACCGTGCAACTGGCAGGGGTAAGCAATGGCACCGGCATCGGCCTCATCGAGGCCTACGAACTGCCCGATTGACGGCATTCCTAGGGCGAGCCGCCGCTTGCCAAAGCGGCGGTCTCGCGTGTGCTAGCGGCATCGTGATACCTCCCGAAGAATGCGCCAATTGCGGCGCAGCCATACCTCGCACGGCCAAGGCTTGCCCGGAGTGCGGAGCCGACGAACGCACCGGCTGGCGCGACACGGACGAAACGCGCTATGACGGCATCGACCTGCCAGCCACAGCCTTTGAGGATGAAAATACCTCCACACCCGCTCGCACACCGCAAGTAAACGGCCTGCCGTGGCATTGGTGGCTGGTGGGAGTGATCCTACTCGGACTGATCGCCTTTAGCTTCCTACGGTAGGGCGGCCCCAGAGCGGCGCGCAAACGACGCACAGCTTTGTGCAAGCGGTGCGTAGCGGAATACCGGGGATGGGTGTATCTTCGAGGGCATGAAAACGATCCTTGTCCCCGTCGATTTCTCCCCCGTCACGGCCCACGTCACCCGCGAGGCTGCCGAGCTGGCCCGTGCGATCGGCGCGCGTCTGGTGCTGCTCACCGTCGTACAGCCGGCAATCGTCTTCGAACGCTACGATGTCGGCATCGATCTCGCCGAACTGACAATCCAGGGCGAAAAGAACGCCGCGCGGCAGCTGGAGCAACTAGCCCAGGCCCTGAAGTCCGATTTTCTCACGGTGGACACCGTCCAAGTCACGGGGTCGCCGATGGATCAGATCCTCGAGCACGCCAAGGAACTCTCCGCTAACTATATCGTGATGGGCTCGCACGGTCATACCGCGTTTTACGACCTGCTGGTGGGCACGACGACTCACGGCGTGCTCAAGCGGGCGAGATGCCCCGTCGTGATCGTACCTGCGCTCTCCAAAGCAAATAAGGCCTAACCAGAGCGCCGCAACGCATCCTTTGTTAGGGGAAAGCAACACAGACAAGGCAATAGGCAAAGTAAGGCGCGGGTCGCAAGGCCCGCGCCTTATCGCTGCTCAAGGGGAAAAGAGCAGTGGCCGCCGACTGAGACGACAGGATCAACCCACGCAGGCGAGTCGCGAAGCGACACGCGCCGACGAAGGAGAGCTGCTGCCGTAGACGGGAGCGATCCGCGTGACCCGGCCCTTGGAGGCCTTGGTATCAGCCAAGTCGGCTTGAAGGCGAGTGAGCTCACCCGCCAGACGCTCGCTCGAGAGAGCGCGGCGCGCACGAATCGCTGCGAGCCGATCGCGAAGAGCCGGATCGGCTGACGCCAAAGACTGCGACCCCAGATCCCCGATCACCGCGCCGGCGCGCTCCTGGATCGTGGCGACGGTGACGTAGTCGCCCTCACGCAGAGCGCACTCCTCCTGCGCCGCCAGATCCTCGAGGGCGGCAACCAGGCGGGCGCAGCGTTGCGCGGGCTTGTGCATCGCAAAGGAGGCTCAGGCCACGCCACGGACGCGCTCGACGACCGCAGTATTATCCTGCGACAGCATCTGAGCCCAGGCATCCCGGAGCTCGCGCACGAGCTTTTCCACCTCGACGAGGGGCTCGACCTGCTTGCGGATATTGGCCTCGCCCAAGCGGCGGTTGTGATAGTCGTAAAGGCGGTACATGGTCTGGGCGAATTCGCCGCCGGCCTCCATGTTCAGACCGTTCTGGAGCTCGGCAAGAATCGCCTGAGCCTTGAGGAGCTGCGTATTGATAACCTCGATACGCTTGACCTCGTCCGGGTCGTTAAAGGCCTCGCGGGCGATGTGCATCGCCTTGAGAGCCCCGTCGTACATCATGAGCACGAGCTGGCCGGGGCTGGCCGTCAAAATCGCATTGGCGCGGTAGGTCCGCGCGTAGCCGGTGGAGACCATGGGGTCTGGCTCAGGACTGGTCTTCGCTCAGGTCGGGGGCGCCGAGGATCTGCTGCGCGACATTGCGCACGATCTCAGCCGAGGGATAGCCGGGATCGGCGGCGAGGGCGCGAGCACGCTCCACCACTTCAGGGCGGACTTCGGGCTGGCGATCGAGCTCGGATTTCAGGAAGGCTGCGTTCTCAGTCGAGATGCGATCGGGGCGGATGGCCTGCGAACGCCCGCTGGACGGGGCGGAGGCAGGGAGAAGCTCCGGGCGCGCTGCACGGTCGGTAGAAGACGTGGAGGAGATCATTGGCTTTTTCGGTTGGGACGGTCTGCCGCTGATGGTCGGTTACAGGGAACGCCGTTGGTTGTTGAGCAAATTATCGGCTAAAAGCGGGAGGACTTTAGCGATTTGGAGCGACCGCACCGCGGGGCGCAGGCAAGGTCACGGGAGGAAGCGTGGAAAACATCGATGCCATCACGTAAGTAGCGAAACGCGAGGGAGATTGGGTAGCGCCGTGGGTGAGATCGACGGGAGCGCGCTGATCGGCATCAAGAAAATGATTACGGGCGGCATTGGCCACGGCAGCGTCGTCGGCCGAATAGACATTATCAAACGCCCAAACTATGCGGGGGCCGTCGATGAGGGCGAGTTTGGCGCGGAGCCCAAGAGCCAGCGGCCGGTAGGCACGATAGACCGTGACATCGACAAAGAGGACGGCATCGACCGCGAGGTCGCGCTGAAGCTCGGCCAGGAAGCCATGCGGGAGGGCCGAGGCGGAACCAAAGGACTCGGCGCGAAACTTTCGGAGCGAGGTCTCGCGGGAGAGCGAGACGACCTCGAAACGCTGAGACTCCTGAAGCGCGGCGACGACGAGCATATCCAGCTCGGCGGCAGTCTCGGCCGGGGCCGCCTGGCCAGACCAGACGGGCAGCACCACCACGCGACGGATGCCGGCGAGCGTGGGCTCGGCCTTGACATTAGCAGGCACGTAGAACGGGCCGGTGCGGGCGGGATTGGCGGGGCCGGGCGTCATGCACCCGCCCAGCGCGAAGGCCGCGCAGGCGAGCGCGACGCCAGCGAGGCCGCGGCGCAGAGCCGAAGAAAATACTGCAAACGCCGCTTTCATCAGGACTTCGAGAAGGACGAGATCATGCCATCGAGCGCGCTCTGCTGCGTCTTCAGCTGGGATTGCGCATTTTCCATCGCGATAAAGGCAGACTCCATCACAGCGCGCTGCTGCTCCAAGCGGCGCTCAATGGCGGCGATCTGCTCATCCAGGCCCGAGTTGGCCTTATTGATGCGATCGCGCTGATCGCTGGCGTCGCTTTCGATCTTGGTGAAGAAGGTGTCGAACTTTGCCGCAAAGCCCGTCGCCGCGGTGGTGAAAAAATCGGCGACGTCCTGCGTATCGTCGGTCAGGGCGGCAGTGAGCTTGGCCTCGTCGTCCACCTCGAGTTCATTGAGGCCGGATTTGAAGTCGATGCCGAGATCATCGAGGCGGTTAATGGAGCCCGTACCGCCGATCGACGCAAAGGCCATGGTGCGCAAGGAGCGCGCCCACTCCTGAACCTCGCGATTGCCAGACAGCGCGGCGGCAGTGACCTTACCCTTCGAGTCGGTCTGCACCTTGGTGTTGAGCTCGATGAAGCTCTGGAGGACATTGAAGTCGGAGATGAACTGATCGATCTTGCCGCGCATCGCGGTCTTGTCTGGCGCGACTGTGATCGTCTGTGCCTCCTCGGTCTTCACCGTCACGCTCAGGCCCGCAATACCGTGAGCCGACTCGGTAAGCGTATTGCTGGCGCTGGTAAGGACGGAGCCATCATTGAGGGTGAACTCCGCATTCTGCCCGCGAGTGAGCGTCGTGCCGCTGGTGAGGCCAAGGGCCCCGAGGAGGCCGCCGGCAGCCTCGCTCACAGAGATGCCGAGGTCGCCAGTGCTCTTATTGCTCAACTGGAGGCGGTCATTGAGAGAGTCGTAGGACGCAATCACGCCGGCCGAGGAATCATTGATCCGCTTGATGACGGCACTGAGGGAATCGGTGTCGACATCATAGGCGATCTCGACGCCATTGATCTTAAAGGTGCCCGCGCCATTGCCATCGACGGCGGTGATGGCGGTGGAGAGATTGGCGTTGGAAAGTGTGGCAGAGGTCTTGACGGTGCCCAGGCGGCCTGAGCTGGAGACGGTGGCGGTGCCGTTGTTGCCGAGCTTCAGGGAACGGAGAAAGTTGCTCGTGTCGTTGGCCGCGCCCAGCACGACATCACCCGAGGAGCTCTGGAGTGACACCTTGTCGGTCGTATAATCGTAGCTCGCGGTGACCGTGCCCGAGGTCGCATCCGAGATCGCATCGAAGACATCCTCAAGCGAGTCGGTGACGGCGACGGTCACCTGCTGGCCGTTGACCGTGAAGGTGCCAGCGGTGATCGCCTGGGAAATGGGAAGGCTGGCGAGCGTGAGACCGCTGACATCGTTGCTGGAGGCATTGAGCCCGCGACCAACGTCGCTCGTGCCGGTAAGGCTAGCAGTCGTCGCAAGCTGGCTGACGGAAATCTTGTAGGTACCAGAGGCCGTGCTATCGGCGGCGGAAGAACTCCACGTGGAATTTGCGGTGGAAGAGGAGGCGCTGCGCTTGTTGAAGAGGGCCGCGTTCTTCAGTGCTTGCGCCGATTGCTGCACCGAGGTGATGCGGTTGCCCAGCGTGGTGAGGAGGTTGACCTTGGTGGTGTTCTTCTCCTTTTCGCTCTCAAGTCGGGCGGCCGGGGTGCGCTCCACCTCCATGATCTGGTCGACAAAGCTCTTCCAATCGAAGTTGGAAGCGAGTCCGGCGACTTGGAGTCCTGTGGTAGCCATGATGTTAGGTATTTCGAGAGAGACGGGCACAAGATGGCCCGCACTAGATATATCGGCACGCGCGCAGTCGGCTTAAGTGGCGTTTGGTTTAGAAAAAACCGCGCGCAAAATGAAATTAATCCTTGCGCATTTCCGTAAAGGTTTTCTCGCGGCGTGGCGATAAACACTGCGTCGAGGCAAATGTCACGACCGGCGCGAATCGGAGCCGCTCCCCCGATTACGACTGTGGCACGGACGCCACACTCTAACGATCAAGGAAGATCACCATGTCAGTTGTTATCAACACCAACTTCGCGGCCACCGTGGCCTCGAACAACCTCGCCGCCTCCAACGCTTCGTTGCAGAAGAGCCTGAACCGGCTCTCCAGCGGCTCGAAAATCGTCACCCCCGCAGACGACGCCGGCGGTCTCGCTGTCTCCATGAAGCTGTCCGCCGCGGCTCGCCGCCAGGGCGCTGTGAATACGAATATCGGCAATGCCGTGTCGTTTCTCCAGACGCAGGATGGCGTGCTCAAGGTCGCAGGTAAAGTCCTCGACCGCATGGGCGAGCTGAAGACCCTGTACGCCGATCCCACCAAGAACTCGAGCGATCTGGCGAACTACGACTCCGAATTTACCGAGCTGCAGACGCAGCTCCGCGACCTCACCAACGAGGAATTCAACACGGTCGCCATCTTCGGCACGAGCGACCTTTCGGTGAAAGTCACCGAGGACGGCGAAACCGCAGTGAATATCTCGGCTCGCGACCTCGCCTCCACGGCCACCGGTGTCGGCGTGCTCGTCGCCACCACGGTCGACACGCTCGACGATATCGATCTGAGCGACATCACCGATGCGATCGAACACGCTGCCACCTTCCGCGCCCAAAACGGCGCCGAACAAAGCCGCCTCGGATTTGCCGCCGAATTGCTCACGGTCAACAAGGCAAATCTGGAAGCCGCCTCCAGCCGAATCACCGACGTGGATGTCGCACACGAATCCACGCAACTCGCCAAGTGGAATATCCTGGTGCAATCCGGCACCGCGATGCTCTCGCAGGCCAATCAGAGCTCGCAGACCGCGATGAAGCTCCTCGGCTAACGCCCAGCCCCCGAAGGTCTCCCGGCGGCGAGTCTAGTCCACCCGCCGCCGCGGGCCCGAGTATAACATGGTTGTCTGTCTCGGGCATGGGGCCAGCGGCAAGTGTCAGCTTTCCGATTCCGACCTAGTCAGTCCGGAATCTCCGTCAGGTTTCAAAGTCAGTGGATAGAGCCAGTATCGTTATTTGAAAGTCTGTCAGTCAGGAAACGGTTCCTTGATCACACTCCCCCAGGTCGTGCGCTTCATTGCGGTTGCGCACGCCGACACACACTTTGCGGCATACGCCGCAGACGGCGCGATCCGGCGCTGCTAATTCCGGATACGTGGCGACGACGGAAGGTCGCATATATCAAGGAAACGATACCATGTCAGTCGTGATTAATACCAACTACGCGGCCACCGTTGCTTCTAACAACCTGGCCTCGTCGAACGCCTCGCTGCAACGCAGCCTTAACCGGTTGTCGAGCGGCTCGAAGATTGTGAACCCGTCGGATGATGCCGGCGGTCTCGCTGTCTCGATGAAGCTGTCCGCTGCCGCCCGCCGCCAAGGCGCGACGGCGACGAACATCGGCAACTCCGTCTCGTTCCTCCAGACGCAGGACGGTGCGCTCAAGGTGACGGCCAAGGTCCTCGATCGCATGAGCGAGCTGAAGACCCTGTACGCCGATCCCACCAAGAACTCGAGCGATCTCGCGAACTACGACTCGGAGTTCACCGAACTCCAGACGCAGCTCACGGATATCTCGGGCGAGGAGTTCAACACGGTGGCGCTCTTCGGTTCCAGCGACCTCTCGGTCAATGTGACGGAAGATGCCCAGACCTCCGTGACCATCAAGGGTCGCGATTTCACCAGCACGGCCTCCGGCGTCGGCGCCCTCACCGCCACCACCGTGACCTCGCTGGACGATATCGATCTGAGCGACATCACCGATGCGATCAAGAACGTGGCCACGTTCCGCGCCGAGAACGGCGCTGAGCAGAGCCATCTCGGGTTCGCCGCGGAGCTCCTCTCGGTCAACAAGGCAAACCTCGAGGCCGCCTCGAGCCGCATCACCGATGTGGACGTCGCGCAGGAATCCACTCAGCTCGCTAAGTGGAACATCCTCGTGCAGTCCGGCACCGCGATGCTCTCGCAGGCCAATCAGAGCGCGCAGAGCGCGATGCGCCTCATCGGCTAAAGAGCCATCTCAGGGATAGTCCCGAATTGCCCAATCCTGGCCGCTGCCCACCGCGGCGGCCAGGCTAGGCAACCTCGGAAACGCTCCCTGCGGAGGCCCCGGTCGAACGGTTGTTACAGCAACGTCCAGCCGCTAGTTGGTAACGCTAGTTCAAAGACAAGGCCCCGGTCCCACAAGCCGGGGCCTTCGCGTTTTTACAGGTCTCGCTGCGGCGAGACGGTGGGGTACGCAGCCCATTGGCGCGGAGCGCGGCCGGGCGTAACGTACAGCCAACACACAACACCATGCCCGAATCCGGCAGAACGCGCCCCCTCCCCTCACCTCTCGAGCTAGACAAAGCGGCTCGCGCGGCCCTCGCCGCGAGCGATGTGCTATCGATCTCGAGCGAGCGCTGGGACGAGCGCAGCGCCCGCGTAGCGGAGCGACGCGCCACACTGCGCACCTATGATGCCCTTCGCCAAACTCGATCCATGCTCGAGCAAGCTGCAGCAGTCCTACAACGAGCCCGATGCCATTTCTGATCCGTCAGGGCTCACTCGCATGATTGCGGGGCCAAAGCCTCCGGTCCGAAAACACAAAAGGCGCGAAAGAATTCCTCTTTCGCGCCTTTTGCGTTTTTCAGTTTCTGAGCGTGACACGCGGCATCATGGATAGCCTGCGCCAACAGGGACACCGCCCCACTTGATCACTTGGGAGCGACGAGCGGCTGCGTCCATGCGGTCTCGATTTCATCGGCGACACTGCCGTTTACCTTCTTCTTCGAGGAGATCACCTTCGCACGGACGTAGATCTCATCGCCCTTGAGCGTATAGCTCGCACTCGAGCCTTTGACTTCCGCGAGCACTGCGCCCACGTCCCTGCTGTAGCGACGGTGCGGGAGCGTCTTGCCGTTCTTTTCAGCCGGCAGCATCTCCGTCGTCTTGTCGAAGCCACGTCGCGTGCCAATGAATTGAGTGGTGTAAGTGACCCCCGCCTCGGGCTGAATGACGACGGAGAGCCCGCGGCCCTCGCGTTTCACTTCCGAGAGGAGGACGCCGTTTGTGGCATAGAAGTCGCCGGCCTCCATCGCCTTGATGATCGACTCGGCAGTGAGGTGCTTTGCCCGCACCATCACCCAACCGCGGCCGGCATTACTCTTGCCGATCATCTGCTGATGATAGTGGTGGGAATCATCGACCCCCAAACCGAACACCACACCGAGTCCCAGTTCGGTGAGCCGGTGCGCGAGCATCGCATCCCACATGGCATCCATGCTGAGGTGATTGGCATTACCATCGTTGATCACACCAGGGTGGCCGTTGTAGACCTCGAAGAATTTCTGGCGCTTTACCTGCATCAGCTCCTCGACCGTGATACCGTATTGAAAGTTGGGGTGGTTAATATGCGCAAACATCGGCTGGCCGGTTTTCTCCCGTTGCGCGGCTACGGATTCCAGGACCTTTTCCATTACCGTGAGCGCGTTGTCGCCCTCGGCGGGGCCGACGAAGTCGCGCGGGTTGGTGAGATTGATATGTACGGGACCGCCCTGCGCGGGCGTCGTCGCAGTCTTTTCCTTCTTCCAATTCGAAGTGATTTCTTCGCTCGGAATCATGAGGAAACGTCCGGGCTCCTCCAGCAGGGAACGGTACTCGTCGAGCGGCTTTAGCCGCACGAACTTTTTTCCATTTTCTTCACGCTGCTCAACCCAATCGGGACCGAATCGCTTAAGATACTTGGCCAAGACCTCTCCGCTGCCTTTCGACACGACTTGCCCCGCCTTCATCTCGGTCTTCAGCTCAAGCCAGTTGGCGCCTACCTGAATCTTGTTATGATCGGAGAGACCGAGAAAGTGGTATCCGTTACTCTTATACCAATCCGCCACCATTTCCGGATAATCATCACCATCGCTCCAAAGCGTATGGGTATGGAGATTGCCCTTGAACCACTTGCCTTCGGCGGCAAGGGCTGCGGACAAGGAGAACAAAGCGACAAAGCTAGCGCGGATGAGGGGTGTGACGAGGCGCATGGGAGGTTTCCCATTTTGCATGCCGCCCGGCCGCTAGGAGAGCAACCGTCGAATAGCAGTCGTCAGCAAATCGTCACTCTCTGGTGCACAGAAAGCATGCTCCACTTCATAGCCACCCGAGGGAAATTCGCGGACGGTGGGGATATACCACGGACCGCAGTCGCCGTAGGCCGCGACCGCAACCGGCTTGCCGCCGCGCACGGCCTGTGCCGCAAGCTGATACTCCACAAAGGGCTCAGCCGGGAGATGCAGGAGTGCGATATCATTGACGTGCAACGCGGGCAGGACAAATGGCAGCCTTTGCTCACAGCGCTCTACGAACGCGAGTTTAAAGGCTGGCCTCAGCCGCGCAAGCGGGGTGGGCGGCTGTTTCTGGATCAGCTCGCGCAATGCTTCGGCACCCAGCCTGGGATTAATCACGGGAGTAAGCTCCTCCGTACGCCAGGCGATACGCTCCAGCTTCTCGGGGCGGAGTGTCGCCTCCGAGGCGAGGATGCCTCGGTAGACCCTCTCGGTGAGTCGTATGCGCGCAGCAGGCGTGCCATCATTGTACTTCCCGGCAGCAATATTGCCGGCGCAGCCAGAGAAATAGAGATGCGTGCAGTCCGGCTCGTCCGCCTGACGCCGCTTGCGGGCAAGGCCGCAGAAATCACTGCTCACCCGCCCGTCACCATAATAGCTCATCGGATGGGTGGCGTAGTAGTGGCAGGCGACGAGCTTCCTCGCCCCCTCGTAGAAAGCCACCGTGCGCAGCATCGGATCGATCGTGCCCTGGGGCAGCGCGATCAACTCGGGATCGACACTACGACTCCCGCGCATCTTGACAACGCGGCCATCGCCGTCGCGCAGCACACGGCGATTCGACGCCACCTCGAACACCTCAGCGACGCCATGAGCGACGTGCGTGACGGATCGAGCGCGCGGGATCGCAGCGGCGACCGCCGAGCGCGCGACATCGAGCATCTTCGCCTGGAAGTCGCGATCGAGCATCGGAGGAAGATCAGGCTGCGTGCGCGCCAGTCGGTCGGCCTCGAAACAGACCAGGGGCGCATTGTGCTGATGGACGGCATGCACGGCGACACGATCCGGCGAAGTGCCCGCCGCCTCGGCCAGGGCCGCTCGCCACGCGAGGTGTGCGCCATTGAGGATGCCGGTCCAATCGATCGCGCAGATCACGATGGGCTTACCCGCGCCGAGCAAAACGAAGCCGATGGCCTCAAGCGAATCGTCGTAGGCAGAGACCGGCTTGATCCATCCTCCGCAGCAGGCATGGCCGAGCGGGGGCGTAACATCGAAGCGGAAGGGAGCGACGTGCACTGCTCCGGGTCTCTCGACCGCGCGCAGCCCGCTCAAACCCGCCGCGCCCGCCATGGCTGCCTGCCACAAAAACGCCCGGCGGGTGAGATCATGCATGAGACGAATTCGCAGCCCAAACCAGCTTCCAGCCAACTCAATTCCCTCGCTGCGCGAAGAGGTCGGCCAGCATCTTCTGCGCAGCTGCGACCAGCAGGGGGCCGCACTCCGGCGCACCTGCCCCGGCGACCCCCATCTCATAACCTCCGCGCGCCTTTTCATGGGGCATGCCGACGTAGTGCACCCCATTGCCGTTGGAATAGCCGAGCACGAGGGTTTGCGGAAACGGCGAAGCCTCGCGGATCTCGAGCCCAAGTTCCGTGAGTGGCTCGCCGGGCAGCCCGACAATCGCAAGCGGGCCGCAAACGAGCACCTGCACCTCGGCCTTTATGGTCTCTGTGCCCGTGCGTTGCCGAGCGACGGGGGTAAGCGGCAACTCCACTGACGCGCGCGCGACGCGGATGGGCTCCGGCTTTAGCTTCACGGCAAACTTGAGGGCGATCTGGGATTTTTGAGCCACCACAGCAGCCATCTCGGCCACGGCCTTGGCTCCCCGATAGCCAGGCGTGATCTCGCCGGCGCAGCCTTGGAGAAAGAGGCTCTCCCCTCCACCCAGCGCCTGCGAGAGTGCCTGCGATGCCGGGCCCGGCCAGTCGGCATTGATCGCAGGCGTAGAGGGGTACATCGAAACAGCGTGGCAGGCCAAATGAAAGAGCGTCGCGAGCGGTTTATCATCGCCCCCACGAAAACTGACCAGGGAGAGCGCGCGATCCATCGGCCCAAAGCTTGCCCCAAGCTGGGCGACCTCGGGATGCCAATCCTTGTGGCCATAGCCGACGGCCGACGGCAGTTTTCCCTCAATACCCCAAGCAGCTGCGCGCGGCCGGCGATTGTAGAGAAGCTCCGGAGCGGCGATACGACCGATCGCCATGGTCGCAGGCACTGCGGACTCAGCCGCCGCCTTGGTCACTTCGACAGAGGCTTCGAGCAACCGAGCCATCCACCTTCGAAACGGGGGAAACTCATTCTGTGCCGGCATATGGCGGATCGCCCACCAGGTATCGCGCTCCTTGCCTCGATAGTCGCCACCGTACACAGGGGCCCACGGGGCCGAGTGATTGTGGCTCGCGTGCAGGAAGATATTTTCGCCCGGCATCCCGAGCTTTTCCCCGACCACCTTGCGCACCTCGTCACGAAGCGATTCCGAGATGTCGACGATATCGTAGCGAAGTAGGGCCGCTCGCGTGATGCCATCGTCCAACACAAGCGCGTGCACGTAGATCTTTTCCAGTACCTCTCCGTAGGCTTTGCCTGTCACCCAGTTGAGCACCTTGGGCTCCGGCGAGATATCCGCACGACTCGCGCCGACACGCAATGTGATCGCGGAAGTCGCGGCATGCGAGATGCCGGTGGCAAGGCAGAAGAAGAGAAACAATCGCATGGCTAGTTCAGTTTATCGGCCGGCGAGAAACGCGAGCAAGTCCGCCATATCCTGCGTCGTCACGGTCGCTTCCAACCCGTCGGGCATGAGCGAGACGGCGGAGCTGGTGATCTTGGCGATATTCTGCCGCAGGATGGTCTCGTCGGCAGCGCCGATGCGCTTGAGTGTGATACTCCCCGCTGCCTCCTCTGCGATCATGCCCGCGACGGAGCTGCCATCCTTGAGCTCGATCGTGTACGCGATATAGTTGGGCGCGACCTCACGATTGGGATCGAGGATATTGAGCAGCAGCTTTTCGCGGTCCCAGCCGCGAATAGTTTCGAGATTGGGCCCGAGATCGATGCCTCGCCCGGAGAAGCGGTGACACGCGGCGCAGATCATATCATAGACTTTGGCGCCTTTGGCCGTATCGCCGGCGACTTGAGCAATAGCTGCCTTGTAGCGCTCAAAAACCTCCTGCCGTGAGCCTGACGAACTCTGCCCAAAAGCCTTCTCGGCGCGCGCCTTGATGGCGGCGTCGGGATTGGAGAGTATCTGCGTGCGCCGAGTGGAGCTCACCTGGCCAGCGGCCACCTGGCCACTCTCGACTGCGGTGAGCAGCGCAGCGATGCGCTCCTTGCGGGCAAGCAACACGGCAAGCACTTCCTCACGCACGGCCGGAGTATAGCCAGCCCATGGCTCGAGCAACACTTTGGCTACGTCAGCGTGCGTATAGCCGCCGAGCGCCTTTACCGCGGCGATCTGCAGCGGCTGGGCATCGCTGGCCGCAACCAGGGCGGCCAAGGGTGCGCGAGCCTGGGAGAAATCATCGTAACCAAGCAGGCGGATCGCCTCGGCCCGAGCCTGGGCAGTGGCCTGGGTGGAGCCGGCAGTGGCCAGAGCTTGCGCCATCAGCGCAGAAACTTCGCGCGCGCCAGCCGAGGCTGGCTCGCGAAAGGCGGTGCGCAGATTGCGCCCGGCCTGCTTCAGGCCATCGCCCAGTCCGCCCCAGAAGAGCCCAGCCAGCGCCGTATCGGCCTTGTGCGGCAGGAATCCATCGACGAGGGCGGCGAGATTTGCAGGCTGGTTGTGCGCGCCTGCGATGTAAGCGAGCTGCCGCACGACATCTTTGCCGTCGGTAGTCGCGAGAAATGCTTCGTCACGCATCACGCGGAGCGCAAGTTGCAGGCACTGCGCAGGGGTGGCACTGAGCGCCGCGGCGCGCACCCATTTGTCGCCGGCGTCGTGGCGGAGAATCTCGAGCGCGACATCGATCGCCTTCACGTCGGCGATGCCACCGGCGGCAAATGCCAGCGCGTAACGAACGCGCTTTTCGGGGTCGCGCGAGAGAGCAAAAACCCGATCGCGCAACTCGCCAGGCTGCGCGATCCGACCTGCCGCCAGGCGCACCGCGTGTTCCCTCACGCCCGCAACCTTGTCGCCTAGCGCACGAACAAGATCGGAGTCTGCCAGCGAATCCAAGCCATCGAGGGTATACAGTGCATGCAGTCGAGCCAGCGGATTTCCGCTCTTTTCCGCGAGGGCGCGCAGCGGGGCAACGGCCTGAGCATCCTGTCGCTCGAAGAGCAGACGCTGCGCGGTCTCGCGCCACCATGCATTGGGATTCTCCAGCGTCGCGACCAGCTCGAGCGTGCCCGCCTTGCTCAGGCGCGGCGGTTTCGGCACCTTGAAGCCCGGCGGCGACAAGCGGTAGAGGCGACCGCGCTCGCGACCTTTCAGGAGATCGAGGCGCTTCAGGATATCGTCGGGGATCGACCACGGGTGCTCGATCGTCTCGCGGTACATATCCACGACGTGGAGCGTGCCATCGGGAGCGTTGGCGAAATTGACCGGGCGAAACCAAATGTCGGTCGACGCGATGAACTCGGCATCCTTGTCGGCCGGGTCGATCTTGAAGGTCACGCCATCGGTCTCGACCGTCTGGCGCTGCACGAGATTATTGGCGACCTCGGCCGTGAAGGCCTGGCCGTAGTATTGCTTTGGATACGCGTCGCCGCGGTAGATCGTGATGCCTGCCGCCGAGGTGAAAACGCCGCCCGCCACGAGTTCGCTGCGCGGCACCTTGTGGTTTTCCGCGACCCAGCGATTGGCGCGAAACTCGCGCCACGGCTCGATGGGGCTGATGCGCATTACCGGCAGATTGTCGCCCGAGGGGCGCGCGTCGTACACCGGATTGGGCACCGGCAGGTAGGGATTGCGCGCGGTGAGCGTGCCGTCGAAGACGACGTGCTGCGCGGGATTGCGGATCGTGCAGAGGAAGCGATTGCCCCAGTCGTCGGTGGTGTAGCCGAAGCGCGCGCCACCCGCGATGGCCTCCATACGATTGGTGCGCGGATCGAAGCGCAGATCGTTGCGCGCGACCTTGAGCGGCGGCAACTCCGGCTGCTTCAGCATCGCGACCTGGCCGCCATTGGTGCCACCGGCGAAGGTGATGCGGTTCTCGAGGCCCCAGAGCGGCGTATTCATCACCGCTTGCACGTTAAACTTTCGGAAACCGGAAAAGACCTTCTCCTTGATATCGGCTTTGTGGTCGCCGTCGGTGTCCTTGAAATACCATACGTCGGGCGTGGCGGTGACGTACACGCCGCCCTTCCACACCGCGACACCCGTCGGCCACGAAAGGCCATCAGCCACAACGTGGCTCTCATCGTAGCGGCCGTCGCCATCGCGATCGATGAGCTTCACGACGCGACCGATGGAGGCATCGGTGGTGTTATCCTTATAGGCCTGATGCGTCTTCGCGTCCGTGTAAGGATAGTCGCGCATCTCGGCCACGTAGGCCGCGCCGTCTTCGTCATAAGCGACAGCAACAGGGCTCGCGATGAGCGGCTCGGCCGCGATGAGGTCGAGCGTAAACCCATCTTTAACCCGCAGCGTCTTCGCGACGTCCGCCGGCTCCGTCGCCGGAAAGCTCGGGAAGTTTTCCTCGGCTGCGCTGGCAGCGGAAACCGAGGCGAGAAGCACGAAGACACCGAGGGGTTTGAGAGACATGGGATTCAAGGAAAAGGGAAAAGCGGGGCGCACTGAGGCGCCCCGCCCTACACAACAACACTCACTGCAAATGACTCAGAAACGGCCGGTAATACCCGCGACGACCTTGGCCACGACGATACGGGTCTCGGTCGGACGATCCTTGGTGCCGGTGTAGCGCTCGGTGATCGGCGACTTGTTGAGATTCTCGATGTCGCAGAAGAACGCGAGGCGGGGCGAATAATTGTACCGAGTCTTGAGGTTGACCTGGAACTTGGGCTCCTGCCAGACAACGAGCGCAGGGTTCGTCGAATTGGTAATGAGGTAGGTATCGCGCCACACCCCATTTAGCCGGATGTTGAATCCGTGGCCCATGTACGTGATCGCGCTGTTGGCGATCTTAGGCACAAAACCCGCCACCTGTGACGTAACGGTAGGTGTGCCATAATCACCTTCAGTCTTTAGGTAGGTGTAGTTGGTCGAGAAACCAAAGCCGCGCCAGAAGCCAGGCAGGAAGGTGAACTGCTGGGCATACTCAAGCTCGAAGCCCTCGTAAACGGCTTTGCCACCATTGCGCGCCGTCGTGATGCGGAAGCCCTCGTAAAGGCCGCCGAAACCATTGTCCGGGCCGGAGCCCACAAATTGACTGCTATCCGAGAATTGAAAATCGCGGACGTACTTACGAAACACATTGGCTGAGAGCTTGCCGGTGGACTGGAAGTAATACTCCAACGTAGCCTCGACACTGTCGGAGTATTGCGGGAGGAGCTCGGTGTTTCGAATGTTTACGGTTTGCGCGGTCTCGTTGATCGCATCCGCGGGCATCAGACTGTCGAAACTGGGACGACCGATGCTAGAGTTATAAGTGAGGCGACCGATGAGGTTGGGAGTAATAGCCCAGCGGAAATGGACGCCAGGAAACACGTCGGTGTACTTGCCCTTGCGATTGATACGGGTCTGAACGCCGTTGATTGTAGCCGGGCCGTTGGCATCGGTCTGAGTTTTCTCCACGCGTACGCCGGCCAAGATGCCGAGCGGGCCTAGCCGAGAATTGGCCATGAAGTAACCGGCACTGACACGCTCCTGGATATTGCGATCGCCGTTGAGCCGCGAGGTGGTGGCAAACGCCGTGTCCTCAGCCCACTGGCCGGGATTCTCCGACGCATGACGGGCCACGGCGAAGGGATTGGCCCACGGTGGCTGGCGGTAGCCTTCATTGGAATCACTCCATTTACCGGTGGTATCGAGGAACTGGCCAAGACGTTCGTCACCGCTGACGGGGACTCCGTCGGGGCCGACGAAGTTGTAGCGACGAGAGTAGTTGTTCAGGATTCGCTCCTGCTCGCGGACCACGCCGCCGACCTTTATAAACGTAGGCGCCGGAAGGCCGATGACCTTCTTCAGATTGAACTTCGCCGAGCGCACTTCGTCTTCGCCCTCGCGATCCGGCTGCGTCACCAAAAGCGTTCCGTAATTGTCGAGGTTGTAGAAATCCGGCCTGCCTGGGGTCGGAGTGATCTTGGGCCACTTGACGTTTTCACGACGATCCAAGGTAAAGCCAATGCCGCGCATATTGTAGGAGATCGTCGCCTTGGGACGCGATTTGAAATGGCGATCGCCACCCGCACGGTACTCGTAGTAGGTCTGCGAGTTGGAGAAGCTCCCACCGTAGTCGATCTCCATGCCGGGATACCTATGCTGCACCGTAGGCGTGAAAAGATAGGTGCGACCGGACTTGTCGTCAGAGCTCAGCGTGATGGTGCTCGTTGAATTATTGTTGGCCAGAACCTCTTGCAGAAAGCTGGTATAGCCAGGAGCGAAATTGGCCGCGGAAGCTGAGGTGCCGATAACCATGGCACGCGTGTCATTACTCTCGTGGAACCAGTTGTACGACGAATTGAGAGTGAGCACAGTATTCTCACTCAGCTTGTATTGGATCTTGGCACCCGTCGCGAGGCGGGTGCGGGGGGCTCCAGCCGGACGAGGGACGGTGACACTCGTCACATAGTATGGCTCCGCCAAGGTCTGCTGGTAAGCCGCCAGCGCCGCGGTGTCGCCGCCTGGCTGGGAGTGGTAGGTGGCAGTGAGCGATACACCGATGCGGCGATCAGCCCCGAGTAGGTCCTGATAGCTGAAATTCAACGAAGGGCCGACATTGTCGATCGGCTCGCGGAGGTAGTTATCGCTTCGCGTATAGTACTTCGGGCGCCATACGCCGCCTACAGCGTAGTTGAAAGTGCGGCGCACATTGCTATCGAAAGCGCTCTTCGAGATGATGTTTACGTTACCACTCATCGAGTTGGCGTCCATATCGGGCGTAGGCGCCTTGGTCACCTCGATCGATGCGATGTTATTGAGAGACGCCTGCTCAAACTCGAAGGTACGCCCGGCACCTGCGGACTGGGAACTAGCCATCTGATCACCATCCATCGTGACCGTGTTGAGCGAGCCATCGATACCACGAATCTGCACTGACCGCACATCTGCGCCGACGTAGACAGCGGAGATACCAGGAAGCTGCTGAAGGAAGTCACCGATGTTGCCGTCGGCGATATTGCCGAAGCTATCGGAGGCGACAACGTTCTTCACATTCATCGCTTCGCGCTGAGCAGTGATCGCAGCAGCATGACCTTCGCGAATACCGGCAACCGTAAACGCCTCCATCTTGTAGTAGCTCGCCGTGAGCTGCACATCCTGCACAGTGCGGGCGCCTGAGTTCACATTCACCGGGATGCGCTGAATATCTAAGCCGGTGTAACGCACGATGATCGTGCGAACACCCGGCGGCAGGGAGAGGGTATATCGCCCTTCACGATCGGTACTCGCAGTCCGGGTAAACCCATCAGCCGAGATCTCGGCACCCTCAAGATAGGCACCGGTAGCGGCATTACTCACCTGGCCGGTGATGGTGCCATCCGCCTGGGCGTAGGCCAGGGAGACAGCGGCTAGTCCCAGGCATATCAGCCTAAGGATGCGCGAAAGCAGGGGCAGGCGTAGGGTCGGATTCACAATTTGCATGACACTGGGGAGGGTGAAAGCAGGCGGGATGCCGTTTGTAACTGTAAAGTTACCATTTCACTTTTCGCTTTGGTCAAATCCAAAACTCTCCCAGCATGAGAGTTGCTTTCGGCAGGTAACCGCATCGTTATTCAGATCGCCCCCATGCATCGCAGGACTTTTCTCTCGGCGGCAGGCGCGAGCGCCGCCGCACTTCCTAGCTTGTCTTCTTTTGCCAGCGCCGCGCCCGTGCCGGCGGCGGGCTTGATCGACACCAACGTCTCGCTCGGAGACTGGGTAATCCGGCGTTCTGCGCTACAGACCACCGCCCACCTCCTCGCCAAGCTGAGCCAGCACGGCGTCACCACCGCCTGGGCGGGAAGCATCGATGGCGTGCTGCACACCGACTTAGCGGGGGTGAATGCCCGTCTCGCCGAGAGCTGCGCGCGCGAGGGTGCGGGCAAGCTCGTGCCCTTCGGCTCGATCAACCTCACCTTCCCCGACTGGGAAGACGATCTGCGACGCTGCCACGAAGTGCACAAGATGCCCGGCATCCGCGTGCATCCCAACTACCACGGGTACACGCTGGAGGATCCCCGCTTCGTCCGCCTGCTAGCGCTGGCGGCGCAACGCAAGCTCCTGGTGCAGGTCGTGGTGCAGCTAGAAGATAACCGCTCGCAGAATCCCGTGCTCACCGCCGCCCCCGTGCAGGTCGCACCGCTTGTCGACGCCCTCGCCAAGGTCCCGACCGCGCGCGCGATGCTGCTCAACCCCGGCACGCCGGTCTTCGGCGGTGCTCCCCTACTCCAGAAACTCACCAAGGCGGGCGTCCTCTTCGAAATCGCCACGCTCGAGGGCGTCGCAGGCATCGAGGGCCTCTACCAACGCGTGCCGGACATCCGGGTATGTTTCGGTTCGCATGTCCCCTATTTCTACTTCGAGGCAGCGCTCCTGAAGCTGCAGGAGTCCGCACTCACCGCCGCCCAACTCACCGCCGTCCAATACGGAAACGCCCGCTCCGCACTTGCCTACGCATGAACCGCCGCACCTTTATTGCCACGTCGGCCAGCCTCGCTGCGGTCGCCCCTGCCCTCGCCGCGAGCACGGCTGCGCCCTCAGCCAGCAGCGATCCTACGCCTTCGGTCTGGGGTAGCCCGGAACTGCGCAACCTCGGCATCTGGGATATCCATGCGCACGTCGGCAATCCCGGACCCAATCCCGCGAAGCGCATGGAGGCACTCATCAAGATCGCGGACCGCGTCGGCGTCGAGCGGCTCTGCATCTGCATGAGCCCGCCCTGGCAGTACGAGCCCACGCCGGAGCAGTTTCGCAAGAGCAACGACGATGTGCTGGCAATTCTCAAGGAGTGGAGCTCGCGCGCCTTTGGCCTCGTCTATCTCAATGCCACACACACCCAAGCGAGCCTCGACGAACTTGAGCGTTGCGTCGCCGATGGCCCGATGATCGGCATCAAGCTCTGGGTCGGCACCCGGGCCAACCACGCTTCGCTCGACCCAATCGTGAAGCGCGCCGCCGAACTCGATGCGCTCATCCTCCAACACACGTGGATCAAGCAGCGCGGCAAGGGCAACCTCCCCCATGAGTCGACGCCGATGGAGCTGGCGGAGCTTTCCGCGCGCCATCCCGGCGTGCCGATCGTCTGTGGCCATACCGGCGGCGGGGACTGGGCGCTCGGCATCCGGGCAATCCGCCACCGGCCAGAACTCTACGCAGATCTTGGCGGCGGCGATCCGGTGTATGGCGAAGTCGAGATGGCTGTCCGTGAACTCGGCGCTAGCCGCGTGCTCTACGGCAGCGACGTCAATGGACGCAGCTTTGGCTCCCAAATCGGCAAGGTGCTCGGGGCGGATATTTCGATAGCGGATAAAAAGCTGATCCTGCGCGAAAATCTCCGCCGTCTCCTCGCCCCGGCCTTGCGTCGCAAGAACTACAAGGCTTGAGTGGGACGATCCGCCCGCAAAAGCGCGCGCCTCGCGCATCGCCGGGCCGATTCACCCCCCATGAGATCCATCCTCGTTCTCGCGCTCTCCCTCGCCGCATCGGTCGCCTCCGCCGCCGAACGCCTGCCCAATGTCGTCGTCATCTTCAACGATGATATGGGCTACGCCGACGTCGGCGCCTTTGGCGCGAAAGGCTACGCCACTCCGCACATCGACTCGCTCGCGCGAGACGGCACCAAGTTTACCAGCTTCCACGTCGCGCAGGCCGTATGCTCCGCTTCGCGTGCCGCGCTACTCACCGGCGCCTACTCCAATCGCGTGGGCATCCACGGCGCACTCGGACCCAGTGCCAACCACGGGATCGCTGACGCGGAAACGACGATGGCCGAGATGTTCAAATCGCGCGGGTACGCCACCGGCATGGCGGGCAAGTGGCACCTCGGCCATCGCGACCAGTTTGTGCCCAACCGCCATGGCTTTGACGAATCTTACGGCATCCCCTACTCCAACGATATGTGGCCTTACCATCCCGAGGCCAAGCAGGGCACTTATCCAGATCTGCCGCTATGGGAAAACGGTAAGGTGGTGGACGCAGCCATCACGCCTGAGAAACAGACGCAGCTCACCACGCTGTTCACGGAGCGAGCCACCGCATTCATCGCGCGCAACAAGGACCGCCCCTTCTTCTTTTACCTCGCCCACCCGATGCCCCACGTGCCGCTCTATGTGAGCGACAAATTCAAGGGGAAATCGGGCGTCGGCCTCTACGGCGATGTCATCATGGAGATCGACTGGTCTGTGGGCGAAGTCCTCAAGGCACTCAAGCAGCACGGCATCGAACGCGATACCATCGTCATCTTCACCAGCGACAACGGCCCATGGCTCAGCTACGGGGAGCACGCTGGCAGCAGCGGCCCGCTCCGGGAAGGAAAAGGGACATCTTGGGAGGGCGGCACGCGCGTGCCCTGCCTGATGCGCTGGCCAGGCCAGATACCTGCTGGAAAAACGAACGATGCCTTTCTCATGACGATCGACCTGCTGCCGACGCTGGCCGCTCGCATCGGAGCCCGGCCGTCCGCGCTACCGATCGACGGTCGCGATTTGTGGCCCATCATCGCCGGCCAACCCGGCGCGAAAAATCCACACGAAGGCTACGGCATCTGGTACGCGCAAAACGAACTGCAAGCCGTGGTGAGCGGCGATGGCCGCTGGAAACTCGTTTTTGCGCACGGCTACCGCACGCTGGCCGGGCGTCCGGGTGGCAAAAACGGAATCCCAAGCAAGTACGAGAATGCCAAAGTCGCCGCTCCTGCGCTCTACGATCTCAAGGCTGACATCGGAGAGAGAAACGACGTCGCCTCAGCCCATCCCCAGATCGTAAAAAGCTTGGAGGCCTTCGCCGAAAAATGCCGGGCTGAACTTGGTGACAAGCTTACGGGCACCGACAAGGGAGCTGGCTCCCGCGAGCCTGGCCGTGTCGCCGGAGCCGCCGACACTGGAAAGAAAAAGAAAAAGGCATGAGGCCGCGGAGTGTGCTCGCTTGACGCGGAATGCGGGCGCCATCGAAACCCTAAGCGCTTCCAGATCGACGCCCGTCTCTCTGCGGCAAATCAGTTTCGCTGGCCAACCCAGCGCTCCATCCACGCATACGCGCGCTCGCGCATGGCATCGGGAAAATCGTGGGCGCAGTCAGGATGCTCGACCGCCAGTTTTGTGGGCACGCCATGGAGGGCGTAGACGGGCTGGGCAGCAGCGATGATCCTGTCGACGCTCTGCCACTTGAAGTTTGAATCCCCAAGGGGAGAGATCGCGAGAAAAGCACGCGGAGCGAGTGCTCCGATCAACTCGTGAAAGTCGAAGGGGATTTCCTGGAGCCGCCCTGCAAAATCGGCGAGCCGGGGCATATAGCGGTCCTGCGTCCACCCCTTGCCGCGAGCCCACACCTCCGCTTGTTTCTCGCGGTAGTAGTCCAGATACGAATCGAAACCACAGCTGGAAACGATGGCTTGGATGCGCGTATCGAACACCGCAGTGTAGATCGAATTGTGTCCACCGAGTGAGTGGCCGACCGCGGCATAGCCATTTTTTGAGACACCCGGCATGGCGTCCAGTACGTCGAGCGCCCGCACATTATCCCATATAGCCTTCATCGTCCCGCTCGCGTAGCCTAGCCCTTTGAGATCGGGCTTGTAGTCTCCGAGATGAGGATATGGCGGCACGATGACGACCCAGCCACGCTTGGCCAACTCCTCGCCGTAGTTGCGGCCCGGCTTTACCCCGAGAGTACCAAGGCCAACGACGGGCTTATGGCCTTCGGGTCCATTGGTCGGCATGAGGGCCAGCGCGGCAGGGCGGATGGCTTGCCCATCGAGGACGACTTTGGGCACCAGCAAAAAGGCGGGCACACGCGCATTTGGCTCGGCCTGATAGGTGATCTCGCGACGGACATAGAGACCGCAATCCGTCTCGCTTTCGATCCTCACATCGAGTGGCACGCGCTTCTCCCGCCCCGGCAACGGCCCCATGATCTGCTGCATGGCGGCCACGATCTCGGCGCGCCGCTTCTCCCAGTCCGCCACGGTCTTTGCCGGTACAATCGCGCCGCCGGCGCGAAACGTGAGCAAGTTCTCACGCTCAAGCCGATCCGCCGCCCCTACCCCAGGCGTCAGCGACAAGCAGAGCGACAGGGCGAGGACGGCAGCGGCGGTTTTCATTCTTTTATTTGATGAGATTCAACTCCTCGGGACTCCACGCATCGGAGTGGCCCGCAGTCTTGGCACGGATGGCCTTGACCACATCAGGATCGACGGGAGCGGCGGTATGGCCCCACTCGCGGCGAAGATAGGTAAGGATCGACGATATTTGCACGTCGTCCAACGCACCGCCAAAGGCAGGCATGTCGCCGGTATGCACGCGACCGAGCACCGTGATCGGACCACGCACACCATGGAGGACGATGCGTACCGGGCGCTCGTGAGAGCCCAGAATCCACTCCGAATCAAGGAGCGGCGGCGCGAGACCATCGAGGCCTCGGCCGTTGGCCTGATGGCAAGCGGCGCAAACCATGTTATAGAGCTGCTTGCCGGACTCGAAACGCGCCTGCTGCTCTGCGGTGAGCGGCTTCACATCGGCAAGCGCCGCCACCCCGGGCTTGCCCGGCCATACGATCACATCCTTCAGCTTTGCCAGGCGCGCGGCTGCGGTGGGGTTTTTCTCCAAATCGGTCCAGCCCTTGGGTTGCTCCGCGAGCACCAAGGGGCGACGCGAGGAACCGATCGACGGCGTGAGCCCATCGAGTAGCGCCACCGCGCGTTTGGCGCCACCGCCAGCTACCGATCGTCCGGCAAGGGCGACGATCTTCTCCACGCCCGCTAGATCGCGGGCTCCAAGTACGCCGCGCGCGAGGCCCATGAGAATGGCGTTGGCATCATTGTCGTTGGGAGACCACTGGGGATCAGCCGCCAGCTTTTCAAGCAGGGCAAGTTCTCTTCCGTGCACACCACTAAGGAGCGCGTCACGCAGGTAGATGTTCTTCGGGTTTGCGCGCGCCGCTTGCGCGAGCGCCACTTCCCCCTCGACGTCGGTAAGATTGCCGAGGCTCAAGACCGCCTGAAGTTGTACTTCGGCCTCCTTATCCTTTAGGAGCGCACGGACCTTGGCCAAGACATCGGCGGCGTCCTTACCCTCGTAAAATTTTTCGCTCAGGCGGATTGCATGCGTGCGGACGGCGGTATCCTTGGCGCCGAGGGTGGCCATGATCGTCGGCTTATCGAGCGCGCCGCCGCCAATCCCATCGAGAGCCCAGAGAGCATGCGCTGCTCCAGCGGGATGAGCATCGGATACTGCGATCTTGCGAATCGCGGGGACGACCGACGTATCACGGCGCTCTACGAGCACGCGCTGGGCATTCTCGCGCCAGAACTCGTTGGGATGCTTGAGGCGGTCGACCCACTCGGCTGTCGTCTTGGGTGCGGCAGGTACCTTCGCAAGTGCCCGCCCCTCCGGCACGACACGATAGATGCGCCCTAGGTGCAGCCCCTTATCCAGGCCACGGTCTTCACTCTGTTTACGCAGATAGCTCGTAAGGGAGATGCGATGCTGCAGCACACCACGGTAGAGATCGACGATATAGAGCGCACCGTCGGGACCAGTGCCAAAAGCCACGGGACGGAAGCGCTCGTCGGTCGACGTAAGAAACTCGCTCTGCGCCTCCTTGTAGGGATTGGTGCCCTTGACCACGCCGGATTCGTCGTTGAGCACCCAGCGGCGCACGAAATTGGCCGATGGCTCCGCGACGAATACGTTGCCGTCCATCTCCGGCGCCGCATCCCCGCGGTATACCCACCAACCGCAAGCGGCGGTAAACTCCTTGAGCCGGCCATTGCGCAGCATCTCGGGGCGGTAGCCCCGGTTGATGCCGGGATTTACCCGCGAAGGCCAGACCAGTTGGTTATCGGCAGCGTTTACATTGGTGCCAGCAAGGCGCGGATAGTTGCGATTTCGCTGAAGGTAGTCCGAGTGGACGAGATCGATCCGCAGGCCATCACTATTCGACCCGTGGTATAGCCGTCCAAACTCGTCCTGTGCCATGCCGTACTGACCGCGAAAGCTCGTGTTGCCCATCTCCCACGCACCGTTGTTGTAACGAAACTTTCGGGTGTAGGCGGCGCTATAAATCCAGTTATCGTAAGCCCAGACAAGGCTGTTGGGCGCGCGCTCGGGATTGGCGAGATGCGGGCGCTTGGGATCGACTTTCACTCCGTAGTCGGTCGCGACCACCTCCTTTTTGTCCGCCACACCGTCACCATCCGTATCGCGATAAAACGCCAATTCCGGCGGGGCTCCGACGAGCAGGCCATCTCCCACGACAGTGAGGGCCCGAGGCATCACCAGATTATCGATGAAGATTTTGGATTCTTCAAATCGCCCGTCGCCGTCCGCATCGCGGAGCACGGAGATGCGGCCGGTCGGGAGGTCTTCGCCCGTGCCGTCGAGATCGGGCATGTAGCCGCGCATTTCGGCGACCCACATCCGGCCATCCGGACTGAAGGTGATCGCCACCGGCTCTTGCACCAGCGGCTCGGCGGCGGCGAGTTCGAGGCGATAACCTGGGGCGATCTTGAAGGTCTTCATCGCCTGCTCGGGGGTAAGCACCGGGGCGGCGGGAATCTGATCGGCTGGGACCAGAGACTTTTGGACCTCTCCCGCCTTGTCGGCACGATCACCGATTTGCGCCGAAGCCGGAGCTGCGATGCCCAGCGCGACAGCCAGGCCACTCATTACGATACGGGGAGGAAGCATGTGGGAAAACGGCATCATTAAATGGAGCGTGTGCGCAAGCGAGGCGCAGGTAAACGTGCACCAAAACGACCTTGACTCCCCCTTGGGTCAAGTAACTTTCCAGTTACGTATAAAAACAGCGCGTTTTTATATCATGCCCCAAGACCTCCACGCCCCTTCTCGACGCATGAAATCCACCCTCTCCCGTCGCTCATTTCTCGGCGGTGCCGCCTCCGCTGGAGCCGCCATCGCTCTCTCGACTGCCCGCACTACAGGCGCGGAAAAATCCACCACCACCGCGGCCGCCAAACCCGCCGCTGCCAAAGCAACCCCCACCGCCTGGCCTGTCTCAGACGCCACCGAAGAAAAGGCCCTGCTCGACGTGCTGCACTCTGGCAAGTGGGGTCGCACAGCAATCCCCAACGGAAAAGTGAAGGAGTGGGAGGGCATCTTCGCCGAACGAATGAAGGCCAAGTACTGCATCGCCACTTCCTCGGGTACCACCGCGTTGCTCAGCGCGCTAGGTGCGCTCAATGTCGGCCCCGGCGATGAAGTCGTACTGCCTCCCTATACTTTTGTCGCCACCTTCAACGTCATCACCGCCAACTTCGCGCTGCCGGTGTTTGCCGATGTAGACGCCGCGTCATTTCAGCTCGACCCCGCCAAGGCAGCCGCAGCCATCACTCCCGCCACCAAGGTGCTCATGCCCGTCCACATCGGCGGATCGCCCGCCGATCTGGACGCTATGGGAAAACTCGCCCAAGAGCGAAAAGTCACTTTGCTCGAGGACGCTTGCCAAGCCCCCGGCGCCGATTGGAAAGGCAGCCCCGTGGGCACCGTCGGCATCGGCGGCTGCTTCAGCTTCCAAGCCAGCAAAAACCTCACCTCCGGCGAGGGTGGCGCGGTCGTCACCAACGACGAGGCATTTGCCCACCAAGTCTTCAATTTCCACACCCCCGGCGCGCCAAGACCGGTGCCAAGCTGGGGCCGCGCAGCAAATTATCGGCTGACGGAGTTCCAGGCATCGCTGCTCCTTGCTCAATACGCCCGCTTCAACCGGCAACAGGATACACGCCATGCCAACGCACTCCACCTCACCGCACAGCTGAGGCAGATCCCTGGAATCACGCCAGCCAAGCTCTTGGGCGACGGTAGCCGCAGCGGCTGGCACCTCTACATGATGCGTTACGACAAGGATCGCTTCTCCGGGCTATCCCGGGAAAAGTTCCTGAAAGCCCTAGCCGCTTCGGGCATTCCCGCGAGCAGTGGCTACACCGCGCTCAATCAGACCGCCCATGTGAAAGCACTCGCCGCCAACCCCCACTACCAGCGCATCTACGGAAAGGAGCGGATGAAGCAGTGGCTCGAACTCAGCGCCTGTCCGGTAAACGACAAGCTGGTCCAGGAAGCGGTGTGGCTGGGCCAGACCAAGCTGCTCGACACGCGCTCCGAAATGGAACGCATCGCGCAGACAATCGCGGATATTCAGAAGCGCTCGGGCGATCTGGCGAAAGCGTGAGAGCATAGGTCCGGCAAGGTCCGGAATTAGTGGTCGAGTATCCCCACTTGCCCGCCATCACGCGCGCGCCCCACCAGGAGCCATCAGTTCGAGCGCCTGAATAAGGTTTCGCGCGATATGGTAAGGATCTTTCACCGGGAGCGCCACGATGGCCTCGATCGGCGCGCCCGCGCGGTCTCGGATCTGAATCCACTCGCCCACCGCTGGGTCAGGATGCGGAAAGGTACGCAGTGCATATTCCGCTATCTTTTCGCACCAGTCCTTGAAGCGCTCATCTCCAGTCATCCTATAAGCAAGAAGTGTCGCGTAGATCGCCTCGGAATGGACCCACCAGAGCTTCTTTGTCCACCCGTCGCGAATCGCGTATTCGTAGGCGCTATCGCCAGACGCCCCGGTGGGCTGGCCGCCCTCGCGGTCGATATAGTACAATAGGCCGCCATAATCGCCGTCCCATCCTCTCTCACAAGCGGTCAGGGCCACCTTCGATGCTCGCGCAATCCAGTCACCGCGCTTTTCTCGCTGCGCCACGGTGAGCAGCATCCACACACCCTCGAGGGTGTGGCCCGGATTAAAATGTCTCGCATGCAGACTTTCCTCGCTCGAGCCATCGCGACGTCGCAATTCCACCAGACTGCCATCGGCCTGCACAAACGTGGCGAAAATCCTCTCCGTCAAAGCCACACAACGCCGCCAAGCATGCGCTGCGCGAGCTTCTCCGAGTCGCTCGCTCGCCGCATGCAGCACCAGCGAGACATTCAGCCGGATCATGGTGATGGCATGAGCCTCGTAGCCAGCCGGGATGGGGCTTGGATGGGTAGGAAAATCTCCTGCCGCCACGCGCGCCTCGATGCTCTCCACCAACAGCCAGGCTCGCTCCAGCCGCCTGCGATCACCTGTCGCACCTGCGTATTCCGCCAGCCCCATGGCGACGAAGCAATCGGCATAAATGCTCGGCGCTGGCCCCTTACCCGGCAGGGCTTCGAGCACCTCGCCTGCCTCCGACAGCAAAAAGGCCACTTTCCCATCGGGGAGAAACGCGTAGTCCTCGAGAAATCGGAGCGTTTTGTCAGCATGGCCAAGCAGCGCCCCAGCATCGCCGGGGAGCAAACCACCCAGCACCGCGCGGCCCAGCTTGGAGTAGAGCCAAGCAAAACGCCCTTGCGACCAACTGAACTTATCGCGGCGCACCAGTCGGGTTCCGGCATTATCCCAGCAATTGAATACCCCTCCGCGCTCCGTATCCAACGTGCGACCCCAAAAGGGAAGGATGCTGTCCGACAGCTCACCCCGCAATCGAGGCGCCATGCCTGCCACCAGGGCAGACCACCCCGGAGGCGGCTGAAAGGCCCTACCAGGGACGCAATGATCCGTATTTGGCATAAAAATATGTGAGGGCGGATCACCTGGCATCCATAACCGCGCAGTTACTTTAGACCGCCGGAGGAGCGAGAGTTGCGAGCCTTCCGGCCTCTGCAAGTGCAAAGCCGCCGGGAGCCCGCGACGATTCCTCTCTGCCCGCGCTGGACAAGCTGGCTCCGCTCCTTTTTGTTTTTCGGTCTCGTGTTCGAAAATTTCTCTTGTCGCCCCGCGGGCAAGTTGTAACCACTCAGTTACTGCAATGCCCGCCTCTCTTTCCTCGTCGTCCCTCCCGGCCGGCCTACCATGCCTGCCTGGGGAAGTGGATGAGTTCATCAGCCGTCCGACGCCCGCCGTCGTGGAGGTGCTCGCGCGCACGCCCGGCCCGTTTGTCGTCCTCGGAGCGGGCGGCAAGATCGGCCTGCACCTGAGCGCCATGCTCCGTCGCGGGCTCGACCAGCTCGGCCGCAAAGACCGCGTGCTTGCGGTCTCCCGCTTCAGCACCCTTCGCGACACCGACGACTTTGCCCGTTTCGGCATCGAGACGAGCGCTTGCGATCTCAGCGATGCCGCAGCCGTCGCAGCTCTGCCAGATGCCCCGACCGTCTTTTTTCTCGCCGGGGTGAAGTTCGGCACGTCCGCAGCCTCCAACCTGCTCCACGCAATCAATGTCGAGTTGCCGCGTCGTGTAGCGGAGCGATACGCCCGATCCAAGATCATCGCCTACTCGACTGGCTGTGTTTATCCTTTTGTCACCCCCGAGTCGGGTGGCGCCCGGGAAGAAACCCCGATGGAGCCCATCGGCGACTACGCCGCGTCATGCGTCGCCCGCGAAAAGGCCTTCATGGAGGTCTCAGCCCGGCACAAGACGCCCGTCTCGCTGATCCGTCTGAATTACTCCGTCGAGCTGCGTTACGGGCTCCTTGGCGACATCGCGCAAAAGATCATCGATCGCCGCCCGATTGATGTCACTACAGGATACGTCAACGTGATCTGGCAGACCGATGCCGTGGCCCACAGCATCCAGGCGCTCGACATCGCTGGCGCGCCTGCCGTGCCGATCAATATCACTGGCCCCGGCACCCTCGCCGTACGAGACCTGGCAAAGCGCTTCGGCGAGATCCTGGGCCTCCCCGTGGAGATTGTGGGCAAAGAAGCGCCGACGGCGTGGCTGAACGATGCATCCCGCTCTCACCAACTCTTCGGGCTGCCTCTCACCTCGCTCGATCAGATGATGCTCTGGACCGCCCAGTGGCTACGCGCCAACGGTGAGACTTGGGGCAAGCCCACCGGCTTTGAACGCCGAGATGGCCGGTTCTGAGCTGGGACTACGCCGTCCCCGTTTTCTCTTCACTAGAACTCTCGGTTTCCGACCCGCGTCGACCCGAGAGTGCCGCCAGAGGCTAAGTCGCTTTCACGAAACCATCCATGTCGCTCGATCTCCGTTCTCACCTGCTCGAAGGGCAGGTCATTCCCGCTCTCCCGCTCGCTCTCGATACCAAGCGTCGCTGGGATGAGCCGCGTCAGCGCGCAGTCCTCCGCTACTATATCGATGCCGGCGCCGGCGGCATCGCGGTCGGAGTGCACTCGACGCAGTTCCAGATTCGCGATCCTAAGATCGGCCTGTATCAGCCTGTACTCAAGCTCGCTGCCGAAACCGCAGCCGCCTGGCTGGGACCCCGCCCGCGCGACTTTGTACTCATAGCTGGCCTGTGCGGTAAGACCGAGCAGGCTGTCTCCGAGGCCCGCATCGCCACTTCCCTCGGCTACCACGCCGGCCTCCTCAGTCTGGGCGCCTGGGCCAAAGACCCGGAGGACAAGATCCTCGCCCATTGTCGGGCCGTGGCCAAGGAGATCCCGCTCGTCGGATTCTACCTGCAAAATTCCGTGGGCGGCCGCACCTTCACCTACAAATTTTGGCGCAAGTTTGCCGAAATTCCTCAACTCGTCGGAGTTAAAATCGCGCCCTTCAACCGCTACCGCACGATCGACGTGGTGCGTGCGGTACTCGAAGCCGACAGAGACGACGTGGCGCTCTACACCGGCAACGACGATAACATCATCGGGGACTTGCTCACTCCCTTTACTTTCAACGGCAAGACCCGCCATATCGTCGGCGGCCTCCTCGGCCAATGGGGCGTCTGGACCAACGCCGCGGTGAAAATGTTTGCCGATATCAAGCGGGCGCGGAAAAAGCCCAAGGTCGACCTCGAGTGGCTTGATCGCAACGCCGCGCTCACAGACATGAACGCCGCCGTGTTCGACTCGGCCAACAATTTTGCCGGCTGCCTCCCTGGCATCCATGAAGTGCTCCGTCGCCAGGGTCTTCTTCGCACTACCGCCTGCCTCGATCCGCACGAAGTGCTCTCTCCGGGCCAAGCCGCAGAACTTTCCCGCGTGGCGAAGGCGTACCCCTGGCTCGTAGATGATGAGTTCGTCGCCAAGAACCGCTCCCGCTGGCTCGAATAGTCCCCGCCACCACTTTTTTCCATGTCCTCCGCCACTTCGACCGGCCTTTTCGACTTTCAGGTCAATGGCTTCGGCGGCGTCGATTTCCAGTCCGACACGCTTTCACGAGCTGAACTGGAAAGCGCAGTAGCCTCGATGCGTCAGCACGGCCTCGCCGCGATCTTTCTTACGTTGATCACGGAGAATGTGGACTCCCTTTGCCGCCGGCTGGAGGCCATCGAAGCGCTTCGCACTGCCTCACCCTCCATCCGCGAGATGGTCGCTGGCTATCACGTCGAGGGCCCGTGGCTCAATCCCGAGCCAGGATACCGTGGCGCACACCCTGCCGACGCGATGCACGCGCCCTCGTTGGCCGAATACGAACGTTTGCAGTCGGCCGCACAGGGCCGAGTAAAACTGATCACCCTTGCCCCGGAATGGCCGGGTAGCGCCGAGGTCATCACGCACATCGTCCGCGCAGGGGTGCATGTTTCCCTGGGCCATACCAACGCGTCGGAAAAGGACATCGATGTAGCAATCAAGGCCGGCGCGCGATTCTGCACCCACGTAGGCAATGGCGCCCCCCTGCAAATGCACCGGCACGATAATATCATCCAGCGACTGCTCGCTCGCGATGAGTTGATCGCGTGCTTCATCCCCGACGGCGTGCACCTGCCGCCCTTCGTATTGAAGAACTTTGTCCGCGCTAAGCCCAAGGATCGAGTGCTTTTCACCACCGATGCCATGTCGGGCGCCGGTGCCGGCCCAGGTCGCTACCGCATCGGCCGGATGGAAATCGATGTGGGTGCCGACGGCATCGCTCGCCAGCCAGGAGGCCAAGGCTTTGCCGGCTCCACCCTCACCCCTGATCTCGGCGTGCAGCGCTGTGCCGACTACCTTGGCATCACGGTCGAAGAGTCGCAGCACCTCTGGTCTACGGCCGCCGCCGAAGCTTTTGGCGTCAACCTTCCTTCCGCCTTTTCCGCATGAATGTTTCAGCTCCACATTACACGACCGCCGGCCGGCTCGCCGTCGAGATCCACGCCGATCGCCCTGCCCTCGGGGCCGCTGCGGCCCGCGCGGTCGCCATGTACCTACATGATGTCATCGCCGAGCGCGGTGAAGCTCGCGTGATCTTCGCTTGCGCGCCCTCGCAAGATCAATTTCTCCAGAGCCTCATCGAGATTTCCAAATCTGGCCAGACCTACGTGGACTGGAGCAAGGTCAATGCGTTTCATATGGATGACTACGTGGGCCTGTCGGGCAGTGCCCCGCAGAGCTTCCGCCACTACCTCCACGAGCACTTCCTCAAACACGTGAAGATCGGCCGCTTCAACCCTCTCCCCGCCGAGGAGCCGGATACCGCCGCCGTTGCCGCACGCTACACTGCCTTGCTCGCCGAAAAGCCGATCGACCTCATCTGCCTCGGGATCGGTGAAAACGGCCACATCGCCTTCAACGACCCGCCCGTCGCCCAATTCGAAGACCCCGAACTCGTGAAAATCGTCGAACTCGACGATGCCTGCCGCCATCAGCAGGTGGCCGATGGGTGCTTCCCCAATTTCGATGCGGTGCCCAAGCATGCCTTTTCGCTCACGGTGACTGTCTTCCGCCGTGCTCGCCGCCTGAGCATCCATGTGCCCGGCCCGCGCAAGGCTGCCGCTGTAAAGGCCACGCTGGAGGATCGCATCACCACCCAGTGCCCGGCCTCCATCCTGCGCCTGCATCCCAATGCGACGCTCTACATCGATGCCGCCGCCGCGAAGGATCTCAGCGCGACTGCGCTGAAGTAAGCACGCCCAGTCATCGCCAGGCCCGCAGGGCGGCCCCAATAGGTCGCCCTGCCCTATTTTCCCGGCCGGACAAAACTTCCCGCCGGCGCGAAGTTCGTAAAACGCCCCTCGCGATAGACGAAGCTTCCGCGCACGCAAGTATCGATCATTCGGATACGATTCTTGCGCCCGATGTAGGGGCTGATGCGATGCTGCGTCCACAGCTCATCGCCCTCGATCGTGTGGGGTTCGGAAAACTCAAAAATGCAGAAATCCGCATCGCGGCCCTCCTTGATTGCGCCCTTTTGGCTGTCGATGCGGAAGCGGCGAGCGACGTTGCGCGCAAGCAGCGCCGACATTTGAGCAAGACCGGCCTCTCGCTCCTTGGGCGAGGCCTCGGCATACTCGGAAAGCAGCAACTGAAAGCCATGTTGCACGCCGCCGATGCCTCCCCATATCGCAAAAAAATCGGCCGATGTCTTCATGGCACCCGGCGCGGGAGAGTGATCCGACCCGATCGTGTGGACTCGGCCCGCTCGCACCTCATCCCACAAAGCCCTGCGATTGGCCTCATCGCGGATCGGCGGCGCGCACTTCGCTGCAGCGCCGATTTTTGCGACCTGTTTGTCGTTGAGGAGAAGATAGTGCGGGCAGGTCTCGGCCGTCACATCGACACGCTCATCGCGCGCTCGCTCGACCAGTTCCACGCCCTCGGGGCTGCTCACGTGCACGATGTGCAGGGCGCAGCCCGTCTCGCCCGCAAGCTCTGTAGCCAGGCGGATGGCCGCCAGTTCGACCTCGATAGGCCTTGAGGCGAGCCAGGCCTTTGCATCGCTGCGGCCCCTAGCCTTTTGCTCCGCGGTGAACTTTGCCGCAAGCGCGTCGTCCTCCGCATGCACGGCGACCAGCAGCCCGAGTTGTTTCGCGCGTTTCATGCCCTCGCGCAACGTCCGTTCGTCAACTCGTGGGAAACTCTCGATCCCACTCGCCGACATGAAGGCCTTTAGCCCGATTGCGCCCGCATCGCGCATACCCGCGAGCTTGTCGAGGTTGCCCGGCGTGAGCCCTCCCCAGAGGGCGAAATCAACGCATGATTTCTGCTCGGCCAGTCGACGTTTCTCACGCAGTGCGGCTGCATCGATCACCGGCGGTTCCGAGTTCAGCGGCATGTCGAAAAACGTCGTGCCGCCGCTCGCCGCAAACGCCGCCGAGCCCGAAGCCAAGCCTTCCCACTCGGCGCGGCCCGGCTCATTGAAATGTACATGAGCGTCGACGATGCCCGGAAACACGTAGCGTCCCGATGCATCGACCGTCTCCGCCGCCGGCTCGTCGATCCGGGGCGCAATCTGCACAAACCTCCCGCCGGAGATAGCTATATCCATGCGCCTCACCCCCTCGGGGGTCACGACGCTTCCACCGCGTACAATCATCTGAAGCTCACTGCCTGTTGTAGGTATCGTCATTTCCGCAAGGGTACGTCTCGGCCCGCCAGCCGTTCGAGAAAATCCACCGTGACCCGCAACGCCGCCGCAATGTCGGCCGGAGAAGCGTACTCATCGGGGTGATGGCTGAGGCCGCCGCGACAGCGGACGAAGAGCATCGCCACAGGCGTCACCGCCGACATCACGACCGCATCGTGCCCTGCTCCACTCACCAGCGCGAGGCTACGCCCCTGCTCGGCGCGCACACTGGCCTCCAGCAGCGCGGTCAGCGCGGGATCGCACGCGACCGCTGGATTGTCCTGCGTCACCTGCCACGAGCACATGAGGCCGCGCCGCCGCGCGATCACATCGGCAGATTTGAGCAACGTCCGGAGCGCGGCCCTCCGCGCCGCATCCTGCGGATGCCGCACATCGAGAGACAGCGCCGTCTCGCCCGGGATTACATTCGGCGCGCCCGGAGCCACCGCGACGGTGCCGACGGTAGCGACGAGCGGGAGGCTCTTCCGGGCCAGCGCCTCAGTCGCCAAGACGAACTCCGCCGCGCCCGCCAGTGCATCACGCCGCAGCACCATCGGCGTTGTGCCGGCATGGCCTGCCTTGCCACGAAATATCAGTCGCCCCCGCGTCTGGCCCGCGATCGCGGAGACCGCGCCCACCGCCAGCTTCTTGTTCTCGAGCACCGGCCCCTGCTCGATATGCACCTCACAGTAGCCGAGCAGCGCACCTTTTTTGTGCGCGGCCCTTGGCGGGATGAATCGGCGCCCATTGTGCGCCTCCAGCGCTTCGCGCACACTTACGCCCTGCGGATCGCGCAGCGTGAGATCACCTGCCCGGAGCTGGCCGGTAAAGCCCTTGCTCCCGAGGTACGCGCTCGCGAAGCGCACGCCCTCCTCTTCCGAAAAGCCAACCACCTCCACGGAAAACGGCAATACCACCCCGCGCGCCTTCAGCTCAATCAAGGCGGCGATAGGCAGCAGCACGCCCAGCGGCCCATCGAAGCGCCCGGCATCGCGCACGGTGTCGAGATGCGACCCCAACAGGAGCGTCTTCGCATCGGGCCTCGTGCCTTCGATGCGGCCGATCAGATTACCCACGGTATCCTCTCGCACAGTCAGACCAGCCTCTCGCATCCACCCACCCACGATCGCGTTGGCCCTATGCATCGCAGGCGAAAGAAACGTCCGCGTGAGCCTGCCTTCCTCATCCGATATCTTGCCTAGCTCGCCGAGCCAGCGCACCAGTCGTTTCGCGGCGGTGGGCATATCAGCTCCCTCGATACGTGCTGTAGGCGTGAGGCGTCACCAGCAGAGGGACGTGGTAGGAAACCGTGGGATCCTCGATGCGAAAAAAAATCGCCGCGTACACAAAGAACACCGAGTTTACCCCCTGCCGCGCGAAGTAGTCTTTGATTTTGAAGACAAGTTGGTAATCGCCCTCCATCAACTCGTCACCAACCAGCAGCGGGGCATCCGTGCGCCCGTCCATGTTGGTGGTCACGACTTTCATTTGCGCCGGCTTCTCGCCGAGGCTCCAGAGCTCAATCTCCATCCCGGCGGCGGGCGCGCCACGGGTGAGATCGAGGACATGCGTGCTGAGTTTAGCGGGCATGGCGCTACACTGGTCAACCCGCGCGCGGGGGACAGACTAAAAGCGCCTAGCCTCCATTCTATCCGGCCAAGGTCGCCAGCTCGTCTGCGATCGCACGATCACTCCGGCATCGGGGCATCTTGTTCTGCCCTCCCCATTTTCCGTTTGCGCGCATCCACCGCTCAAAAGTACCCACGGGGACAATGTGCACGAGGGGCAAATCGAGACCGCATCCCTTGCGCTTCGCTTCGTAGTCATCATTGAGCCGCTGAAGCTCGGCATCGAGTTGCAGACTCAGCCGAGCGACATCGGGTTTTGGAGATTCAGGTTTCAGCTCGATCCACCAATCATGGCGTCCTCGCGACACCGCTTGCTGCGACTCCACAAACTTCGGGGCCACATGGAAATTTGCCACTGCGAGGCCATTGCGTGCGGCAACCGCCGCGACGGCGTCAGTCAGCTCCTTTTCTATGACGTGCTCGCCAAAGGCGCTGAGTTGCAGCTTTGTGCGACCGACGTAGATGAGCCGGGGCGGCTCGTTGGAAACGAATCGCACGATGTCGCCGATCACATAACGGCATAGACCCGCCGGCGTGGTCATCAAAAGGGCGTAGTCTACCCCCGGAAGCACCTCTTCGAGAGGCACCACCTTTTCGGCGAGCGCACCAAGCCTAGCCTCGTCGAAATCACGCATCGGCAGAAATTCATAGAAGATCCCCGCATCCGTGATCAGTCGCAGACCAGCCTCTGCATCGGCATCCTGCGCCGCGATGAACGCCTCGGACGCGGGATAGACCTCGTGGAAATTCACGCCCCTGCCCATGGCAGCTTGCAGTTCACCGACAAAGGGCCCGATCGGCACGCCGCCGTGCACGAGACACTCCAGGCGAGGCCATACTTCCTTGAGCGTATCACGCTGGGTCAGTGCACGCATCCGCTCCGCAAATATCAGCAGCCAACTCGGGATGCCCGCAAGCAACGCGATATTCCGCTGCGCGGTGCGCTTGGCGATGGCATCGATCTTGTCGGGCCAGTTGTCCATCTGCGCGATATCGCGGCCCGGCTCATAGAGGTGCCGCTCTGCCCATCGCGGCAGGTGCAATGCGGTAATGCCACTTAAGTCACCGCCGAAAGCTTTGAAATCGCCCGTATCGGGCAGCGGCGAGAGCGCGGTGGATCCTCCCAAAAAAAGGTGCCGCCCGCGAAATACCTCAGCGCTACCGGTGCGTTGCGCGTAGAAGCACAGCGAGTCGAGTCCGGCACGCCTGAAGTGAGAGATCATCGGCGGCGTGATTGGCAGGTATTTCGTGCGCCCGGCGGTCGTGCCCGATGATACGGCATAGTAGGCGCACTGCCCCGGCCAGAGCACATCGGCTGCGCCACGCTTCATGCGCTCGATCCATGGCGAGAATTCCTCGTATACCCTGGGCGCCATGGACCGACGAAATTCCGAGTACGCGAGCCCGCGTCGGAGACCATGCTCCCGCCCAAACTCCGTCACGGCAAATCGAGCCATCAGCTCGCGCCAAACCTGCTGCTGCTGCTTGACCGCGCGGGCCGGCTCCAGCCGTCGCGCCATATGCGCGGTCCGCACCGTCGCACCGAGCGCCACTGCATGCTGGAGCCACGGCGTGCGCAGCTGCGCCACCGGAGAGATCGCAGCGGCTTTCACGCGGCGAGCGGGAGCGCGCCTCTGCGCACGCGGTTGTAGAAACTCTGAAGCCTCGGCATGAAATCGAAAACGTGGAAGATCAGTGATGCGTGCTGCACCGGGCTCCCTCCCCGCGTAGTGACGACTTGCGTATTCCCATGGGGAAAAAAGGCTCCGCATGCCGTACCCAGTGCAAATCGAGCGGGCGACGCCGCATCCAGCACAGACTCCTCCTTCTCTGCAAAGAGCACCAAGGCAGGTGCCTCCGTGAGGGGCAGTAGCGCGGGCGTAAAGTAGTCCGTAGGCGCTCGCATCTCTGCCATCGCAGCGATCCGCTCGCGCGCTCCTTCTGCAGTGATGCCGCGGATTGTTCCGATCACCGCCCGGTGCAGGCGCTCGAGTTCGGCCTTGGTCATCAGCATTCGCAACGCAGCCTTGTTCTGCGCCCCCGCATCGAACATGCGCGTGAAGATCGCGCGCGCTTTTTCGACCGTCTGCTCGCTCGCAGCTTTCTTGGGATCCAGGAACGGCCCCAATGCCCGGCCGAGCAACGTGCTCGCCTTTCCCGTGCCGGACGCGATCACATCCGCCGTACAGGTCACCGGACTGACCAGGATCACGCCAGCCACTGCCACCTGGCGGCCCTCCAGGCGGGCGCGTCGCAGCCACTCCAGCACGACACCAGCGCCAAAGCTCACTGCAAAAATCATGGGTGGCGTGCCCGCGAGCGACAACTCCTCCACCAAATCATCGAGCTGCGCACACACGATAGGCAGGGAGAATCCCTCCATCGGATAGTTGAGGCAAAAAAGGTCGCCCGAGCGCAGTAGAAAACGCCGGAGGAGGAATACCTGCTCCGACGAGTCCGGCACAAATCCACCCAACACGATTGTCGGCAGGCGCCCTGCGCCTGGGGTATGAAGCACAGTCGCGCGCCGCTTGACTCCCGCTCCATCGAGGGGAAGCACGCGCTCCTGAGCGCGCTTCACCGCAGCGCTGTGTACCACCACACGTGGTGGGCGAAAACGCTCTTCTGTCGTACGCACGAGAGTGTGCAATGGACGAAGCGGAGCGGCACTGAAGGCGGAGATCAACGACAAGGCAGGCGCGAAATTCAGGCTGGGCATCTGGGCCTAGAGCCCGCCCCGACAAGTGCCTCGTCACAATGTCAATCCGGCGTTGTCGCGGGAGTTTAGCCCGCTCGCGATCCGCCCGTAACAGACGTGACACAAACGCCGCGCGCCACGCGATCTACACCGGCATCAGCCGACAACTGCCGGAGACTCCGAGCCGGCCGCTGGCGCAGGAGCGGCAGAAGAGGCCTTCGCCGTCTTTGCCGCCACGGCCGTTTTCTTTTTCACCCTCTTGGGTGCCGCCGAGTTCACCACGGGAGTCGTCTTCGCCTCCCACAGGGCTTTGAGCTGCTTACGCGCCTGCTTCGCCGCCTTTTTTGCCTGCTTATAGGCCTTCTTCGCCTTTTTCGCGATGACCTTGGCATCTCTCGCCGCCTCCGCAGCGCGAGCTGCTTCCATCTCGGCCTGCTCGATCACGTGGTCCGTCGGCTCAAATTCAGTATCGGCTTTGTGCTTCTTTTTCATGGGGGGCGAAAACCAACGCTGCCCCGCCCGTCCTGACCCGCAACCAGCCAAATGTTACATTTAGCGCGCCTACACTACGGATGCGGGTGCCAGCCGCGTGAAGATTGAGTGACGCGGCGGCTTTCCCCTCGTCGCCTCCAGTCGGCTGCGCAGCGTTGGAGCCCATGCCGGAGAAGTCTAGCGAGTGCAAAGGTCGCGTGATTGCCATTGGCGATGTCCACGGCTGCGCCGACGAACTGGAGTTGCTCCTCAACAAGCTCTCCCTCACCCGCCATGACCGTGTGATCCTCCTCGGCGACCTCGTCAATCGGGGCCCTGATTCCGGCCGAGTGATCGCCCTTGCCCGCCAACACGCGCACTGCTCTCTCCTCGGCAATCACGAGTTGCGCCTGCTCAACTACCGCCGCACGGGAGATCCCAACCACCTGAAGAAGGCGGACTACGCCACGCTCAAGCAACTCAGCGCCAAGGATTGGGACTATCTCGCGACGATGCCACTCACCTATCCCGTGCCCGAGCACCAAACGGTTCTCGTCCACGCGGGTTTTCTCCCGGGTCGCGCTTGGCGGGCTCAGTCGGCACGAATCGTCACGCGTATCCAAGTCATCGGGCCTGATGGCGAGCCCTACAAACGCTCCGCGTATCCCGACCGGCCTCATTGGTCAGAGCTGTGGACGGGCGCGCCCTTTGTCATCTACGGCCACACCCCACGCCCGGAGCCGGCGCACCAGCGCTGGTCCCTCGGCATCGATACCGGTTGCGTCCTCGGGGGGCGATTGACCGCGTGCATCCTCTCGACGCGAGAGCTGGTGCAAGTCCACGCCTGGGAAAAATACTTCGCGCCTTGAGCAGCAGAGGGCTATAGCGACTTGAATTCCGTGCTTTCCAAACGCCCGCCAAGGTCTACTTTGGGCGATTCACTATGGAGAGAACGTTTATCATTTGTAAGCCCGACGCTATGGAAAAGCGTCTGGTGGGCACTGTTTTGAGCCGCTTCGAGGCGGCTGGTTTCGACATCGTCGGCTGCAAGATGGGCCGTTTGTCGCCTGCCCTGCTGCGCGAGCACTATGCGCACGTCGCCAGCAAACCCTTCTATCCCGAGATCGAGGCTTTCATGAGCTCCCGCCCGGTGGTGATGGTCGCCCTCCAGGGCGAAAACATTGTCCAGCGCGTCCGCGATCTGCTCGGGCCCACCGATTCCCGCAAGGCCCCCAAAGGCACGATCCGCGGCGATTTCGGCACCGAGATGATGAAGAATGTCGTGCACGCTTCTGACAGCGTCGAAAACGCTCAGATCGAGCTCGCTCGCTTCTTCAAGGCAGAAGAGCTCCACGCGATCTGACGATCCAGCGCGAGACGATAACAACTGCCGTACCCTCCAAGCGCCGCCGGCACGCGGCGCTTTTTTCTTTCCCAGCGCTCGTGAGAGTCCTGCTCGATCCGCTTATTTCGCCGAAAAGCGAAACTCCGTCGTCGAGCGAAACTCCCGCCCAGGCCGTACGATGGTCGTCGGAAAGTGAGGGTGATTTACTGAGTCAGGATAGTGCTGCGTCTCCAGGCAGAAAAATCCGAAGCGCTCCCCTGTCGTATCCGGCCCCAGCGGGCTCGTGTAGAGCTGCACCCCCGGCTCCGTAGTCCACACCTCCAGAATGCGACCGGAGCGTGGGTCATGCGCACGCGCCGCAAAGGCGAGCGATGCATCGCCATCTCTCGCACGCTTGATTACGAAATTATTGTCGTACCGCTTCGATCCGCCCAGTTCTGCGGCGCGCGACCCGAGCGGCTGCGGGCTCGTAAAATCGAGAGGCAGCCCGCGTACCGTTTCGATCTTGCCCGTAGGTATCAGTTCGGCGTCTACGACGGTGTAACGCTCTGCAGCGATCGTAAGTTGAAGATCCAGCACATCTCCCGAGCCTGCGAGATTGAAGTACGCATGATTGGTCAGATTGAGCGGCGTCGGCTTATCGGTGGTGGCGCGGTAGTCGATCCGCAGCACATTTTCATCCGTCAGCGTATACGTGACCCACGTGGTGAGATTTCCAGGAAAGCCCTCCTCTCCATCGGCCGCCCGATACGACAACTCTACGGCAGGAGCGCCGCCCGAGCGGGGTGGCGCGGCCTTCCACACGACCTTTGAAAAATTAACCCTCCCCCCGTGGATGTGGTTTCTTCCATTGTTCTGAGTCACTCGATACTCCTGGCCGTCCAGCGTGAATTTTGCCCCCGCGATGCGATTGGCTACGCGACCAAAAACTGCTGCCGATTGCGGAAACCCTTTCTGAAAATTCTGCTCTGTCGCGGCCATTTCCCGCACCACTGGTCCCAATCTGCCCGTGCGATCCGGCATCCATAGATCCGCTATGATCGCGCCGTATGTGATGATCTTGGCGGTGGCCCCGTTTTTGTTCGTGAGGGTATAGGCCTCGACTACGACGCCGTCCGTCGTCCGGCCGAAGACCGAGCGCTCGACCTTGGGCTGGGCAGCCAAGGCCGTGAGCCCCGAGCAGAGTGCGAGCAAACCTAGCGCCCAGGAAGCCCGCCGGGTGAAAGTATCGAAAGCAGTACGTGAAGACATGATAGGGGTGTAGTCACCACGAGAGCGTGAACCGGCTGTCGACACAACCCCTCAGAGCAATCTGTAGGTAAGCCATCCTCGCGAGATTCTGGCATTGGGGTGCCCGCAGGCTTGGAGAGCGGCCGAATCTCCCTTTCAACTGGCCAGAAAGCGCCCCACGCGTTTGTCTCCCGCCGAGCGCGTTCTCCGCTTCAAAGACCGCGCTCCCCTCTGCCCATGCAACGCACCCGCCAGATTTTCCAGCAATCTGCTCCTGCGCAGCCCGACCGCACCGCGGCTTTCCGTGCGATGTGTCAGGATGCAAGCGAAGAACTCGGCTGCGACTTGGTGAGCATCTGGCTATTCGACGCCAACAAGGAAAAGATCACCTGCCAGGCCTCTTACGATCGCGGCACCGGCAAGATAACTTCAGGGGAGACTCTGTTACGCCGCGACTTTCCGACCTACTTTTCTCAGCTGCTTGAAGAGACTTTCATCAAGGCTCCCCTCGCCCGCCAGCACGCTTCCACGCGCGAATTGACCTCGACTTATTTCGAGCCGCACGGCGTCGTCGCACTACTCGATTACATACTCCATGATGGCGCTACTCCTATCGGCGTGATCTGTTGTGAAAGTCGTACGCCCGTACGCGAGTGGACGGATGTCCAAACCGGCTATCTGCTCAAGCTCACCGCCTTGGCCGCGTGCTACTTTCGCCGCGCGGTCGATGAGTCGCCGCGCCGGTCCGCAAAATAGCCAGATGGCGCTGGCTTGCGTGAGGCCGTGCTCCATCCAGACAGAGCGTGCGAAAGCCATACGGCCCCGCCTTTAGTAAAAAAACTACCGGAAGTCCGGTAGTCGGTCGGTTGGTGTGCTTCTGCTAAATCGTTTCATTTGGGAGCACCTCCTCGGTGACTTCTACTGTTGATACGCTCCCAGCCACATCTCGCGCCGCTACCGCTGCGCGCAAACCACTCCTCGTCCTGCTTGCCGACGACGTTGATGAAATTCGTCGTCTGATGGCAGCCTGGCTTGAGGCGGAAGGACACTCCGTCTCACACGCCTCCAGCGGGCGCGAGGCAATCCGTCACGCACTCGCCCACCCTTGCGACCTGATCGTCACCGACATCCTCATGCCCGACAACGACGGACTCGATGTGATTATCGCCCTACGCAGATCCCAACCGCACGCACGATTTCTGGCCATCTCGGGCGGCGGCCAGTATATGACGGCGCACGACGCGCTTCACCTCGCCCATGCATTGGGCGCCGACGGGCATCTCTTCAAACCCTTTACTCGAAAGCAGTTCATCGAAGCTGTCGATGCCGCCATGGCAAAGCAGCGATAAGCGCTGGGCGCACGAGGCAAACAGGCCCGCCTACGTCGATAGTGCCGGCGGCCAAATCTTCACCGATAGAGCGCCGTGGTAGGTGCGGTGGTGAGGACGTTGTACTGACGCATCGCAAGGCGCCACCACTCCGCGAGGTCTTCGGCCGGGCAGCCCCACAGCTCTCGATGAAGATGGATCATGGACTCGGCGTCCATGAGGAGTGCCATCTTCTCCTTGAGCGTAAATTTCGCCGGTCCTTCGCGAAGGAGTCGCTCCCGCAGCTGCGTAAACCACTCGCGAGACTCTTCGGATTGCTTCTTGCGCTGACGGAGCAGCGCGACGTGCAGGGAGTTCACGTAGGGATCCAACACCGCCTGCATGAGACCATAGTCGCTGCGAAGAGGCTCGATGGGCGGGAGGTGCCGGTAGGCCTCCGCCACATTCTGTTGGAGCCGCTTAAGTTCGTAGGGCGGATTGGTCTCCTCCGGCGTAAGGAAGAGGCCCACGTTTTTCGCCCCTTGGCCAATGCTGGTTTTGCTCAGGAGGATCGATATCGGGATCGAAAAAACGAGGGGTATGATGACCGGGCTGATCCAGAAAAAAAACGGGGGCGAAATGATGTACGATGAGATACCCCACACGATGCCAAAGCCGGTTTGGCCCCCGTGCGTGATGATCGCCTCGCGCCAGTCGGTACCGTCACCCTCCGTGCCTCGGCGCTGCGTTACCCAATTGACCCCTTGGCCTAGCAGCGTGAAAAGCACAAACTTGGAGTTGAAGGCCATGTTGATGGGCGCCTGCAGGGCCGAGAGCACAGCCTCGGAGATCGCACTCGCCACCAAGCGCCTCGGGCCGCCGAAGCGTGCGGCCTCTTCCGGGCGTCGGAGTGTCACCAGGACGCTGACGATCTTCGGCAGAAAGAGCAGCACCATAGTGAAGATAAATAATGTAAGCGCCTGCGGCACATCGAAGCGAAACCCAAAGAGTGCCGTGTGATCCACCGTCTCATAGCCGTCCATCGCTCCCGGCGTGGTCACGAGGCTGAACACATGGATCGTGCACAGCATCATGAACAGTAGCCACAACGGCGATGACAGATAGCCCATCACGCCCATCAGCAGGTGAAAACGATTGGCCGGGCGAAAGCCGCGAGCCGAGAGCAGCCACGCGTGCTGCATATTGCCTTGGCACCAGCGGCGGTCGCGCTTGGCAGAGTCGATGAGCGTCGGCGGCCCCTCCTCGAACGTGCCCTCGATATCGCCCGCCAGCCACACCCCCCAACCTGCCTTGCGCATTAACGCGGCTTCGACGAAATCATGCGAGAGTATCCGTCCCCCAAAAGGCTCGCTGCCCGGCAGGTCCGGCAAAGAGCAGTGCTCGATAAACGGCTGCACGCGGATCACCGCATTGTGGCCCCAGTAGTTGCCCTCATGCTGCTGCCAGTAATTGAGGCCGGCAAGAAAGAGCGGGCTGTAGAGCCGGCTCGAGAAAGACTGCACGCGCGCGAAGAGCGTCTCGCCATTAACAATCCGCGGCGCGGTCTGCAGGATGCCCACGCTCGGATTTTTTTCCATCAGCGCGACGAGCTGCACAAGCGCCCTCCCCGTCATGATCGAGTCGGCATCGAGCACGATCATGTAGCGATAGCGACGGCCCCAGCGGCGTAGGAAATCGGCGACGTTGCCAGCCTTCTTGTTGATCGATTGCCGACGCTTGCGATAGAATATCTTCCCAAAGCCACCCACCTGCTTGCACAGCTCCACCCAGGCGGTCTCCTCCTGGATCCACTGGTTAGGCTGATTGGAATCGCTGAGGACGAAGAAGTCGAAGTGCTCCAGCCGCTTTGTCTCTTGCAGCGACCGGTACACCACTCGCAGCCCCTCGAAGACACGCGAGACATCTTCGTTGAACACCGGCATCACGACCGCGGTCGATGCGAGCGGCGCATCGTCGATGGATTCGACGGTGTTGGTGATCCGAGAGCTATCGCCGCCGCGATTGATCACGTAAAAGCCCACAAGCGCGGTGCAGAATCCCGCAGCCACGTGGGCAAACAGGATCACGAAAAGCACGAGTAGCGCGGCCTCGACAGGCAAGATGCCATTGCGCCACAGGAGATCGGCCATGAACCAGGTGGCCAGCGCGGTGAAGGCGAAGATCGAGGAGAAAAAGAAGAACCGCCGCCGGTTGAGCCGGCGGGTATCCATTTTTTCGGTCAGGAAGAGGCGCATCGGCTTAACGCGTCAGGTAAAAAATTGCTGCGAGCGCCGCGGCGAAGAGGAGCCATAGCAGGAGGGTACGCACGAGCGGAAAACGCTCGATGGTCTCCATTGTCTCCCCGGCCGCCTCCGGCAGTGCGCCAAGGTCGATGGGGCGTGGCACCATGCTTGAAACTGCCATATCCGGGCCGGCCTCGATCACCCGCTCCCGCATGGCTTGCGCAAAATCGGGAGGCACCTCCTTCTGATCGAGAAAGGTGTACGGCCACTTTTGCGGGCCATCGCATAGCAGCAGCGCGAGGCGGCCATCGATGGCGATACGCTCGTGCGGCTGCCCGGGATTCTCCAGCATGTCGGCAAACCATGAATCCATCTCCGCCTCGATCTCCTCGGCGGCGAGCGCCGTCGGCGAGAGCGCAGCATTCACTTCATGGCGGCGCGCAGCCCGCTCGAGGACTTGCTGGATTAGGCGGCTCTGGTGGAGCCGATTATGGATGCGATGTGCACGCAGGTAGTCCTCTACGCGCACGTAGGCGGCGTTCCACTGTTCCATCGTCCCGGTAGCGGGGCGAAATTCGGTTGGCCGGAGATTCACGAGTTACGGTTGCCAGAGGTAAGACCACGTTTCCGTCAGAGCATCGGCACGGTGCTTCAAGTGTGCGCGCAACTCAATGGGCTTGTTGCTGCCATCGGGCCGGACAGTAAACGCGAGACGCCAGGTACCGTTGATCGGGTTTTTTTGGAGCGACGCATGGTTCAGCTTGCCCCCCATCCCGACCGTGACGACAGGCTCGAGTTTGGCGTCGGCCTTGAGGCCTTGAAGTTCCTTCCCATCAAAATCCACCACAAACCGCTCCATGCCGGGCTCGTAGTAGGCGGTCTTTCCGTGGCGGGTGGAGCGCACGAATCCAGCGGGCGGCGCAAGCTCTGTGCTAAACCAGTGCAGCTTGTACTCGGCCTCGATCGGCTCTCCTGGAGCAGGCAGTTTCTCAGGCACCCAGAAGGCCACGATATTGTCGTCGAACTCCGTCTGCGTCGGGATTTCTACGAGGCGTACCGCCCCCTTGCCCCACTTGCCAACAGGCTCGACCCAGGCGCTCGGGCGCGCGTGATACGCAGCTTCGAGATCCTGATAGTTTTCGAAATCGCGATCGCGCTGGAGCAGCGCGAAGCCCCGGGGGTTCTCGTCCGAGAAAGTCGAGGTGCGCACCCCCTTTGGATTTTGGAGCGGGCGCCATATCCACTCCCCGGTGCCAGTCTGCATGAGCAGCCCATCCGAGTCATGCACCTCGGGTCGAAAATCCTTGGTGGGCGAATTGGAGTTTTCACCATGCCAGAACATGCTGGTAAGCGGCGCTATGCCAAAAGTCTTCGCATTTGTCCGGGCAAACACGACCGCTTTGACATGCATCACCGTGGCGGCACCAGGGGTAATCGCAAAACGATACGCTCCCGTCACACTCGGGCTCTCCATCAGCGCATAGACGGTGAGGGTCTTTGCATCTGCAGCCGGGCGCTCGAGCCAGAAATCTGTGAAGCGCGGGAACTCCTCAGGGCGCGACTCCGCAGTGTCTAGGGCAAGGCCCCGCGCAGAGAGCCCATAGTGGTTCTCCTTTCCAAGAAAGCGGAAGTAGCTGGCCCCTGCAAAAGCTCCGATCTCGTTATGCGCCGTGCCGGAGCCGGCAAAAGGATACATGAGGCGAAAGCCGGCAAAGCCTAGCGACTCGGGAGTCTCGCCCGACTTCACACCCCGATACTGAAAGTACTCTCGCTTGAAAGGGATGGTGGTAGCCCGACCTCCTTGGACCTCGGCAATATGCACCGTCTCCGTGAGAAGGAATCCCGGATGCAGGTACTGCGCCTGGAATGAAAGCTTTTCCGGCAGCCACAAGGAGCGGCGGCCATCGAATTCGATCTTACGCAGCGCATCGTAGTCGAGCGCTCGCAGCCACTCGGGCACTTGCCCCTTGGGAGGCTGGTGCGGCGACTGGGAGAGTGTTTTCGCGCGCTCGCGGAGGATATCGAAACTGAAGGGCGTGGAGTCCGCCGCGCGGGCTTGAGGCGCCGCGGTGGACGCCACCAGCGACCCCGCGAGCGCGAGCAGGCTGAGGGTGCGTTTCATTTATCGAGGAAAAAGGCCTTCTGTTTGTCGGAGATCGGCAGTCCTGCCTTCTCCATCACCTTGAGCAGATCCTCCCATATCATGCGCTTGGAGCGATTGGACTGGTTGCGCAGGATGTAGCTTGGATGGTAGGTGACCATGAGCGGCTTGCCCGCGAAATCCCGCCATTTACCACGGATATCGCCGAGCGCCTTGAAAGAGCCTATGCCAAGCAGTCCCTGCGCGGCCGTGGAGCCGAGCGCGACGAGTAGATCTGGATTAACGATATCGATCTGAGCGCGCAAAAACGGCAGGCAGTATACCATCTCCTCCTGCGAGGGAGGCCGGTTGCCCACTTGCTCCCGCCCATTGATCGTCGGCAACTGAGGGCGCCAGTTCATGATGTTTCCGATATACACGTCGCTGCGTTTTAGCCCCATCGCCTGGATCATCTTGGTCAGCAGTTGACCCGCTGGACCGACAAAAGGCTCCCCTTGTATCTCCTCTTCTCCTCCCGGAGCCTCACCCACAAACATAATCTTGGCATCAAGCGTACCGACCCCAAGGACGACCTTCTTGCCCGGCCGTACGTTGGCCTTGCACGTAGGGTCGTTGAGCACGAGATCGAGCAGCGCATTCCACCGCGTCTGCTTATCGCCCGCCGGTAATACCACCGAGGGCGGCGGAGGGAGCTTTAGTACGACCGGTTCTGGCGCCGTGGCCTGGGTGGGCCGCATTGCGGGAGGTTCATAGGGCTTCATCGGCGGAGAGGCAGGTCGGGGCGCGGGAGCGGCTGCCGTACGCGAATCCAGCTTCCGCTCCAGCGCATCACTTCGTGCGGCAGGCGCGGAGAGGGAGCCACGCGCAGCCACGATTCTGCGCAGGATAGCCACCGAGTCTTCCGACACACTCACGGTCTTCACGCCCGCTGTTTTGAGGCGGCGGAGCTCGTCGGTAAGAGCGATGAGGGCGGAGCGCATGGCGGATGAAGTGGAAAGGTGCGCTAGGCGGTGCGAGTGGCGAGGAGCTTCTCCACGTGCTTACCCAGCAAGTCGAATTCCAAGTTTACCGGATCGCCTACCTGCTTTTCTAGGAGGTTCGTCACCGCCCTTGTATGGGGGATAATCCACACGGCAAAGGAGGTCTGATCCACATCTGCGATCGTAAGCGATATCCCATCAAGCGCGATGCTGCCCTTGTGCACAATATAGCGGGAGAATTTTTCGGGGATGGTCACCCGCACGTAAAAATCCTTCCCTCGTGGCTCAAAGGCTGCGATCTGGCCCTGTGTATCTATGTGGCCGGTCACGAAGTGGCCTCCGACCTTGCCCCCAAAGCGCAGGCTTCGCTCAAGATTCACGCGTGCGCCGGCCTTGAGCGTGGAAAAATTCGTGAGTCGCCGCGTTTCCTCCAGCACATCAAAGCGTAGCGTCGCCGTATCCCACTGCGTCGCAGTGAGACAACAGCCGTTGACTGCAATGCTATCTCCTGGCGCTAGGTCGACCAGCGCCGTGCGCGCCGCGATCGTGAGACTCCATGCCTCCGCTCGCGGCTCGAAAGCCACCACCCTCCCCGTCTCTTCGACAATTCCCGTAAACATAGTCATACTCAGGAAACTGCGTTTCCGCCGCCCGCCAAGCCGCAAACGAAGTTCAGCTGGCGGGCCTCCTCGTCCCGTTTCAGCGCGGAGAGGGTGAAATCGCACTCCGTCCGCCCCCGGCTAGCCCCCAAACTTCACCTTGTCCTGTAGTTCGCGCAGGCCGCGCGTCATAGGCAGTCGCGCCCCACTGGCGAGCACGACCACGTGCTCGTTATTGAAGGTCGGCTCGAAATGCTCCACCCGGTCCAAGTTCACGATTGCGGAGCGGCTCACCCGGACAAATTCCTTGGGCGAGAGCTGGGTCTCAAAGGCCGCGAGTGTCTCGCGCACTACGTGATTTTCTTTCCCGGTGTGGAGCACCACGTAGTTTCCCGATGCTTCGATCCAGTCGATTTCGGCGGTCTTGATAAAGCGCACCTTGTTACGATCGCGCACGACCACCCGGGATAGGTACTCGGGTTTTGCTCCCCCCTGCTGTTGCTCCAACAGCGAGAGTAGTCGTTTTGTCGCGTCATCGGGCTGATTGCGCATCCGCTGTTCGCGGGCCCGGGCGAGTGCGGTCTTGAAGCGCGCGACCTTGAAGGGCTTGAGCACATAGTCGAGAGCCTCCGCCTCAAACGCCTTCACCGCATGCTCATCGAAAGCCGTCACAAAGATCACGGTCGGCAGCGGCGAGCCCAGCTCCCGCAACACCTGAAACCCATCCATCTCCGGCATCTGTACGTCGAGGAATAGCAGGTCCGGACGCCGCTCGCGCATTGCCTCCAGCGCCTCCGGCCCACCGGCGCATTCCCCTACGATCTCGATGTCCCCCTCCGCTTCGAGCAGCGTCCGCACGCGCTCTCGCGCGAGGGGCTCGTCGTCTACGATGAGGGCCGTCAGCTTCATACGGCTGCTTCCTTGGGAGGTGTCGTCCGCAAGGGCAAGACCAGTTGCACTTGCACGCCCCCCGCCTCCGGTTCGGTGATATCGAGATAGGCCGCATCTCCGTGGAGGGTGCGCAAGCGCGCCTCCGTATTGGAGATTCCGATACCTCTACGCTCCGCGCGCTGGCCGCTCGCGGCATGGAGGCCGACGCCGTCGTCGGCCACCACGAGACGGAGATTGCCCCCCACCACGTCGGCGCGGAGCGTCAGCGTGCCCGGCGCGCGCCGGGGCTCCAAGCCGTGGCGAATCGCATTCTCCGCCAGCGGCTGGAGGACAAAGGTAGGCACTAGCGCGGATAGTGCCTGAGGATCGATCTCTCGCACGATTTGGAGCCGGCTGCCGAGACGCGTCTGCTCGATCGCCAGGTATCGGTCGAGCAATTCGAGCTCACGTGAAAGCGGCACTTCATGCTGGGAAGTTTGCAGCGACAGCCGCAGCAGCTCGCTCAAGTCCCCGATCAACTCGTCGGCGGCATTGGGGTCGCGATGCACCAAGGTCGAGATCGCGTTGAGTGTATTGAAGAGGAAGTGAGGTTGCAGTTGCAGCCGCAGCGCGTCGAGTTTCGCCCGGCTAAGGCCGGCCATAAGCTCCGCTGCCTCGCTCTCGCGCTCCTTCAAGCGCCGGTAGTACGCAAACGCGTGCGCAAAGCATGCTACGATGAGGTACACCGCAGCGCTCACATTTGCTCGCAGTGCGATGCTGCTAAACGGCGGCCAGAAACGCTGGAAGAAGAAGGACTGCTCACCAGGTGGAGGCCCCCCGGGCCCTCCCGGGCCGCGGTAGGGATACGAAGGCCCAGGACCAGGCCCCTTGGGCCGCGGCTCCTTCACATCGCCCTGCGGGGGTGGCGGAGGGCGCAGACCGCGCGGAGGGCGCTCGGCCGATTCTCCCTCACTCGCCGCCCGCAGAGGCGGTAGCTCCCGCCACTCTCGCGGCACCCCGGCGGGACGCATTTCACGAAACTGCGCGCGGCTCCCACCACCCCGCTGCCATGGGGCGAAGTAGGTGCTGATGGTCAGCATCGCGACGGCAATGCCTGCACAGGTCACCAGATGGACTGGGATGGAGCGAAGGAGTTTTCCTTTTTCGAAGGGAAAAACCCAAGACAACCAAAAGACCAGCGGCGCAAAGACGATCCACGGCAGCCAGTTGGTCGCCGCAAAGGCTACGGAATCCCGCCACGGCGCCCAGCCGGCACGCTGCACCGTCGCCGCGAAAATCACCGTCAGCGAGCACCAGATCAGCGCTTGCAGCAGAAATAGCACACTGACGCGCAGGGGTTTGCTTGCGGGTAGTCGTGGCACGGGAAATGTTTTCAATTGGCTGGCCTGCCGGTTCAACGGCTAAAGCGCTGCCAGCCAAAGGCAGCCCCCTCCTCTAGCCGACCTCTTTGGGACGAAAGGCGGTTTCCGTGGAGCGAGCCGCTGCCGGCCCGGGATCAGGGTCGATGACTCTTTAAGTGATAGCTTACAGCGGCGAAGCTCGTTTTTGCTTGGGGTCTCGGGTCCGAGGGCTTTGGTCTCTGGTCTTTCACCGTATGTCTTCTCAAAATACCCCTGTCGTGGTCGTCACCGGCGCTGGCTCAGGCGTAGGCCGCGCCACCGCCCTGAAGTTTGCCGCCGAAGGCTGGAGCGTCGTCCTGGTCGGACGCCGTCCGGATGCGCTCGCCGAGACCGTAGCCCTCGCACCCATCGCGCAACGCCCCTCCTTGTACGCCGCGCCGTGCGATCTCGCAAACCCCGAGGCCATCGCCGCTCTCGGCCGCGATGTCCTGTCCCGCTACGGGCGGATCGACGTGCTCGTAAACGCGGCGGGCAACAATGTACCGAAGCGCACATTGCTGGAGCTCTCCCGCGCCGACTACCTCTCCGTGATGGATGCCAACGTGAATGGAGTCCTCTACCTGGTGCAGGCCTTTATCCCCGCGATGCGCCAGGCTGGCGCCGGCACTATCGTCAATGTCGGTTCCGAAGCCGGCAAACAAGCCTCGGCCAAGGCCGGTGCTCCTTACGTCGTCTCGAAATTCGGGCTGACTGGCCTCACTCAAACGATCAATGCGGAGGAGCGCCCGCATGGCATCCGCGCCTGCTGTATATTCCCCGGCGATATCGACACTCCCCTCCTCAATAAGCGGCCCGTGCCGCCTCCAGCCGAAGCTCGCGCACGCATGATGCAGCCCGAGGACATCGCCGCCTGTGTATGGTTTGCTGCCACGCTCCCGGCGCGCGCGACAATCGAAGAAATCCTCGTGCGGCCCTCGCGCCCCTGGGTCGCACCCTGATTCGCTCACCGCCCCTGCCCGCGTTCCTTGTAAGGCAAGATCGATTGATTGGAAAACAGCACAAAACCTCCATCCGGTATCACGCCACTCTATTCCCAACCCGCTGTCTATCTCCTGCGATGAATCATCAAACCGTCGATACTTCCAAGATCACCATGCAAGGCGTCCACGTCGAGCTGACGGCGGCGCTGCAAACCGCTATCCGGGAAAAGTTCGCCGTACTCCTTAGACACAACTCTCACATCGTCCGCATCGACGTCCGCCTGCACCATGAAGGCCAGCATGGGCAGCAGCATATCTTCAGCGTGACCGCCCAGATCGTCATCAGCGGCCCGGATCTGGTTGCCACGGCCAAGGGCGACGACGCCTACTCTGTACTCGACCGCTTGGTGGAAAAACTCGACCAGCAACTCCGCGACCGCCACGAACGGCGCAAGGAGAAGCGTAATCACCCCCACGAGATCGACCTCGCAGCCGCCCTCCCCAAGACCGGCGGCTAGTCCTCGCGTTTGGCCGCTTTGGGCGCCGCAGCCATCCGCTTAGCGCGGGTGCTGCGGCTTTGGCGTTATCGGGCGGCGTAGTGCCGCGCGACCTTGCGCAGCGCTGCCGCAGCCCCGAGGATATACTCCTCCGTCATCGCCTCATCGATCGTGAGGCGGATGCCCGTCTGGAGGATGGCTTCCGCTTCGGCCGTGTGGTGCTTCGTGTAGTCCATGGTCGTGAGTCCCATCTCGCGCGCAGGCCACCGGCCGGCGAAGAACCCATGCGATTGAAACACCGGTTCGCGATGCAAAGGCACGGCGATGTAGCCCGCCCCGCACTGCACCCCTTCGGCCGCCAGTGCCTTCACGAAAGTAGCACGGTCGCACTTGAAGGCTTTGGGATCCATCCGAAGGAAATAGAACCAATATACGCACCGATCCTCGGGGTGCACCTGATGCGGATGGATGCCGTTGATCCCTGAGATCTTTTCCGTGAGCAAGGTGCCGAGTTTGGCACGCTTGGCCGCGATATCTTCCACTCTCTCCAATTGCGCGGCAAAGAATGCCGCCTGCGGCTCGCTCATGCGATAGTTGGTCGCAAAAAGGCTAAACCCCGTGCCCGGCTTGCTGCGGTTCATACCCTTGTCACCCGCTGGCTGGAGCAGCGGGCCGAAGCGCTCATCATTGGAAAAAGCTACCCCGCCATCACCACAAGTGATGTGCTTGCTTGCCTGGAGCGAGAAGCACCCGATATGCCCCACGGTGCCAATCGGTTTTCCGCGGAAACGCGCGCCCCACGACTGGCACGCATCCTCGATGAGCACGAGTTTATGCTTGTCCGCAATGGCGCGCAGCGCGTGCATATCGCAGGGATTGCCGCAAAGATGGACGGCGATGATCGCCTTGGTGCGCGAAGTGACGCGGCGCTCCACGTCGGCGGGATCGAGATTGTAGGTCCCTGGCAGCAGATCCGCAAAGACCGGCACACCCTGCTGGTAGATCACGCCGATGACCGAGCCCATATCGCTGATCGGCGACGTGATCACTTCATCGCCCGGCCCGATGCCAGCGGCGATCACGGCAATATGCAGCGCGGCTGTGCCCGAGGAACATGTCTGCACGTATTTCGCCGGATAGGCTTTGCGGAAACGCTCGATCGCAAGCGTGGTCTGCGGCCCGCGCCAGTAGAACAGGGAATCCTGCTGCAGCATGGCGTTGAGCTGCTCGCGCTCTGGCTGCCCCCACCGAAGCCGCTTGGCGGGGCGGGCGGTCACCGCTTTGGGTCCGCCCTCCACCGCAAGTTTCTCACCCATCGCCGACTCAGCCGCTCGGACACCGGAGGCAGCGCCACTCGCCAGTAGCGCCACGGACGAGACGGCGAGAAACTCGCGACGAGAGACAGACGCAGACGGGGCGGGGGCAACAGGTTTCATAAGACGAAAATAAGAAGCAGTTAGGCCGGAAAGGATAACCACCGGCCTCGCCTGCCGCCATATCCTCACCGTTAAACGTTAACAGGGAGAGGCTCAGAATTGAGTGCGCAAGGCAAACGTGAAGCTCCTGCGCTGCCCCCACACTCCAGAGGTGGTGGAGTTCGAGCGCCACGTGACGCGATCAAACAGGTTGTTCACGGTCACGCTGAGATTCACCGGACGATTGAGCAGCTTCGTGCGATAGCCGGCGCTGGCATTCCACAGGGTGTAGCCAGAGCTCCACAGCTCCTCGGCAACTCCGTCTTGCGCCACGTCGAAATTGCCGCGAAACCCGCGATCGCGATACTGAAAGCCTCCCCCGACATTGAAGCCTTTGAGGATGCCCCCCTCAAAGCTGTACCGCGTCACGAGATTGGAGCTCAGTTTGGTAAAGCCGGGGATCGGCGTGCCATCCGGAGCCGAGGCCAGAAACACATCGGTGGCGGTCGTCGTCTTGCCTGCGGCTTTGGCGTCGGCCTGGAAACGCTTGAGCGATGTGAAACGATCAAAGGTCTCCACGTCTCCAGTCGCCACATTCCAGATCAGCCGCCATTGGCGCGTCAGGTTGGCCACCGTTTCGAACTCGTATCCTTTGGAACGATACGAAACCGTGTCCGCCCCCAGCGAGTTGTAGCCGGGGAGGCCACTCGCGAGGACTTCGGCCCGTACCGCCGTGGTGAGTGCGGGCGTGGCATCCACTCGGAGCGAATTGGTCGTGAAGTAAGTCCAGTTCGACTGCAGTCGGCCGCCGAAGAAATCCCAGCGCAGGCCATACTCATCGCCATCGCCCGCCACGGGCCCGCGCACCGTGCCAGCAATCAGATTATCTCCGCCGAATCCTGCCGAAAGCGCCACCGCATCCGAGCGATTGTAGTAGGCGGTGAGAAATTTCGTCAGATGCAATACGCCGCCGATGCTGATCGAGTCATGCTCAAGCCGCACGCGCTGGTTTGGCGATGAAGCCAGCGAATGGGTTGCCTCGGTGACGGGGTTGTAGAAGTCGCGGCCCGGATCCTGATTGAAGAAGTCACGCCGCCAGCCAAAGAGCGTGCGGACGCGGTCGTTGAGATACTTCCCCGAGGCTCCGAACCCGTAGCCGGGCACGGCGTACTTGCGATTGGTGAGACGGCCAGTCGCGCCATCGGCCGCGAAGTCGCGCAGCCAGATCGAGCGGCCAGGCACGGTATGGAAGCCCGTGACGCTTTCGCCATCGCCATCACGCAGGTAGAAACGGCGGTAGAAGTAATTGCGGAGATAGAGATTTCGATTGGCTGTGTACGCCGCGAGCGTGTGGTCGCCGCTCAGCGTGCCGGTAAAAGATGAACTGGCCGGATCGACGAACTCGGAGAAAAAGATCTGGTTGATGTCGATGGTCTTGTACACCCCTGTCGCGATCAACTGCTGCTCCGTAAACGGCAGCTGCCATTTGTAGATAGCCGAGGCACGAACATCGAAAATCTCGAAGCGCACCTGCTGCGAACGCACGAAATGCTCGGTATAGAGCTGGTTGAAGTTGGGATTGGCCGCTCCATTGATGAGCGGATCACGGTCGATGAAGATATCGCCCGCCGCCGTGCCGGCGCGCGTCGTGATATCGCGATTATTACGCTGGAAACTCGTTACCACCTGCAGTGCTAGATTCTTCCCGATCGACTGATCGAGCGCGGCGCTCAGCGCATAGTAGTCCCAGAGAAATTTTGCGTCGGGCCCCAGGAAGTTGTTCTCCCGCGGATTTACACTCGGATCGAAGACCGCGAGGTTGCTGCCAGTCGAGCGACGGAGGCCCACGGTATTGATGATCTGCCCTGTGGCCGGAAGCAGCGTCTGGCCGCCGGTGGTATCGGTGATAGCGGTGGTGCCAGCCGTCGCCACTCCCGTCAGCGGTGTGCGTGAGTACTGATCGCCAAGCATGGCGCTCGGTCGGCGCTCATCGATGCTGCCGCCCTCGGCATTGAACGTGAGCGTGGTATGCTGGAAGGGCCGGTAAGTCATCGCACCTGCTGCCGCCTGAATTTTTCGGCCGGTGTGATGGATAAAGCTGCTTTCGTCGGCCACGACGAAATTTGCGCGCGTAAACCATTTATCGCTGAGCTTGCGATTCACATCCACCTCGACGCGGCGCTTGTCGTAGGAGCCGACGACCAAGGCGACATTCTCGAAATCGCGTCCCATCGCCTGCTTGGTGATTTGATTCAAAATGCCGCCGGGCGTGCCCTCACCGTAGAGAAAGGCCTGCGGACCGCGCAGCACCTCCACGCGCTGGATCGAAAAGGTATCGAGCGGGATGAACCAGTTGACCGAGTTGCGCAGGGTGATGTTGGAGACCTGGCCTCGGAACATGTAGGCCGGTGCCGTCGCCTCGGTGTTGTCGCTCTGGCCGCCCGCCACGCTGAAATTCATCAACTCGGCGACGGAGGTCGCATTGAGATCGTCGATGAGCTCGCGATTGAGGATCGAGATGGAGTTGGGCGTATTCTTGAGCGACTCCACCGTACGGGCGCCCGCGATCGTCTGATTGGAGATGTAGCCCTCGTCCCGATCGCTATCGACCTGGAAGCTCGCCATCACCAGCACTTCCTCGGGTTTGGGCGTAGTGCTGGCGCCACTACGTGGCCTGGCAGTTGAGGCAGAGGCGGCGGCGGCATTGCCTGCTTCTGGGACAGGCTGGCTGTGCACCGGGCCCGCGAGCAGGCCCAGCCAGATCATCACCGAGACGATCGGATTGGTTCGATTCATGGTTTTTTCGGATTCTCCCGAGAGTTTGGGTTGCTGTGGTTTGCCGGACGGTCGCTTTGCGTTTTCTGCGCCGCCCGTGAGCCGTTTGGGTCGTTTAGGCGCGATATGCTGAGCGCTCCAGTGCGTGCGTCTTGCGCACTCGAGAGCCCCGTGCCCGAGAGCAGGAGCCCGATAGCTTCAACGGCGGTAAGGTGTCCCTTCACCGCGGGAGTTCTCACCCCGCGCACCACCTCCGCTGGATAAACGACCTCCACGCCAGCTTGCGTGGCAAATTGCTTGAGCGTCCGGTCGGCCATGCCGGCGGGAATCGCAAACTCCTTTCGCGCCTCCGCCGCCGCGAAAAGCAGCGTTGCCAGCCACGCCCACACGCCGAGGGCCAGAGCCCACCGCGAGCGCGACGACAAAGACAGGAAGGACACGAGCATCGTCTAATGAGACCCGCGACCGTGCTGCACCCCGCAAAAGATTTTTTGCAAGATCGTGCCGGCGCGGAGCGGCCTCACTCCGTGCGGCCCTCGGACGCTAGCGGCCAAGCCGAGGCCCACGAGAGCTACTGCCCCTTACGCAGCGTTACTTTGCCGGCCACAGATCGGTCGGCACGGATGCCATAGTTACTCTCGAGCGTCCGGACCAGCGGCTCCGCGTTGTCGGCGCGCAGTATGCCACTGATGGCGAGGTGCCCAAGTGCGGCATCCTCCAGCTCTAGTACCACGGTGCTGTGCCGATTGATCGTCGCAATCGCCTCGGCCAGAGGCGTCTCGTTGAGCTCGACGCGGGGCACACGCCAAGCGAGTTTCTCACTGGTCTCTGCCTGCGAGATCGGCGTCACGGAAGGCATCGTCTGCGTTGCGTGTGCGGCGCTCAGCGGCATCACCACCCGAGTGCCAGCGCCCACCGTCGCCAGCGAGGGGGCAACTATGGCCGGCGTCGGCGCAGCGGCGCGCTCTACCGAGACGATACCCTCCGTCACGATCATCTCGACGTGAGCACCACTAAACTGAACGGCAAAGGCGGTGCCAACCGCACGAAACTCCACCCCACCCGCGAGCACAACGAAAGGCCGGGCTGGATCCTTTGCCACTTGGAAGTGTGCATCGCCCCTTACGAGGGTCACCCGCCGCAAAGCGACGCTGAGGTCCACTGCGATATCCGAGCCAGTCTTCAGCTCGACCACCGTGCCATCGCGCAGCGTTTGGCGCTCTGGAGCGGAGAGGATGGCATGAGTCGCGGCGATCGCTCCACCCTCGCCCACTCGCAGGCGCGACATCGAGAACCAGCAGGCGCCCGCGAGACAAAGCGCCGCGACGCCACCCAACACCGCCTTTCGACGCCGACGCTGACGTTGCTTACGCACCTCGATCGCCGCCATGAGCTGATCGAGCCGCCCGCTGCGGCGAGGCCAGTCGAGCGGCGTGCAGCCAGGATCGTGAGCGTGGGGGTCCACGTCGTCGGGCTGATGCTCAGGCTTCATCGCCGTAAAATTCACTGACGCCGCGCCTCTGCAAATACGCAAGGCAGCGCTTCACCCCGATGCGCACCTGCCCCTCCACCGTGCGCTCCGAAAGACCGAGCCGCTCAGCAACCTCCCGCTGCGGCAGCCCCTGCAGTTTATGAAGGATCACGATCTCACGACAACGCGGCGGCAGCGTCATCATCGCATCGGCCAGCAGATCGATCTTCTCCTGAGCCGAGACCGAGTCGGCGGCCGAGCGCTCCGCATCCAGCACCCCCAATGCTCCCAGATCGCCGACCGGCACGAACGGCGCGTTGCCGTTTTTGCGCACGACTTTGAGCGCGAGCCGGCGCGCCACGGTAAAGAGAAACGATTTAGCCGAATGGATCGGCTGCACCGCGCGCACCTTCCACACGCGGAGGTATGACTCCTGCACGACATCATCGACGTCGGGAATCGAGGGGAACGATCCACGCAGATATGCCTTCAGCTGAGTATCGTGCACATGCACCTCATCGGCAAACCACCGCGACTGCTCTTTCGGCGTCGGGCAGGGAGCTGCCCAGGCAGCAGGCGTAGGACTCGGATCGCTCATGGGGTATTAAGCTGGTGATGCGGGATAGGCCGCCCCTAAGCAAAGATCAAGCCACTTGTAACCGATCGGTATACTCCGCTCCAAGCCGCGCCGCCGGCCACGGCAGTCGCGAGCGCGAGCTGCCCGTAGCTCAACTCTCAAGCGCCCACGCGAGCGCGCCGGGAAGCGTGAGCTTCCAGTAGCGGCAATCGTGCGCGCCGTCGAACTCGACGTACTTCACCTCATGCCCCTTCGCGAGCAGCTCGTCGCGAAAGCGCCGCACGCCGTCGATCTGCGCCACGACCTGCAGCACATCGGGCCGGTGCTGCACTTGGGTCTGCACCTCTCGTTTGCCGACATCCAAGTAAAAGCTCGTCGGGAGGCGCGGAGTCTCGCGCATGCGCTTGGTGAGGTGGCAATCATTCCACCAAAAGGATCCCGACTGGCTAATCACCCGCTGAAACACGCCGGGCCGCTCGATCGCGATATACGCCGCCGCCAGCCCGGTGTAGCTGAGGCCGACAATCACGCGCCTCCGTACCTCACCGAGCTCCGGATGCCGCGCCGCCAGCCACGGCAGTAACTCATCGACGATAAACGCCGCAAACGGCGGATGGCAGGGGCACTCCCGCCAGCGGGCCTCGAAGGTGCAGGTGGAAACAAAGACGAACCAAGAATCGGCCACCCCTTTCCCCAGCCCGTCGATGGCCTCGCTCGCCGCGACTTTATCGCGATACAGTTCCGCATCGAGGATGAGCGTGAGACAGCGCGCTGTACGCGGGTCGTGGGGCTGGCGGACCCAAATCCGGCGTTCGTTGCGCAGGTGAGCGCTGGTGATCGCAGCGACGGTCTCTTGCATGGGTAAAAACCTCTCGGCAGTGAGACCATCCACGGAGAGCGCTTTGCCCTCCTTCCATTTCGGAAGTCCCTCAGATGGTGGACCTTACTGGACTCGAACCAGTGACCTTTTCCATGTCAAGGAAACGCTCTAACCAACTGAGCTAAAGGTCCAAAAAATCTGAGTCGGCGAGTAACGCGTTTGTGACCGCGCAGCGCAAGAAAAAATCTCACGACCTATCGCCGAAAAATTTCAGTGCCTCGGCCCGGTCTCGAGCGATCTGCGCCCGCAACTCTTCGAGCCCGGCAAACTTCATCTCAGGCCGGAGGAAGCGCAGCCACTCCACGCGCACCAAATCGCCTTCCGTGTAGGGACAGGCATCGAGTACATGCACTTCGAGCCGTGGCTCCGTGGCGTTTTCCACAGTCGGGCGCACCCCGTAGTTGGCGACCGCCGGTAGAGCGTGGGCAGACTTGCCGCCCGAAACGCGCACGGCGTACACCCCGAGGCGGGGCGCAAGCTCCGGCGCCCAGGGGACATTGAGCGTGGGGAAACCGATCGTACGGCCAAGGCGCTTGCCCCTTCGCACGGTGCCCTCGGCGAAATAGTTGTATCCCAGTAGCGTATTCACCGCGTGGATATCTCCTGCCGCGAGCTGCGCGCGGATGCGGGTGCTGCTGATCGGCTCACCGTCGAGATTCACTCGCGCAGCGCTGAAAACATGCACCCCATGCTTGCGCCCCTCCTCCACCAGTAATGCGACATCGCCGCGCCGGCCCTGCCCGAAGCGGAAATTTTCGCCCACATAGATTGAGGCGAGGTGGGGCAACCGCTGTTTGAGCCATGGCAGGAAATCCTCGCCGCAAACACTCGCGAGTTCACGCGTGAATGGCTGCACGATCACCGCCTCCACGCCGAGGGCGTGGAGCAGCTTGGCTTTGGCCTCAGGGTGCTGCATCGAGCGGGTCGGCGAGTCAGGGCGGAAGAGAGCGCTGGGATGGGGCCAAAACGTCAGCACACCCGCAAGCCCGCCGGCAGCGCGAGCGGAGTGCACGGCAGCCTCCACCACCGCGCGATGGCCAAGATGCACACCGTCGAACATCCCTATCGCCAAATGGAGCGGCCGCGCCGGCAGTGCCGCGCGTTCGAGCCCGTCGATGTAGGGGATAGTGACCATCAGGCAGACCTCGCTGGAATCGATTCGATAACCTTTTTCCAATCTTCGGAAACCCCTCCAAGGGCTCGTCAAAAAGCCGCTCCCCTCTCTTACAACGCGAAGCTCGGCACGGCGTCGCGGGCGGGGATCAGGCGCTTTTCGATCTCTGGCAGCGTCATCGCTTGGATCTGCTCCATCGTGAGCGCTTGTGAGATGTGAAATTTGTCGCTGGCGGTGCGGCGGAGCGCCGCGAGGTGTGCGCCGCAGCCGAGTTTCTGCCCGAGGTCGTGCGCGAGCGTGCGCACGTAAGTACCCTTGGTGACGCGCATGCGAAAATCGAAGCGCGGCAGTTCGAAGCGTGTGATCTCCCAACTCATCACCCGAATGAAGCGCGGCTCGCGCTCTACTTCCTCACCCTTGCGTGCCGCCTTATAGAGCGGCTGACCGTCGATTTTCACCGCCGAGTACATCGGAGGTGTCTGGTACTGGTCGCCAAGAAACCCCTGGATACCGGCGCGGACCTCGGCCTCGGTAAATGGCGGCACTGGACGCGTCTCCATCATCTCACCTTCAGCGTCCTGCGTGTCGGTGACTTTACCGAGTTCCACGGTGCCCTCATACTCCTTGTCGAGGCTGGTGAGATACTGCGAGACCTTGGTGGCTTTGCCGACCAGGATCACGAGCAAGCCCGTGGCCATCGGATCGAGCGTGCCAGCATGGCCGATGCGCTTCATCTTCAGCTTTCCCCGCAGGCGCGCCACCACATCGTGCGACGTGTGGTCGGCAGGTTTGTCGAGGAGGAGAATTCCCTCCATTTCTTTCGTCTGACCCAGCAGCATGATTGGAAAGTCTCAGATGCCGCTCTTGCCGCTCTCGGCGAGCGCGATGCGGTCGGCAAACGCAGCCACGAGGCGCGCGTAAAAGTTTTCTGCTCCCGATTTCAGATTGAGGCCAGCAGCACACGCGTGGCCGCCACCATTGAAGAGCGCGGCGACTTTGTCGACGCGGTACGAGGCATCCTTGGCCCGCAGGCTCGCCTTCACGCTGCCATCGGCGCGCTGCTCGATGAGTGCAGCCACGACGACACCCTCGATGCTGCGCGCGTAGTCGACGATGCCCTCGGTATCTTCCTGCGTGGAGCCGGTCGCTTCGAAGATACCCGCGGGCAGCGTGCCGATGCAGGCCTTCCCTCCGCACTCGAATTTGAGCGACGCAAGAAAGTGCTGGAGGAGCTTCAGCTTGCCCTCGGTTTCCCGTTCGTAGAGTTCGTAGCCCGCCTCGCTCGGATCCGCTCCGCGCGCAACCAGTTCGCCAGCGAGCACGAAGCAGCGGCGTGAAGTCGACGCAAAGCGGAACTGCCCGGTATCAGTCAGTATGCCCGCGTACAGCGCCTGCGCCGCCTGCGCATCGACCGGCAGGCCATTATCGAAAAACATACCGGCAAGAATCTCGCACGTCGCCGCCGAGGCGCTATCGACAAGATTCGACGCGGCATACCCGCCATTTGAAAGGTGGTGGTCGATCACCGCCGCGGGAGTGGGATAGTGCGCCTTGAGACGCTCGCCGCTGCGCAGGTGGTCCGCGCAGTCGACGAAGATCGCGGCGCGCTCATCGGCGGATTTGAGCACATCCTCGGTGCGATGGAAGACCATGTCTCGCACGAGAAACTTCAGCCGACGCGGCACGGGATCCGCGTTGACGCAGATCACGTCAAAACCTTTTGCCATCAGCACTCGCGCCAGCGCCACCTGCGAGCCGATGCAATCGCCATCCGGACGCGCGTGGCCGATCACCGCGATCTTGCGACCCGCGAGGCTCGCCATCAATGCGGCAAAGCGCGCCGACAGCTCCGGATAAAACTTCTCCACTCCGATCATGCGAGACGTCCGTCTGCCGCTCCCTCTTCGGGCTCGGGAGCGCGCGGGTGCTCGATCTCATCGAGCACTTGAAGGATGCGGGCTCCGCGGATGGCGGACTTGTCGAGCAGGTACTCGAACTTGGGAAGGTACTTCAGCACGATCCGGCGTCCTACTTCCTCGCGAATCTCGGAGGCCCTTGCGCGCAGCCACTTCAGTTTCTTCTCGGCGAATTCATCGTCACCGACGACGGAGACAAAGACGCGCGCATCGCGCAGATCGGGCGAGACGCGCACCTCGGTGATGGTGATCGCGACAGCCTCGGCCTGATGGCGCTTGCGCAGGATATCGCTGATCTCGCGCTGGACGAGTTCGTTGACGCGGACGGTGCGATTGCTCACGGCGATTACGGTTTACGGTTGGCTGAAGGGTGACCGGACGGAAGATCACCCCGAAGCGCGACTTCCGCAACCGGCAATTCTCAGAGCGCTGCGCGGACCTTCTGGATCTCGAAGCACTCGATGACGTCGCCGGCCTCGTAGCCGTTGAAGTCGTCGAGCTTGATGCCGCACTCTAGGCCGGCACGCACTTCGTTGGCGTCGTCCTTGAAGCGCTTGAGCGTGCCCACCTTGCCCTCGTGCACGATCTGCTTGCCACGGCGCAGGCGCGCGGCGGCGTTGCGGTTGATCTTGCCCTCGGTGACGAGACAGCCGGCGACGAAGCCCTTGGCGAGCGGGAACACTTGGCGCACCTCGGCGGCACCCGTCTTGAGCTCCTTGATGTCGGGGTCGAGCAGGTCAGCCATCATCTCGCGGACCTTGTCGCCCATCTCGTAGATGATTTCGTACGTCTCGATGCGGACGCCGTGGTGCTTCGCCAGCGGCGTCACACCGTTTTCCAACTTGGTGTGGAATCCGATGATAAGAGCTTTGGAGGCGCTCGCCATGAGCACATCGTTCTTCGTCACGAGGCCGACATCGATCGAGACGATGTCGAGCTGCACCTTGGAGCTCTTGATGCCTTCGAGGATATTGCGCACTGCCTCGGAAGATCCGAATACATCGGTCTTTACGATGACCTTGAGCACCTTGGCCTGCGTGGCGGCGATATTGGCGAAGAGCTGCTCGACGGACACCTCCTTGGGCGCGGCGGCGGCGGTGGTGGCCTCCTTCTTGAGGCGCAGTTGCTCCTCTTCGGCCAGCTTCTCGGCTTCGCGGGCGTTCTTGACCACCTTGAACGACGCACCGCTATCCGGCGTGCCACTCCAGCCGATGACGCGAACGGGCGTCGAGGGCGGGGCTTCCTTGAGGTTCTTGCCTTGGTCGTCGAACATCGCACGGACCTTGGCGTAGTTGGGCCCGCTCACGATGGCATCGCCGACGCGGAGCGTACCGCGTTGTACGATGACGGTTGCCAGCGGACCGCGGCCAAAATCGATCTCCGACTCGATCACGACACCGCTCGCCTCGGCCTTGGGATTGGCCTTCAGCTCGAGCACGTCGGACTGGAGAATGATCATCTCCAAGAGATCGTTGATGCCGGTGCCCTTGATGGCGGAGACGGGAACAGTCACGGTCTCACCACCCCAGTCTTCCGGAGCGATGTGGCGCTGCTGCATCTGATTCTTCACCTGATCCAGATTGGCGCCCTTCACGTCCATCTTATTGACGGCGACGATGAGGGCGAAGCGATCGGCGTGCTGCGTCTTCTCGTTGAGGGCGATTTTCAGCGCCTCATCGGTCTGCGGCATGAAGCCGTCATCCGCGGCGACCACGAGGATCGCGACATCGGTGACACTCGCGCCACGGGCGCGCATCTTGGTAAAAGCGGCGTGACCCGGGGTGTCGAGGAAGGTGATCTTTCGGCCGCTGTACTCGATTTGATACGCGCCGATATGCTGCGTGATGCCGCCTGCTTCGCCAGCGGCGACATTGGCCTTGCGGATGGCGTCGAGGAGCGAGGTCTTGCCGTGGTCGACGTGGCCGAGGATGCAGACCACCGGAGGGCGCGGAGCGAGATTCTTCGCTTCATCCTCTTCGGGCTTCTTCTCGGCCTTCTTCTCCTTCGCGGCCTGCTGAGCAGCGGCGTCGCCGCGGTGCTTGATCTCCAGGAGAAAGCCATACTTCTCGGCGACCTTCTGCGCGACAGCCTCATCGATCGTGGAGTTCATCGCGGCAAAGCCGACGAGTTGATTGAGCTCCGAGATAAGTTTGAAGGGCTTCAACCCCAGCGCCACGGCGAAGTCGCGGACGACGATCGGCGGCTTGAGATGAAGGATCTTCACGTCGCCCTGCACGGTCACTTGGATGGCAGGAGAAGCTGCGGCTGCTCCGGGCAGCGGAGGCGTCTTCGGCGCAAAGCCAGGATGAGGCGGCGGTACCGAGACCGGACGCGGCATCGAGACCGGAGGCGGCACGCTGGGCGCCTTCGCAATGGGGGGCGGAGCGGAAATGGGTGCAGGCGCGGAGACCGGGCGCGGCGCTGGCGGTGGCACAGGAGCAGGGGCGGAGACCGGAGCAGGCTTTACCGGAGCCGGAGCGACGGGGGCGGGCTTCACCGCCACGGGCACGACGGGCGGCGTCGCAGGCCGCGATACGGGCGGGGGCGTCGACGGAGGGCGTGATACAGGCTGCGGTACCGAAACCGGGCGCGGCATCGAGACGGGCTGTGGCACCGATACAGGACGAGGCGCGGAGACCGGCGGCGGAGCGGAAACCGGAGCGGGAGCGGGCGCTGCGACGGGAGCAGCCGGCGCAGGAGCGGGCGCCTGCGCCGCCTTGAGGGCGGCCGCCTTGGCAGCAGCGGCGTCAGCCTTCTCCCGATCGATATCCTGCTTCGATTTCACGAAGACACCCGTGGGTATATTCACCTTGGGCGGAGCGGAGGGCGAAGGCGCCGCAGCCTCGGCTGCCGGCGCCTCAGGAGCCGCCGCGGGAGCGGGGGCAGCCTCTGCGGCGGCAGGCTTCCGGGAAGCGAACTCTTCGCGCAACGCCGAGGCGCTGATGTTGTCCACCGTGCTCGAGACCGACTTCACATCCGAGGCGATGATCTTACGCTCTTTCAAGAGCGCGATCAGCTCCTTGTTCTCCATGCCGAGTTCTTCGGCGAGTTTGTGGATGCGAATGCTCATGCAGTAGTGATCGGGAGTGTAGTGGAGAGTGCTGACTTAGCGTCGGCTGGCGACGCGCTCGATGATATCGTTGGCTTCGTCCGGGGTAAACCCGGCTCCTTCGAGATCGCTGGCTTCGACACCGTCGAAAAGCTCGAGCGAGACGAACCCGGCCTTCACCAGGCGCAGCGCCTGCTGCTCCGGGATGCCAAGGGCGGTGACGAGCTTGCGCTTCGCATCTCCCTCGGGATCGGCACCAACGGCCTTGAACTCTTCGATGTCAAGTCGCCAGCCGATGAGGCGGGAAGTGAGCCGGGCATTCTGGCCCTTGCGGCCGATGGCCACGGCAAGATCGTCGGTCGCGACCTTCAAGAGGATGCGATGCGTCTTCTCATCGAGCACGATCTCGCGCGGCACCGCAGGCTTGAGGGCCTCGATGACCATCTCTCGCGGGTCGGCAAAGTACTTGATGATGTCGATCTTCTCGCCGCCGAGCTCGCGCACGATGGTCTTCACGCGCGCACCGCGCGCGCCCACGCAGGCGCCCACGGGATCTACCTTGGAGTCGGTGCTCGTGACTGCGATCTTGGTACGGTAGCCCGGCTCGCGGGCAAAGGCCTCGATCTTCACCGTGCCGTCGGCCACCTCGGTGACCTCGAGCTCGAAGAGACGGCGGACAAACTTGGGACTGGCGCGGCTCAGGATGATCTCCGGCCCGCGCGGCGTGCTCTCGATCTCCATCAGCAGGCAGCGGATGCGCTCGCCGGGCTGGTACTCTTCACCGGGCACCTGCTCCTTGGCGGGCATGACCGCTTCGGCCTTGCCGAGGTCGACGTACAAGTCGTTGCGCTCGCGCCGCCGGACGGTGCCGGTCACGATGTTGCCGACCTGATCCTTGAAGTCGTCGTAAATGCGATCCTTCTCGAACTGCCTCAACCGCTGCATCACGGCCTGACGCGCCGTCTGCGCCGCGATGCGGCCCAGCGACGATGGGTCGATCTCTCGCTCGAGGATCTCACCCACGACCGCACCCTTCTTCACCGCCTGCGCCTTTTCGACGTGCAGCTCGGTCTTGGGATTGGACACGGAATCGACTACCTTCATCAACGCCCATGCGTGCATCTGGCCATTCTTGGGGTTGATCTCTATCTTCAACTCCTGACCCGAGTTAACGCCTTTTTGGGCCGCAGTCTTCAAGGCATTCGTAATCGTGGCGATCATATCGGCACGCGGAATGCCCTTCTCCTTCTCCATGTACTCAAGGACGGATAGAATTTCGCTGCTCATGCGGGGGAAAGGTTCGGGAAAAGTGGGAAAAAAAAAGCGGGCCGCAGGGCCCACTTTTGGAAAGTGAGTTGTATTGAGTCGGTAAAAGTAACCTTTCGCGCAAAACCTTGTCAAGCCCACCCCCCTCCCGAGGCGGGCTAATTTCGTTTTGCTGCTATTGGTTAGGGAAAACAAACACCCGCTCCTTCCCAGCACTCGCTAGTTCCCCTCCCGCGCAAGCATCCACCCCAGCATCCCCTGCGCCGCGCCATGGCAGGCAGGCTGTTCGCGGCCATCGAAAAATCCCAGCTGCCGCAACCCATCCGTCAATACGGGCGGCAGATCCCCCGCAAACCAGTGATACCAAAGCCACTCCACGTCCGCACCTGTCTGTGCCGCCGTGAGCGGCAGCCACCCATCGCAAATCAGGTTGTCCAAGCGCGTCCCGCCCACCACCCCGCCACAGACGTCGTCCCCGATCCGCTCCCGCAAGGCTGTAAATCGCTCGCGCCGCCGCACCTCGCGCGTCGAAGACGGCTCTGCTGCGCGGGCACTCGCCACCCACTCTTTGGCTAGCGCCGCCACCCGGCTGGGCCAATCCGGCCGGGTCTTCACCCACTCACCGTATTGCCGCAGGCGCACCTTGGGATGGTTGGCAGGCCGCACCCCCTGCAGGCTCCAGGCCCCTGCTTCAGCCGCAAAGGCACTTTCCGCCACCGCCTCTCCCCTGCCCCACAGCGCCAGAGGCTGCGCCCCGGCCACTCGCAACATCGGTGCTCGGTTGAATCGGTAGCCCAAAATCTCCAGCGCGGCATGGTGACATGCCGACTCCCAGCCCAGCCGCTGGATGCGCAGGCGCGCGAAGTGCACTTTCTGCCGCCATCGCGCCGCCGCATGCTTCCGCAGCAGAGTCGCGAGATCGCAGGGCGCCAGCGCGCACAATGCCTCGGGCAGCTGCGCCGTCGGCCGGTTGGCCAGCGTCTCCACTGCTTCTTCGCCTGCAAATTCCTCGAGCGCCCGGTGCAGTAGCGGAAGCAGCGCCAGCACGGGGATTTCCTTTCCACCCGCTCCCCGGGTACTCGCCGCCTCATCCGGCGGAAATAGCACCACGTGCAACATCACGTCGTCGTACGCCGCATCCTCCGCGTGCCGGTGAGCCACCCAATCCGCCGCCCGCAGATGCACCTCGATATCGCCGATCATCTCCCGCCCACCGTCAAATCGTAGCCGCGCGCCGCGAAAATCGGGTCCACCGAGCAGATTCCACTTCCCCGGATGCACGATCTGCACCTGCTGCCCGTCCGCCGTCGCCGCAGCCGCCCGGTCGAAATCTCCTCTCAGCCAGATTTTCTGCAGCAGCTTCTCGGAGAAAGTAAACGCGCCATCGAGCCCCTGAACTTCAGCGACCATCCCCAGCTCCATGGAAGACCCCTCGTGCATCCCTCCCGTTTAAGCCTCCCGCACTCGCCCGACAAGCGCGACTTGCTGATCCAGCTTCTCGCCAGAATCTCCGCGACAAGCTTTGTATCTGCACCACACTCTCCTGCCCGATGGCGCGCTTTCTATCCTACCTCCTCGTCGTCCTGATCTTCGGGCTGGGAGTTTTCTTCGTGATCGACGCCGGCCGTAAACTGCCGCCGCCGCCCAATAGCATCGCGGCGCCTGCGCTGGGCAGCGCCCCGGCCGTCGCCACCGCCACCGAGCCCTCCGCCTCCCTGTATTCCCATATCGCCGCGCACCTGCAGGATCCGCTCGCCCGCCTGCTCATCCAGCTGATCGTGATCGTGGCGGTCGCGCGCCTCTTCGGCTGGCTCGCCACACGCCTCGGGCAGCCGTCCGTCATCGGTGAAATGCTCGCCGGAGTCATCCTCGGGCCCTCGCTCGTCGGCTGGCTGTGGGTGGATTTCTTCCAGTTTGTATTTCCTGCGACCTCGCTCGGGCCCCTCCGGCTTTTCAGCCAGATCGGCGTCTGCCTCTTCATGTTTGTCATCGGCATGGAGCTCGATGTCGGCCACCTCAAGCACCAGGCCCGCACCGCCGTGCTGGTGAGCCAGGTAAGCATCATTTTCCCTTTTCTGCTCGGGCTGGTGCTTTCGCTTTTCCTTTATTCCACGATGGCCGGGCCCCGGGCGTCGTTCGTGGTCTTCGCCCTCTTCATCGGCATCGCCGTAAGCATCACCGCGTTTCCCGTGCTCGCACGTATCCTGGAAGATCGCGGTCTCACCAAGACTCCGCTCGGCAGCACCGCTCTCGTCTGCGCCGCTACCGACGACGTCACCGCCTGGGGCCTTCTCGCCGTCGTCGCTGCCATGGCGCAGGCCAAAAGCATCTCCTCCGCTGTCTTTAGCATCGGCCTCGTGGTGCTCTTCGTCGCGGTAATGCTCTTTGTGATCAAGCCCCTGCTCCCGCGGCTTCTTGAGCGCACTGCGCCCTCGGGCGACTCGCTCGGCAAAGGCGTGATGGCCGCTGTCCTCGTCTTCCTCATGGGCTCGGCGCTGGTGACCGATGTTATGGGCGTGCACGCGATCTTCGGCGCCTTTCTCGCCGGCATTGTGATGCCCGGCCGTCGCGAGCTACGCGAGTTTCTCCGCATCCGTCTCGAAAATTTCAGCTCCGTCTTCCTTCTCCCCCTCTTCTTTGCCTTCACCGGCCTCCGCACGCAGTTCGGCCTTCTCGCCGACGACAGCGACTGGCTCCTCTGTCTCGGGATCATCCTGCTCGCCACCGTCGGCAAACTCGGTGGCGCGATGCTTACCGCACGCCTCACCGGGGTAAACTGGATCGACTCCTTCGCCCTCGGCGCGCTCATGAATACCCGCGGCCTCGTCGAGCTCATCGCCCTCAATATCGGCTACGACCTCGGCATCATCTCCCCACGCATCTTCACTATGCTCGTGATCATGGCCCTCGTGACGACCGCAATGACCGGGCCCCTCCTCTCCCTCGCCAGTGTCTGGCGCGCGCGCCGGGCCGCGGTCCCGGTGCCAGCTTGAGAAAAACCTCGGGCCGCAAACGGACTTGCACGCCCGGGGCTCCCCTTCATCGTACACCCTTCAGGCTCGCTCACAACGCGAGCGCCCAATCCGGAGAGATGGCAGAGTGGTCTATTGCGGCGGTCTTGAAAACCGCTGTGGGCGAAAGCTCACCGGGGGTTCGAATCCCTCTCTCTCCGCCAATTACCCGATTCAGCGGATCGCAGTCGCCCCCCCAGGGACGCTTTTTTATTTTCACCTGCCGCGTCGCTGGAGGCGGCGGCTGCCGCGGGCTAGCTGTAGAAACGCTTGTTCGAGAGCCCGCTCCAGCGTCGCACGCACCTGCGCTTCTGGTACGTCTCCGACCAGCTTCTTCAGCTCCGACTTTTCCGGCGCGCCGTCGTGGCGATCGCAGAGGTACAGCCAGATCACCTCAAACCACGCTTCGGCCGTGGCGGGTTGCAGGTCGGGAAGCTCGGCCGCCGCCGTCGACCATTTCGGCTGCAGAGTCGGAAAAAGCTCCGAGGGGATGCGGTAGGCGCGCTCGATCTCGATGGCCTTGAGCGCCACGAGTAGCGCAGCGTTGGCGGGGTTGGAGAGGCCGCTCGGTTTGCGCTCGACCTTGAGCGGCGGCGGGGCCGGGTTACCGAGCGGGAGCCGGCGCGGGCCCGTGACGAGTTTCAAGGCCCGCCGGCGCTCCTTGGGATCGTGCGAAAGATTGAGCGGCCAGGCTGTGCGCTCGCGCGCGACCGTGTCCGCGGCCTGCTGGTGCATGCAAGCGAGAGCTGTCGTCTCGGCACAAAGTTGCGCGGCCAGTTCCGTGACCTTCCGGATGGCGTGGACATTCCCCGACATCGCGACGCTCAACAGCGGGCTCAACGTAGAGGAGACCGCCGCCGCCATCTGGTCCAGCTGCGTATCGTCCGGCTGGCGCGTGAGACCGGCGGAGCGCAGCACGATCTTTTCGATCGGATGATTGCGGTCGCCGGCCGCCTGGCGGAGGCCGCGTTGCACTAAACCTGCGAGAGAGCGTTTCACGTGAGGCCCTTCGGTGCCCGGAATGTGCCACGAGGGCAAGGCTTCGCGCGGGCAGCCACGGCTCAAGTACCTGACCCCAACGATGATCGCCGGGCAGCCCCCTCCCTCGGCATCACCCTTCACTCTTCATTCCGGAGCGAGCCACCGAGAGGGTCGACACGGCCTAGACCCGCTTGGAAAAACGCCGCCGACGCCTCGGCCAGGTCCCACTGCAGCTTCAGCAGCACTCCGGTTTGCAAGGCCTCGTCCTCGCGTCGGCTGGGCCTGCGATCAAGTTCGGTAGTGGCGCTGGAGGCTTCCAGACAAACGTCGCCACACAGGGGTAGTACGGATGCCTAGGATTTCGCTTCTCGCATCTATCTTGCGATCGCGCAAATCTGTTATCCTCAGCGGAGCATAGCAGCTTTTACGCTCCGGCCTGCACTATCTCCACCCGACAGCGAGCGGCGATCCTGCGAGTTCCGTTATGGACGGACCGAACAAGCCCAAGGACCATGAATAACACGCCCAAAATACTTGTGGTGGACGACTCCGAAGACTCCGTCTTCCTCACCGAGCGTCTGCTGCGCTCGACGGGCTTCACACCGCCTTTCTTGGTCGCAAAGGGTGGTATGGAGGCCATCGAACTGCTGGGCTCCAATGCTTCCGACGTAGACTTGGTGTTACTCGATATCCGGATGCCGCGCTGCGATGGTTTCGACGTGCTGGAGTGGATCAGAGCCCACAGCGGCTTGCATCAGCTACTCGTGGTGATGCTTTCCACCTCCGATGAGGAGCGCGATGTTTCTCGTGCGCGCGAACGGGGAGCAAATGGCTACGTCGTGAAGTATCCGAGCACGTGGGAGCTTTCCGAGGTACTGGCCCAGATCGCCCCTCAGTTTGGCGCGCCGCCGGCAAAACCCGCTCGTACCCGCGCATCTCGGCCGACGCGGGAATCGGCGTGGCCCTTTCCTACGCGATAGCCCGCAGACTGCTGCGGATACCTCGCCTCGCCCCCGCTAGTGCGAGGGGGCGATCGCAGCCATCGGCAACGACTGGGCGGCACGCCATCGAGCGACTCGCGAAGAAATCCTGGCATTGCGAGGCCCGGCACAGTACTCGGCTAGGCCCGGCCCCATAGTCAGCCGCACAGTCGCGCGGGCACCCTGTTAAGCTACGCGCAAGCAATGTCTCGCAAAACGTAGCGAGCCCGCATTTTTGCTTTCGCATGGTTGCAACTCCAGGACACCCCGCCACCCCGCCCCCGGCGCGCCTGACGTCGCTCGATGCCTTTCGCGGGGCGGTCATACTGCTCATGGCATCAGGAGGCCTGGGGCTGGCTGAGGTGGCACGGCGGCATCCGGAGAGCGATCTGCTGCGTTTCCTCGGCGAACAGACCGAGCACGCAGCTTGGCGCGGCTGCACGGTATGGGATCTGATCCAGCCGGCGTTCATGTTCATGGTCGGCGTGGCGCTGCCTTGGTCGATCGCCAATCGCCGCTCGCGTGGCGACGCCTTCTCCGCGATGCTGGGCCACGCCCTGCTGCGCGCCGCGCTCCTCGTGCTGCTCGGTGTGTTTCTTGCCTCCGCGTGGAGCAAGCAGACCGATTGGAACTTCGTCAACGTGCTCGCCCAGATCGGCCTTGGCTACCCATTCTTGTTTCTCTTGGCGTTCGCCGGCGCGCGCACCCAGTGGATCGCGGCCGGCGCGATTCTCTTCTGCACCTGGCTCGCCTTCGTGATGCATCAGCCAGAGGCCGCGGGTAGCCCCCCAGCAGAGCTGGGAGCTTGGGCGAAAGGTGCCAACCTCGCCGCCGCCGTGGATGTCCACCTGCTAAACTGGTTTCCCCGTGCCGCCGCGTATACGCACAACAGCGGCGGCTACCAGACGCTCAACTTTGTCCCCTCGCTCGCGACCATGATCTTTGGCCTGCTGACGGGAAATCTTCTGCGCAGCGAGCACGGTCTCCGGCGCAAAGTGGGCGGCCTTGCCTTTGCAGGGTCCGCCCTTGTCGTCGTAGGGGCGGCGCTTGATGCGCTGGGCCTCTGCCCCCTCGTTAAGCGCATCTGGACGCCCAGCTTTGCCCTCTACAGCGCCGGTTGGGTTGCGATCGCCCTCGCTGCATTTGTCGCGGCGATCGACTGGCGGGGTTGGAAACGTTGGACGTTTCCGCTGGTCGTCGCCGGGCTAAACCCCATCGCGCTCTACTTCATGTGGCAGCTGATGAGCAGCTCGATCCGCGGCAGCATAAAGACGCACTTGGGGCAGCGGGTCTTCGAGATTTTCGGCCCCGGCTTTACTCCCCTCGCCGAGCGGCTGGCGGTGCTCACGGTGCTATGGCTGATCCTGTGGTGGATGTACCGCCGCAAGATCTTTCTGAAGATTTAGGCCCGGCAGACGGCGGAGGCATCGCGCGCCTGAGCGACTGGCGAGAGTCTCGCTGTCGGGCCTGCCACGATCTCTCCGGGCACCAGCACCGTGCGCCGCACGGCAGGCAGGCCACGCTCTCCGTGATGGAGCTGGCCGACCAGCGTTTCGAGCGCCACCTGCCCTTGCATTTCCAATCGCGGATCGATGCCCGCGCAGGGATGGGCGGCGCCGATGCGATTGAGGCTGAAAAAGCCCACGTCCTCCGGTACCCGCCGCCGTAGCTTGCGCAGCCAGCCGATGCAGTCGGCAAAATGCCCGAGTACGAGGTCGGGCCGGTGCGCGCGATACCACGCCGCAAAGGTGCGCTCGCCCATCGCCTCCACCTCCAAGACGGGCACATCACCGATGCCGCCACGCCGCTCCTGAAACGAGCGAAACGCCGCCGACCAGCGGTACTGCGTGCGCTCGTCCTTGAAGCGCTCGAGAAAGATCCCCACGCGTTTGTACCCCCCTGCGCGCAGACGCAGCAGCGCATTGGTAAGCGATTGGTAGTGGTCGTGGCAGACGGTGTGCAGCGCCGGCTCGGTGGCTCCAAAATCCAGCTCGATCGCGGCAAACTCGCCCCAGGGAAAATCCAGTGGCTCGGCCATCGGCTGGGAGTGCAGGAAGATAAGGCCGCTTACGCCTCGCGCCCGCAGCACGCGCAGCACAGCCTCCGTGCGCATGCCGGCCGCGCCGAGGCTCATCTCATAGAGCTGATAGCCGAGCGCGGCAGCTCTCGCCTGCGCACCGCGGATGATCCGCTGCTGCTGGGGGCCAGGCCCCGCCTGCCCCGCGACAGGCACATGGATGAGCGCAAGATTTCCGGCGAAGGCCTGAGCCCGCTTTACGCGCACATGCGCCATCAGCGCGCCTACGAGAGGATTTCTCGTGTATCCCTGTCGCTGCGCTGCCGCGAGGATCCGGCTTCGCACGTCGTCGCGCACGCCCGTGTGCGCCCTCAGCGCCCGCGATACCGTGGCGATGGATACTCCGCACTCGGCGGCAAGTTGGCGAAGGGAAGGCGGCACGGAAGCTCGAGGGGATGTAACGCTTACATCCGCACGGCATGTGACTCAAGCCCGCGCCGCGTTCATGTGTGCGACGCAGTCTTCTCCGCTGCCCAAGCCATAACCCCCCAAAACCCAAATGAACCCTTCTGTGGTATCTCCACGCGGTCGCGCCCTGGCGCGGCTGCTTTCCTCCGCGCCGCTTGCCGCGGTCGCCCTCGCCCAGACCGGCCCCTCCAGCTCGTCCCCGGCTTCTGATGAGATCGTACAGCTCTCCGTCTTCGAAATCTCCGCCGCCCAGGTAGGCCGCTACCAGGCTGAGGAATCGGCCTCCGGCGGCCGTATCCGCGTAAATCTCATGGATACCCCCGCCACCGTGTCGGTACTCACGCGCGACTTTATCGAGGATGTCGGTTCGTTGCGCGTGCTCGACGCGGCGAAGTACGTCGCCGGTATCAATGAGGCCACTATTCCCAACGCCCTTGATCGAGTAAACATCCGTGGTTTTCAATCCGATGGCCGCCGCGTCGACGGCTTTTCCTGGAGCGATCAAGCCAACTATGACACCGCCGGCATCGAGCGCATGGAAGTGATCAAGGGGCCGGATGCCCTTCTCCAGCCCACGGGTGTCCCCGGCGGCACTATCAATCTCGTGACCAAGCGGCCCAAGTTCAGCCGCGGCGGCTCCCTCACCGTGCAAGCCGGGCAGTACGATGCCAATCGCGTCGAACTCGATGCCACCGGTCCTCTCGGCGACAGCAAGACTCTCGCCTACCGCTTCGTCACCTCCCTGCATGATAGCGACGGCTACTCGCGGGGAGTTTTCCGGAAATCGTTCTTCGCCGCCCCCTCTCTCACCTGGCGAGTCACGCCCAAGTCTCAGCTCACTCTCCGGTACGAGTACTACAACTTCAAGACCACGGTGCTCGAGGGGCTTCTCGTCGATCCCTCTGTGGGGACAAATGATCCCCTGCGTCTCGTCTCGTGGATCCCGCTCGATTTCAATCCCGCGCTCGGGCCGGAATATCAGTTCCGCCGCGTCGAGTCTCATACCGGCACCTTGCTCTTCACCTCCGCCATCAGCGATCGCCTTTCGGTGCGTGTCGCGGCGCGCTACTCCGAGGATGCCACCCCGGATAGCGGCTTCGGCTGGGGGCAGAATACGCAAGGGGGCTCGCGCAATCCGCTCACTGGTCTCTGGGTCGGCGGCCTGATCTACTCCTCCACCGCGCCCTACACGGCCACCGCCGCGCCCGCGCTCAGCCGCACCTTCAACCACACCGGCAGCAACTCCATCCAGCATCTGCGCTACCGCGACCTGCAAAACGACTGGGCCTACGCGGTCGGCAACGACTTCGTAAATTCCACTACGTCTGCGGGATTCTCCTACGGCTTCGAGCATCAGAATCAGGATGGCTTCGTGCTCACTGCCCGGCCCTTCACCATCGATACGTTTACCCCTGATACGGCTGCTCCCACCGTGGGCGCGCAGAACAATGCCCGGCGCCGGGAGCTCGCCCGCACCCAGTTCTACCTTACCGAGAAAGCGGAGTTTTTGAAGGGTCGTCTCATCCTTTCCGCCGGCGCCTCCCATCTTTCCTTCAACGGCTACTTCGGCAGCAAGATCTCCACCGCTGCACAGACCGGCATCGCTGGCCGCATGTTCGAGGGCAGCGGCTCGGAAAGCACCCTCAACTACGGCGTGGTGGTCAAACCGCTCCGGGATGTCTCCCTCTATTTCGGCCACTCCGAAAGCGCGGTACCCACGAGCAATTTCCAGTCTGTTTATGAGCGCCTGCAGCAGGATGGCCGCGACATCCGCTTTTCCCTCGGCAAACAGGACGAAGTCGGCCTGAAGGTCCAACTGCTCGATAATCGTGTCACCGCCTCCGTCTCCTACTACGAGATCAACCAGTCCAATTACTCGCTCGCCAATCCAGCCAATCTCACGAGCCCGCCCCCGCCTGTCGTGCTTCCCGCGCTCCTCACCGATCGCATCGCCAAGGGCTGGGAGTACCAGGTGGCTGCCAGCCTGAGCCGGAGCCTGTCATTGATCGCCAGCTACTCCGACTCCACCAATCGCGACCCCAATAATGTCCCTTTCCGCGGAGCCGCCGAGAAATCGGGCGCGGCATATCTGCGCTATGAGTTCAAAACCGGCGCCTTGCAGGGTCTGGCTATTGGCTTGGGCGCAAACTATCTCGGCAAGCGCGCTGGCGATCAGGCCAGCGGTTTCACCTCCGCCAGCACCGCGACCAATGTGATCGCCAATCAGCCGTCGTTCTACCTGCCAGCCCGCACGTTGGCGGATATGAACCTCACGTATTCCCGGCAAAAGTGGTCCTACCGCGTCGCCGTCAGCAACCTCTTCGACAAGGTCGACTATGCCGCCAGCCAGACCCGCTCATCTGTCTACATCGGCAACCCGCGCAATATCACCGGTGCGGTGACGTGGAAGTTCTGACGTCGGTTTGTCCCAGCCCTGCCGCGCAGCACACGGCGGCAGGGCATCGCAGACGCGCGCTATTGCCCTGTCACGTACCGCAGCGCGTACTGTGCTAGATTGTAGTCCGCAATCGTAGCCAGATAATCGCGGCGGGCTCTGGCGAGTTCGTCTTCCGCTTGGAGGTCTTCGAGCGCGGCGCTCACCCCCGTCTCACGGCGCTGCCGGGAGAGCCGGGCGGTCTGGTCAGCCGCCTCCAGCGCCTTGCGCGCGAGGTCGATTTGCGCCGCATAGGAGGCGAGCCGAGTGTGCTGCTCCACCACTTGGCGGCGGATGAGATCCTTGAGCTTCTCGACTTCAAACTCGGCCTGCTGGGCTCGCGACGCCGTCTCTCGCTGGCGATTCTGGTCGAAGAGGCCGCCGGGGCCCACCCGCCAGCTCAGCCCGATCGCGTAGTCGCCGCTATAGCCGTAGTCGCGCGTCAGCGTCGAGCCTGCCGGGCCACCGCCCAGGCCACCGACCGAGGCCTGCGCTCCGAGGGTGGGAATGAGGGGGGCGTTTTTCGAGGCACGATGGCCCGCGCGCGCACCCGCGAGACGCGCAGCCGCTGCATCAAGCTCGGGCCGTGCCGCGAGGGCTCGCGCAATGAGGCCCCCGAGATCGTCCGCGGGCGCACCAAGTTGCAAGGGCGCAAGGTCGGAATCCACGGGCGCCAGTTCTACCGCGGGGTCGAGCCGCAGCACCTCGGCTAGGCGGGCTGCCGCTATCCGCTGCTCCGCCCGGGCGCGTACCAGCGTAAGATCCGCGCGCTCCCGCGCGGCTCGTACGCGTGCGGCGTCGCCCGCGAAGGTGATGCCGGCCTCCGACGTGGCGGCGATCTGCTCGGCATGGCGGCCCCCTATGCGAGCCGCCTCCTCCGCTGCGATCACCCCGGCTCGCGCTCGGGCCAGGTCGAAATAGGCCGCAGCCGCGCGGTATGTCACTTCCCGCTGCTGCCCGGCCAGTTCGGCCTCCGAGGCCTTCACCCGCTGTTTCGCCACTAGATTCTGGTAGTACGTTTCCCCCAGATCGAGCTGTGCATTGAGCGTGATGGCCGCGGCGAGCGACTGCTTGTTGGCGTCAAGTATCCGTCCCTCGACATTCTGGATATTTTCGTCGTGCCGGCGGACCGTGACGGACGGCGTTATCCAGGGAAAGAATCGAGCCCGCGCGGCGTCATGCGCGGCGCGAGCCTCCTCCGCGCGGGAGCGAGCGATCTCCACGTCGAGATTATTGGCGCCCGCGAGGCGTAGCGCGGTGGGCAGGTCGACGGTCTGCGGCTGAGCCGCAAACGCGACGCCCCCCACAAGCGCGAATACCCCGAGCTGAAAACAACGGCCCAGTGCGCTCATTGTGCCTCCACCGCTTTCACCGGCTGCCCGTTGGTCAGCGTGGCCTTGCCCGGGATGATCACTCGCGCGTTCTCGGGCAGCCCCTCCGTGATCTCGACATTCGTGCCGTCGTTAAACCCGTATTTCACGGGCACCCGCCTGGCCTTGCCGTCTTCATGCAGGAAAAGAAAACCCGCCGCCTTCTCGCGGACGAGCGCCGCGGCAGGTACGAGCACCGTGTTCGTGCGATGCTCCACGCCGATTTTCACGCTGGCATACATGCCGGGCCGCAGAGTGAGGTCCGTGTTCGGCAGATCGGCCTCCACGACGAGCGATCGTGTCGCTTCATCGAGCGCGCCGGTATGCCGGCTGACTTTGCCGCGAAAGATTTTGCCTGGCAGCGAGTCGCTGGTCACGACGACGGGCTGGCCCACCTGCACCCGCGCCGCCTCGATCTCAGGCACCGGCACGCGCACGCGGATCGTGGAGTAGTCCATCAGGGTCACGATGGCGGCTGCCTGCGGATTTGCTCCGGCCGTGGCGGCAGGCACAAACGCGCCCGGGTCCACATAGCGCATGGTCACGATGCCCGCAAAAGGAGCGGCGATCTTTGCGTAGGCCAGCATCGACTCATTGTAGCCCAGGGCGGCCTGCGCCTTGGCCACGCGTGCCTCGGTCGTATCGGCTAGCATCGGCGTGATGAGGTCGGGCGCCTTGGCGCGCGCCCCGCTCACCCGCGCGGACTCGAGCTTGGCGATCTTTAACTCCGCCTCGTGCTTCGCGCGCTCCGCCACGACCTCCGGCAGCTCCAGCTCGGCGAGCAACTGGCCCGCCTTTACTTTGTCTCCTTTGTCGACGGAGATCGCCTTTAGGTAGCCCGCGACCTTGGCATGGAGTGTCACCTGCTGGTTGGCGCGCAGCGTGCCTGGGAGCGTCACGTAGCGATGGATGTCACCGCGCTTCGGCGAAGTGACGCCCACTTCCACGGGCGTCTGCGCTGAGGCCAGCGACGCCCCGAGGAGCGCCAGGCCGAGGGTGATGTAACGTAGAGAGGACATGGGGGAGCGTTGGATCGAAAGTTAACGGGAAGAGGTGGCGCTATAGTGGGAGCTCTCGGGATCGCCCGGATGCAGCGAGGGAGAACGGGCCCGTTTGTTTGCCAGGATCGCGAAAAATCCGGGCAGGATGAAAAGCGTGGCGACCGTGGCCAGCGCGAGGCCGCCCACGACTGCGCGGCCGAGCGGGGCGATCTGGTCGCCGCCTTCGCCTGCGCCCAGTGCGAGCGGCAGCATGCCGGCGATCATGGCGAAGCTCGTCATGAGGATCGGGCGCAGGCGGCTGCTGCCGCCTTCCACCGCGCCAGCGATGGCGTCAGCCCGCGCAACCCGCGCTTTCTCGGCGAACGTGACGAGCAGGATGGCGTTGGCGACAGCCACGCCTACCGCCATGATCGCACCCATGGCGGACTGGATGTTCAATGTCGTGCCTGTCAGCCACAGCGCTAGGGCCACTCCGGCCAGCACCGCCGGCACCGTCGATACCACGGCCACCGCCAGGCGGATCGATTGGAAATTAGCGACAAGCAGCAGGAAGATGACCACCACGGCGATCACCAAGCCCGAGCGGAAACCGTCGAACAACTGGGTCAGCGGAATGACCTGCCCGCGGTAGTCCAGCTTCGTCCGCGCTTCCGGAGCCGGGCCGGCGGCGGCCACCGCCTCGCGGATCGCGCGCATCGCCGTGCCCAGATCGACCCCGTGGAGATTCGCGGTGATGCTGAGCAGACGAGCGACATTGTAGCGCTCGTAGGTGCCCGGCGATGTCCCCGTGCCGATCGTCGCAAGATTGCGCAGGAGCACCGGCGCCTCACCCGCCGCCTTGACGGGTACGTTGCCAATATCCTCCAACGAAGTCGTGCGCGCCTCGGGGATCTGCACCTGCACATTGAAGCTGATGCCCGAATTGGGGTCGGCCCAGTAGATCGGCTTGGTAAACCGGCTCGAAGTCGTCGCAGCGACCAGCGACCGCGTGACATCCGCCATCTTCACCCCCAGCAAGCCCGCGCGCTCGCGATCGACGTTTACCGTCACGGTCGGGTAGTCGAGCGTCTGCGCCACCTGCACGTCGCGCAGGTACGGGATCTTTTTCATCTGCTCGATGATCTTGTCCGCGTAGGCCTTGCTCACCGGCAGGGAGGAGCCGCTGATCGCGATCTCCACCGGCGTGGGTGAGCCAAAGCTCATCACGCGCGACACGATGTCCTGCGGCTCGAAAGAGAAGCGAATATCCGGCAGCTCCTTCGCAAACACCCCGCGCAGCTTCTCTTTGAACTCCTCGATGCGGATGCCGCTGCCCGATTTGAACTGCACCGCGAGCCAGCCCTCCTCGGGGCCGCCATTCCATAGATGCACGAGATTTACCGGAAAGCTCGAATTGTGCACGCCCACCATGCCGATCGAGACTTCGAGCTTGTCATTGCCGCCCGCCTCACGCCCTACGATCTGCAGCACCCGCTTCGCGATCGACTCGGTGATATCCACTCGCGTGCCGCTCGGCGCGCGGAGGCGCAGCGCAAACTGGCCATTGTCCGTCCGCGGGAAGATCTCCGTGCCGAGCTTGCCGCCCACAAACCAGATCACTCCGCCGCATACGATGAGATACACCAGCGCCAGCGGCCACCTCGCCGCGACAAATCCCCGCAGCAACCCTGCATACGTCTTCGTCAGGCCGAGGAAGAAAGACGACTCCTTCATCCCGCTCGTATGCCCGCGCAACAGCCAGACCGACAATACGGGCACTAGCGTGCTCGACAAAAGGTAGGAGGCGATCATCGCGAAACCGACCGCCAGCGCCATCGGCACGAAGAGCGCCTGCGCCGCACCGACCATGAAGAAGGCCGGGATGAACACCGCGAGAATGCACAACATCGCCAGCAACCGCGGCAGCGCCGTCTCCCGCGTGCCCTCGTAGGCCGCGACCGCCGGCGACGACCCGCGCGCGATGTGCGTATGGATGTTCTCTACCGCTACCGTCGACTCGTCGACCAGGATGCCGATCGCCAGCGCGAGGCCGCCCAGCGTCATCAGGTGGATGGACTGCCCCGTCAACCAGAGCGCAAACACCGCGCTGAGCAACGACAGCGGGATATTGATGAGGACGATGAAGACGCTGCGCCAGTCGCGCAGGAAAAGCAGCACCATCAAACCCGTGAGGAGCGCGCCCAAGCCGCCCTCCTTGAGCACGTCTCGGATCGAGCGATTGACGACCGGCGATTGATCGAAGACGTAGCTCACTTTGATGTCTTCGGGAAGTATCTTCTGGAATTCTGGGATATTCTGCTTCACCAGCTCCACGACGGAGAGCGTCGAGGCATCGCCACGTTTGGTGACCGGTAGGTACACCGTGCGCAGTCCGTTGGCGAGCGCGTGGCCGGTGGTGATGTCGGCCGCATCGTCGACCGTGCCCACATCGCGCAGGAAGACCGCTCCACTCTCGGTGCGCCGCAGCGGCACGGCCTCGAGATCCTTCGGATTCTTCACGATCGAGTTCATCTCCACGATGGGATACTTGTCCCCCAGATTGATATTGCCGGAGGGGCTGATCGGGTTGGCCTCCGCGAGCGCCTGCACGATCTCATCGGGTGAGAGGCCATACGCGCGCATGCGCTCCGGGTTCACATTCACGATGATGCCGCGCGAGCTGCCGCCGAAGGGCGGCGGCGCCGATACGCCAGGCAGCGTCGCAAAGGCCGGGCGCACGCGATTCAGCGCCTGGTCCTGCATTTCGCCGAGCGTCCGGTTTGGATTGTCCGTCGAGAAAACGAGATAGCCCACGGCCACGCTCCCTGCGTCGAAACGCGTCACAAATGGCGCAGGCGTGCCTTCCGGCATGAAGGCCCGCGATCGATTCACATACGCGATCGTCTCCGAGAGCGCCTGCGACATGTCCGTCCCCGGGTGGAACTGGAGCTTCATGATCGAAGCGCCTTGGATCGACTTCGACTCCACGTGCGAAATGCCCGCGATGTAAAGGAAGTGATATTCGTACCGGTAGGTAAGATAACCCTCCATCTGCGCGGGGTCCATGCCGCCGTAAGGTTGGGCGACATAGATCGTCGGCACGCCCAGCGGCGGGAAGATGTCGCGCGACATCCTCTGGATGGCGAGGCCGGCGGCGAGCGCCACCGCCACGACCAATACGATGATCGTAAACGGACGACGTAATGCAGTATCGAGGACGTTCATGCGGACTCAGCGGGAAAAGTTGAAGCGAAGGGGGTTGAGCGGCAGCCGCGCCAGAGGTTTCCGGGATTGCACGCGCAAAGCCGGGATCGACAAAGACGATGCACCCGTGCGAGGGTTGCGAGAAAATTTTCAGTCATGCCGTTGAATTCCGCCAAATATTCGCTAGCCGTTTACGGTCGGCGTAATCGATGAAACGAAAAAAAGACTCCCCCATCGAGCGTGAAATCCTCCGCCCACTTTGGAAAGTGCACATCCTTCACCACGCCGTGGAGGCGCCCTTCGTCGCCAACTGGATGCTGGAGGAGTTGCGTGAGCACGGCTACCGCGTGAGTCCCGGCACCCTCTACCCTCTCCTCCAGCGCCTCTGCGGTCTTGGCTGGCTCAAGCAGGTCCAGCGCGCCAAGCAGCGCGGCGGCCCTGCTGTCGTGCACTACGCCAGCACGGCTGCGGGCCGGGCGGCGCTCAAGGAAGTGCAGGCCCGCCTGCGTGAGTTGCAGCACGAAGTCTTCGCTAAAAAGAAACCAGCATGACGCCGCCCCTGCGATTCCTGAGTTTCGTCTCCTGCGCGGCCCTTCTGTCCGCCGCCCTCCATGCCCAGCCCGCAGGCGCTGACGCCGCGGTGCCCAATGTCATGATGGGCGCATCCGGCGCCGCACGCTTCGTGCGGGTCCAGGAACTCGATTTTCTGGCGCTGCTCCCCTCGCCTCCCCCTGCCGGCTCCATCGCCGCCGCCGCCGATCTCGACACGGTGCTTCAGGTGCAGGCCTCCCGCTCGCCCGAGGATATCGCCTGGGCCAGGACGATCGAGAAAGACGATGTTTTTCTCAACCGCGCCATCGTGGGTGAGTGGCTCGAGCCCTCCAATCTCCCTGTCACCGCGGCGTTCTTCCGTTCGCTCGCTACTGACCTCAAGGCGATCGACACCGCCTCGAAGCTTCCCTTCAAGCGCCACCGTCCCTACGAGGTCGACGCGCGGGTGAAGCCCTGCGTGTCGCTCCCCTCCAGTTCCAGTTATCCAAGCGGCAGTGCCTTGCAGGCGCTCGTCTGGGCGGAGTTGCTCGCCGAGCTGGTGCCCGGAAAACGCGCGGCTTTGCTCGAGCGCGCCCATCGGGCCGCCTGGGGCCGCGTGATCGGCGGCGTCCACTTCCCCACCGATATCGAGGCTGGCCGCCGGCTCGCCGCGCCCTTCCTCGCGGCGTGCCGGGCCAATCCCGAGTTCCGCGCCCGCTTCGACGCCGTGCGCGAGGAGTTCGCCGGAGTATCCAATAAATAACTACGCCAAGGCCCGGCCTCAGATCTTCTCCAGCGGTGCGTGCGGCCCCGGGGGGAGTTCGGCCCGGATCGTGTCGCCGGGCGAGATCGACCCGCCCGCGACCACGATCCCCATCACGCCGGTCTTCATCGCGGCTCGGCCGTTCGCATCGCGTGCCACCACGGCGGCAAGCAGCCCCGCCTGGAAATGCTCGATCTGCGCGCAGGGGCTGCGCAGCCCCTTCACCTCCACGATAGCCTCTTCTCCCAAGTGCAGTCGGGCGCCTGTCGGCAGCCCCAGGAGGTCGATGCCCCGGGTCGTGATGTTTTCGCCCAGCGAGCCAGGCGCGATCGCAAAACCCGCGCTCCGCAGTTCCTCGTGGAGCTCCGCATGGATGAGGTGCACCTGCCGCAGGTTCGGCTGGTGCGGATTCTGCGCTACGCGTGAACGGTGCTTCACGGTCGCTCCGGCGTGGGCGTCCCCTTCCACTCCCTGCCCCGCGACCAGCCGTATGCTCGGCTCCACCTGCTTGCTGAAGGTATGCGCTCCGCTGCGGCTCACTGCGATCACGGTCCCGGATAGATTCATCGAGCCTTGCACGACAGCGCAAAGCCCTTGCCCTGGCAACCGCCTTCGCCGCCTGCCCCGCGCGGCCGCCTCTCTCGGCGTCCGCGCGAGACGGTTCACCGCGGCTCGGCTGGGGGCGTCACGGGCGCCGCCGGATTGGCTTTCGGCTTCATCGGGTGCGCTTTCAGCAGTTCGTCGGCCATGTAGAAATTAGTCTGCCCCTCGGTTTCCGCCCGGATGC
>CAYZPV010000009.1:0-164613 GCA_964480585.1 uncultured Opitutus sp. | reverse complement strand
TGCTCGGCCATGCGCTCGAAAAGATGAGCGAGGCGGCGCGCACCCGGTTTCGGGCCGGGCAGCTGGGGTTTATTTTCCAGCAGTTCAACCTCATCCCCACCTTGAGCGTGGCGGAAAACGTCTCGGTGCCTCTGCTCATCCAGGGCGTGGCGCCGGCGGAGGCGGAGAGACGCGCGGCCGAGATGCTGGCGCGCGTAGGGCTCGGCAACCGCGGACGCGAGCGGCCCGGCAAGCTCTCCGGCGGCCAGCAGCAGCGCGTGGCCATCGCGCGCGCGCTCGTGCATGCGCCGCCGCTGCTCGTCTGCGATGAGCCCACGTCGGCGCTCGACAGCGAAAACGGCCAGCTCGTGATGCAGCTCCTCCGGGAGATGTCGCAGGGCAGCCAGCATACGGTGATCGTGGTCACGCACGATCCCCGCATCTACCGCTACGCGGATCGCATGGCCGAGATGGAGGACGGGAAGATTTTCAGAGTGCTCGAGACCCCAGCCGCGATCGCCGCGGCGCATCCGCCCCAGTGAAAAAAGGACTATCATGATCCTATTCCGCAAAGTATCGTTCTGGCTCGCCTGCCTCGGTGTGGCGGCCTCGGTCAGCCTCGTCCTCCGGATGCATGGCGCGCTGGCGGAGCCGGTGCCGAAGACGCCGGTGCCTGCCCCCACCAAGCCCTTTGCCCGTGGTATCGGTGCTTCGGGGCTGGTCGAGTCGATCCGTGAGAATACGTTGATCGGCGTCCCCCAGCCCGGGCTCGTGACCGCCGTCCACGCCAAGGTGTGGGATAAGGTCGAGGCCGGGCAACCGCTGCTCCAGCTCGACGACCGTGAGCTCCGCGCCGCTCTCGGCTCGCAGAGGGCGCAGATCGCGGTCGCGGAAGCGACGCTCACCCGGTTGCGCGACCAGCTAGGCCGGCTCGAAGCCGTGGGCGATGCGCGCGCCGTGAGCGCGGAGGAGATCAAGACCCGTCGCAGCGACGTCGCTGTCGCCGCCGCCCAGGTAGAGGCAGCGCGCGCCACAGCCGCGCAGACTGAGGCGCTGCTCGCCCGGCTCACCGTGCGTGCGCCCATCGCGGGCACGATCCTCCAAGTCAATGTGCGGGCCGGCGAATACGCCGCGCCCACGGCGGCGCAGGCTCCGCTGATGCTCGGCGCCATCGACGAGGTGCAAGTGCGCGCCGATGTCGACGAGCAGCTCGCCCCGCGCGTCCGGGCCGGCGCCAAGGCGGTGGGCTACATCAAGGGAGCGGCGGCCGAGCCGATCCCGCTGGAGTTTGTGCGCATCGAGCCCTTCGTGGTGCCGAAACGCTCGCTCACCGGGTCGAGTATCGAGCGCGTGGATACGCGTGTGCTCCAGGTGATCTACAAGTTTCCGAATACGGCCACGCGCCCGGTGTATGTCGGGCAGCAAATGGATCTCTACATCGAGGAGCAGTGAAGCGCCGAATGAATGCACGTAGCCCTACCTTTGCCGCCTCCCTGCTCGTCGTGCTGCTCGGCGGCTGCCGCACGGTCGGCCCGGATTTCGTGACCCCGAAGGTGGAGGCACCCGGGGCGTTCAAGCACGCGTCGGCGGCTCGGCCGGCCCCGGCTCAACCCACTCCCGCGGCCAGCGCTTGGTGGAGGGTGTTTGGCGATCCTGCCCTTGATGAGCTCGCCAGCGCCGCGCTAGCCCACAACCCCTCGCTGCAGGCCTCGGTCGCGCGCATCGAGGAGGCCCGCGCGCGGGCGGGCCTGGCGCGCGTCGACACGTCGGTGACAGCGACGGCAAGCGGCACCTCGCGGCTCGTCGGTGAATCGGCGGAGCGCACGCTGCCGATTCCCGGACAGTCGATCAGGTACCGCGATCGGGGCGACACCTATCGCGCTAGCTTCGACGCGAGCTACGAGCTCGATCTCTGGGGGCGGGTAAAACGCTCGCTGGAAAGCGCCGATGCGCAGGTGACGGCGAGCGAGGCCGATTTGCGCGGCGTGCAGCTGCTGCTCACGAGTGAGGTGGCGCAGGCATATTTCACTTGGCGCACGCTGGAGGGTGTGTCTGCCGTGCTTGAGCGCACGGTCGCCACGAGGCGTGAGTCGATCGAAGTGCTGCAGGCGCGATTTGCAGCCGGTCTCGCGCCTGAACTCGACGTCAACCGGGCCCGGGTGGAGTTGGCCACGCTCGAAAGCGAGATCGTCGAGGTGCGTCGGCGCCGCGAGCAGGCGAGCAATGCGCTCGCGGTGCTTACGGGCAAGGCTCCGGCCGCTTTTGCTGCGCCCTCATCGGGAATCGCACTCGGCCTCCCCCCGGCAGTCCCTGCCGGGCTGCCGAGCGAGTTGCTCCGCCGGCGTCCCGATCTCGCGGCCAGCGAGGCGCTGCTGCACGCGCGCACGGCCGAGATTGGCGTGGCTGAGGCGGCCAAGTTTCCCTCGATCCGACTGACCGGTGGCGCGGGCTTCGAAAGCTCCGATCTCGGCAGCCTCTTGGGCCGCCCGAGCCAGTTCTGGCAGTTTGGCCCGAGCTTCAGCGTGCCGCTGCTCGATGGCGGCCGCACGCAGGCCAGTATCGCGGTGGCGCAGGCGCGGGCCGCGGCCGCTGCGGCAGATTACCAGCAGCGCGGGCTCACGGCTTTTCGCGAGGTGGAGGACGCCCTCGTCGATCTGCGCGAGCAGGCGGCACAAGCGGAGGCTCAGGCGCGCGCGGCGGAGTCGGCCGCGACTGTCACGCAGCTCGCGACGACCCGGTACGAGCGCGGGTTCGCCACTTATCTTGATGTGATCGACGCCCAGCGCTCGGCGCTTCAGATCGACCGAGCGCGCGCGGAGCTGGCCGGTGCGCGCTACGCGAGCACGGTGCGGCTGATCCGTGCGCTGGGGGGCGGGTGGTAAGGGAGCTGAGTGAAGTAATCTCGACCACAGTTTTCAGCGATCGACATGGATATCGGAATATCGGCGCCCCACGGGGGCTTTTCCCCTTAGCCTCGGAGTGGAGCCGAATTTGCTTTGAAGCGCAGGCGGGTGATTTTTAGATCACCCGTTTCGCCGAATGAGTTCACCGCTGCGCATTGTATTCCTAGGTTCCGACGCCATCGCCTTGCCGCTGTTGGAGTGGATCGTGGGCGAGGGGAGCACGCGCGCGCAGGTGATCGGGGTCTTCACGCAGCCCGACCGGCCCGTAGGGCGGGGGCAGAAGGTGCAGCCCAATGCGATCAAGCTCTGGGCGCAGGAGCGCGGGCTGCCGGTGTGGCAGCCGGAGAAGCTCACGGAGGACGTGCGCCAGCAACTCGCCGGACTCGGCGCCGATCTCGGGCTCGTGATGGCGTATGGGCACATCCTGCGCGACGACTTCATCGCGACGCCGCGGCATGGAATGCTCAATCTCCACACGTCGATTCTGCCGAAGTATCGGGGCGCCTCACCGATCCAGACCGCAGTCGCGAGCGGCGAGCGTGAGACGGGTGTGACGTTGATGCGGATCGTGCGCCGGCTCGATGCGGGGCCGATCGTCGACGTGGAGCGCGTGGTGGTCGATCCGCTCGATACCGCGGTCGAAGTCGAGGCGAAGCTCTCGCAGGCGTGCGGGCCGCTAGTCGCTCGCGGGCTGGCGGCGCTGGCCGAGGGCACGATGGTCTTTCGCGAGCAGGACGACGCGGCGGCGACGCATTGCCGCAAGCTGGAGAAGGGCGATGGCGCGCTGGATTTTGCCGCGCCTGCGCGGGTGCTGGCGGCGCGGATCAATGGGCTTTTCCCTTGGCCGAGCTGCTCGGTGGAGATCGGCGGGCAGTTGGTGAAGCTCGGGCTTGCCGATATCGCAGGGGCGGCGAGTGCTGGCGCGGGTAGAGCGCCGGGCGAGGTGCTGGGGGCCGATGCCGATGGTCTGCTTGTCGCGACGAGCGAGGGCGTGCTGCGCCTGCGCAAGCTACAGCGCCCGGGCGGGCGCATGCTGGGGGCGGGGGATTTTCTGCGCGGGTTTCCCGTGGAAGCGGGAACGGTGCTGGCTTCAAAGCCGATGAGTGTACTGGTGACGACGGCGCCGGTGCCGCGCGTGAAATAAAATCGGACCTGAGCGGGGGCTGGGCCGCCACTGCTCCCGCTTGCAGTCCTCCAGGCGGCCTACCGCCTTCTCACCTTCGGTTTCCCGCGCATGGTGCTCGGGGATGACTGCGGCTACCTCTTCGGTCGTCTCAACGTGCGATCTGACTGGTGCGATCTCTTGTGTTCGTAGGCGCGCGGACAGTGATCGCGCGTGGATGAATTCCGTCCCTGACCTGATGGGCAGGGTTACGAAAACGCCTCCTCAACCCGTGGACACGTTGAAAAACCACGGCTGCCAGCCGCCGCCGCCGGAGACGGATTCGAGTTCGGAGTCGGAGAGCTCGGAGTCGACCTTCAGCGGAGGGAGCGTGAGGACGAGGCCTTCCTGGGGCTCGGCGAAGCGGATGCGGGCATTGGGGTGCATATCGAGCCCGCTGACTTCCTTGATGACGCCGCGAGGATCGGAAAGGGCGCGCTTGCGGAAGGCGACGTCGGTCGCGGCGCGGCGCATGATCGCCGTGGTGGCCTCCTGCCACTTCTCCGGCGTCCATTGGTGGCTATTATTCATGAAAACGTGAGACAGAAAAACGTGCCTTGCAGCCGAGAGGAGGAGCACGTGCTTTGCAAGGGCCTAGCGTGTAGGATTATGACCTAAGCTGATCTACGTAGTGCTCGGTACGAGCGAAGGAGGGTCGCACGAAAAAGGGCGGGTCGTACAACCCGCCCTGCAAAGGCTGCCCTGCTCGGAAGAAACGCTTACTTCTTCAGGCTGGCGCGGAGATCGTCGAGCTGGCCCGCGGAGCCGAGGTACTTGTTGCGGCTCGCGATGAACTTCGCGTACTCCTCGATGAAGATCTTGCCCGGGGGGCGGAAATCGAACTCGGAGGGCTTATCGCGGAAGTACTCGCGGTGCACGCGGGTCCAGACGAGGCGGCCATCGGTGTCGATGTTGACCTTGGTGACGCCGAGCTTGGCGGCCGGGAGGTACTCATTGGGGTCGACGCCCATGGAGTCCTTGATGGTGCCGCCAGCGGCATTGATGCGCTGCACTTCATCCTGCGGGACCGAGGAGGAGCCGTGCATGACGAGCGGGAAGCCCGGGAGCTTGCCCTGGATCTGCTTGAGCACGTCGAAGTGGAGGGACTGCTTGCCCTTGAACTTGAAGGCGCCGTGCGAGGTGCCGATGGCGCAGGCGAGGGAGTCGCAGCCGGTCTTCTTCACGAACTCCTCGGCCTCGGCCGGGTTGGTGAGCATGGCGTGGCCTTCGTCTACCTTGATATCCTCCTCGACGCCACCGAGCATGCCGAGCTCGGCCTCGACGGAGATGCCCTTCTTGTGGGCGGCATCGACGACGCGCTTGCTGATCTCGACGTTCTTCTCGAAGGGATCGTGCGAGGCATCGATCATGACGGAGGAGAAGAAGCCCGAGTTGATGCACTCGTAGCAGGTCTCCTCATCACCGTGATCGAGGTGCACCGCGAAGATGGCCTCGGGGAAGATATCGCCGGCCGCGCGGATGATGGCCTCGAGCATGCGCTTATCGGTGTACTTGCGCGCGCCCTTGGAAAGTTGGATGATGAACGGCGCCTTGGAGTCGATGCAGCCCTTGAAGAGACCCATCGCCTGCTCGGCGTTATTGATGTTGTAAGCGCCGACGGCGTATTTCCCGTAAGCGTGTTTGAAGAGCTGCGCGGTGGTAACGATCATGTTCGGTAAAAAGCCAAGGGGCATCGTCCCTATGCAGGGAGCGTGCCGCAAGGGTTTTCTCACGGCATGACGCGGGGCCGCCGGGAGAGTCGCAGCGGTGCAGAGGAGGGGCGCTCAGCCCTTGGGGCGCCCCTGACCAGTGGGGGTGGTCCCTGTCGCCGTGCCAGCGGAGCCAGGCTGCTGAGTCGAGAGCGTGCTGCGGATCACCTGCTGGAGTTGCTGCTGGGTGGCCTGCTGCTGCTGGATCTGCTGCAAGGCAGCCACTTGCGAGGCGCTCAGGACGGCCTGGGCCTGCGCAATGGCATTGGCCGTGACGATGGCGGTGCTGCCTGCTGGGCCGCCGATCATGACGACTCCGGCTGGGCCTCCAGAGCCGGGGCCCATCCCGCCTACCAAGGAAACATCGGGACCGCGCAGGGCCAGGCTGGGCTGGGAGGAATCGCCGGCGGTACGCTGCGGGGCATTGGCGGCCAGGATTTGCACGAGCTGCTCGGACTGCTGGGCGGTGAGCGGGGTGTCGCTGTAGGCGAGTTGTCGCTGGAGCTGTTCGACGACGGAGCGCTGGGGCATCGTCTGCTCGTAGCTCTGGAGCTGCGCGTAGCCCTGCTCGCCGATCACTGATTTGATGCTGTTATCGAGTGTGGCCTGCGCGTCGGAGAGGAGCTTGGCAAAGGTATCGCGATTTTCGCGGGGATCGATGCCTTGGGCGCGCGCCGCCTCAGCGACATCGCGACCGGTATTCATCCGATCGGCGAGAAGGGTTTTGAGTTTCTCGGCCTGCTCGGGGGTGAGATTGAGGCTTTTGAAAAGCGCGGCGTAGCGGCCCTCGACGACTGCCTTTTGTTGCTGGGCCATCAGGGCCTGCACTTCGGGCTTGGCCATGAGCTCGCGCATCGCGGCATCGGCCTGGCGCGGATCGCCAAAGCGCCCACGTGGTCCGCCGGGGCCGCCAGAGCCGGCGCCCTCGCCAGGCTCACCCGTGCCGGCTGGGCCGGCCTCACCACCGGGACCGCGACGGCCACGCGCGGCAAGGCGATCCTGGAGCTCGCGATTCTGCTTCTCGAGATCTGAAATGCGTTTCTGAAAATCCTCCCGGGCGGTGCGATCGAGCGCGGCGGCACGCAACTCGATGAGTTCGCCGTACTGCTTCCACGCGAGCAGGGCGCCGCCGACGGTGGCGAGGGCTAGGACGGCGAGAAGGGTGTTTTTGGTCGAGTTCACGGCAAGGGGTTAGACGCCATGCCGCGCGGAGAAGTTCTAGGTAGATGTACGCGCCAAAGGATGGGGCCGACCGGCGAGAACAAGCAGGGCGGGCTGAAACTCCGCCCTACTTTAACGCGGGGGAAACTCGAACTCCGCCTTCGACCCCGTGCTCGAGAGTACGAGGTAAGCGCCAAAGGCCTGGCCTCGCTTGGACATGAAGCCTTGGATGAGTCCGGTGCGGCCTTCCTCAAAGAGCTTCATGATCTCCTCCTTGGGCAACTGCAGGCCACAAAGCTCCTTCTTCAAGGTGAAGACGATACGGTTCTCCTGATCGGGGCGGCGCACGTAGAAGGCATCCTTCGTCTCGACGATCTCGCCGTCCTTGTGTGACTTGCTCTTGCCGAGCACGGTGCCCTTGGAGAGGTCGGGCGGGGCCTTGGCCTTGCGCACGACCGGATTGCCATCCTTGTCGAGCTTCGCGGGGCGCGGCGGGAATTTCCACTCGGCTTTGTCTCCGGCGCGCTCGAAAAAGGCATCGAAGGGGCGGCCCTTCTTGGAGATGAAGCCCTTGACCACCTCCGACTTGCCCTTGGTGACGAGATCGATGGCGACCTCGCGCGGGATGGGCTTCTGACACATCAGGCGGCCGATGCGGAAGGACTGCTTCCACCCCTCGCCGTCGCGCTCGCGCAGCACGTAGCTGTTGCCCATCTCGCAGAGCTCCGCGCCGGTGGCGGGATCTTTCCAGAAGGCTTCGAGGGTGCCGAGATCCTGCTTGTCGCCAAAGTCGTACTGCGCCTGCCACTTCTGCTTTTCCTCGTCTTTGACGAGCTTGAGCACGGCGGAGAAGCGGGTGCGGGTCTTGGCGGAAATAAAGCCATCGAGCGGCCCGATCTGGCCCTTTTCCACCAGCTCCTTGATCTCGGCTTCCTCCATCTTTCGGCCGCCGATGACCTTGTAGAGCATGAACTCTCCATCCTGCGATTTGTAGCCTCGGAGGGTCTCGCGCAGAGGCTTCTGATCGGTGGGCGAGAGGATGTCGGTCTCGCGGGCGACGGACTCATCTTCCTCAAAGCCCTTCACGCGCTCGACGATGCCCTTGGTCGTGGCCTCGATCTCCTCCATGAAGGCCTCGCGGGTGAACTTGCCGTGCTCCATCTGGCGGAGCTTGTACTCCCAGTTGCCGGTGAGATCGGGCTTGGTGAGCTCCTCGGCCTTTACGGCGCCAAGGAACGTCAAGAGCTGCTCAGCCTTGGCGGTGGGGATGAGCTCGCGCTGCGGGCGGTCGATATACTTCTGATTGATGAGTCCGTCGATCGTGTCGGCGCGGGTGGCGGGCGTGCCGAGGCCGCGCTCTTTCATGGCCTGTGCGAGCTCTTCGTCGTCGACGAGCTTGCCGGCGCCTTCCATGGCGGAGAGGAGCGTCGCTTCCGTGTAGCGCGGCGGTGGCTTGGTCGCCTCGGCGTGGAGCTTGGGCTCCAGCGTCTTGGCCTTGGCAGGCGTGCCGTCTTCGGCTGAGAGGGCGGGCAGGGCCTTGGAGTCGGGCGAGTCGTCGTCGACGGTAGTCTTGCCGTAGACTGCGAGCCAACCGGGGAAGGTGAGGACCTTGCCCTCGGTTTTGAAATCGTGGCTGGGCGCGACCGTGCTGATGCGCGTCGTGACATCGAACTCCGCCGAGGGGTAAAACGCCGCGACGAAGCGCCGCGCGATCATGTCGTACACCTTGGCCTCCATCTCATCGAGATTCTTGGCCTCGGAGGCGGTGGGGATAATGGCGAAGTGATCGGAGATCTGCTCGTTATTGAAAATGCGCTTGTTGGGCCGCACCCAGCCCTCGGCGAGGACCTTGTCGGCGTGCTTGCCGAGGTCGCCCTGTAGCGCGCGCATCGTATCGCGCACGGTAGGGATGTAGTCTTCCGGCAGCGCGCGCGAGTCGGTACGCGGATAGGTGATCATCTTGTGCCGCTCGTAGAGCGCCTGGGCGATCTGGAGCGTGCGGCGCGCGGGCAGCCCGAAGCGATTGTTGGCCTCGCGCTGGAGCGTGGTGAGATCGTAGAGGCGGGGTGCGGCCTGATTGCTGGCCTTCTTCTCATCGACCACCTTGGCGAGCGGCTGGCCCTGGCAGGCGGCGACGACGGCCTCGGCGACGGCCTTGTCCCAGATGCGGTCGATGCGGTCGTGATCATCGCCCTCGGCCTTCTTGAAATTAGGCCGCTGGTACACGCCCTCGTAAGTGCCCTTGGCGACCTGAAACGTGGCGGTGACGCGCCAGTAGTCGCGCGGCTTGAAATTACGGATCTCCTGCTCGCGGGCGTAGACGATCGCGAGCGTGGGCGTCTGCACGCGACCGACAGAAGCGACATTGCCCGCGCGCGAGCCAAACATGCGCTTGGTAAGCGCACGCGTGCCATTGATGCCGATCAGCCAGTCGCTCTCGCTACGGCAGCGCGCGGCATCTTCCAGGCCCTTCAGCTTTTCGCCGTCGCGGAGATTCTTAAATGCTTCCTGGATGCCGCCCGTGGTCATCGTCTGCATCCACGCGCGCTTCACAGGCAACTTGCACTTCGTGAGCTGGTACAGGTATGCAAAGATGAGCTCGCCCTCGCGCCCGGCGTCGCACGCATTGATGACCTGGTCGATGTCCTTGCGGGCGAGGAGCTTTTTTACGGCATTGAAGCGCTCCTTGGAGTCCTCGATCGGCTTGAGGCCAAATTTATCGGGGATAATGGGGAGCGTCTCGAGGCGCCAGAAGCCGTATTTCTTCTTGTCGATATCCTCGGGCATCTCGAGCTCCACGAGGTGACCGAGCGCGTACGAGATGACGTATTCGTCGTTTTCGTAGTGGTCGCCTTTCTTGGGAACTTTACCGAGCGCGCGCGCCAAATCGGCCGCCACGGACGGCTTCTCGGCGATGACAAGTGACTTCATGTAAGGCGAGCCGTTAGCCGCGAAAGCGTGAAGTGCAAGAAATTGTTTTGGCGGGCCGTTGCTAAACGTCCGCGCCCGGTACGCGAGAACGACAAACTTTTTCGCCCCTTTCTCCTCTGGCAAAACGAGCAGCGGGCAGTCGCGGAGCCGTGCCAAAAATTCTTCGTTCGACACGCTTTCGTCACCGGCAGTGCGGTCGATTGGCCCGCGAGGCCGCTACTTCGTCTCCTCGGTCAGCATGTACCTCCACACCGGCCCGAAGGTCTCCGCATTGCGATTGGAGATCACCGCCGTGTGCGCTTCGCGCGAGGTGAGTTGTCTGCCGCCGGGAAAATCGGTGAAGAGCATCCGCGAGTGACCATACGGCGGGGTGGCTTGGTCGACATCGACCTCGGGGGCGAGTTTGGCGAGGCCGAGGGCGCGGAGGTTTTCGCGTTGCTGGGCGAGATTGGCGGCCTGCCGGTCCTGCACATGATTGAAACAGAAGACGCGCGAGACGGGCGTGGCCGACTCGGCGGAGAGCCACGCGGCAGGCTTGCCGTGGCGCAGACTGTAGTCCTTCGGCGCGCCGGTGGCGATCGCGCGGGCGACTTCGTGCTTCTTGGCGATGAGCACGGCGTGGCCGCCACCCTGCGACTGGCCGGCGACGGCGATAGCGCGCCAGTTGATCGCGCCCGCCTCGGTGAGAAACTGTTTCCAGTTTTCGCGCGGGCGCACGCGCTGGAGGTGCTCGAGGAGCTTGATGAGCCGGTGCTCGATGCTCTCGGTGCGCGGGATTGTACCGAGATGTTTCGAGGTGCCCCCCGCGATCAGTGCCATGCGGAAGCGCTCGAACTCAGCCATGTCCTCGTCGCGTGCGGCGGCGGAGGCGGATTTGTCATTTGGATAGCGGAGGAAGATGGCGTGGTAGCCGAGATTGGCCGCGAGCTCGCAGAAGGCGAAGGGGCCGGAGCGAGCGGGCTGCGCTTTCGGTGTCTTCCGCTCCGTCGCCTCTGCTGCGGATGTGGCGCCGCCGGCTTTTTTCGCGGCGGCGGCCTCGGGTGGCACAGTGCCCGGTAGAAAGAGCAGGAGCTGGCCACGCGCCGCAGGCAGGCCGGCTTTGCGGTCGACGACGATGTCGCGATTGACCCAGATCAGGTGCGGGTCGTCGAAGGTCTTGATCGCCGGATCGGTGCGGCTCGGCGGTATCTGGAGGCTGGCGATGCCAGAGGCGACCGGTTGCGCGAAGATAGCGAGGCGGAGAGCGGGGAAAAGCAGGAGAAAAGGTAGAAGTCGCATGGGGTGACGGCGATCACGCGATCGCCCTTTCGTCAGAATGAAGGGTGAGACGTCGGCCGCTACTTTGGACGCGCGCTCGATGTATGTGTACAAAAAAGGCGGGTCTTGCGACCCGCCTTACCAAAAACAACGAAGCGTCAGCGTCCTGCCTACTTCGTCTCGGCCGTCGCCTTGGGCGTCTCAGCCAGCGCGGCGTCAAACGCGGCCAGCATCGCGGCGATCGTCTCGTCGGTCTCGTCGCCCATGTTGGAGATGCGGAAGGTCTTGCCCTTCAGTTTGCCGTAGCCGCCATCGATCACGAGCTTGTGCTTCGACTTGAGCACCTTGTTGAGGACGCCGAGGTCGATGTTGAGCGTGTTGGCGAAGCAGTTGAGCGTCACGGACCAGTGGCCCTCCTTGGGGAACATCTTGAAGCCCTTCGCGAGCACGTGGTCGCGCACCGTCTGATTGAGGCGGGTGTGGCGGGCGTAGCGGTTCTCCAGGCCCTCGGCCTTGATGTCCTCGAGCTTGGACTTGAGGGCGTAGATGAGGGAGATGACGGGCGTCGAGGGCGTCATGCCGTTTTCGTGGTTCTTCTGGAACTCGACGAAATCGAAGTAGTAGCCGCGGTCGCTCACGGTGGCGGCGCGCTCCAGGGCGCGCTTGGAGACCGAGATGAGCGAGAGGCCGGGGGGGAGGGCGAGCGCCTTCTGCGAGCCGGTGATGAAGACATCGATGCCCAGCTCGTCCTTCTTGATCGGCGTGGCGCTGAAGGAGCTCACCGTGTCGACGATCGAGATGACGTCGGGGAATTCGCGGACGACCTTCATGATCGCGGCGATGTCGCTCACGCAGCCGCACGAGGTTTCGTTGTGAATGAGGGTGATGGCGTCGTATGCGCCGGTGGAGAGCTCCTTGCGGACGGCCTCGGGGTCGACGGGCTGGCCCCACTCAAACTTGAGGGCGGTGGCCTGCTTGCCGTTGCGGAGGGCGACGTCGTTCCACTTGTCGGAGAAGGCGCCGTTCATGCAGCTCAGCACCTTCTTCTTCACGACATTGTTGATCGCGCCTTCCATCGAGCCAAACGCGCTGCTCGTGGAGATGTAGACGGGATCCTTCGTGTAGACGAGGGCCTGCAGGTCAGGCTGGATGGAGTTGTAGAGCGCAACAAAGTCCGTGCTGCGGTGCCCGATCATGGGCTGCGACATGGCACGAAGCGTTTTATCCGAGACGGCGATGGGGCCGGGGATGAAGAGTTTGTAGCTCATAGGTAGGACGCGTGAAGGGTGGAAAACAGTTTACGCGGCTGGTTGCGTCAACCTTCATTCCCGTCACGACTACTTACCCAAGTGCCTTTGCGAGCAGCACAGCGGCAACGCAACTCATCGGACAGACCGACCGCCTTTGATGGCGCGCGGAGCCTGTTGCGCTCGTAGTTTAACCGGCGATGTCCCAGCCCTGGCTGAAGAAACAACTCAACTCGCTCGAGCTCTACACGATCGACGTGATCTACGGGCGGCGCGCGGGCGCGGGGGCGGCGATCTATGGGGGCTTCCTGCAAGGGCTCTCGTGGCTGTTTAGCGGCATCGCCCAGACCCGGCTCTTCCTGTACCGCAAGCGCATCCTCCACGATCAGCCGCTGGGCTGCCTGGTGGTGGTGGTGGGCAACCTGACAGTGGGAGGCACGGGGAAGACTCCCGTGGTGGAGAAGTTCGCCCGAGCCCTCCGCGACCGCGGGCGCAAGGTCGCCATCCTCTCCCGCGGCTATAAGAGCAAAAAGGTGCCGCTCTGGCAAAAACTCTGGTGGAATCTCACCCACGCCGAGAAGCCCGCGCCCCGCATCGTGAGCGACGGCACCACCGTGCTCCTCGATAGCGAGCAGGCCGGCGACGAGCCCTATATGCTCGCGCGCAATCTCCCCGGCGTGGTGGTGCTCGTGGATAAGAACCGCGTGCACGCCGGCGAATTCGCGATCAAGAAATTCGGCTGCGATACCCTCGTGCTCGACGATGGTTTCCAATACCTGCCGCTCAAGGGCCGGCTCAATCTGCTGCTCGTCGATAAGACCAATCCCTTTGGCAATGGCCATCTGCTGCCCCGCGGCATCCTGCGCGAGCCGATCAAGCACCTGAAGCGCGCGAGCTACGTCTTCCTCACCAAGTCCAATGGCGTGCGCGACCCCGAGCTCGAGCAGCTCATCTCGTCGCACAATCCCGAGGCCGATATCATCGAGTGCGCTCACAAGCCCCAGTACCTGCGGCGTTTTGGCGCTGCCGATGGCGCACCGGGCTCGCGCGAGGAACTGGCGTTTTTGAAGGGGCGGCGGGTCTTCGCCTTTTCAGGCATCGCGACGCCGGAGAGCTTCGAGAAGTTTCTTCGCGATCTCGGGGCGCTCATCGTGGGCCGCGAGCGGTTTCTGGATCACTATCGCTTCGATGGCGAGGACATCGCGGCGCTCTTCGAGATGGCGAAGAAGGAAGGCGCGGAGTGCCTCGTCACCACCGAAAAGGACGCCGTGCGCATCGCGGAGAATCTCCAGTGCCCGCTGCCGCTCTACTATCTGCGGCTGGAGATCGAGATCCTGCGAGGCGCCGCTGACTTCGACGAGGCGGTGAAACGCATCTGTTTCGCGCGGGACAAAGAGTAGGGCGCGCAATACTCCGACTGGGTTGAACGGGAGCCAACGGCGGCGGCGCCGGGCACCTCGCGATTGGGATGCTGAGCACACGGGGGGACCGATCCGAGGCCAGAGAGCTCGAGTGGGGTAGGTGTTCGCCCCCTGCGGATTTGCTCCTTTGCCCTTGCGGGAAGGCGCTCGTGTGCGGTTAGTTGCGGTCAACATGCTGATCGATCCCCGTTTCTCCAAACTGGCCGAGGGGCTGACCGGATTTTCCACGGCGCTTAAGAAGGGCGAGCGCGTGCTCATCGATGCCTTCGATATCCCCGATGCGATGGTCGTCGCGCTCATCCGGTCCGTGCGCGAGCGCGGGGCGTTCCCCTACGTGCAGATCCACCGGGCGCGCATTACACGCGAGATGGCGATCGGGGCGGAAGAGGGGCAATTTGCCCCGCACGCGGATGTGGAGCTGGCGCGAATGCAGAAGATGGATGCGTATATCGCCATGCGCGGCTCGGATAATATCTTCGAGTCGTCCGACGTGCCCTCCGAAAAGGTGCAGCTCGTCTCGCGCCTGATGAAGCCCGTGCTCGATCACCGCGTAGGCAAGACCAAGTGGGTCGTGCTGCGCTGGCCGAGCTCCGCGATGGCGCAACAGGCGGGCATGAGCACGGAAGCCTTCGAGGATTTCTACTTCCGCGTCTGCACGCTCGACTACGCCCGCATGGTGCCGGGGATGAAGGCGCTGGCCGACCTGATGAAGAAGACCGATCAGGTCCAGATCAAGGGGCCCGGCACCGATCTGCGTTTCTCCATCAAGGGCATCGGCGCGCAGCCGTGTGGCGGCCTCCGCAATATCCCCGACGGCGAGGTCTTCTCCTGCCCGGTCAAGGAGAGCGTCGAGGGCTACATCCAGTACAACGCGCCCACGGTCTATCTCGGCGCGTCGTTCGACAATATCCGCCTCGCTTTCAAGAAGGGCAAGATCGTCGAAGCCACCTCGTCGAATACGAGGAAGCTAAACGAGATTTTGGATAGCGATCCCGGCGCGCGCTACATCGGCGAATTCGCGCTCGGCTTCAATCCGCACATCCTCGAGCCCATGCGCGATATCCTCTTCGACGAGAAGATCGCGGGCTCCTTCCACTTCACCCCCGGCCAGGCCTACGAAAATCCGGGCAACGGCAACAAGTCCCAGGTGCATTGGGACATGGTGTGCATCCAGCGCCCTGAGTACGGCGGCGGAGAAATCTGGTTCGATGGGAAGTTGATTCGCAAAGACGGCATCTTCCTCCCCAAGGCGCTGCACAAACTCAACCCGGAGTACCTCCTCGGGAAAAAGTAAACGACGCAGGGTGCTCCCAAGCGCCGCGCCTCCCGCCAGGCGCGGCACCGTGCAGTGCCTCTCGTCTGTCTGACCATGCGCGATTTCATCCAGACCCTGCCCAAGACCGAGACTCACCTGCACATCGAGGGCGCGCTGCCCTACGAACTCCTGACCTCGTGGGATCCGGCGCAATGGCCGCCCGATCCGGTATTTCGCTCGCGCGCGTACCGCTACGCCACATTCCCCGATTTCGAGCGTATCCTCCTCGATCACGCGTTGCCTTGGTTTACGACCGCGGAGCGTTATCACGAGGCGGCCAAGGTGATCTTCGCCAAGCATGTCGCCCAGAACGTGCGCTACGTGGAAACGAGTTTCCACCTGCCCGTCACGCAATTCATCAAGGTGCCGGGCCCCGAGATCATTGCTGCGATCCGCTCCGCCGCGCCGAGCGGGCTGGAGGTGCGGGTCTTTGCCGGTATGCTGCGCACCGATATCGGCGGCGATCTGCGCCCGACGATCGATCAGCTCCATACGTGGGAGAGCCTCTCAGGCGCGGATCTGCATGGCTTCGAGCAGCAGGAGACGCATCCCGATACTGCGGCGGTTTGGAAGAAGCTTCGTGAGGCGGGCAAGGTTACCAAGTGCCACGCCGGCGAGTTCGACGGGCCCGCGCGCGTGCGTGAGGCCATTGAAGTGCTCGGCGTTACTCGCATCCAGCATGGGGTGCGTGCCGTCGAGGACCCCTCGGTCGTAAAGCTCGCCGCTGAGCGCGGCGTGACGTTCGACGTGTGCCCCATCAGCAATGTCGGCCTCAAGGTCGTGCCCTCGCTCAAGGAGCACCCGCTACGCCGGCTGCTGGTGGCCGGCGTACGCTGCACCGTGAGCACCGACGATCCGCTCTGCTTCGCCAATTCCATCAACGAGGAGTACGAGTCGCTCGCCCGCGAGCTGACCTTCACCCGCGAGGAAATCGCCAAGTGTGTGCGCAATGGCTGGGAGATCGCCGATGTGCCTGCTGCGACGCGGAAAGCAATGGTCGCCGAGGTCGACAAGATCCTCGCCAGCGCGGTGTGAGGTGCGCGGCTCGGAGCGCAAGGGAGCGGCGGGCGTCCCGGGCGCCATGATATGAGAGATGGCGGCCATAGGAGACCGCCACTCGCTCACCGCACGTCCAGCGGCCAGGTCTTCGAGCCTTTTTCGCCTACGAGCGTCACCGCATACGTGCCCGGCTTCACCGCTCCCGCAGGGACCGTCAAAAGCACGATCGCGTTCTGCGAGCGGGTCGAGAGGTCGGTGTCGATCCGGCCAAAGGTGGGGATAAACACGAGTTCCTGTTCGCGCACGTAGAGATCGGCCCCTGCGAGCTGTTGCTTGTCGGTCGGCAGAGCGCAGGTGAATTCGATCAGGTAGGGTTGGAGAATATTTGCCGTCGGTGCGGCGGTGACCGTGAGGATCTGCGTGGGCAGTTGCGGCGTCTCGACGAGCGTTTTGCCTAGCGCCTCGGGCACCCCGCCAGGCGTGGGAGCCACCTGTGCGCCCTTGGGCACGCTGAAATCGCCTGCCGGCCGCTGCGCCGTGAGTGTGATGCGCTGGTAGCCGGCGGAGAGCAGGCGCGTGGTGTTGGCGCGGTCCTTCATATCCGAGTACGGCTCGAAAGGCTTGTTCTCCTTGCGGTAGTTCAGGGTGATGAAGGTATACGGCGCGATCATGAGCAGGATCGCTAGGACGACCCACTTCATCGGCCAGGGCTGGCGGTCTTTTGACATGGACGGTCTAAGAAGCTGAGAGCTGAGAGCCGGGAGTCTAGAGCCAAAACTACGCACGCCTGCCTGGCTCCAGCTTCCCTGCCGTGCCAGCCCCTAAGCACTAGACTTTCCGCCCGCCCCCTGTTTGCCTGTCCGGCTCACATGAAACTTTGGTCGCAGTTCTTCATCCCGACGCTCAAGGAAAGTCCGGCCGATGCGGAGATCGCATCGCACAAGCTGCTCGTGCGCGCCGGCCTCGTGCGCAAGCTCGGCGGCGGCCTCTACACGTACATGCCTTTTGGCCTCCGGGTGATTCACAAGATCACTCAGATCTGCCGGGAGGAACTGGATAGTGCCGGTGCGATCGAGCTTTGGATGCCTCACGTGCATCCCGTCGAGCTCTGGCAGCAAGGCCCGCGCTGGGCTGCGGCCCGTGAGATCATGTTCCGCGCCGATAGCGCGGGCGACGGCAAGCGCGCGGGGCGCGAGCCGGAATTTGTCCTTGGGCCGACGCACGAGGAAGTCATCACGCCGCTCGTAAAGACCGAGATCACGAGCTACCGCGACCTGCCCAAGAATTTCTATCAGATCGCCACCAAGTTCCGTAATGAGATCCGCCCGCGCTACGGCCTGATGCGCGCCCGCGAGTTCATCATGATGGATGCGTACTCGTTCGACACCACCGACGACAACGCGGTGAAGGCCTACCACAACATGAAGGCCGCGTACGAGAGCTTCTTCAAGCGCCTCGGTGTCACCGCCATCGCGGTCGAGGCCGATACGGGCGTGATGGGCGGCAGCTTCTCCCACGAGTTCATGGTGCCCGCCGAGATCGGCGACGATGATGTGATCTACAACGAGACGAGCGGCTACGCGGCTAACCGCGAAAAGGCCACCAGCGCCCTCGTGCCCGCCGACCTCGCCGATGCCCCGCCCGCGGGCGCCGTCGAGGAGTTTGCCACGCCTGGTGTCGTGACGATCGCCGCGCTTGCTGCCGCGCCGTATTCCGTCGCCGCCGACCGGCAATTCAAGACCCTCGTCTACATGGGCGACGGCAAGCCCTTCCTCGTCATCCTCCGCGGCTCCGATGAGCTTGAGGAGGCCAAGCTCGGCTCGCTCGGCTTTACGCTTTTCCGTCCCGCTACGCCGGAGGAGATCGAGCCTGTGCTCGGTGCCAAGCCGGGCTCTCTCGGTGCGGTCAAGGGTACGATCAAGGATGCGGGCGCGCTCGCCGGTGTCTTTGCCGATCACGCCATCCGGCTCATCGGCAATGGCACCACCGGAGCCAACAAGGACGGCTTTCACCTCCGCAACGTCAACGTGACGCGCGATCTCGCGATCACGAAGTTTGGCGATTTCCGCCGCGTCCGTGCCGGCGAGCCCGATGTGAAGTCCGGCCAGCCCCTCCAGGTGAAGCGCGGCATCGAGGTCGGCCACATCTTCAAACTCGGCACCAAGTACTCCGAGAAGTTCGGCGCCGTCTTCACCGACGATCAAAAGCAGTCGCACCTCATGGTGATGGGCTGCTATGGCATCGGCATCTCGCGCACCATGCAGGCCGTGATCGAGCAGAGCCACGATGCCGATGGTATCATCTGGCCGTGGAATTGCGCGCCCTTCCAAGTGCTCATCTGCGTGCTGGATCCGCAGCTGCCCGAGGCGATGGACCTCGCGAAGAAGCTCGGCTCCGCCGCCGAGAAGGCCGGCGCCGACGTGCTCATCGACGACCGCGTCGAGCGCCCTGGCGTGAAATTCAAGGATGCCGACCTCATCGGCATCCCGCTCCGCCTCACCATCGGCGGCAAGGGCCTCAAGGAGGGCGTGATCGAGCTCAAGTGGCGCACGCAGAAGGACGTAGCCAAGGTCCCCGTGGCCGAGGCCGAGTCCCGCGTGGCCGCCGCCGTCGCCGAAGCCGCTGCGAAGGCGCGCGGTTGAGTTGCGAAAAGTCCTGAGTCAGTTTAGCCACAGCACCGTGCATCGAGCCCTGAGCATCGTAGCGTCCGACGAGCAATACTCCCCGTCCCACCAAAGCGATACCGCAGTGGCGCTGGAGGGGCAGTGGCGCGTCGTCGTGCTCAACGACCCGGTCAATCTCATGTCGTACGTGGTGCTTGTTTTCAAAAAAGTCTTCGGCTTCGACGAAAGCACGGCGCGCCGCAAGATGATGGAAGTGCATGAGCAGGGCCGCTCCATCGTGTGGAGCGGCCTCCGCGAAAAAGCGGAGGCGTACGTCTTCACCCTGCAACAGTGGCACCTTACGGCGGTCCTCGAGCCTGATGAAGCGCATTGAAGTAAAGCTCGCGGTGCCGATCGTCGCTCCATTGCTCGACGTGATTCGTGAGCTGGCCGACGATCTCAGCAAGAATCTCGCCGCCCCCATCTCGATCCAGGATATCGACGCCGACTTTCAAGAGTCGTGGACTCAGGAGCTTCTGGCGGGCCAGGGCGACGAGGTGAAAACTCTGCTGGCGCTCTTCAACGAAGAGTTTTTTGCGGAGGGCATCGTGGCTTTCGACGAGAACAATGCCGAGACGATCATCCGCGCATGCTCGGCCGTGCGCCTGCGCCTGCGCGAGAAATACCTCAAAGGTGTGGGCGATGATACCTTGGAAAGTGGCGACCTCGATCTCGATGCCCTCGAGGAGCCGATCCGAAAGGCCTTCATGTGCTACCTTTTCCTTGCGACGGTGCAGGAGCTCATCATCCAGCATCTGGACGAAAGTATTTTGGGCACCTGAGGTTTCCCACGAGCGCTGCGAGGTCCAGAAAGTGGTCGGCGCCCCTTGACGACCGGCGTGCTACCTCTACTTTGGACCACTCACCCTGCGGTGTTCGAGGTGTTTTAATAACTGCTCTTTGCCTTAGGAACTATACGGACGTTGAAACCGGCGTAGTCTATGTCAGGCCGTAAATCGGAAGACAGATGCTGCGCAGGAGGCGTCCACCTAAACTTAAAAAGGTCTTGAGCCTTTGATCATACGGCACAGGTGGGGTGATATTCATTTTCAACAAGCGAGGCCGGTCTCTTCGGAGGCCGGCCTTTCTTGTTGGCATCGGCCGACGACACAAACTCCCGGCTGGGGGATGACACCGACCGCGCTTCCGTGTATGATCCCTGCATCGAGACCAAGGGGCCTCATGATCACTCAGACATCGCTGGAAAAACGGCTGCCGTTGTCTCACTTCTCGCCTGCGCCTTGTACGTTTTTCCTGCCCAATCCTCCTCTATATCCGGGATAAATCGGGCTATGCCGGCCTTGGCCGCGCACTGCTCGGGCAAAAAAACGCCGGGCCCCCCACCGATCGCGCCCACCCGCCGTGAAAAGAGTCGACCGCTCTCCCTGCGCCCGTTCATCTCAAGGTTCCTGACCATCAGGCCATTCTCATGAGCCCCCAGTTCTACTACATCCTCCACCTCGCTTCGCTCTTCGTGCTCGCCGGCTATACGTTCTACGCCTTCGCGGCGCCGCCGGAGACTAAGAAGAAGGTCTCCATCATCACGGGCATCGCGAGCGTGCTGGCCATGGTCGCGGGCTTTGGCCTTATCACCAAGATGGGCCACAAATTTCTGGATCCGTGGATCATCATCAAGTTTGTGTGCTGGCTGGGCCTCTCCGGTCTCGCGGGCATGGGTTACCGCAAACGCGGCGCTGCCGGCGTGCTCGCGGTGATCGCTATCGCGCTCATCGTCCTTGCGCTGATCATGGTGTACGTGATGCGTTTCAAGACCACAGGTTGAGCGATGGCTGGCTCCGTCTGCGGCATATGGGTCGATGACGCAGGGGCGGTCCACACGACCGTCGAAACGGAGTCAGGCGGTCGTGAGGACCGCATCGAGACCCTGCGCCCTTTTGCGTGGCTCAATGCCACTCCCGACCCCGCGGTACTGGCTGGGATCACCCTCGAAGAGCTGAAAGGCGACGGCCCCTACAACCGCCTCGTCCACTCCGAGTCACTCGCGGCCTTCAATGCCTTCGCCAAGGCCGACAAGCCTGGCGTGGGTTTCGATGCCATCCGCCCGCTGGAGAGCCAGTGGCTCCTCCAGCAACGCAAACGACTCTACGGGGACTTGGGCTTCGGCCAGCTCCGTCGCTGCCAGCTCGATATCGAGGTGGCCGCCCCCGAGGGCGGCTTTCCCGATGCCACGCGCGCCGAGGATCGTGTGCTCGCCATCGGCCTCCGCATCGCGGGCCAAAACCGCCTGCTGCTCCTCGCCGAGATGAGCGATGCGGCGGAAAAGAAACTCCTCGAGGAGTTCACCGCCGCGCTGCTCGAGGCCAATCCCGATACGATCGAGGGCCACAATCTCTTCAAGTTCGACCTCGATTACCTGCGCTCCCGCGCCAAGCGCTACAAGCTTCCGTGCGCGTGGGGCCGCTACGGCCAGCGGGCAACCTTCCGCACCAGCCGGCTCAAAGTCGCCGAGCGCTGGCTCGACTTCACGCGCTGTGATATCCCCGGTCGCGCCGTCGTCGACACGTACCTGCTCGTGCAGATCTTCGATATCACGACGCGCGAGATGACGTCGTACGGCCTCAAGGACGCCGCGATTTACTTCGGCGTGACCGACGAGGACAGCGACCGCACCTACATCGCGGGCAATCAGATCCAGCACGTTTTCCGCGAGGACCGTGCCCGCTTCTGCGCCTACCTTGAGGACGACCTGCGCGAGACGCAGGGCATCGCTGATCAACTTTTGCCCACGTACTTCGAGCAGGTGCGCAGCTTCCCCGCTTTGCTCCAAGAAGCGACGCTCCGCGGCGCGACCTCCAAGATCGATCTGCTCTTCCTCGAAGAATACTATCACGCGCGCCACGCCTGCCCCGTGCCTCCGGAGGTAAAGCCCTTCGAGGGCGGCTACACGCGCAGCTTTCAGGAGGGCGTCTTCAAGCACGTGCTGCACTTCGATGTGGCCTCGCTCTACCCGAGCCTGCTGCTCACGATCGGCCAGAATCCCAAGACCGACTCGCTCGGCGTCTTCATCCCGCTGCTCAAGCGGCTGCGCGAGTACCGCCTCAAGTACAAGGCGCTCGCCAAGACTGCGCCGTCCCCCGAGGAGCGCGCCGAGGCGCAGGCCCGCCAGACGAATTTCAAGATCCTCATCAATTCCTTCTACGGCTACCTCGGCTTCTCTGGCGCCCGCTTCGGCGACGGCGATCTGGCCGCGCTCGTCACCCGTCGTGGCCGCGAGCTGTTGCAGGCGTTGATCGACGAGTTTGCGAAGCACGGCTGCACGATCCTCGAAGCCGACACCGACGGCATCTATCTCTCGTCGGAAAAGTACTTCGACAATCCCGACGCGCTCCTGGCGCTCGTCGCTCCGATCCTGCCCCCCGGCATCGAGCTCGAGTACGACGGCAAATACGTCGCCATGTTCTGCTACAAGGCCAAGAACTACGCGCTCTACGACGGAAAGAAGATCACCCTCCGCGGCAGCGCGCTGCGCTCGCGCGGCATCGAGCCGTACCTGAAAAAACTCTCCGACCAAGTCATCCGCTTTCTCTTAGGAGAGATCAAAGACTCTCCCGTTGCGCTCTTCGAGGACTACAAGCGCCTGCTGGTCTCCGCCCGCGTGCCGGTCGCCGAACTCGCCAAGAGCGAGACGCTGAGCATGAACCCCGACGCCTACGAGCGTTTCATCGCCGAGGGCGGCAAACCGCGCCGCGCCGCGGCCGAGGCCGCGCTCCAGATGAATCCCCGCCCTCGCATGGGCGAGCGCGTGACGTACTACGTCACTCCGCGCACCAAGGGAAAAACGAGCGACTGGCAGCGCTCGCGCCCGGTCGCCCTCTTCGATCCCGTTGAAGCTCCCTACGACGCCAGCTATTACTCCGAAAAGCTCGACGACTGGCTGGAGCGCTACGCGCCCTTCCTCGGGGTGAAACAACCGGAGCAGGCACAGGGCGAGCTGTTCTAAAAAGCGAAGGGCGGGCTTTGCGGCCCGCCCGGGTGGTCGTTACACTCCTGCCTGCACGTGTTCTTCGCGCAGGTTGCGCCAGCGGGCGAGCACGCGACGATAGATGTCGTCGGGCGACAGGCCGTACGCGGCGCGGAGGATTTCGTTGCTGGAGCCGTGCTCGACGAACTTGTCGGGCCAGCCGATCCGCTCGACGGCGGTCGGGCAATCGGCGTCCTGCAGCGCCTCGAGGACCGCGCTGCCAAAGCCACCGGCGAGGAGGTGGTCCTCCATCGTGACGAGCAGGGGAATGCAGGCGGCGTGGCTCAGGAGGAGGGTGCGGTCGAGCGGCTTGACGAAGCGCGCATTGACGACGCCGACGGAGAGGTGCTCCTCGGCGGCGAGGCGCTCGGCGAGCTTGAGGGCATCCTGCACCATGCTGCCGAGGGCCCAGATCATGAGATTGGAGCCTTCGCGGATGACCTCGGCGTGGCCAATGGGGAGGGCCGCAGGCTGCTCCTTGATCTTCACGCCCGTGCCTGCGCCGCGCGGGTAGCGGATAAAGCCGGGGCCCGGGAGCTTGAGGGATGTATGCAGCATGTCGACGAGCTCATCCTCGTCCTTGGGCTGCATGATCGTGGCATTGGGCACGCTGCGGAGGTAGGAAATATCGAAAAGGCCGTGGTGCGTGGGCCCGTCGTTGGGCGAGAGGCCCGCGCGGTCCATGCAGAAGGTCACAGGCAGGTTTTGCAGCGCGACGTCGTGGATTACCTGATCGTAGGCGCGCTGCAGGAAGGTCGAGTAGATGGCGCACACCGGGCGAAAGCCCTTGGTGGCGAGGCCGGCGGCAAAGAGCACCGCATGCTCTTCAGCGATGCCGACATCGAAGAACTGCTGCGGCACCCCCTGCGCGAGATGCGAGAGGCCCGTGCCGCTGGGCATTGCGCCGGTGATGCCGACGATGTTGCGATCTGCCTTGGCAAAGCGGGTGAGAGCCTGGCCGAAGACATCCTGGTAGTTGGGGGGCGTGCCCGGCGCGGCCTTCTTGCTCTCTCCCGTGGCGGGATCGAACGGCGAGGCGCCGTGGAACTTCTCGGGGTGCTGGACGGCGGCTTCCAAGCCCTTGCCCTTTTTGGTGAGCACGTGGACGAGCACGGGCACGTCGCAGTGCTTCGCAAACTCGAGGTTCTTCTGCAGCGCGTCGAGGTCGTGGCCGTCGACCGGACCGAGATAGCGCAGGCCAAACTTTTCGAAGAGCGAGGACTCGACGAAGAAGTCCTTCGTCTCGCGCTTCCACTTGGTGTAGACCCGGTTCATCTCCACCCCGGCCGGGAAGCTCTTGAAGAAGGCCTCCACGTCGTGGTGCAGTTTGTTGTACGTTTTGCTGGTGCTGATCCGGTTGAGGTAGCTGGAGATCGCGCCGACGTTCTTCGCGATCGACCACTCGTTGTCGTTAAGGATGACGATGAGGCGCTTGGTCGAGGAGACGACGTTGTTGAGGGCCTCGAGGGTGACGCCGCAGGTGAAGGCGGCATCGCCGCAGACGGCGACGACGTGCTCGCCGGTGCCGCGAAGGTCGCGCGCCGTAGCCATGCCAAGCGCGGCGGAGAGGGCGGTGCCGGCGTGGCCTGCGCCAAAGGCGTCGTGCGGGCTTTCGCTGCGATAGAGAAAGCCGCTGGCTCCGCCCGTCTGGCGGAGTTTCTTGAAAAACTCACCGCCGCGGCCGGTGAGGAGCTTGTGGACGTAGCCCTGGTGAGCGACGTCGAAGACAAATTGATCGGCCGGAGTATCGAAGATGCGATGGAGCGCGATCGTGAGCTCCACGACTCCGAGATTGGGGCCGATGTGGCCGCCATTCTTCGCGGTCACAGCGATGAGCTCTTCTCGGATCTCTTGGGCGAGTTGAGGAAGTTGCGCGGGGGCGAGCGCCTTGACATCGGCCGGGCCGCGTACCGACGCGAGCAACCGGGGCGAGGACGAGGAGGGCGGTGCGTTCATTCAGTAAAATGTTGGAAGCGGTGCAGCTCAGGCGTCGCGCACGGCGTCGAATTTCTCGAAGGCAAGGGAGCCATCCTTCTGTTTTTTCAGCTGCTCGATCTTGAGCTCGGCATCCCGGAGGCGGGTCTCGCAAACCTTGAGGAGCTTGGAGCCCTCCTCGAACTTGAGCAGGAGGTCCGCGAGCGGCACGTCGCCCGCCTCCATCGATTCGACGATGGATTCGAGTCTGCCGAGGGCAGCTTCAAAAGAGAGTTTGGCATCCAATGCTTCCACGTCACCCACGATGGCGAGCCGCGGGGCCATTTCAAACTATCTTTAGGCCCGCAACTAGCGGATGCTACGCGGCCTGGGAGGGAGGCACCCGCTTTTTAGCTGGCGAGCCCGTGCGTTTCGCATGGATTGGGACGATGGTCCTCGTTCTCTCGATCACCGCGGTGCTCATCGTGCTGCGGCTGGTGGCCGATCTCATCCTCTCCGCACTCAACCGCGCTGAAGTGCGCCGCAATGCGCACGCCGCGCCGCCCGGAGTGGCGGCGATCATGGATGAAGCGACTTACAAAAAGTCGGTGGCGTACACGCTGGCCAAGTCGCGCTTCGGGATGATCACCGAGATCTTCGACACGCTGGTGCTGGCGATGGTGATCTTCGGGGGTGTGCTGCCGGTGCTTTACTCGCTGGTGGTGGGGTGGGGCGGGCCGGATGCGATCTGGACGCGCACGTTGTTCATCCTTTTCGCGGGAGTACTGATCTCAATCCCCTCGCTGCCCTTCGAGTGGTGGGAGCAATTTGGGCTGGAGCAGAAATTCGGCTTCAACAAGAGCACGCCCGGCCTCTGGGTGATGGACAAGCTCAAGGGCACGCTGGTGATGTTTGCGATCGGGTTTCCGCTGCTGTTTGCGCTCCTCTGGGTCGTGGGCTGGGCGGGCGACACCTGGTGGATCTGGGGCTTTGCCCTGATGTTTGGATTTCAGATTCTGATGCTGATCCTGTACCCCAAGGTGATCCTGCCGCTCTTCAACAAGCTGACGCCGCTGCCGGAGGGCGAGCTGCGCACTCGGCTGCTGGCGCTGGGCGACCGCACGGGCTTCGAGGCCAAGACGATCGAGGTGATCGACGGCTCCAAGCGCTCAGGGCACTCCAATGCCTACTTCACGGGCTTTGGCCGTTTTCGTCGTATCGTACTTTTCGATACCCTGATCGCTCAACTCACGCCGGAAGAACTCGAGGCGGTGCTGGCGCACGAGATCGGCCACTACCGCCGCGGGCACATCCCCAAGATGATCGCGATGTCGGCCGTAATGATGCTCGGCGGCTTTGCGGCGATCGCGTGGCTGGCGAAGAGCACGTGGTTCAACACTGCCTTTGGCTTTCCGCCGGGTGAGATCGCGCCTTCGTTTCTGCTTTTCGGACTGCTGAGCGGCTTGGTGACCTTCTGGTTTGGCCCGCTGGGCAATCTGCTGTCGCGCAAATACGAGTACGAGGCCGACGCCTTTGCCCGCGACGCGATGGGCGGCCCGGCCGCGATGGTCGGGGCGCTGCGCAAACTCGCGCAGAAGAACCTGACGAATCTGACGCCCCACCGCTGGTTTAGCAGCTTTTACTATTCGCATCCGACGCTCGTGGAGCGCGAGGCGGCGCTGGTGAAGCAGGGATAGGCGGAAAGGTGCGAGGAGAGCGCCGATGAAAATCCGACCCGTTGCCCGCGCTCTGATTATCGCCTTCGCGGCCGTGGTGACGGCGGCAGCGGAGACGCTCACGATCGCGACCTACAACGTCGAAAACTACGGCCCTGCCAACCGGATGACCGAGGCGGGCTATCGCAAAGACTATCCCAAGCCGGAGGCCGAAAAGCAGGCGCTACGGCAGGTGATCCGCGGGCTGGCGGCGGATGTAGTGGTGGTGCAGGAAATGGGGGAGCCGGCGTACGTGGAAGAATTGCGCCGCGATCTCAAGACGGAGGGACTGGACTATCCGTACTTCGCCGTGGCCTCGGCCGGTGATGGAGATCGACGGGTGGCGCTGGTCTCGCGGCGCCCGCTCAAGGGTGTGACGACGCACAATGATCTCTCCTTCAAATACCTCGATGGTCGAGAGGTGGTAAAGCGCGGCCTGCTCGAAGTGACGCTAGAGACAAGCGCGGGTGATGTGACGTTGTTTGCGCTGCATCTCAAAAGCCGCTTCACGGAGCACAAGGCAGATCCCAACTCAGCACTGCGTCGCGCAGGCGAAGCGGTGGCAATCCGTGACCGGGTGCTGAAGCGTTTTCCCGAGCCAGCCGGGGCGAGGTTTGTCATCCTCGGCGATTGCAACGACCACCGCTCAAGCCGCCCGCTCGCGGCGCTGCAGAAGCGCGGCAAGACCGATATCGCCGTGCTGCTGCGCGCCGCCGATTCACGCGGCGAGTCGTGGTCGTACGCCTACCGCAAGGAAGAGAGCTACTCGCGGGTCGACCACATCCTGGTCTCGCCGGCCCTGGAGGCGGCAGTCGAAGGTGGCGAGGCAAAGATATACGACGGCCCGGGAGTGGGAGTCGCCAGTGACCATCGGCCGGTATGGGTGCGCTTGAACTTAGGCAAGTAGGACGCCGTACCAACCAGACACAAAAAAGGCGGGTCTTGCGACCCGCCGTTGGAAGGTGAGAGAAGTCCGAGCCGCTTACCGCGCGCTGACGCTCACGGGGATGGAGATCTCGCCCGAGCCGTAGCCTTTGAGGAAAAGGCTGCCGTTGCCGGGCTTGCCACCCTCGACCGTGACGGTGACGGAACTTTGACCCTGCGGGACGATCACCTCGGGCATGATCACGCTATCGGCGATATCGGTGGTGACATCGAGGAGGGTGCCGCCCGGGAGGGCGGGATTGGGGAGGGTAAAGGTGAGTGACTGGCGCTCGCCGGTGCGGAGGGTAAGCGAGGACGGCATGACGGAGACGGTGCTGCCATCGATGCGGAAGGTGCCGACGGGTGAGTCACCCGCAGCACTCTTGAGCGTGACGCTATAATTGCGGTTGGCCTCGAGGGGAGGCACGATGAAGCTCAGCGCATTGGGCGATTCCATCGTGGTCCGAGCCGGGGTGTCGCCGAAATAGATGGCGTCATTGGCCGTGAAGCCGCGGCCCACCACGCTGATCCGATCTCCGACGCGGCCGCGATTGACCTCGAGCGATAGGACGTAGCGGCGGACGATCTTGACCTTCTCGACGGCGGTGTACGACTCGGCAGGCGTCACCACATTGCTGGCCTCGACGTTGTAATTGACGAGGAAGTAGTACGCGAGCTCGTCGCGACCGGCGGGCACCTGATATTCGAAATCGTAGATGCCCTGGCCGAGCGGGGCGGGCTTCATCAGGAAGCTCTTGCCATCGACGATCACGCGAGGGGTGATGCCGGTGACGGTATTGGTGCGCGAGGTGACGCGCAGGCTGAAGGTGTAAATCTGCGAGGGATTCTCCGGCACGGAGGGCGGAGTGAGATTGGTCAGGGTGACGTTCTCGCAGCCGGAGAAAGCCAGGAGGCAGGCGAGGGACGCCAGCCAGACGAGGATTTTTCTCGCGGGAGAAATTCGGTTGGTGTGCATTGTATCCTAGAGTGAAGAACCGTGCGGAAATGCGCTAGTAATGACCGGGCCAACCACAGAGCAAGACAAAGCTGAAAACGGGGTGCCGCTCGGGCTGTATGTGCATGTACCTTTTTGTGCGTCCACGTGCGATTTTTGCGCCTTTTATCAGACCACGCCGACCGCAGAGGGCGTGGGACAGTTCCTCAAAGGTGTGGAGCGGGAGGCGGATTTCGTCTCTTGGCCCCGGCCGGTGACGACGGTTTTTTGGGGGGGTGGGACGCCCGGCCTGCTGGCTCCGCGTGCTCTCGGGCGTCTGGCAGAGATAGCGCGGGCGCGGTTTGGCGGTGCAGACCCCAAGGAGTGGACGGTGGAACTCGCCCCAGCCTCGGTAACGGAGGAGCGCCTGCGCGCGCTGCGGGAGGCAGGAGTCACTCGCGTCTCGATGGGGGTGCAGAGCTTCCAGCCGGCGCTGCTGGACGCGCTCGGCCGGCAGCACACGCGGGAGCAGATCTACCGGGCGTACGAGCGTATCCGCGCGGTGGGCTTTCCGAGCGTGAATCTCGACTTGATGTTTGCCCTGCCGGGGCAGACGGCGGAGGAATGCGCCGAGGATGTGCGGGCAGCGGTGGCGCTCGCGCCGGATCATCTATCGACGTACTGCCTGACTTTCGAGGAGGACACCAAGCTCTGGCTCAAGCTGTCGCAGGGGCGGGTAAAGCTCGACCCCGAGCGCGAGGCCGAGCTGTACGAGGCTACCTGGGCGCAACTCGCGGAGCTGGGCTACGCGCAGTACGAGGTCTCGAACTTTGCCAAACCCGGCCACCGCTGCCTCCACAATCTGAATACATGGCGGATGCACGAGTGGATCGGCCTCGGCCCCTCGGCGGCGTCGCAGCACGGCGGCTGGCGCGGAGGGAACGTCGCCGATCTCGAAAAGTGGCGCGCAGCCGTGGAGACCGGCGTGCGCATGACTGAGGATCGCATGGCGGTGACACCTGCGGCACTGGCGGAAGATGCTTTGATCTTCGGCCTGAGGATGAATGACGGCGTGGATGTCGATCACTGGAAAGAGCGGGCACCGGAGGCCCCGTGGACGACGGTCGATGCAGCACTCGCCAGTCTCGCCGACGCGGAATTGCTCGTGCGCGACGGCGCCCGCGTGCGCCTGACACCACGTGGGCGATTGATCGCCGACTCGGTAGGCCTGGAGATCATGACGGCCTTTGAACCGGCGGAGGTGATGGCGTGAAGCTGCCGATACCATGGAAAGCACTTGGGCTGGCGGCGTGCCTCGCCAGCTCTACGTGGGTGGCTGGCGCGGAGCACGCGCTGGTGCTGCAGACCGACTTCGGCCTGAAGGATGGCGCGGTGGCCGCGATGCGGGGCATCGCGGTCGGGGTAAAGGCGCAGCTGCCGATCCACGATCTCTCGCATGAAAACACGCCCTTCGATATCTGGGAGGGCGCGTATCGCCTGAAGCAAGCCGCGCCCTTTTGGCCGGAGGGGACGGTATTTGTCTCGGTGATCGATCCCGGCGTGGGGACAGAGCGCAGCTCGATCGTGGCAAAGACCAAGTCGGGCCACTACTTTGTGACGCCCGACAATGGCACGCTCACCTTGATCGCCGAGGAACTCGGGATCGCGGAGGTGCGCGTGATCGATGAGGAGCGCAATCGCCGCAAGGGCTCGGAGCGCTCGTATACGTTTCACGGGCGCGATATCTTTGCGTATGTGGGTGCGCGGCTCGCGGCAGGGGCGATCGCCTTCGAGGAGGTGGGCCCCGTGCAAAGCCGGCCACTAGTGAGGATCGAGCACGCCAGCGCGAGGCGGGAGGGCGCGGCGCTGGTGGGCGCGGTGCCGGTGCTGGATTTTCGCTATGGCAATGTGTGGACGAATCTCGACGAAGCGCTCTTTGCCCAGCTCAAGCCAAAGATCGGCGAGCGCTATCGCGTGACGATCGCCCGCGCGGGGCGTGTAGTCTACTCGGGCGAGATGCCCTACGCGCGCACATTTGGCGACGTGCCGGAGGGCGCACCGCTCCTTTACCTGAACAGCCTCATGAATGTCTCCTTTGCGCTCAATGTCGGCGATTTCGCCAAGACGCACGGCATCGCCAGCGGCGCCGAGTGGACCGTGCGAGTGGAAAAGGCAGCACGATGAAAACCTGGCTGCTGCTCCTGCTCGGCGTCGCGTTCGCGAGCTGTGCTTCAAAACCTGAACAGCGCGACTACACGCCTACCTCCGCGCGGTTTTTCCTGGAGGCGGGAGGCGACTCGGCGGGCATGGCGATCCAGTTGCCGCAGAGCGGAGTCACCGTGGCGATCAACCAGAAACCGGTGATCACCGAAGGGGATATCGTGGGCGTGGAGCTGGTGCAGGTGGAGCTGGGCAAGGCACTGATGTTCAAGCTCAACGGTTCGGCGACGCGTGACTTCTACCGGTTGACGGGCACGCACCAGGGGCGCCGGCTCGTGCTCACGCTCAACGATGCCTCCGTAGGGGCTCGCCGCATCGATGGGGCCATCCCCGATGGCGTGATCTTCATCTTCGTGGAAGTGCCTGAACCTGACCTGCCAAAGCTGGTCGAGAATCTAAAGAAGACCACCATCGACGTGCAAAAGGAGATCAAGCGAAAGGGATGATGCCGAAGCGCCTGCAGTCTTTCAGCGTGTGTCGCATCGCGCTGGTCATAAGCTCCGTAGTCTGGGCGGCGCTACCGCTCCAGGCGGCGAGCGAGCGGCTGGAGCTTGTCTGGCCCACGCCAAATCGTGCCTGGGCCGAGGGCAAGCCCCCGTCGCAATGGCTGCAACATGCAGGCTCGGGCGACCCGGCCTCCGGCGGGTTTGGCGGCGTGCGCAGCGGAGGACGGCAATTCCACGAAGGCATCGATATCCGCGCCGTGGCGACAGATCGAAAAGGCGAACCCACCGACCCGGTATTTGCGGCGATGGCGGGCGTGGTGCGCCACATCAGCTCCTCGCCCGGAGAGAGCAGCTACGGCCGCTATGTGGTGCTCGAACACCCAGCCGCGACGCCAGCCGTTTACACGTTGTATGCGCATCTGGCACAGATCGCGCCAGGCCTTCGCGTGGGGGCTACTGTGGCCGCAGGCGGGGTGCTGGGCACGCTGGGGCACAGCTCCGGCGGCTACATGATCCCGAAAGAGCGCTCGCATCTGCATTTCGAGATCGGCGTGGCCGTGACGCAGAATTTCCAAGCGTGGTACAACGCGAGGAAATTCGGCAGCCGCAACGAGCACGGGATGTGGAATGGCATGAATCTTCTCGGCCTCGATCCGCTGGCCTTTTACAACGACTGGCGCGCCAAGCGCATTTCCAGCGTGCAGGATTTCTTCAACCAGCAGGAGCAGGTGGTGAAGCTGCGCATCGCCACCTACCAGACGCCAGACTTCATCCGCCGATACCCTTCACTCCTCACCAAACCGATCCCGATGGGTCTCGTGGCGGGGTGGGAGATCAAATTCAACTGGAGCGGCGTCCCCTTTTCCTGGACACCGCTGAATCCCCAGGAAGTCGCGGGCCTGAAACCCAACACGCCGCAGCTCGTGGAAGTCGATGCGGCCATCGAGCGCCGCGAGCGGAGCCGGAGCCTCGCCGTCCAGCGCCGCGGAACGTGGACGATGGGCAAGGATCTCGAAACGGTGATGCAGCAGCTCTTCGGGCTACGGTAGCTGGTAGATCTCGATCTGGACTTCGCCCGATGAAGCGCGATGATACCGGCGCACGGGGAGGGGAGATCCCGGCACTCAGCTCTTCTGCTGCAGCATCGCGAGCAGCGATTGGTAGTCGGGGTGCTGCTTGAGCGCTTCGAGGTCGGGGTCCTGCTGCATCCAGTCGATGTCGTTGTAGCCTAGCTGCACGGCTTGCTGAAGCACGCGGAGGGCGTCGGCCTTGCGCTTGGAGAGGGCAAGGCTGCAGGCGAGATTGTAGTGCGCGGTGGCGTTGCTTGGCTGAAGCTTCACCAACTTACGGTCCATCTTGAGCCCTTCGGCGATCCGGCCTTGGCGCGTGTAGAGGCCGGCGAGAAGCTCGATGACCTGCGGGTACTGTGGCTCGCGGCGCAGCACGGACTCGTAGAACGCGATATCGAACTCAGGATCGGCTTGGTCGCGCTTTGGCATCGCGAAGAAAGTCGAGTGGCGAATTCAGGAGCGACGCGGGCAGGTGCCGGTCTTGCGCAGTTGATCACACTGGGCGCTCACCTGCAGGCGCTGCGTCACAGGCGTGAGCCCGAGCTTGGAGGAAACGGTGCTGCCGTACCATGACATGAAGGGGGCGCTGATCTCGAAAATCTTGTCGCAGTCGATGCAGACGACCTGGGCAATTTGGGTGCTGTCGCCTTCGCGATTGGGCCGGTAGAATTTTTCGCCGGAGCCGATGTCGACCTCCCGCAGGAGGGCGCTCTCGGTCATGATGGGGAGAGTGCGATAAACGGTGGCACGCGACACGGAGTCGTCGATGGCGCGAGCGTAGTCGAGGAGTTGCTCTGCCGTGAAGTGCTCGTTCTGAGCGAAGGCGGCATCGAAGATCGCCAGCCGTTGGTCGGTGGCGCGAAAGCCCTTTTCAGTGAGGAAATTTTTGAATTTTTCGCGCGCAGCAGGGATACTCACACAGGCACTGTTCGCCGGGGGGCGGGCGGGTGTCAAGGGGCGTCCTTGGCCGGTGGGCGGGGCTCAACTTGGCTGAGCGGAAGGGAAATGGTTTGCGCGCCGGGTGGGGGCGGGGCGTCATCGCGCGGACATGATCGTAGGGGTCCATCCGCTGGCTGGTTTCGACAAGGTGCTGCACTACAAAGTGCCGCCGCACCTCGCTGCGACCGTGACGGTGGGTTCGCTGGTGCGGGTGCCGATCGTCAATGCGTTCAAGCTCGGCATCGTGGGGGAGATCGGCGCGCCGGTGGATTTTCCGGTGGAGCGCCTGAAGTCGGTGGCGCAGGTGGTCTATCCCTTTCCCGCGCTCTCGCCGGACCTGCTGGAACTGGCGCGCTGGATGGCGCGCTACTACGCCTGCGGGTTGGATAGCATCATCGAGACGATGATCCCGGCCGCAGTGCGGCGCGGCGCGGCGCTGAAGCAGGAGAAGCTGCTGGCGATCGTGCAGAAGCTCTCGCCGGAAGAGCTCGCGGCACTGGAAAAGCGAGCGCCGGCGCAGGCGAAGCTCTATCGGTTTCTCGAGCAGCAATTTCGCCCGCAAGCCAAGAGCCTGGTGCTGGATCGGCTGGGGGTGACGGCGGCAGTGGCCGCCGGGCTCGTGAAGCGAGGGACGATACGCGAGGAGACCCGCCGCATCGAGCGAGTGGCCTACGCAGATGACCACGAATCGGGCGAACTGGTCGCCGCGCAGCCGCACGTGCTCAATGCCGAGCAGGAGGTGGCGGCGCAGGCGCTGGCGGCACGGATCGCGGAGAGCGCCTTCAACGTCACGCTGCTCCATGGCGTCACCGGCTCAGGCAAGACCGAAGTCTATCTTCGTGCCATCGACTCGGCGCTCAAGGCCGGGGGCGGCGTGGCGTTTCTGGTGCCAGAGGTCGCCCTGACGCCCCAGACGGTAGCGCGGCTGCGCTCGCGGCTCGAGGCGATCGCCAAGGGGCAGCGCTGCGTCGTGTGGCACAGCCATTTGAGCGAAGGCGAGCGGCTCGATGGCTGGCTGGCGCTCGCCACCGGGGAGGCCCGGGTGGTGGTGGGGGCGCGCTCGGCGATCTTTGCGCCGGTGCAGAATCTCCGGCTTGTCGTGGTCGATGAAGAGCATGAGCCCGCCTACAAGCAGGATGAGACGCCGCGCTACCACGGGCGGGACGTGGCGGTGATGCGAGCCAAGCTCGCAGGGGCCGTGTGCCTGCTCGGCTCGGCCACGCCGTCGCTGGAGACATTCACCAATGTCGAGAGCGGTAAATATGCGCTGCTCCAGCTGACCCAGCGCGTGGATGCGCGGAAGCTGCCTTTCATCGATATTGTCGACATGCGGATAGAGGCGGCGAAGCAGCGGGGGCTGCCCACACTCTCCGGTCGCCTGGTACGAGCGATGCAGGATCGCTTCGAGAAGCGGGAGCAGACGATCCTTTTCATCAACCGCCGCGGCTACTCCTCCTCGATGCTCTGCACCAAGTGCGGACACGTGGAGGAGTGCCCGCATTGCAGCATCACGCTCACGTATCATCGCTCCGACGAGAAGCTGCGCTGCCATCTCTGCGGCACGGAGCGCGATGCGCCGGTGCGATGCCCGAAGTGCCGCGAGCCCGACATCCGCTGGAAGGGCCTCGGCACGCAGCGCGTGGAGGAGACGGTGAAGCGGGTGCTGCCCCGCGCTCGTATCGAGAGAATGGATACAGACACGATGGCGAAGAAGAACCGCTTTCGCGAGGTGCTTTCCGCTTTTCGCGCGGGCAAGATCGACGTGCTGGTCGGCACGCAAATGATCGGCAAGGGGCTCGATTTTCCCAACGTGACGCTCGTCGGCCTGATCGATGCCGATATCTCGATGCACATCCCCGATTTCCGGGCCAACGAGCGGACCTTCCAACTCCTCGTGCAGGTGGCGGGCCGGGCAGGCCGCGGCGACCGGGCGGGCGAGGTGGTGGTGCAGACCTTCACGCCGGAGGCGGAGCCGATCCAGTTTTCGCGGCATGCGGACTTCGCCGGCTTTGCGGCCTCGGAGCTGGCGATCCGCAAGGCATACAGCTACCCGCCGTACCGGCACCTCATCCACCATCTCTTCCGCGGGCCCAATCCCGAGAAACTCAAGTTCTTCGCCGAGCAGTGGGCGCGGCTGGTGGAAAAAACCCTGGGCGACCGCGTGGAGCTGAAAGGCCCCTCGGCGTCGCCGATCGAGAAAATCAAAGACGAATATCGCTGGCAGCTCTGGTACTTCACCAACGGCGTGACCAAGGTCGTGCCAGAACTGGCCCGGCTACGCGGCGAGTTTGCGTGGCCCGACGATATCACGCAGGTGATCGATGTGGATCCGGTGAACCTGACGTGAGGGCAAGGCAAGCGCTCCAGGTTGCTCGACTCTCGTCTGGCGAAGAAAGCGAAAGAAGGCAGTCCCGATAAGACTCAGCGTGGAGGGGAGTGCTGGGAGCATCAATCCGTCCGCAACGCTTCCACCGGGTTGAGCAGGGAGGCGCGGATAGCGGGGTAGAGGCCGGCCAGGACGCCGGTGGCGGCGCTGGAGGTGATGCCGATGAGGAGCGCGATGGGCTCGAGCTCGGGGCGATTGGCTTCCATCACGACTTTCTCCAAAAGCTGGATCAGGCCGATGCTGGCGATCACGCCGAGGATGCCGCCGGCCATCGCGAGAGTGAGGGACTCGGCGAGGATCTGGACGAAGATATCGATACGCTTGGCGCCGAGGGCGCGGCGGACGCCGATCTCGCGGATACGCTCGCTGATGGAGGCAAGCATCACATTCATGATGCCGACGCCGCCGACGATGAGGCCGATGGCGGCGACACCGCCGAGCGAGTACATGTAGCTGTCGCGCTGCTTCTCGAAGCTCTGGAGCAAGTCTTCACGCGTCTCGAGACGGATATCCTGGATGCCGCGATGCGTGTGCGTGAGGACATTGGTAATCTGATCCTGCGCCTCGCTCATGAAGGCGATATCGGCGAGCTGCACATTGAGCACATCGATGTTTTCGTCGATGCGGTAGAGCGTCTGAGCGGTGGTAAGGGGGATGAACACGGCGGTGTTTTTCGAGCTGATACGGCCGCCACCCGCGCCGAGTCGGTAGTCGCGCAGCACGCCGACGACGGTAAAGGGCAGGCCGTTGATCGTGATGACGCGGTCGAGCGGGTCGATGCCGCGCGGAAAGAGCGACTCCGCGATCGACGCACCGAGCACGACCGTCTGTGTCTGCATCTCGATATCGAGCTCGCCGAGGGTACGACCTTGGGCGACATCGAAGCGATCCATGATAAATGTCTCCGGCAGCACCCCGCGCACGCCGGCATTGGCGATACGCCCCTGGTAGAAGAGCCGGCCGCCACCGGGAACATTGACCTCGGCGGTGACGCGCTGGGCGAGCGGCACTGCCTCGCGGATGGCATCGACGTCGTTGAGCGTGCGGCCAGGAGAGAGGGGAGCTTTCTCGCGCTGAAACTCCGGGGCGCGCTGAGAGTGGACGCTAATGCGCTCGATGCCTCCGGTCTCGTAGATCATCGTCTCAAAGCCGCGAAGCAGGCCTTTGACGACGCCAAACATACCGACGAGCGCGGCAGCGCCGAGCACAATGCCGAAGAGCGTGAGGAAGGAGCGGAGCTTGTGGGCGACGACCTGGCGGCAGCCGCTCGCGATGCCCATGTAGAGGAGGCGCATGGCGAAGCGTCAGGGAGTGCGCTGCGGTTTGGGGTTGTTGTTTTTTGGCTTGGGGCTGGCGCCGGAGGGCTGGCCGGGAAGCTGCGCGATGGGGTCGAGCGTGGAGCCCTTGCTGGCGGGCTTCTTCGGCTTGGTCTGGATGGCTGGCGCGGTGAGGACGGGAATCTCCCCTTCGAACACCAAGGGGCGGGTGCGGGCGACATCATCGCCTAGATTGAGACCGGAGAGGATCTGAATGAAGCGCGTATCTGCGATGCCGACTTCGACGGCGTGGGCCAGGAAGGTCTCGCCCTTGGCGAGGAAGACGTAGCGTGCGCCATCGGCGGTGGCAAACACGGCGTTGAGCGGCACCGCGAGGGTATCCTCGACGCGGGCGAGGGTGAAGATCGCGGTCGCTGACATGCCGGGACGGAGGCGCTCATCGGCCTCGTCGATGATCACGTCGACGGGGAAGACGCGGGTGCGATCCGCGCCCGTCTCGAGGGCGCTGGTGGAGATGCGTTTGATGGAGCCGCTGAGCGCCACGGTACGCATCGAGTCGACGCGGACGCGGGCCGTATCGCCGACCTTGAGGCGGGCGACGTCGATCTCGTTGATGTTGGTGCGGATCATCAGTAGTGAGAGGTCGGCCACTTCGCCGAGCATGGTGCCGCCATTCTGAGCGGCTGCGCCGGTGATGACCTGGCCCTCGGTGAGATCGCGGAGGAGGAGCGTGCCATCGTGCGGAGCGCGGACGATGGTCTTATCGAGCTTATCCTTGAGGTTGGCGGCGCGGGCTTCGGCGATGGCGGCATCGTTTTCCGCGAGGGAGTAGGTGATGCGGGAGTCCTCCATGTCCTTGACCGTCACGACACCGCGCTTCTGAAGATCGAGAAGACGCTCGTTGTCGCGGCGCGCGCGAAGAGCGCGGAGCTTGGCGGCTTCGATGGTGCGCTCGATCTCGGAGATTTGGGTGAGGATATCCTGCTGATCTAGGCGGAGGATCTCCTGGCCTTTTTGCAGGCGCTGGCCATCGACGGCGGAGATCTTGGCGATGCGTCCGTTGATCTCGGAGCGGAGCTCGGTGGAAAAGACGGCGCGTAGGCGGCCCACGGCGACGATCTCCTCCGAAATGGTGGCGGTGCGGGCCTTGACGGTGGGGATCTTGTCGGTGCGCTTGGCGCCAAAGAGGGTGGGGCTGACGCTCTTCCAGAGCTTGTAACCGCCGAAGCCGACGCCGCCGAGAATGACGAGGGTGAGCACGGAGCGAAGCAGGAGCCTGGGCATGCGGGAGGACGGCGGGGTGTTGGGCTTGGACATCTGGGGCAGAAGACGGACTGGGGACCGATTTGGAAACACGCGGAATACACTTTCCGCGAGCAAAAAGCTATAACGGTTCAGCACCTCCGCCCGCACGGACGTGCGGACGAGCGAGAGTGAATCCGCCAGCCTCTATCCGCCACCGTGCGAGGCGCTCGTTTAAGAGCCTGAGGCGCGTGCGGGCAGGACGCGCTACAACTGGATAGGCAGCCCCACCTCGATGATCTGCATGGGCGGGAGCTGGTAATAGTCGCGGGCCTGGCGGGCATTGCGGCTGAGGAAGGCGTAGAAGTGTTTTTGCCACTCCCACATCCGCGCCTCGCCGCCGGTGATGATCATCTCGCGATTGAAGTAGTAGGTGGCCTCGGCGGGCTTGAGCGGCACGCCGCGATCGCGGATCTGCTCGATAAGAGCGCTGACATCGGGCGACTCCATGTACCCGTAGCGGGCCAGTGCACGCCAGACGCCCTCGCCGATCTCGCGCACCTCGAGCCGCTCCGCTTCGGGCACGTAGGGCACCTCCTCGGTCACGATGCTAAGGAGGACGATGGTCTCGTGGAGGACCTTGTTGGCCTTGATGTGGTGGAGCAGCACGAGGGGGGTGCCCGTGGGATTACCGGCCATGAAAACGCCGGTGCCGCGCACGCGCTTGATGTGGGTGCTGCACGCGATGTCCTTGAGCTCGTCTTCCGTGACGCCGTGCGAATACACGCGGCGGAAGATCTCGGTCTTGCCCTGCTTCCACGTCACCATGATGGCCATCACCCCGAGGGCGATGGCGATCGGGAGCCAGCCGCCATCCGCAAACTTGTGCAGATTGGCGTAGAAGAAGATGAAGTCGATGACGAGGAAGATGCCACAGACCAGCCCTGCACGCCACGTCGGCCAGCGCCACGCCCGGCGCATGACGACATAGAGCGCCAGGGTGGTGACAATCATGGTGCCGGTGACGGCGATGCCGTAGGCGGCGGCGAGCTTGGAGCTCGAACGAAACTCCAGCACGGTCGCGATCGCGCCGATGGCCAGGGCGGCATTGACGAGCGGCAGGTAGATCTGGCCACGCTGGTCGGGATTGGTGTGCTTGACCGTCAGGCGCGGAAAGTACCCCAATTGGATGGCCTGGCGCACAAGCGAGTAGGCGCCGGAGATGAGCGCCTGGCTGGCGATGATCGCGGCGAGCACGGAGAGCGCGAGCAGCCCGTACCGGAGCGGGCCGTGGGGCGCGATGGCGAGGAAGGGGTTATCTACGGAGCTGCGACCGGAGAGGAAAAATGCGCCCTGCCCAAAGTAGTTGAGCGTGAGGCCCGGGAGCACGACCGCGTACCACGCCGTGACGATGGCCTTGCGACCGAAGTGGCCCATGTCGGCGTACAGGGCCTCCACGCCGGTAAACGCCAGCACCACGGAGCCCAGCAGCACCGAGGCCTCCTCCGGATGGGTGATCACCAGCCGCAGACCGAGCATGGGATTCAGCGCTTGGAGGACGATGGGAGTCTCAAGCGTACGCCAGAGCCCAAACGCGCCGAGGACGGCAAACCACAGCAGCATCACGGGCCCGAAAATTCCCCCGATGAACTTGGTGCCGCGGTACTGAAAGGCGAAAATGCCTGCGAGAATGATGCAAGAGAGTGGCACTACGAGGTGCTCGACATCAGGATAGACCAGCTTGATGCCCTCGACCGCGCCGAGCACCGTGATGGCTGGCGTGATGACGGCTTCGCCGCACAGCATGGCCGCGCCGAGGAGCACGATGAGCGTGCCGGCGCTCAAGGCCTTTTTGGAGCCGTGATCGAGGCGGCCAAGTGCAAGCAGTGCGAAGATACCGCCTTCGCCGCGATTATCGGCGCGGAGAACGAAAAGGGTGTATTTGACGCTGACCACGAGGATCAGCGACCAGAAGACCAGGGAAAGCACGCCGAGCACCGCAACCGCATGCTCAGCTGGCGGTAGTGCATGCAGGCACTCGCGCAGGGTATAGAGCGGGCTGGTGCCGATATCGCCAAAGACCACGCCTAGGGCGCCGATCCCCAGCGCGATCTGCGCGGAAGAGGATTTCGGTGATGCCGGAGAGTGACTCATCGGTTGGAGGGGCAGTGTCCGCCAATGCAGGCAACTCTCCAAGCAGTTTCGCGAGGTGGGTGCAAAACAGCTTGATTTCGCGCGATGGCCCAGCCGGGCGCGCTAGACAAGCGGGCGAAATATTCCCACGCTCGCCTCTCATGACTCCCGAATGGAAGGTCGCCAAGACCTACACGGACATCCTCTACCACAAGGCCGGCGGTATCGCCAAGGTGACGATCAACCGGCCGGAGAAGCGCAATGCCTTTCGCCCGCTCACAGTGGCGGAGATGTACGATGCGTTTTCCGATGCGCGGGAAGATCCCAAGATCGGCGTGGTCCTACTGATGGGCGCCGGTCCCCACTCGGATGGAAAGTATGCCTTTTGCGCCGGCGGCGATCAGAGCGTGCGCGGCCATGCGGGCTACATCGACGAGGCAGGGGTGCCGCGGCTCAATGTGCTCGATCTGCAGAAGCTCATCCGCTCGATGCCCAAGGTGGTGATCGCGCTGGTAGCAGGCTACGCCATCGGCGGAGGGCATGTGCTGCACGTCGTGTGCGATCTCAGCATCGCGGCAGACAATGCGATCTGCGGCCAAGTGGGGCCGCGCATGGGCAGCTTCGACGGCGGCTTTGGCTCCAGTTATCTCGCGCGCGTGGTTGGGCAGAAGAAAGCTCGCGAGATCTGGTATCTTTGCCGCCAGTACAACGCCCAGCAGGCGCTCGACATGGGCCTCGTCAACACAGTGGTGCCGGTGGCGGAGCTGGAAGCCGAAGGCGTGAAGTGGGCGAATGAGATTCTGGAGAAGAGTCCTCTTGCGATCCGGCTCCTCAAGAGCGCCTTCAATGCCGAGCTCGACGGGCAGGCGGGCATCCAGGAACTCGCTGGCAATGCCACGATGCTCTACTACATGAGCGAAGAGGCCAAGCACTTCATGACGGCGCAGCGCGAGAAGCGCAAACCAGAGCCGCGGAAGTATCCCTGGCTGCCTTGAGCGGGGCGGGTTTGAGGGTCATTTCGCTCCCTCGGGACAAAACTGGCCGCGATAAGGGGTGAAAAAACGTCCCAGTCGCGGTGCGAGGCAGCTAGATCGCCGTGCATGTCGCCGGAGGCCAGCCAGCCGTAAAAGGCTGGCGGAGAGGGGGGGATTCGAACCTCTCTTCAATCCCGCAGCTAAGCTGCTGGTATTTGCAGGCTTAGTTGATTGTTAATGGTTTGGAACAGGCAAACAATGCCATCGAGTGATACCCAATGTAAACGAGAAACACCGTTTTGGGCAATTTTGGGCAACCGGGAGACGGATCACGTAGGCGCACCTTGGGGTGCTGCAGCGTGATGACGGCTTGTAGCAAAAGCTCAGCTACCAACCTATCGATTCGCGGCATTGGTGAGTTCCACCCGCATTTTCGTATCAGCAGATAAGACATATGAGCCCGCAGAAAGAGTTATCTCCCACATTTCAAAGCCACCACCACTTGCTCGGAGGTCACCGGCGACTTCCGATCCTTCTATCGCGATGATACGTGGCGCACGAACCGGTTGGCCGTGGGTAGTCGAGAGCTGGACCTGTAATCTCATTGGTTCCGAGAGGCGCATGCTCACCACTGGGGGACTTGTCTCTGCCGGGAGGTAGAGTGAGAGGCGATCTGCGTTTGCCATCTGGGTGATAAGGGTGAGAGCGAGATCGCCACCAATTCGTCGAGCATCGCTGGCTGAAACGGTGTACTGACCGGTGCTGAGATCGGCGGACAATTCTATGCGACCGTCGACTGCGACGGCCCCTGTGATTGGACTGCCATTTCGGTAGCCGAGGCTGACTAGTGGGTCGGCGGTTGATGAGGATCCACTTTGAGTAAGCTCGGTCGCATCAGACGCGATAGTGAGGCGAGAGGCGATGGCCTTTTCTAGTTCGACGTCGATGTGGAGCACATTCGGTCCCGTGAGCGTGGAGAACACCGTGATTGAGAGTGGATGGGTTGTGCGTGCGCTCTCCGCATCGGAATCGCCGGCACCACGATCTGCAACGAGACCGTGGGACACCGATCCCACAGCGGCGGTGTCGCTTGGTTTGCTGGCAGGGTTCGCTTCGGCTTTTACCGCGGACACTACAACGGCCGCGGGCATCGAAGCAGGATACCCCACGCCGGCAGCCTGTGAATTGTAGAATTGCCACACCTGCTCCACGACGCCGCTGGTTGCGCCGCGTGATGTCGCGATCACTCCGCGCAGGCGCACATAGTAGAGTGTGTCGGCCGGTGCGAGCGTGGCACCCGCCCATGTCCAGGCGGAGCGCGTGCGTTCGCGGCTGGCGTTGCCGACCGTCGTCCAGACTGATCGATCGGTGGATACTGCGATCGTCACGGTCGCCAGTTCTGGCAACGATCCCGAGCGCAGCCAGGTGAGCGTGGTGCGATCGCCGTTCACTTCGAGCGTCTGCGAGGCCGTCTGCTGCGAGTCGTAGCGGGTGATCAAGGTGCGCGGTTGCGCGTCCATCGCGCTGAATGCTCCGCCGACAAAGGGCCGGCCTTCCTCGTTGAGTACGATGGTGTGGACGGCGCCGTTGAACCCAGCGGTAATGTCTTCGTCGACCTGTCCAGTCGCGTGGATGCGTGCGATCGCCGCCCGTGACTGGCCTCCGATCCGAGCAAATCGACCGCCCAGCCAGATATCGCCGCTGGCGGTGACTGCGATGGATTCGACGCGACCGTCGGCCACGGGATTGAATCCCGCATCAAGTGACCCATCGGCATTGAGCCGCGCGATGTACCGGCGCTCCTGGCCGGCCACGCGCGTGAAATCGCCGCCGATCAAGACTGCGCCGTTGCCCTGCGTGGCGATAGCGTAAACCTGGCCGTCGACTTCGGGTGAGAAACCCGCGTCCAGTACGCCTGCGGCGGTGAGCCGGGCGAGGCGGGAGCGCGGCGCGCCGTTGACCTGGCTGAACTCGCCGCCGATGAGGATGAAGTCATTGGCCTCGACTGCCAGCGCCGTGACCGCACCGTTGATATCCACGGAGAGCGAATCGAGGCTGCCGTCGTCTTGAAAGCGCGCGATCCGGCGGCGCTCCGTGCTGGCGATGCGTGTAAATTCGCCGGCTACCAGCAGGCGGCCATCGCTCTGAAGTGCGAGGCCGTTTACTGGCGCATTAGGATTGGGCAGGAAGCCCGTATCCACATTTCCATCAGCGTTGAGCCTTCCTAGATTGCCGACCTCGATATTGCCTAGGATCTGGAAATTACCGGCCACGAGGATGGGCGATCCGGGCTGCAGCGCGGTGAAGGCGCCGCCGATGAGAAAAGAGTCATCGCTGGCCTTCACCACGATGTTCACCACCCCGTTGGCATTTGGGTTGAAACTGGTGTCGAGGCTGCCGTCGATGTGAAGTCTCGCGACGTAGTTTCGCACCGTTGCGCGCTCCGCATCGTTGGGCTGCAGGGCGGTAAACTCGCCGCCGATCACAATGCGACCGTCGCTCTGCACGAACATCGTCTTTACCGTGGAGTTGGGCGTCGGCTTGAAAGCGGCGTCGAGCGTGAGGTCGGCGTTGAGTCGGATGATGTGGAGGCGATCCGCGTCGTCGTCGGTACTATCATCACCGTCATCATCGTCGCCCTCGTGGTCATCCAGTTGAATAATCGAAAAGTTGCCGCCAATCAGCATCCTGCCGTCGGGCTGATAGGCAATCGTGTGCACTGCCCCGCCGATATCCGGTGCATAGTCATCGATGCTCGCGTCGGAATTGAGTACGGCAAAGCCGCTGCGCGAGGTGGCAGAGGACGCACCATTGGGCTGGAAGGTTGAGAAGTCACCGCCGACCATCAGCTTTCCATCGGTGCGGAAGAGAAGCGTGCGCACTTGGCCGTTGGGCTCTGGTCGATAGGTATTGTCGAGAGTGCCGTCGGCGTTGAGCCGGGCGAGGTATTTGCGGCCGGTGTCGTCGTCAGTCTCGGTGTCGAGGTCGTCGTCGTCTTTTTCTCCATCATCGACCTCGAACGCGGTGAAGAGCCCGCCGATGATGATTTTCCCATCGGCTTGGACCACGATGGAGGAGACGGTGTTATTGGCGGCGGGGGGATTGAATGTGTTGTCGATGGAGCCATCCGGCATCAGGCGCGCGATCTTGCCGCGTTCTACTCCGCCGATTGCGGTGAAGGAGCCACCGACGAGGATCTTTCCATCCGGCTGTTCTGCCAGGATCGATACCGTCGAATCAGGTGCGGGATTGAAGCTCGTGTCCCACTGCCCATTGGGCAGGAAGCGGGCGAGCTCGCGCGAGGTGGTGCCGGCTCGATTCTGAAAATAGCCGCCGACGATGATCGTGCCGTCAGAATGCCGGAGGATCGTATTTACCTGACCGCTGAGCTGGGCCGCATCGGTGAGGCTGAATTCGGTGCGGAAGTTTCCGTTGTCCTGCAACCATGCGAACGCGTTGCCGCGATAGGTGTCGCTCAGCGTCCGCGGGCTTGCCAGCAGCGCCCGCACTTCTCCATCCGTGCCCGGCATGGTCGTGCCCAGGGTCGCCCCGTCTGCGGTGAATGCTGCGAGATCGAGCGAGGAGCTGCCCGCCAGGCGTTCAAAGTTGCCGCCCACGACCATATTGCCGTCGGGCAGGAGCGCGATGGCGTTGACATGGGTATCCGGCACGGTAGCCGCCTTGGGCACCCACGTCTGGTCGACCGAGCCATTGCTCAGCAGGCGCACGAGATGGTTGTCGGTGGCGATCGAGCCCTGCTCCGCGCTGTAGACGGAGGTGAAGCTGCCGCCCACGAAGATCTTCCCATCGCTGTCGCGCCGTGTCACGGAGACCAGGTCGTTGGCCTGAAGCGTGAAGGTGTCGTCGACTGTGCCATCGGCATTCAACCGGGCGAGGCGCGAGTGCCAAGCCGCGGGCTCGACGTTGCCCGGTTTGAAAAAGGTAAAGCTGCCGCCGACCAGCAGCTTTCCGTCATCCAGCGCGAGGAGTGTTTGAGGAGATGTATTGGGCGTGGGGTAGAAAGAGAGGTCCAGCGAGCCATCCGCATTTACGCGGGCGAGGTACTGGCGGTCGGCATCATCATCCTTCGTTTCGTCGCCGTCATCGTCGTCACCCTGCTTGTCATCCTGCTGAATTACGGTGAAGGAGCCTGCGAAGCTGATCTTGCCGTCGGGGTGGATGGCGATCGAGTTTACCGCGCCGCCCACATCGGGATTGAAGCTGGTGTCTAGGGTGAGGTCGGCGTTGAGGCGGGCGAGATAGTTGCGCGTGGTGCTGCCGATTGCAGTGAACGAGCCGCCGATCACGTATTTTCCGTCGGTCTGGCGGGCGACGACATTGATGGGGCCGTTGATCGAGAGACCGAGATCGTCCTGCACCGAGCCGTCGGCATTGATCCGCGCGACATAGTTTCGCGCCAGCCCATCCGTGGCGTAGTTGGGATAGAAATACGAGAAAGAGCCGAAGGCCAGGGCGCTGCCATCGCTCTGGACGTAAAGCGCCAGGATGCTTCCCGTGGGCTTGGGGTCGTAGCTCGTGTCGACCGTGCCGTCGGCATTGAGCCGGGCAAAGCCGCTGCGCGGCACGCCGTCGATCGCGGAAAAGCTCCCGCTGATCAGCAGTCGCCCATCCGTCAGCGGCACCATCAACTGAGGGGCGCCATTCAGATCGGGGTGGTAGTAGGCATCGAGCGTCCCATCCGTGTTGATGCGCGCCAGATTGAAACGCGTCACACCCGCAAACGTGCTGAAGGTGCCGCCGACCAGCAACTGGCCGTTGGGCTGTATCGCCAGGGCGCCTACGCTTCCGTCCACATCGGTGGCAAAGGTGCTGTCCAGCGCTCCGGTGGGCTGCACGCGCGCGATGCGATGGCGGATGATGCCCGCCGATGCACCGGGCGGAAAGAACCGGGTAAAGGTGCCGCCAACCACGATTCGTCCGTCATCATGCAGAGCGAGAGCATTGACTGCGGCGCCGGGCCCCGGCGCAAAGGTAGGATCGATTGCGCCGCGCCGGTCTAAGCGCGCGAGGTAGTTGATCGATACCGCCGTGCCGGTATCGGGAGAGAGAAACTGGGAAAAAGCTCCGCCTAGCAGCACCATGCCATCGCGCTGCACGAGTATGGCGTTTACCGCGCTGTTGGGTCGGGGATTGAAGTCGCCATCCAGATTGCGACCCTCCGGGCTCACGCGGGCGAAATGGGAGCGGGTCGTCGGCAACTCTTCATTGACCGGGTGGAGCGTGGTGAAATCACCGCCCATCAGGATCGTGCCGTTGGACTCGATCGCGAGGGCGAGCACTCGATTGTTGGCGCGGGGGTTGAACTCCGAATCCGGCGTACCGTCTGTGTTCAGTCGAGCGATACGCTGGCGGGAGATGGTTTCCCCCTGGCCCGAAGGGTGGAATGTCGTGAAGCCACCACCGACGAGGATCTTGCCGTCGGCTTGGATGGCAAAGGCGAGCACGAGATTGTTGGCGCGCGGATCGAAATCGGGATCGATCGATCCGTCGGCGTTGAGGCGGGCGATGCGCTGGCGTATGATGGCCTGCCCGGTTTGCTGCGGTTGCAGGCTGGTAAAGCCCCCACCGATCAGGATCTTTCCGTCCGGCTGCTGCGCGATCGCATAAACTTGCGCTTGAGAGCGCGGCGCGCCGGTGGGATTGGGATCGAAACTGAGGTCGACCGAGCCATCGGCCTCGAGCCGGACCAAGCCGCTCCGGGCGACGGCAGGCGAGTCCACACTCTTCTGCACCTGCGTGAACTTACCGCCCACGAGCAGCCGGCCGTCAGGCTGCTGGGCGATCACCATCACTTCGTCGTTAAAGGCGGTGCCGAAGCTCTCGTCGACGGTGCCGTCGCGATTGAAACGCGCGAGGCGCAGCGCGAGATACGGCGTCTGGCTGCGTGTCGGTTGGAGCGACGTGAAGCTGCCGCCCACCACGATCTTCCCGTCAACTTGGATCAGCGTCGCGTTTACGTTTCCGTTGAGCGCGGGATCAAACCCGGCATCCGCGGCTTTCATAAAGCCTGCGAGCAGGGTCACTCCGAAAAGAGCGACGAAGTACCGGACGGGGATACGAAGGAAACACACCTTAAGCATTGAAAAATCTGAGAGAGGTTGGGTCGGAAGAGCGGACTTCGCCGGTCTTCAGAAGCGATACGTCATGCCCGCGCGCACACCGAGACCGCCCGAAAATTTGATTTCTCCGGTGCGGCCTCCTGTCGTGAGCTCGGTGGTTTTTGAGTAGGACTCGTAGTAGCCGGCGCCAAAAAAGCCGGCGCGTTCGGTGAGCCACCACTCGAGATCCACGCCACCGAAGATGCCACCCATGGTAAGCGTCTCCACCTCGCCCGAGTCAGTGTCAGAGATCGTCGAGGAGGTGTTGTCGACGACGAGTCGCTCGTCGTAGCGCATTGCCATGCCGAGCAGCGATAGTGTGCCGCCTCCGCTTACGCGCACGGCGATCTTCTCCAGCGGCTGCCAGCGCAGCCATGGACCGGCGCGGAAATTAAGCCCCGCGCCCTTGATTTGCCAGATGCCGTCGACGCGGGCGCCTTGGGAGACGCTCTGCGTCGTCCGGGAGTCCGGCAGATTGGCAAGGAGGATGGTCGTGTCGATCGTGTAGGTCGTCGTCGTGCCATCCGCATTTGTCACGGTCTCGCTTGTGGAGGAGGGTGACGAATAGCCGCTGGTGATGATGTTTCCGCTGCCGTCGCGATCCGAGGTGCCGTCTCCGTCGGAATCGACCGCGGTGAGCGTCGGCGGCGCGGCGCCAAGCAGCGAGTAGGTATCGGTGATGCTATTGAGGCGCGCATGGATCGTCTCGCGCGATTTTGCGTTGATGTCGCTCAGGCCCGCGCCCCAGAGCGCTCCCCAGGTCCAGGCTGCCCGGCCGTGTTTGTTAACGCCGAATTTCCCAAACTCGCGCGCGTGTTCGAAATCCACACCCACGGCAGGCTTGCCGCGCGCCTGGGTGGACGCGCCTTCCGAGATCGAGCTGTAGGCGTTGAAGACGACGCTGCTTTCGTCGGCCGTGATCTGGGAGCCTTTCTGAAAGTTCCACGTATTGGTGCGTCCGTCATTCGCAATGCGCCCGCCCTCGCCGTCTGTGCGGGTGTCGACTCCCACCGAGCCATTGTCGTAGGTGCGCGTGACATCGCTCACGAGGTCCGAGGCTTCATGAGCCGACTCGATGGTGCCGAGCCCGCGAAACACGGCCTGCGCGCGGCCGACATAGCGCAGACTCAGAGCCATCGTGGACTTCGGCTCGTAAAGGATCTCGTCCAGATTGGAGAAATCCGGGATGTCGACTTGGGGGCGCGCGCGCTGCTCTTCCTCTTGGGCTACGGCAGTGGAGTATAGAAGAAGACCGGCACACAGGCCGAAGCTCGAAGGCAGAAAGCGACGCATCCTGCCATGTGACACGCGATTTTCCCCATGCTGAAGCGAATGGGGATAAACCCGAATGAGCTGGGGACGAGTCCGTTTCGAAATGGGATAAACACGGATGTTAACGGGGCGACTTTCACGCGATGCGTCGCGCCCTTCGCGCTCATCTCTTCGTTTCAAATCTAGGGCGATTCATCCCACGCACGAAACAATCGCTTTCGGCGATGCGTCAGAGGTCCTCCTGATCGCGAATACTCACGCGATACTCCTTGTGTACTGCCCACGTCTTATTCCCGTTTTTCTAGCGACCGCGCTCTCGGTCGCCCATGCCTCCATCGAGTACAAGACCGGCGAGCGCCTTCTCCGGTTGGAGGAATTGGAGGCGGCGCAAGCAAACGCTCCGACCGATCCGGGGCGTGCGCCAGAGATCGCCGAGCGCTCCAAGCAGGCTATTCGGCTGGTCGAAAGCAACTCGCTCGCCACGGCGGATGAGTTTCTGCGGGTCAGCAAGTGCGTCTACGTGACGGACAACGCCTTTCGCGCCACGCGTGTGCGGTACGAATTGATTCTCAGCGCCGCAGCCCTTGGCAGTCACGAGGCGCAGCAATATCTGGCCGGCGAATGGGATCGCCTTCAGCGGGCGCTTGGTCGGCCGGTGCGCTTTGGCGTCAGGCGCGATGCGCCCGATGCCGTCTTGGAGGCGGCCGCGCCCGCGTGCGTGCGTGCGATCCTGCGGGATCCGGCAAAGGCGCGCGCGCTGGCTCGAGAGCTGAAGCCAAGTGACGAGCTTGCTCGGCTGGCCGATGCCGATACCACCGGCGCGAGCGCAGAGTCTCCGTCGACTGAGCAGGCTCGCCAAGCCGGGAAACTCGCGCAACTGACGCGTCTCATCGAGGCAGGAGAAGTGAGGACCTCGGCAGACTTCCTTGCTGCCGCTCTCGTCACCCACCGAAGCGGATCCTATTCCGGCAATCTGCTGGCCCATGAACTGGCGGTCTGCGCCGTGCTGCTCGGGGGCGGGAGTCAGGCACGCTGGCTCGTGGCGGCGACCTACGACCGGATGCTACGCGCGACGGGCCACGATCAGCGTTTTGGCACCCAGTATATGAGTTGGGGCGGTACAAATCACCGCGCCCAAGTCGATCCAGCCGGAATCTCCGACAATCAACGGCGGGCGCTTGGCTGCGAGCCTATCGTGAGGTAAAGGCCGACGAACGCGGCTCTTCTGAGCGAAGCACCAATTTGAGCCAAACAATGTCGGCGTGGCAGCGTCCTAGTAATGGTGGGCCCTAGCCAAAGAGTGTATCGACAAACGACCACCCGCTCGCGCCGTCGGCGACAGACGCCTGTGCGCCATGCCGCGATGATTTCAGTCGGATTGGTCCTCTGCGCGGTGGCGGAGTCTTTGGGGGATTTCCTGACGGCGTATGCTTTGACCGATTATAATTTCCACGATGCGGTGGTGCTGGCGACGGAGGAAGCCGCCCTGAGCCTGCACGTAGGGCTTTTGCTGGCGGTGGTGCTGGGCTGTGGCGCGTGGATCTGCTCCGTGCTTGCACGATGGTGGATGCACGCTCGCTTGGACACGTCTCAACAAGCTTCCTCCGCACCGCACCTCGATGAGCCGGCGGCGACCGTAGTGCGCGAGTAATTTTGCGAGTTACGACCCGGACTGCAGGCGCTCCTGAAACTCCCGAAATCCTCGGGTCAGCGGCACGCTCGCTCCATCGCGGAGGAGGATGATATGTTCACCGGCCGTCATCGGCTGGACCTCGCGCACGAAGTCGAGGTTGACGATCGAGGAGCGGCTGCTGCGGAAAAACTGTTTCGGATCCAGTTCGATCTCAAGCGCCGCCATGCTCTTGCGCAGCACGTGATTTCCTGAGGCAGCGTGGAGCACAACGTAGTTGGAGGCCGCTTCGATCCAGGCGATCTCCGCCGCGCGGACGACGATGTAGCGATCGTTGGTCTTCACCAGGAATCGCTCGGTGGGCTTCGCGGCGAGCGCAGGCTCACTCAAGGCGGCTGCCACACGCGAGTCGCCCTCGGCGGATGCGCTCGCAGTGGCGAGGGATTTCCGGGCCCGCGCGAGGGCATCGGAGAAGCGCTCCCTTGAGTAGGGTTTCAGGAGATAGTCGAGTGCATGGAGCGTAAAAGCCTCCACGGCATGCTCAGCGTAGGCCGTGGTAAAGATGGTGCAGGGCAGCCACTCGTCCTTTACCGCGCGTAGTACGGAAACGCCGTCGGTGGCCGGCATCTGGATATCGAGGAAGAGCAGGTCAGGTCGCAGTTCGCCGATCAGCCGGATGGCGTCGTCGCCGTTGCCGGCCTCGCCGACGATCTCGATGTCGGCTTCTGTGCTCAGGAGGTTTCTGACCTTCGCGCGAGCCGGCGGCTCGTCGTCCACGATCAGCGTACGAATTTTGCTCATGACGCCGAGGCGAAGCGTAGTGGGAGCTCGATGATGGCGGCAGTGCCGCCGGTCGGGATGGGCTCAAGGCGGAAACTCGCGTCGCTCCCGTAGAGAGCCGCAAGGCGCGCGCGCGTATTGCCCACGCCCGTGCCTTCTTTCCCTGCCCGCTTCGATGCTGTGGAACTTGCTCCTGGATTGGCCCGATCGCTGACCGTCAGGATGAGGCGGTTGTTGCTGCTGACGGCGCCGATGGTGACGGTACCCCCCGTCGCGTGTGGCGAGATGCCGTGGACCAGTGCGTTTTCCACCACGGGCTGAAGAATCAGCGTGGGCACGATGGCGCTCGCGAGATCTTCCGGCATATCGCGTGAGACCTTCAGCCGGTCGGAGAAGCGGATCAGTTGAATATCAAGATAGCGGTCGATAAACTCCAGTTCGTCTTTCAGCCTCACCTCCTTCTGCTCGGATATTTCGAGGACACGTCGGAGAAGCCCGCTGAGGCCGCAGATCATATCGTCGGCGGCACGCTGGTCGGTGTAGACGAGGCCGGAGATCGCGTTGAGCGTGTTGAAGAGGAAATGGGGATTCAGCTGGGTTTGCAGCGCGATGAGCCGGGCCTCCACCAGGCGGGCCTCCGCGGTCAGAGCGCGTCGTTCGCGTTCGAGACTGCGCCGATGATAGATGATGGCATGCACGGCAGCGACGAGGACGCAGTAGATCGGGATCGAGATGCGCGCGCGGATGAAGCGCGGCGGCCCGCGCTGCGGCCCCCGGTTGTCGGGGCTGCGACTGCCGGCGCCGCGCTCGTCCGCGCCTGGCGGGCGGCCCGCCGCGCTGCGTTCGGGTGTGGTCAGCACCCCGGAGGAGAGCGCGAGATCGCCCAGCTCCACCGTGAGCCAGGCCACTGCGATGGCAGCGAGCGCATGCACCGGCATGGTCCGAAGCCAGTTGCGTCCGTCGATCTGGATGCGGCGCGCGATCCAGACGACGAAGGGCGACAGGAGAACCCACGGGCCCCACTCGAGCACGGCGAAAAAGAGGGCCACCTCAAACTCGGTGTCACGCGTGGCCTGGCTCTGCGCCACCGAGACGAAGATCACCGCGACCCACAGCAGCGGCAGAAACAGCCATTGGGCCAGCAGCTGTTTTTTCGAAAGGCCATGATCGGCCGAACCCGGTTCGGTGGCAGCGGCTGTGACGGGGGCGGGCGCGTGAGCCATGGCGGGAAGCGTGGCGATCCTTTCGCGGCGGGCAATGGCGACGTTGTCGCAGGCCGGCGATTATTCGTAGCGCAGCGCTTCGATCGGGTCGAGCTGCGCGGCCTTTCGCGCCGGGTAGAAGCCGAAGAAGATTCCGATCGCCGCGCTGAACGCAAAGGCGCCCACGATTGCCGAGGTCGGCGTGAGCACGGGCCAGTTGAGCTGCGAGGCCACGATCTTTGAGGCGCCGATGCCAGCGGCGATGCCGATGAGGCCGCCGACGAGGCTGAGCAGCACCGCTTCGAGGAGAAACTGGCGCTGGATGTCGCGCTTGCGACCCCCCACGGCGAGGCGGATGCCGATCTCGCGGGTGCGCTCCGTCACGGAGACGAGCATGATATTCATGATGCCGATGCCGCCGACGAGCAGCGACACCCCCGCGATGGCGCCGAGCAGGCCGGTCATGATCTTCGAGGTCGAGGTGGCAAACTCCGTGATCTCCTGTTGCGTGCGAATCATGAAATCATCCTCGCGGCCGGGTTGGATGCGGTGCCGCTGCCGGAGAAGCTCGGTGATTTGCTGGGAGACATTCTCGATCTCCGAGGCCGTCGCGGCGCTCACGTTGATCGAGCGCAGATTGGTCTGCCCGAAGAGGCGGCGCATCGCGGTCGTGTACGGCACGATCACGGTGTCGTCCTGGTCCTGACCCATCATATTGGAGCCTTTGGCAGAGAGCACGCCGACCACGGTGAAGGGCACGTTCTTGATGCGGATCGTCTCGCCGATGGGCGACGCATCCTCGAAGAGCTTTTTCACGGTCGTCTTGCCAAGCACCGCCACCCGCGCGCCAGACTTCACGTCTTCGGCGCTGAAGAAGTCCCCCTCGGCCAGCGGCCAGGCGCGGATGTCGAGATACTCCTCGCTCTCACCGGAGATCTGCACGTTCCAGTTGAGGTTGCCTTGGGTCAATTGCGCCGAGCCGCGCGACTCGGGGCTCACAAAGCCGACGCCATCGACATCGGTGCGGATCGCCTCGGCATCCTCGACGGTCAACGTCGGCGCACCGCCCATGCCGGAGAAGACGCCGCCGCGCGAATTGCCGCCGGCCATGACCATGATCACGTTCTGCCCGAGGCTTGCGACGGACTTTTCCACCTGCACGCGAGCGCCGGTGCCGATGCTCACCATCGCGATCACCGCCGCGACGCCGATGATGATGCCCAGCATGGTGAGCAGCGTGCGCAGCACATTGCGCCGGAGGGCGCGGATCGCGACGCGGAAGAGGGAGAGGATCTGTTTCATGGCGTGGAGATGGCGGCGGCTTCGTCGCCCAGATTGGCGGCGGCTTCGGCGGCCTCGTGTTTGATGATTTCTTCGGAAGCGATCAGGCGCGGATTGACCGGCTTGTCAGAGCGTACGCGGCCGTCGCGCATGACGACGACGCGGCGGGTGTAGTTGGCGATGTCGAGCTCGTGCGTGACCATCACGATCGTGATACCTGCGGCATTGAGCTGCTGAAACACGCCCATGATCTCGATGCTCGTACGGGTATCGAGATTGCCCGTGGGCTCGTCGGCGAGGATCAGCGAGGGCTGGAGCACGAGCGCGCGGGCGATGGCGACGCGCTGCTGCTGCCCGCCGGAGAGCTGGCTAGGGACATGGTCCATGCGCTTGGCCAGACCCACCAGCTCGAGCGCGCGCTCGGCACGGGCACGCATCTCGCGGCCGGGGAGGCCCGGCTGCGAATAGAGCATGGGCAGCTCCACATTCTCCAGCGCCGTGGTGCGATTGAGCAGGTTGAAACCTTGGAAGACGAAGCCGATCTTGGTGTTGCGCACGGCGGCGCGCGCATCGCTGTCGAGCGTGGAGGCGTCGATGCCGTCGAGGAAAAAGCTGCCGCGCGTCGGCCGATCGAGGCAGCCGAGCATGTTCATGAGGGTGGATTTTCCGGAGCCGCTGGAGCCCATGACGGCGACAAATTCGCCGCGCTCGATCCGGAGATTCACGCCGCGCACGGCGTGAACGGGCGTCGCGCCCGTATCGTAGATACGGTGCAGATCGCGAAGTTCGATGACGGGATGCATGGCGGTTAGCGGCTCTTACCCGTCGGCGGGCGAGGGGCGAAAGGATTGGTGGTGGTGGCTGCCGCGGGCGGTTCGGCTGCGGCGGTCGTGGTGCCGGTGGCGAGGACAGCGCCTTCTTCGAGACCTGAGATGATTTCCGTATTGCCGCTGTCGCTGAGCCCGGTGCGGACGGTCGTGGCGGTCAGCGTGCCCGACGCGCGGGCACCGGCAGCCGAAGCACCGGCGACGACATACACCGTGCGCGTCTGCGGTGCGGAGGAGTTTTGCGCGCGCGGGCGCTGGGCGCCGGCCGTGGAGCTACCAGCCATGCCACCGCCACCTGCGCCACCACCCGGGCCACCTCCAAAGCTGCCGGGTCCGCCAGCTCCGCCCATGCCCTTGCGGGCCTGCATCTGCTCGCGCATGGCCTTGCGTTCATCGCCGTCAAGCTGGCCGTCCTTGTTCTTGTCGAAGTTGGCGAGCATCCGCTCGCGCACCTCGGCGGGCAGTTCGTCGAGATTCGGGCCATTGGCAGGAGGCGCCGCAGGCGCGGAGGCTTCGGCCGAGCCGGCTGCGTTCACTACGGCGGCGCCCTCCGGCGGGCGGAAGCGCAGCGCGCTGTTGGCCACGCGTATGACGCCGGTGCGGCGCGCGGTGATGATCGTGACATTGGCCGTCATACCGGGGCGGAGCTTCAGATCGAGATTCCGCACGTCGATCATCGTGGAATAGTTCACGACGTTGTTGGTGGTCGTGGGATTATTGCGCACTTCGCGCACCGTGCCGTTGAAGGTCTGGCCGGGAAATGCGTCGACCGTGAAGCTCACCTTCTGGCCCGCCGCCACGGTGCCGATGTCGGCCTCGGAGACGCTCGCGGTAATCTGCATTTCACGCAGATCCTTCGCGAGCGTGAAGAGCTTGGGCGCCGAGAAGCTGGCCTGCACCGTCTGGCCGATATCGATATCGCGCGAGATTACCACGCCGTCGATGGGCGAGCGGATCTTGGTGCGGCCGAGGTCGACCTGGGCGCTCTTCAGCGCGGCTTCCTTGATGCGCACGGTCGACTCCTGCTGGCGGAGCTCGGTCTGCGTCTGATCGTGGTCCGCCTGCGAGATCAGCTCTTTCTTCAAGAGATCGGCTGCCCGCCGCGCATTGAGCTCACGGAGCTGGAGGGTGGACTTGGCGCTTGAGAGATCGGCTTCGGCCTGCAGCACGCGTGATTCGTAGGTCGATGGTTCGATCTCGGCGATGAGCTGGTCCTGCTTCACGGGCGTGTTGAAGTCGACGTGCAGCTTTTCGATCTGACCGGATACCTGGCTGCCGACCTCCACGGTGGTGATCGCGCTCAGCGTGCCGCTGGCGGCGACCGATTGCGTGACGTCGCCGCGCTGGGCTGCGACGGTGCGGTAGACGACCGCGCCGCTGGCTTGGGCGGTCTGGGATTTGCGCCACCACAGGAATGCGCCTGCGGCGACGATGAGGGCGAGAGCCCAGGGGAGAGTGCGTTTGATCATGGGAGGAGGGCGGCGGGCGGACGGTTAGCGATTGGGTTGTGAGAGGGTGTCGGTCGACTGGATGCTGAGATTCCAGCGCTCGAGGGTCGTCGCCTCGCGCTGGCGCAGGGCGGAAAGCGCGGCGTTGTAGTCGGCGAGAGCGGAGAGCTCGCTGGCGCGAGCGGCCGTGAGGTCGCGCTGCAACTGCAGCACGGTGAAATTGGTGCTGCCGCCCGCGTTGAGCTTTTCCTGCTCGGCGGTGAGCGCCGTCTGGGCGTACTCGCGAGCACGGCGCGTGGCGCCGATGCGCTCGAAGCTCGCGCGCACCGCGGCGACAGCCGTGTCGATCTGCGAGCGCACGATATCGCGCTGCTGCTGCGCGCGCAGCTCGGCCTGGCGCTTTTGCACCTCTGCGGAGCGGAGGTCGTTGCGCGCGCGTTTGTTGTTCCACGGGAAAGATACCTGTACGCCGACGGTGTAGTAGGGGTGGTTGCGGTCGCGCCACTGGGAGAGCACGCCGGAGTTGCTCGTGGCGGAGCCGGTCACGCCGTAACCGCCGACTACATCGAGCTGCGGCAGCCGCTGATCGCGCTGGTAGGCGACGGTGAGCTCGCGTGCGTCGACGGTGAGATCGAGCTGGGCGAGCTCGGGGCGGTTGGCGAGCGCGCGGTCCACGCTTGCTCCGTAGTCTACGGTGGCCGTCTCGGAGGTCAGCGGATCGCTGGGTACGAGCTCCACGCCGGAGAGATCGCTGAACGAATCCGAGATCAGCGTCTTGAGCGCATTCTCGCGCTCGCGGACGGACTGCCGGGCGCTGATCACATCGGCCTCGGCGGTGGCTGCGGAAGACTGCGCCTGCTTTTCCTCGAGCGGAGCGACGATGCCGATCTCGCGCCGCGAGAGCGTGTCGGTGACGGTGCGCTGGGCGAGGCCAAGCGCGGCCTCGCGGACTTTGACGGTCTCGCGCGCAGCGACCAGCTGGTAGTAGGCCTGCTCAACTGCCGCGACGGTATCGATGGCGCTGGCCTTGGCGACCAACTCGGCATTGCGCACATCGAGTTTGCGCTGCCGGATCGTGAGCCGGGCGCCATCGATGCGGCGGCCCTTGAGCAGCGGCTGACTGAGCGAGATCAGGCCCAGGGTGCCTCGCGAGGTGCTGAAGAGCGCGCTCGTGGCGCCGATCGTCTCGGAGCCTTTGTCGCCGGAAAGTGAATACGCGAAGTCCAGCGTGCCGCCCGAGGGCAGCAGCGCGCTGACGCCGCCGGTCCACGCCGTGTTGTCGGACTCGCTTTCGCCCGTGCCGAGCGAGGTCGCGATGGGATCCTGGCTGCGGGTCCAATCCACCCCGAGGCGTACGGTGGGCACATAGGCGGCGGTGGCGCTCTCGAGCTGGGCCTGCGCGAGCAATCCTTCCTGCCGGTCGACACGAAGATCGAAGTTGCGGGCCAGCGCCTGCTTGATCGCCCCGCGGAGAGATATTTCGGAGATGCGGCGCGCGTGGGACGTGTCGGTCTGTGCAAAGGCCAGGGCAGCTGAGGCCAAGCCGGCGGAGAGCCACTGGAAAACGGTTTTTACCTGCGGGTGCCTTGTCATGGGCCCGACAGTCCGCCATTTCACCCGCACCCGCTATCGAACTGGGGCGTACTGCCGCTAAAACGGGGCGAAACCGGGATAAACCTGTACGGGGATTCAGCAGGGCGTTTCGCCACCCCGGTTCGCGGGACGAGACTCGGGCGCGAGGCTGCGGTCGGCGGAGGTGTGTCTCTGATCCGCGCTCACGCGCCCCAAATCGGTGTGGTACGGGAGCTTGAGCTCGACGCGGACGCCGCCCTCGACCGGCGAAATAATCTGAAATTGCGCCGCGGTGCCGTAGAGTCCACGGATGCGTTCCGCGGTGTTCTGGAGCCCGATGCCGCGCCGGCCCGCTGGCTGTGCGCTGTCGAGGCCGATGCCGTTGTCGATGACCGCTAAGCGCAGGCTGTCGCCATCACGACGGGCGGTGAGGGTGACTTTGCCGCCGGCGGTGCGGGGTTCGATGCCGTGGCGAACAGCGTTTTCTGCCAGCGGTTGGAGAAGCAGCGGCGGCACCAGGGCTGCCTCCAGTCCCGCATCGACCAGCAACTCGACCTGCAACCGCCGGCCCATGCGGGCTTTCTCGATGGTGAGGTATAGGTCGAGCAATTCGAGCTCACGCGCGAGCGGCACCTCATCGTCGTGCTCCTCGAGCGAAGCGCGCAGCAGGGCGCTCAGGGCATCGATCAGCACATCGGCTTTCTCCGGATCGCGCGCCACGAAGGCGGAGACCGCATTGAGCGTATTGAAGAGGAAGTGGGGATTGAGCTGCAGGCGCAGTGACTCGAGTCGCGACTGGTGCAGGTCCGAAGCGAGTTTCAGCGCGAGCTTGTCCCGCGCCTCGGCTCTCTGCCGGTAGCGGACTGCGTGAGCGGCACAGAGAACGACGAGGTAGATCGAGATTCCGAAATTGCCGCGGAAGGCCAGCATGAACGTCGGTGGCCGTGGCGGACGCCTGTCGTCTGCAAACGGCGGCGGAGCGGGCAGGAGGACGTCGCGCGGCATCTCGAAGCCGGGGCCGCGCGGCTCGAGCGCGCGCAAGCGCAGCCTCGGTGGCGACGCCCACATCATGATCGCGATCGACGACGCCGTGATGATGATACCTGCTGCGAAATGGATCGCGATGTTCCGCAACGAGTTCTTGCGGCTGATCGGGTAGCGCCCGGCCAGCCAGAAAATCAGCGGCGTGTAGACGATCCACGGCAGCCAATTGGCGGAGGAGAGCCGCAGCGCTTCATCGATTTCGAAAGGCCCCGTTAAATCCAGCAAGACGGCGAAAGCAAAAGCGAGTCCGCACCAGCAGAGTGCCTGAGTAAGAATAAAGAGGGCGGAGCCGCGCGTCATGCCAGAAGCGCCCCCTTCGGGGCATAGCGCCGGTCTGACGCCGATGTCTGGAGAAAGTTCGGCTGGTTTCCGTGTCATCGCCGCTGTCGCCGCAGTGCTTCAGCATTAATCCCGGTTTAGACGCGCTTGGTCCCTTGTTTGAAACAAAAGCAACCAAGCCGCGTCTCGCTCGCCCTGCGCGACCGCGCCAGAGCACTTCGCTACTCGCGACAACCTACATTTCGATGAAACTTCGAAGCTATTTGCGAGTCGTGGTGCGCTCCGGCTTGAGCGTCAAACCGGTGCGCCCTGCGTCTGCCGACGACCGTGACGAGGAGGTGTGCCCGATGGTGCGCGGCTCACTCCTCAATAGAAAATCCAGGAAACTTCGCCGTTCTCAGGAATGAAACGCATCCGTGTAGTGATTGTAGATGACGAGCCTCCCGCCCGCGAAAAGTTGCGTGGCCTATTGTCGCAAGAGGCCGACATCCAGATCGTGGGCGAAGCCGAAAATGGAGATGATGCGATCCGAGTCTGCCTGGAGGAGGAGCCAGACTTGCTCTTCATCGACGTCCAGATGCCGGCGACCGACGGCTTCTCCGTCCTCCGGACCATTCGCGACAAGTACGCTGTAAACGCGATCTTCACGACCGCGCACGCGCAGCATGCCGTGGATGCGTTTGTGCTCGATGCGGTCGACTATCTGTTGAAGCCCTTCTCCCGCGAGCGCCTCACGATGGCAATCGACCGCGTACGCTCGCAATTTTCAGGGCGGGCTCAAACCGGCGAAGGCAACGCGCCCGACAAGTTTTTCATCAAAGCAGGGAGCCGCTACCTCGTGGTAAAGATCGTCGACATCGTCTGGATAGAGTCGGCGGCAAACTACGTCGTCCTCCACACTCCGAATGGAAACTACGTCCTCCGGCGCACGCTATCGTCACTCAGCGCGGAGTTGGAATCCTGGAGATTTTTCCGCATCAACCGTTCCGCCATCGTCAATTTGGAAAACATCCGGGAGGTACAGCACGTGGCGAACAACGAGTATATTGTCCATCTCACCGACGGCTCCCGGCTGCCGCTGACGCGAGGATTGCGCGAACTCCAGCGCAGCATGGAGACCGCACGATGATCTTTTGAGCATGGTGCTGACTGCCCCGGTCGGTGTGCTAGTCGATCCCGCTCGTCGTATCCTTGCATTCTCTGGGATGCTCCTCGATGGAAGCTAATCTGCAGAACACATGAAAAACAAAACGCGCTTCTAATTGGAGAAGCGCGTTTTATAAAGAAACTGGCGGAGAGGGGGGGATTCGAACCCCCGGTAGGCTTTTACACCTACAACGCTTTAGCAAAGCGCCGCTTTCGGCCACTCAGCCACCTCTCCTTAAACCAGAGGCGAGAGCGAAACGGCGCGTTGGGAAAGTGCAAGGGGGATTTTTAGGGAATTGGGATCGGGGACGGTCTCGTGCTGGGCGGCACGAGGAAAACAAAAAGCCCGCTCGAGAAGGAGCGGGCTGGGTAGAGCTATACCCCAATGCTGGTGGCGGTTCTCACTCTTCGTCGTCGTCTTCGACGGGGCGTTCGAGTTCCTCGCGGCACTCGGCGATGACGCGAAGCCAGATCTCACGCAGGTCGAAGAAGCGAGCGAGCGCGGGGTCGCGCCACTGTTTCACGGCGCGGTGGCGAAGCGCGGCTTCATCGTTGAGAAGGGCGAGCGAGCCATTGAGCGCACTAAGGGCGCGCTTGAAGAGGCTCACAGCCATGGCATAGTCGCCAAAGTCGAGGGCGTGGATCGCCTGCACAGCCTGCTCCTCCCCACGGTGCAGCGAGGCTTGGAGGGCGAGGGCGAGCGGCTGCGGGACCTTGGTGGCATCGCCCGCGATGGCCTGCCAGCCTTGGTGCAGGCTCAGGTAGATCGCTTTGGTGGCGATGAAAATAGGGTTCTTGTGGAGCGTGTAGACATCATCCTCGTCGTCGTCCTCATCGTCATCGTCGGCGAGGTCGCCATCGTTGCTCCAGTCATTGGTGCCCCAGTGCATCTGCTCGGCCACACGGTCGATGCGGTCGGGCGTCTGGACGGCCTCGTAGAAGCCGAGGTAGCGCTGGATGGTCTGATCCTGTTCGCGCAAGTAGCGCTCCCAATCGAACTCGTTCCACGCCAGATCGCCGCGATCTTCCCACTGATTTTCTGAGCTGCCGTCGGAATCGAAGTTGCTCATCGCTTGGAGGGGACACTGAGCTTGGGCCGGCGAGAAATGCAAGCGCGGTTTGCGCCATCAGCCGGTTTTGGGTTTTGAGTTTTGGCGTTTACGTTTCCAATGTGGAGCTGGTTGGGATTTTCCGCAACAGCTCCTCATCCATCACCCCTACGCATAGACCATGCCTGATGTGCATCACGAAACTGTTTTCTTCACCGGCCATGTGCAGGGGGTGGGGTTCCGCTACGCCACACGGCAGGTGGCCAAGGAGTTTGAGGTGACGGGGTTTGTGTGCAATCTGGCCGATGGCCGGGTGCAGCTCGAGGCCGAGGGCGCACGAGCGGAGATCGAGGCCTTTGTGGCCGCGGTGGAGGAAAAGATGCATGGCTATATCCGGAAGGTGGAGCGGTCGGGCGGGAAGCGCCCGGCGCAGTTCACGGGGTTTGTGATCAAGTAATTCCGATGACTCACACGCATGCCGCAGGGTCGCCCGCCGAGGCGCTTGCCGCGTTGGAGGTTTGCGGGCTGGTGAAGGATTTTGCCGTGGGACTGCGCGGCGTGAAGCTGCGCGCCGTCGACCATGTTTCGCTGCGGGTGCGGCGAGGTGAGATCTACGGGCTTTTGGGGCCCAATGGTTCGGGCAAAAGCACGACGATCAAGCTGTTGCTGGGCTTGTTGGAGCCTACCGGGGGTGAGTGCCGGGTCTTTGGTGTGCCCAGCGGCCGGGTGGAGGCGCGGCGCGATGTCGGCTACCTGCCGGAATCGCCCTATTTTTACCGGCACCTCACGGGTCGCGAGCTGGTGCGCTTCTACGCGCGCATGTGCGGGCTGGGGCGGCCCCGGCTCGACGCGCGCGTGGCGGAAGTACTCGCGATCGTGGGGCTGAGCGAAGCGGCAGACCGGCGCGTGGGCACATACTCCAAGGGAATGCTCCAGCGCGTGGGACTTGCGCAGGCGATGGTGCACGATCCGCGCCTGCTAATCCTCGATGAGCCGACCGCGGGAGTGGACCCTGTGGGCTCGGCGGCTATCTCGGAGCTTATCCTGAAGCTCAAGGCGGAGGGTAAGACGATTCTCATCACCTCGCACCTCCTCGGGCAGATCGAGGATATCTGCGATCGCGTCGCGATCCTCGATAAGGGCAAACTGATCGTGGAGGGCGCAGTGCAGGACCTCGTTGGCCGGAGCGACCGGCAGGCGCTGGTGATCGATGCGCTTTCGGCGACAGAGCTTGCCGAGCTCCGCGCGTGGCTCGCGGCGCGCGGACGCTCGCTGGAGGCGGTGGAGACGCCGCGCTCTCGGCTGGATCGGATCTTTCTGGAGCGAGTGGGGAAGGGGCAGGAGAAATGAGCGCCGCGCGGGTGTCATTCTCCTGGGAGCGCGCGCTGCTGATCGCCCAGAACACGCTGCTCGAGGCATCGCGGCAGCGGCTCTTCAATTTCCTGCTGTTCCTCGCGCTGGCGCTGGTGTTGGGCGCGCGGTGGTTTCGCGATTTCAATTTCGGAGCCCCCGAGTTGAAGTTTCTGGCGGATTGCGGTTTTGGCGCGATGGCTTTCTTCGGCGCGGCGCTCACGGTGGCGGCGTCGGCGCAGCTCTTCTTCAGCGAGATCGAAAACCGCACCGCGCTCACCCTGCTTGCCAAGCCAGTCTGGCGGACGGAGTTTGTGCTTGGGAAATATCTCGGCGTGGTTGCCGTGGCGGGAGCCTTTTGCTCCCTGCTGACGGCGCTTCTCATCGGCGTATTGTGGTGGCGGGAGGGTGAGCTGATGCAGCAGTTTCCCGATATGTTTCGGGGAGCGCGGGCCATCAGCTACGCCACGGTGGCGCTCTCGGGCCTGCTGCAGTGGATGAAGCTCTCGGTGCTTGCGGCCTTTGTGCTGCTGGTGGCGAGCTTCGCCCAGACCCAGCTTTTCACGATCGTGACGGGTTTCTTCATCCTTGTGATCTGCCACCTGCAGTATCTCGCGCAGGACGCGTACGCGCGCGGTGGCACACTGGCAGGCGAGGTGCTGGGCCGCGGCATCGCGGCGATCTTTCCCAATTTCCAGCTCTTCGCGCTCGCCGATACGCTGGTCGCCTCCGAGGCCCCGGTGGGCGGAGACATCGCGCGCATCGCGCTCTATGCCCTGGGCTACATCCTCGTGGCCGGGGGGCTGGCTGTATTCAGTTTTCGGAGACGCGAGATATGACGCTCCCGCGCCTGCGCACCCTGGCAGTGATCATCGCGACGCTCGCGGTGGCGGGGCTCGCACTCGAGCGGCTGGCGCGGCCGGTGTGGGCGTCGGCCCGCGAGCGGCAGCCGGCGCTGCGCTTGGATTCATCGCTGGCGGCGGCAGGGCAGGGCGTCACGCTGGCGCTGCTCGGCGGCTTTCGCGCGCTCGTGGCCGATGCAGTCTGGGTGCGGATGTACGTGCTGTGGGAAAAGTACGATCTGCCGGGGGTGGAAACCTTGGTGCGATTGGTGACGAGCATCGACCCGCGGCCGGTGTATTTCTGGGTCAATGGCGCGCGCATCGTGGCCTACGACCTGGCCTCGTGGCGAATCATGCTGGCGGGCGGCTACGAGACGACGCCGGAGAGTGTGCAGGAGCGCATAGGCCGGGAGCAGGCTCTGCAGGCACTGAGGCACCTGGATCAGGCGGCGGCATTCCATCCGCGGAGCGCGGAGCTGTGGATCGAGCGGGCCAATATCCAGCTCAACCGCCTGCGCGACATGTCCGCTGCGGCGGAAAGCTACCGCATGGCGAGCGAGCAGCCGAATGCACCCCTCTATGCCGGACGCCTTTACGCGGAGCTGCTGCGCCGAATGGGCCGCAAAGCGGAGGCGCTGGCGTGGCTACGGCAATTTCAGCTCACGCTGCCAGCGGGCGATGAAGGCACCCAGATCGTGAGCGAGCGCATCAAAGATCTGGAGCGGGAGCTCGGGGGGGCTGGGCAGGCTCCACGGCAGAATGACAGAGGGTGACGACTGCGTGCCGCAGGGACTGAGTGGGGGTCTATCTTTGACAGACGGGAATGCATCCTGCTTGCTGGAGGCGCTTCAATATGTACGTCGACATCCCCCAGCTCTGCGTCGGCCTAGCCTTGCTTTGGATTCCTCGGCAGTGGCTGCGGCGCGGAAAAGTGATCGGTCACCACCGGAGAAAAAAGTCCTCGGGCGGTGAGGAGCCGTGGAAGGCGCGCGAGCCTGGTGACCCCCGGCCCAGCTATCGGGAGTTTGCCAAGCCGCGCAATTATATCGATCTGCTGCGCGGCGCCGCGGGGGCAGTCGCCATCGTGGGCGGCTTTGCGATCGAAGGCGCTATCCAGGCGGGCGATGCGGCTGCGCGCAACGATGGTCGCTTCGCATTGCTGGCGCAGCTCGCAGTCCTGCTGGTGGCGGTGGTCATCCAGATGGTCCGTTTTGAGCGGAGACATCTGAGTTTTTACGCGCCGGTGTTCTTCCTCGCAGGCCTATCGGTCGCGCTATGCGGACCGTGGGCCGCGCTTTTTGCATTCATCCTCGTATGGGCAGTGAGCCCGATGTTTGGCAACGGGGAGGCCTTCTTGATCTTTTATGCAGCCGTACTCGTGGTCTACGGGCTTTTTCTGCACGAGGCCCAGCGTCTTTTTCCAATCTTTGCTGGCTTGATGTGTTTTATGCCCGCGCTGCTCAGTCTGCTCCTGCGGCGGCCCTTGGTGGTCTTTACCCGGAAAGCTCCCTCTGGGGCGTAAGTTGGGAGTTGAGAGTTGTGTGCGAGGGTCCGAAATGACCGTGATGGAGTCGCACACATGAAAATCTCCGGACTGCATGAGGCCGGTTGAAACGACCCTGGGTTTCTGGGAAATCTGGCTGGGCGCCGCGCGGCCTCGTACGTTGCCCGCCGCGGTGGCCCCCGTGCTCGTGGGGACGGCGTTGGCTTGGCACGATGGCAGGCTGGTCGGCGGGGCTGCAGTGCTCTGTCTGGTCTTTGCGCTCCTGGTGCAGATTGGCACCAATTTCGCCAATGACTACTTCGACTTTGTAAAAGGCGCCGATACCGCCGCGCGCGTCGGCCCGCGGCGCGCGGTGGCGGCTGGGCTCGTCTCGCCGGCGACGATGAAGCGTACGATGATCTTCACCTTCGTGGCGGCCTTCGCGGCGGGGCTCGGGCTGCTTTTGTGGGGTGGGCCGTGGCTGCTTCTGATCGGCGTCACCAGCATCCTCTGCGGCATCGCTTACACCGGCGGGCCTTATCCGCTGGCCTATCACGGGCTCGGCGACGTGTTTGTCTTCATCTTCTTCGGGCTGGTGGCGGTGGGAGGCACGTATTTCGTGCAGGCGGGCGCAGTCACGCTCGATACCCTGCTCGCGGGCACGGCGATCGGCGCGCTCTCGGCCAACATCCTCGTCGTAAACAACTATCGCGATGCCGACACAGACGCCGCGGCGGGAAAGCGCACGCTCGTCGTGCGGCTTGGGCGCAGGGCGGCGCGCGTGCAGTTTGGGGGTTCGCTGCTCATGGCGGCTGTGGTGCCGGTGGCGCTCGTCGCGGGGCGGGGCTTCACGCTCTGGTGTCTGCTACCGCTCACGCTCGCGCCGCTTGCCTGGTCGCACGTGCGGCGGCTCCGCGAAAGCAAGGCGCCGCTCGAATTGATCAAGCTGCTCGGCGACACCGGCAAGCTTCTCGCGCTGTATGCACTTCTGCTCGCGGTCGGCCTCGTAGTCGGGCGGTAGTAGCGAGCGGTGGCTGTTGCCCTCGCAACAACACAAAAAAGCCCGGCGGGCACGGAGCCAACCGGGCTGGGTCATTTTGGGCGATTAAGCCCGCTTAGGCGGCGAGATGAGCCGCGAGCTTGGCCTTGAGTGCCGGCTTGTTGGAGGCGCCGACCAGCGTCTCCACGACCTTGCCGCCCTTGAAAAGGATCATCGTCGGGATGGCACGGATGCCATACTCCGCCGCGATGGTGTCGGCCTCGTCGACATTCACCTTGGCGATCGAGAGCTTGCCGTCGAGCTCGGTGGCCAGCTCTTCAAGAATAGGAGCGATCGCCTTGCAGGGGCCGCACCACGGAGCCCAGAAATCGACCAGCAGTGGAGTAGTCGAGGAAGCGACAGCAGTTTTGAACGTCTCGGTGGTGAGGTTGGCGATCTTTTCGGACATGGTGATTATCGGTTTAGAAACAAGAGAATGGAAAACAGCACGGATGCAACTGCGGCTAGTCCGCAGAGCCCTACGAGCCAAGACGGCACAGACGAGTGATCATCATGCTCCGGGCGCTGGGCTGGGTGGCGCATTGCCAGGCGCGCCTTTAGCGGGGGCGAGACTTGTCGAGGATCTCGGCGAGCTCGCGCGGGTCCACAGTTTCGAGGTGTTTGGAGCGGCGCTTCAGCTCCTCGAAGGTCTTCACGACGGTCTCGGTCATCGTCTCGTGAGTTTCCTGCGAGCCGCCCACCAGCACGAATTTCTCGCCGGTGGTGACGCGCTTGTGCCCATCCTCGTTGTCCAAGCCTACGCCGAGCAGGCCGGCTTTGGCATTCTGCGCGGGCTTGGGCGCGGGCTGTCGCTTGCGCCGGGAGGGCTTGCTGGAATCTTTGCTCACGCGCTCACCGTGGGCGGGTTGGGCGGAGTTTCAAGCGGCTTTTCCTTTTCCGTCGGCGGCGCCTCAGGCACGGGCTCGGCGCCTGCAAAGTCGCCCGGCTTGGGCTCGGCGCTAGAAGCCGCTGGCGGAGGGGAGGGCTCGGGCTCGATGGGTGCGGGCGGCTCCACGACGCGAGGGATCTCTGCGATGGCCTCGGTAGCGACAGCCGCCCGCTCCTCGGCTGGCGCTGGCTGCGGAGCTGCCGCAAGCGGTGACTCGGCGGGCACAGTTTCCGGGGTAGCGGCGACGGGGGCGGCTCCATCGGCGGCCGGTTGGAGCGCCGCGGCCAGAGCGGCCTCGGGTGCGGGTGCAGGCTCGGCGACGACGGCCTCCACGATGATCTCGGCGAAGGCCTCGACCTGCCGCACGCGCAGCTTCTTCAAGCGCGTAAGCTCGAGCACCGCGAGAAAGGTGGCGACGAGACGGCGCAGTGTGACACCTTCGGGAAAGAGATCGGAAAAGATAAACGTCTTCGCTGTCTGCGTGCGCTCGAGGATCCACTCCATCTGGTCGGCGACGGTGACGCTTTCGTCGTGGATCTCCCCCACGACGAGCTTCTCGGCGAGACGGCGGAGGACGATGTTGAAGGCATTCCAGAGCTCGATGCGGTCCACGCTCTTGAGCGGGCGCTCGGTGAGATCGGCGTTGAGCTCGGGGACGTGGCGGGGGAGGAGATTCTGGCGGTTCTCGATCAGCTCGGCGATCTTCACCGAGGCATCCTTGAACTTCTTGTACTGGAGGAGCTGATGCACGAGCTCCCAGCGCGGATCGACCTCCTCATCGTCGGCATTGGGGTCGATGGCGTGCTGGCCGCGCGGGAGGAGCATGCGGCTCTTGATCTCCATGAGCGTGGCGGCCATCACGAAAAACTCCCCGGCCACCTCGAGGTCGAGCTGCTGCATCGAGTGCAACGCATCGATGTACTGGTGCGTGACCGACTCGATCGGGATATCGTAGATATCGAGCTCGTTTTTCCGGATGAGGAAAAGCAGGAGGTCGAGCGGGCCTTCGAAGACCTGGAGCTTGATGCGATAGTCGGAGTCGGGAACCACGGTCGTGCGATGCTTAGGCGGAGGCTCGGAGCGGCAAGGGAAAAGCAGGGGAGCTTACGCATCGCGCCTAAGGTATTCTCCGCATCACGCGGCGCTTGAAGTGGCGCGGGCTTTCGCGCGAGCTACTCGCGCCACATGAAGACTTTGCTCAAGATTGCGCTTTATGCGCTGGGCGCTTGCGTCCTGGCCATCGCCCTCTCGGCAGGCTACATCTACTTCAAGAGCGGCTCCATCCTGGGCAAAAAGTATCCGGTGGTCGTCAAAATGCCTCCGATACCCGCCGGCCCCGAGGCGATCGCCCGGGGCAAGCATATCGCCACGACGCGAGGATGCGCGGACTGCCACGGGGCTGATTTCGGGGGCAAAACTGTCTTCGAAAACCCGGCCATGGGGCGGGTCGATGCCCCCAACCTCACGCGCGGCCAAGGCGGCCTCGGCACCGACTATCGGGATGAAGATTTCGTACGAGCCATCCGCCATGGCGTGGCGCCGGATGGCCGGGGGCTCTTCTTGATGCCCTCGACGGAATACGCCATTTTTTCCGATGCGGATCTTGGCGCACTCATCGCTTACCTCCGCTCCCTGCCGGCGATCGACCGCGCGCGTGGTCCTATCGATCTCGGCCCCATCGCCCGGATGCTTACCGCGGCCGGCCAGATCAAACTCGCCGCCCAGGAGCTCGACCACGCCAATCTCAAGCCGGCCGTGGTGACGCCCGCCGTTTCCGTCGAGTACGGCCGGTATATGGCCAATGGCTGCATCGGCTGCCATGGCCCTAATTTCTCCGGTGGCAGGATCGCGGTGGGCCCGCCCGACTGGCCGCCCGCCGCCAACCTCACGCCGCATGGCGACGCCCGTGTCGCCAAGTGGAGCGAGGCGGACTTCCTCACGGTGATGCGCACAGCCAAGCGGCCCGATGGGACCGAACTCCATCCAGCCATGCCACGAGCTTTTGGCGGTCTTGATGACACGGAACTCCGCGCGATCTGGACCTATTTGAGGACTTTGCCGGCAGCGGCGACAGGCTCCCGCTAGAGTTTTTTCGTTTTTCGCTTAAGCTACACCCCGAACGACCGATTTACCTACCCCAATGAAGGCGTTGTTATCCATAGGCGTCTACCTCTCGCTGATCCTGGTACTGGGCATGGCCCTTACGTGGATTGCTGCTCGCGTCCCTGTCGAAAACGACTGCATGGACGACGAAGGCTGAGCGGAGTAAAGCTGCGGAGCCGACCGCCGATTCGAAAAGTCGGTTGCCTGATCGGCGACGCATTTGGCTGGCGGGCTGGCGCTTTCGCGCCACGGTGTGCGCGTGGCTCAGCAACCATCGCTCAAGCTCCGTTCCAACGCCCGGCCTCGCTCCGTTAATGGCCATCCGTGGGTCTTCACCAACGAGGTGGAGGCCCTGCTCCCTGCGGAGCACGACGGCGAGGTCGTAGAGTGCCGCGATCGCACCGGCCGCTTCATCGGCAGCGGCATCTATAATTCCAAGTCGCAGATCGTCTGGCGCCGCCTCAGTCGTGAGCGCGTGACGCTCGATGCCGCCTACCTGCGCACTGCGCTCGAGCGGGCGCTTGCTCGCCGCGCTCCCGATACCTCGCGCCGCCTGGTGTGGAGTGAGTCGGATGATCTGCCGGGCGTGGTTGTCGATCAGTTTGGCGACACCCTTGTCGTGCAGATCCAGACGCTCGCGATGGAAAAGCGGTCGGCGCTCATTGGCGATGTGCTGGCGGAGCTGGTAAAGCCCGCGGAGATCATCTTCCGCAATGATGCCACCATTCGCCGGCTCGAGGGACTGCGCCTCGAGGTGCACACGCGCTCGGGCAAGCCTTGGGAACCCCGCTGGGTGTCCATCGAAGGCTTTGACTACTGGCTCGATCTGCAAAGCGGGCAGAAGACGGGCTTTTATCTCGATCAGAGGCAGCAGCACAGCGCGGTGGCCAAGTACTGCCGGGGCGCCCGGGTGCTGGATGCCTTTTGCAACCAAGGGGCCTTTGCCCTGCACGCTGCTCGCGCTGGTGCGACTGAAGTGCTCGGCCTCGACAGTGCCGAAGACGCCATCGCAGCAGCGCGGCGTAATGCCGAGCGCGCGGGCGTCGGCGCGACGGCGACGTTTGAGGTCGCCAATGTCTTCGATTGGTTCAACGCACCGGACCGCAGCGTCGAGGCCCTTTGGGATGTGATCGTGCTCGATCCGCCGCCCTTCGCCAAGTCGAAGAGCGCCTTGGAAGGTGCTCTCCGCGGCTACAAGGAAATCAATCTCCGCGCCATGCAACGGCTCGTGCCCGGCGGCCTCCTCGCGACCTACACCTGCTCGCACCATATGCAGGATGCCGAGCTGCGCCAGGTGCTGGCCGATGCGGCCACGGATGCGAAGCGCAAGGTGCGCATCGTCGAGTGGTGCCATCAGCCTGCGGATCACCCCGTCCTGATCACGATGCCCGAGAGCGAGTACCTCCGCGGATATATCGTGCGCATAGAGTAAAAACCGATGATGACACGCCTCGGGCGTAGCCATGGCTTGCTCGCTTACGTCTTTATACGTAACCCTATCACTCCATGCCGCGCCCGCAGACAGCTCTTGTGGTCGACGACGAAAAGCACGTCCGCCTTTTCGCCAAGCTCTTGCTGCGGGAGGTCGGCATCACGACCGTATGGGAGGGCACCGATGGCACGCAGGCCATTGAGCTGCTCAATACCCACGAGCCCGACCTGCTCCTGCTGGATATCAACATGCCGCAGATGACGGGTTTCGAGGTGCTGAAGGAGCTGAAGGAGGCCGGCTGGAACATGCCGGTCATCATGCTCACGGCGGAAAATTCGATGAAAGCCGTCCGTGAGGCTTCGCAACTCGGCGCGGTAGGCTACATCCTCAAACACGCCAAGCGGGACGACGCCCTAGCCTCCCTCCGGGAGACGCTTGATGCCATCGAGGCTGGCGAGAGCGGGGCCGGCGGCGCGACTGCGCCAGATTCTGCGTTGTGGTGAGCGCTAGGCCCTGCTGTCACGGGCGGGCATTCGCGGCCCCGGCTGCCAACGGGTTAGTGGGCGCGCCGCAAACACACTGCGAATAAAGCAGCTCTTTTTTGTCACAGTACCCCGTGGCGTTTTGTCGAACCGAGGTATGGACACTCAAGTCATACAAGACGCTGCCTCGAAAACGCAGGCCGGTACGGTATCGTTTCCCGGGGTCGTCGGCGCGTTACTCCGCGCTGGCGTGGACTATTATCACGTGGACTATGTGGCACGTCGCAAGACCTTCTACGCCGCGGATGGCGCAGCGGTGGTAGTCACGCCTATCGATGTCGAAGGGCTGCCCGAGGTGGCCGCCGAGCTCGATACCGCTGCGGTAAAGGGGGCGCTACGCGACAGCCAGCACCACGGACAAGCGTGGCGCGATTTTTCGCGGCGAGTGATGGCTGCCGGCGTGCAAGGCTACCACGCCTTTCTTCGCGGTCGCCGCGTGGTCTATCTCGGCCGGCAAGGTGACCACCACATCGAGTGGTTTCCTGGGGCGCAACCAGCGGCTCGCCACTAAGCGCCTACCGGCTACTGCTCACACGTCGTATGCTCTCGCCGCCCTTTCCCCTCGCTTCCGCTTCGGAGGAGCTGGTGTGCATCGAGGCGGCAAAGAGCGGTAATCTGGAGGCAGTTGATCGCTTGCTGCGGCGGCATCAGCCGTGGATATTCAACCTCGCGCTGAGGATGGTGTGGCGCCGCGAGGTGGCAGAGGATGCCACGCAGGAGATCCTGCTCAAGGCAGTCACCCACCTCGGCACCTTCGCAGGCAGGAGCAGGTTTTCGACCTGGCTCTACCGTATCGCCGTAAATCACCTGCTCACTATCCGCAAATCGGAGATGGAGTCCCGCACGATGACGTTTGCCGACATGGGGCGCTCACTCGAGGAGTGTGCCGATTCGGAGTTGCCCGACGATTCGCTCCTGCCCATCGGCCATGCCCTGCTCGTCGAGGAGGCCAAGCTCGGTTGCATCACCGCCATGCTCATGTGTCTCGATCGGCGACAGCGGCTGGCCTTCGTCTTCGGCGAGATTTTCGGCGTGAGTAGCGACGAAGGCGGAGAGTTGCTGGAGGTTTCGCCGGCAAATTTTCGCCAGCTTCTTGCTCGTGCCCGGCACGATCTCTATCGCTTCATGCAGGGGCAGTGTGGATTGGTAAACAAAGCCAATCCCTGTCGCTGCGCCAAGAAGGCGGGGGCGTTCATGCGCAACGGGTGGCTCGATCCCCGGCGCCAGCAGTTTACCGCCGCGCGCCTTGCCGCTGTGCGGGACAGCGCTCCAGCTCGTCTGGAGGAATTGGAGGGCACGCAGCGGGCGCATGCGCAGCTTTACCGGGACGCCCCGCTCGTCGAAGCCCCCGAGATCCTGGCGCGGATCAGGGCGAGTTTCACCACGAGCTGAAGCAGCGGCGGCTCTGCGACGGCCGACGGGTGTGCTAGCGCATGCTCTTGTCGAGCTGGCGGCGCATCGCCTTGAGTTCGTCGAGCTGCTTCTGGAGCGCAGCCTTTTCCTCCTTCGTCTTGGCCTGAGCGATGGCTTCGATAATGTCCTTTTCGGCCTCCATCAACTCGACGCGTTCCGCGGCTACGCCGCTGCGGAACTGTGAAGAGTCGCCGCCGAAAATGGAGAGAGGCTTTGCGATCTTCGAATCGTTGAGGGCGGTATCGACCTCGGAGCTTTTGATATTTCGCTTTTCCCGCGCGATCTCGCGCTCCTGCTCCGCGAGCTTGCGATCAAGCTCGGTGATGCGGTCTTTGCGCACTTCCATCTTGGGGAGCACGGTGGCCTCGCCTTTCTTCGCGTCGCTCTTGCTCTTTGCCTGGATGGCGGGTGCGCCGGGCGAGGTCGCGGCAGGAGTGTCTGTCGCCGCGGCGCCCGCGGTCTCGCTCTTGGCCGGAGTGGCCGGGGTGGCGCTGGGGGTCGCGCCAGCGGCGGCAGGTGCGAGCGGGCCGCTCGTCGGCGCCGCGGGCCTGGCAGGCTTGGTCTTCTTGGCGTCTTCTGCGATCCGGGCGCGCAGCGCCTCGCGGGCGCTCGATTTGGGCGATTCCTCTTCGGCGGCGAAGAGCGGCAGAGCGAGAGCGAGGAGGAGGAGCGAGCGGCGGTGCATGGCGGAGCGTGAGACCATATAGGAGGAAGGACGTGCCGCAAAAGGAAAAGGGTAAGGCCTCCCACCACCGGTGGGCGAAAAAAAGAGGGCGGATCTCGCGATCCGCCCTCTTTTTAGAACTGAAACCTAAGCGGCGAAGCGCCTTACAGGCCCTTGACCATCTTGCCGCCGTAGATCGCGGAAGCGCCGAGCTCTTCCTCGATGCGGAGCAGCTGGTTGTACTTCGCGACGCGGTCGGTGCGGCAGAGGGAGCCGGTCTTGATCTGGCCGGCATTGGTCGCCACGGCGATGTCGGCGATCGTCACGTCCTCCGTCTCGCCCGAGCGGTGCGAGATGACGGCGGTGTAGTTGGCCTCCTTGGCCATCTCGACGGCGTCGAAGGTCTCGGTGAGGGAGCCGATCTGGTTCACCTTCACGAGGATCGAATTGGCGGTCTTGGTCTCGATGCCCTTCTTGAGGAACTCGGTGTTGGTGACGAAGAGATCGTCGCCGACGAGCTGCACATTGGCGCCGATGGCATCGGTGAGCTTCTTCCAGGTGACCCAGTCACCCTCGGCGCAGCCGTCCTCGATCGAGATGATCGGGTACTTCGAGGTGAGCTTCTTGTAGAACTCGACGAGCTCGTCGCCGGAGAGGATCTGGCCGGAGGACTTCTTGAAGACGTACTGCTTCTTCTCCTTCACGTAGAACTCGGAGGCGGCGACATCGAGGGCGAGGTTGATCTCCTTGCCGAGCTTGTAGCCGGCATTCTTCACCGCGAGGGCGATGGCATCGAGAGCGGCCTCGGCCGACTCGAGCTTGGGGGCGAAGCCACCCTCGTCACCGACGGCGGTGGCGAGACCCTTTTCCTTGAGAACCTTCTTGAGGGAATGGAACACTTCGCAGCCCATGCGGAGGCCTTCGGAGAAGGTCTTCGCGCCGGTCGGCATGATCATAAACTCCTGGAAGTCGATCGGGGCATCCGAGTGCGCACCGCCGTTCATGATGTTCATCATCGGCACGGGAAGCACCTTCGCATTGGGGCCGCCCATATACTTGTAGAGAGGCTGGCCGAGCGCGTTGGCGGCGGCGTGGGCCGTGGCGAGCGAAACGCCGAGGATGGCGTTGGCGCCGAGCTTGGCCTTGGTCTTCGTGCCGTCGAGCTTGAGCATCGCGCGGTCGATGCCCACCTGGTCGGTGGCGTCGGAGCCGATAAGGGCGGGAGCGATGAGGCCTTTGACGTTGCCGACCGCCTTGAGCGTGCCCTTGCCGAGATAGCGCTTCTTGTCGCCGTCGCGGAGTTCGATCGCTTCGTGCTCGCCGGTCGAGGCGCCGGAGGGTACGGCCGCACGGCCGAGGGCGCCGCACGCGAGGCGGACATCGACTTCAACGGTCGGATTGCCGCGGGAGTCGATGATCTCGCGGGCGGTGATGGCGGTGATGGAGGTGTTCATGCTACGAAAAGTGAGAAGTCGAGGCGGGACAGTAAGACCTCCAAGCAAAGAGGGGTGGAGGGGTGAGGGGAAGGGAAAAGTGAGCCAAGGCGGCGGCGTCGAGGGTCGCGGTCGTGAATTTGGGGCAGGAGGCGGCCCTTAGAGGTAGGAGTAGGCACCCCTGGGCCTTGCCCACGCACGGCGGAGGGCGGCCTCGGATCCGAGGCCCTGGCCCCAAGTGTCGCCCACGCGCGACTCGCCCGTGGTCACCACGGAGCACGCGACTGCCCCAGCTTGTGAAAGAAGCGCCGCAAGGGCCCGATCACTCTTGGACGTGCGTTAACGGGAATTTGTTCGTGATAGCCGCGGTCGAGGGCGAGTTTGGCCACCGAGACGCCTTGGTAGTTGTTGGTGCCGACGGTCTCGCGCGTCAGCAACTCGGCGGGCACCTGATCGAGATGGCCTTCCTGCGCGGCGGCATGCAGCGGGGTGTCGCCATTGTCATTGCGCACGAGAAGGAGCTCGATGGTGAGTTGTGTCCGCGGTATCTTGTCGAGCTGACCGGTCTCGGCCGCGGCGTGGATGGCGGTGAAGCCTGTTTTGCTGGTGCGGCTGAGATTGCCGCGGGTGAGCAGCGCCGCCGGGAGCTGCCCGAGGTGCCCGGCGATCGCAGCGGCGTGAAAGACCGTGTCGCCCGCGCTCGTGGTTTCCAGCAGCGCGGACTCGGTAAGCAGCGCCTCGGGCACCTGGCTCAGGTGGCCGTTGAAGGCCGCGACATGCAGCACCGTCTCACCGCCCAGATTTTTCTGCGCGAGATTCTCTGCGGTCAGAAATGCCGGGGGGATGCGGTCCAGCGTGCCGTTTTCGGCGGCTTCGTGGAGCAGCGTATTGCCCACATCGGTGCGGCGCAGCACCACATCGGGCGTGATGAGGCGGGCCGGCACCTGGTCGAGATGGCCATGCGCGGCGGCGAGGTGGTAGACCGTCACGCCAGCATTGCTCCGGGCCGCGAGGTGGTCGCCCGTGAGCAGGTCCGCCGGCACTTGGTCGAGGTGGCCGCCGAGGGCTGCGTGGTGCAGCGGCGTGTAGCCCGCATCGTTCTTGAGCAACAATGTAGTGGAATCCAGGATACCGGTGGGCACGTCGCGGAGCCGGCCGTGTTTGGCGCAGCTGTGCAACGGGGTGTTGCCGGAGGCATTGGGCGCGATAAAGCGATCCCGGGTGAGACTACCGGTGGGGAGTCGGGCAAACGCGCCTTCGCGAATCGCGGCCTGCAGTTCGTGGTCTTCCATTGACGCCTTCCAAGCAACGGCTCTGCGCCTCCCTACGCAACCCTAAGGGTCTTCCGCAGGAGGGAGTAGTTTCACGGAGGAAATCTGATTTCAGTTTGCCAACAAACGTGCCGAAAAACACGCTTACCCAAAATGAATCTCGCCGACGCGAAGGCAGCCTCTCCCGAGGCCCCCAGGAAAGACGCCATCCTCATCGTGGACGACGAGAAGCCTTTGCTCGAGGTGTTTGCTGCCGCGCTCGCTCCCTACTTCGAAGTCAGCACGGCGTCGCACGCCCGCGAGGCGGACTTCATCCTGCAAAAAAAGAGCTTTAAGGTGATCGTCGCCGATCACCTCATGCCCGGCGGTAACGGCATGAATTTCCTCGTCCGCGCCCGCGAGGAGTTTCCTCATACGCAGCGCGTCCTCGTCACCGGTTACATGAAGCCCGAGATGCTCCTGCGCAGCGTCAACGAGGCTGCACTCTTCCGCTACCTGCTCAAGCCTGTCTCGATGGCTGAACTCGTGAAGGTCGTGCACGACGCCGCCAAGGCGCACGACGCGAGCCTCGCCGCAGCGAAGTGAAACGTGGGGCGGATTTCACTCCGCCCTGTCGCTTCTCCGAGCCGCACGGGCCGACCGCTTACGCTACCTTTTCAGTTTTGCCCGCAGGTACGGCGCCGTCGGGCTCCCCTTGGTTTTCAGTAGCCCGCCGAGCGGCCCCTGATACATCAATGTGCCGCCATCCGGCCCGCCGACCGGCCCGAGTTCGAGGATGTAGTCAGCCTCGGCGAGCACATCGAGATGGTGCTCGATGACCACGACCGTGTGCCCCTGCTCGACGAGTGAGTGGAGCACTCGGATGAGTTTCTCGCAGTCGCTGAGATGCAGGCCGATGGTGGGCTCTTCGAGCAGGTACAGATTCTTGGGCAATTCGCCGCGACTGCGCTCGCGATAGGTGGCCAGGCCGGCGGAGAGTTCAGTGACGAGCTTGAGCCGTTGCGCTTCGCCGCCTGAGAGTGTCGGAGAGGATTGGCCGAGCGTGAGGTAGCCCAGCCCGCAATCGACCATCAGCTGGCACACCTGCTGAAGCTGCGAGTGAAAATCGAAGAACGTCGCCGCCTCCTCGAACGTGAGCTGCAGCACCTGGCCGATCGTCTTTTCCTTCCACGTGATGTCGTTGAGATCGCTGCTGTAGCGCGAGCCGCGGCATTCGTCGCAGGGCAGGTACGTGTCGGGCATGAATGCCATCTCCAGCTTGATCCGACCTGCACCCTCGCAGGTCGGGCAGCGCCCGCCGGCGGTGTTGAATGAGAAGCGCGAGGCCGTGTATCCACGAATCTTGGACTCCGGCAGCGACGCGAAGAACTGCCGGATGAGGTCGAAGATGCCCAGATAGGTCGCCGGCGTGGAGCGCGGCGTCTTGCCGATCGGCGACTGGTCCACCTCCACCACGCGCTTGAAGACATGCGCGCCGCGCAGCTCCGCGAAGGGGAGGCGGGTGTCGTTTGCCGGATCATCGGTGGTGAAGCCCGTCGCCTTCACAAACTCCTTGCCGGTCACGCGAGCCTTCTTGTGCTCGATGGCGTAGGCGATGGCGGGGTGCAGCAGGTCGCGGAAGAGGGTGGATTTTCCGGCGCCGCTGGGCCCGGCTGCCATGATCAGGCGGCCGAGCGGCAGGCGGAGATCGAAGTCCTTCAGGTTGCGCAGCGCTGCTCCCTTGAGTTCGAGGAAGTTTAGTTTGGCAGCAGGCGTGGAGCGTTTTGCGCTTTCGTCCACCTTGCGGTACTCGCCGCGGAGCGGGTGCGCGATTCCTTTGGCGAGGAAGAGCCCCGTGAGCGATTTGTCGCTCGCCTTGATTTCGGCGGGTGTGCCGTTGGCGAGGATCTCGCCGCCGTGCACGCCGGCCGCCGGCCCCAGGTCGATGATGCGGTCCGCACGCTCCATGAGTTCGTCGTCGTGCTCCACGACGAGGAGCGTGTTTCCCTTTTCGCGCAGCGCCTGGAGCGTCTCGATCAGCCGGTCGTTGTCTCGCGCGTGGAGGCCGATGGAGGGCTCGTCGAGCACGTAGAGTACGCCCGAGAGATTGGAGCCGAGCTGCGCCGCGAGGCGGATGCGCTGCGCCTCGCCGCCAGAGAGCGTCTCCGTCGGGCGGTCGAGCGAGAGGTAGCCGAGGCCCACGTGGTCGAGGAATTTCAAGCGCTCCTCGATCTGGGGCACGATGTCCTGCACGATCAACTTGCCGCGTGTATCCAGTTCCAGGTTGCGCAGGTGTGTCAGCAACTGCGAGGGCGTGGCGCGGAGGAGCTGCGGCAGCGAGAGAGGCGCCTGTTTCTTCGTGAAATGCAGCTTCACGGCGCGGCCGATGCGATTGAGCCGTTCGCCGTGGCATTCCGGGCAGGGCTTGCTGTCGTACCAGGAAGAGTCTGCGTCAAATTCCACGCCCATCTCGCGCAGGCGCGCGGCAGGATCGTCGTCCTCTTCGTCATCGGGCTCGAGCATCCAGGGGAAGACGCGGCCGTGGCCGCGACATGTCGGGCACCAGCCCCTCGGCGAGTTGAAGGAGAAGTTCTTCGGATCCAGTTCCGGAAAGGATTCCCCCGTCTCGATGTCGGTGCGCGTGGTGGAAAACCACGAGAGGATGTCGCCGGCGGGAGTGAGCAGGAAGCAGGAGCCTTTGCCCAGTTTGAGCGCGGTATCCAGCGCCGCGCCCGGCCTGGCCTCCTTTTTCAGATCGGCTACGACGACTTCGATATCGTGCTCGCGATAGCGATCGAGCCGCTGGAAGGAGTCGACGCGCAGCAGCTGCCCGTCAGCGCGCATCAGCTCGTAGCCTTGGTTCTCGATCCAGGTGGCGATGGGCTGATGGTGGCCTTTGCGGCCGCGGATGAGGGGGGCGCAGAGATAAAGATGCTTGGCTTTTTTTGCCTTGGGCGTGGCAAACATCACGCGGCCCAGCAGAGCCTTGAGCGCGCCGGCCGAGAGCGGTTTCACCGGCTTGTCGGTATCGGGATGATGCTGTGTGCCGAGGCGGGCGTAGAGGAGGCGCAGGTACTGCGCCACCTCCGTGATGGTGGCGACGGTCGATTTGCGCGAGCCGCGTGTCACGCGCTGCTCGATGGCGACCGTCGGCGGGATGCCGGTCAGCCGATCGATGGCGGGCCGCGGGAGCTGCTCCACAAACTGCCGGGCATACGGCGACATCGACTCCATGAAGCGCCTCTGGCCCTCGGCAAACACGATGTCAAAGGCGAGGGTGGATTTACCCGAGCCCGAGACGCCTGTGACGACATTGAGCTGCCGATGCGGGATCGTGAGGGAGATGTTCTTGAGATTGTTTTCCCGCGCGCCCTCGATCGTCAGAAACGCCCCGGGAGCGAGATTGCGGGAGGGCGGGCCGCCCGCATCGTAGCTGCTCGCAGGCTCCGCCGCCATCGCGATCTCTCGATCGTCGTCTGCCAGCGCGGCGCGCAGGAATGGGCTCGTGGCCGTGTCGATGAGTGCGACTCTCTCCGGCGCGCCCTCGGCGACGATCTGGCCTCCCTTGGCGCCCGCATCCGGGCCCACCTCGACGATCCAGTCCGCTGATTTGAGCACGTCCAGATTATGCTCGATGACGAGCACGCTATGGCCGCGGTCGACCAGCGCCTGCAATACCGAGAGCAGGCGTTTTACATCATGGCGGTGCAGGCCTGTCGTCGGCTCATCCAGCAGCAGGAGAGCGCCGCCCTCCGCAGTCACCCCTGCGGCCGGTTGTCCGCCAAAGGCGCTGAGATACCGCACCAGTTTCAGCCGCTGCGATTCTCCTCCCGAGAGGGTGTTGAGCGGCTGGCCGAGCGTGAGGTAGCCGAGGCCCACGGAGTCGAGGGTGGCGAGTCGCTGGCGGATCGGCGGGTGTTTCTCGAAAAGCGGGAGCGCGTCGCTGATGCTGGTCGCCAGGAGATCGGCGACAGAGCGCCCATTCCACTGGATCTCGAGCACCTCGGGCTTGAATCGCCGGCTCTCGCACACCGGGCAGGGCACGAATACGTCGGAGAGAAACTGCATCTCCACCCGCTCGTAGCCGAGGCCCTGGCAGTGGTCGCAGCGGCCTTCGCCGCTATTGAAGGAGAATGACGAGGAATTGAATCCCGCCGCCTGCGCGGCCGGCGTCCCGGCGAAGAGATCGCGGATGAGATCCCACGCCTCCGAGTAGAGCGCGGGGTTCGATCGCGGCGTGCGTGAGAGGGGCGATTGATCCACGAGCACGATTTCGCTAAACTCGAGATCGCTCGTGATCTCGGAGATGCTGGCCGGGTCTTCCGTGAGTTGGTGCCGCTGTGTCATCAGCCCCTGGTAGATCACGTTGTCGAGCAGCGTGGATTTGCCGGAGCCTGAGACGCCCGAGAGGCATACGAGCCGCTGCAGCGGCAGCGCGAGCGTGATGTCCTTCAGATTGTGCTTCGCGGCCTTCTTGAACGTCAGACGCGGCGTATCCTTGCTCACCTCTCGCCGCTGCGCGGGCGTGGGGATCGTCTCCCTGCCGGAGAGATAGGTGCCGGTTATGCTCTTCGGCGAGGTGAGCATCGCCGGCACAGTGCCTTGGAAAACGATGTGGCCGCCACGCGCTCCCGGCTCGGGGCCGACTTCGATGATGTGATCGGCGGCGCGGATCATCGCTTCGTCGTGCTCGACGACGACGACGGTGTTGCCCGCGTCGGTGAGCGTGCGGATGATCGCGATGAGGCGGTCGATATCGCGCGGGTGCAGACCCACGCTCGGCTCATCCAAGACGAAGAGCGTATCGACCAGCGAGGTGCCGAGGCAGCTTGTGAGGTTTACGCGCTCGACTTCGCCGCCTGAGAGTGTCTTCGAGGTGCGGTCGAGGGTGAGATAGCCGAGGCCTACCTGTTCGAGGTACCGGAGTCGCGTTGTGATCGAGTCGTAGGCTAGTGAGGCGCTGCGCTCGTCGGTGTTCGGCGACAGCCGGCTGCCGGTCGGCGAGGTGGAGACGTGTTTGAGCAGATCGGAGATCGGGAGTTGGTAGAGTTCCGGCAGCGTGCGGCCTTCCCATTTCCAACACAGCGCCTCGGGCTGGAGGCGCTGGCCGCCGCAGGCGGGGCAGGGGTTGTAAGCCCGGTAGCGCGAGAGAAAGACGCGCACGTGCATCTTGTACGTGTTCTTTTCGAGCCAGCGGAAGAATCCCTTCACGCCGTACCAGTACTGCGGCCAGGTCTTGCCGTTTTCCTCGCCGTAGCCGGGCTCGCCGTCGATGATGAAGCGCTGTTGCTCCTCAGGCAGCGACGCGAGGGGCACATCCGTTCGGATCTTCCGCTTTCGCGCAAAGACGAGCAGGTCTTTCTTCGAGTCCCCGTAGACCTCGCTCTCCCAGCACTTGATCGCGCCTTGGTCGATCGAGAGCGACGTGTCGGGCATCGCCAGGCGGTAGTCGATCTCGATGATGCGGCCAAAGCCCCGGCACTTCGGGCACGCGCCCAGCGGTGAATTGAAGGAGAACAGCGCTGGCGTCGCCGGGCGAAAGGTGCGGTCCGATTTTGGGGAGTGCAGGCCTCGCGAGTAGTGGCCGATCTCCGTCGGATTCTCTGCGGAGAAGAGATACACTTGGCCCTTGCCGAAGTGCAGCGCGGTTTCGATGGCTTCGAGGAAGCGCGGCCGATCGGCCGCATCCAGCGCGATGCGGTCCTGGGCGACAAAGAGCTGCGTCGCCTTGGCGAGCGGCTTGGCATCCGCCAGCAGGTCGTCGATGCGGTGGATTACACCGTCGACGAGCGCGCGCACATAGGACTGGCCTTTGAGACTCTTGAGGATTTCGACCCATTCGAGATTCTCGGGCTTGGCCACTTTGAAGGCCACGATCGCCGTACGTCCTCCATGCGCCGCGTGGGCTTTTTCCCAGATCGTCTGCGGATTATCGTCCTCCACCTTCTCGCCGGTCTCGGGGTCGAAGCATTCCGCGACGTGGCTAAACCACACTTTGAAAAAGTCCGTCAGCTCCGTCATCGTGCCCACCGTCGACCGCGAGGTTTTCACCGTATTGGTCTGCTCGATGGCGATGGAGGGCCGGATGTTCTCGATCGAGTCGACCTTGGGCTTGTCCAGCAGGTCGAGAAATTGGCGCGTGTACGCGCTGAATGTCTCCACATACCGCCGCTGCCCTTCGGCGTGCAGCGTGTCAAAGACGAGCGAGGACTTGCCCGCTCCACTCAAACCGGTGACGACGATGTACTTCCCCAGCGGCACATCGAGGTCAAACCCCTTCAGGTTGTTCTGGCGGACTCCGCGCAGGCGGATGCATTCGGGCTTGGTATGGGACGGTGCGGACACAGCTTTGGGCACGCGCCCACCAAGCCGAGGAGCCCCGGAAACGCAACTGCGCGCGGGCCCTTCTGCCGGCCTGCTGACAGGGCGCTGTCAGGAGCACGATGCGAGAGAACCCGGATGAAACGACCGGAGACGAAGGACCTATGCAGGACGTGCCTTGGCTAAAAGGCCCAGTCCGGCTGAGCGCGACCACGTCCATCAGGGTCCACGGTTTTGCGGCTCGGGGTTCCCTCCGCGTCGGACCCTTGTTGCTGGTCCTGCCTTCTCTTCAGCGTTCCGCCAGCATCAGGCGGGTGCGCGCCGCTTCGAGCGCCGCCAGTACGGCCGGGGCCGGCGCTGTGTCGGTGACGATGTCGAGCTTGGGGCCAAAGGGAGTGATCAGACTGAGCGCTTTGCGGCCAAACTTCGTCGAATCGATTGCGAAGACTGTTCGCTCGGCCGCGGCGATCATTTTGCGCTGCGTGGCGATCACGAGGGGGTTATGGTTCCAGATGCCAGCCTCCGTGATGCCCGGCGCGCCCAGGATAGCCACATCGGCGTGGACTTGTTCGAGCGAAGCCTCGCACTGCGGGCCGACCAGCGAACCCAGCCGCCCTAGGATGCTGCCTCCCGTGACGATGGTTTCGACGTTGCCGACCTCCCCGAAGAGGCTCGCGACGGGCAGCGAATTCGTAATGACGCGCACGCGTTTCTCCGCCAGCAGCCGGGCGACGGCGTAGGCGCTGGTGCCGCCATCGAGGATGACGGTCGTGCCGGGCTCCACCTGCTCGGCGATCAGCCGGGCGATGATGGCCTTGCGGTCCGCCTGCTTCTGGATGCGGGAGAGAAAGTCGTGGTCCTGACTGAGGGCGTCATTTTCGATCAGCGAGGCGCCCCCGTGGTGGCGCCTCACGAGTCCGCGCGCCTCCAGGTCGTCCAGCGCCCGGCGCACCGTCGAGAGCGAGGCGTTGTACCGCTGCGAAAGGGTGCGCAGATCGGCGTACTTGTGCTCGAAGAGGTGGCGCTCGATGAGGTCCGTACGTTGCTTGTTGGTCATTGGGGTGGGGTGCCGAAAGCAGCTTGGGCAGGAGAGCTGCGCGCGGCGAGCCGCTGAAAAAGCTCGAGGTAGGCCGCGAGGTTGTGCGCCGGGTCGAAGCTCGTCCGCGCATGCTCTCTCGCGGCGGTGGCAAGCGCGGCGCGCGCTTCAGGTGGCTGGGCGATCAACGTCGCCAGCGCGGTGCGAAAGGCCGCGCGGTCATCGCGAGGGATCATCCAGCCTGTCTTCCCCGGCACGAAACACTCGTCGATGCCTTGGGCTGCGTAGGCTACCGCGGGTAGCCCGTGCGCCTGGGCTTCGATGAGGAAGTTCGACAACGCTTCGCTCCACGAGGCATGCACGGCCACATCCGCGGCGCGATAGAAAGGCGATGGATCGCGCTGAAATCCGAGAAACTTCACCCGCTCTGAAAGGCCTCGTTCCGCCACCAGCGCCTCGCAGGCCTCCCGCGCCGTGCCTTCGCCGCCGAGCCAGAGCTGCCAGTCGACGTTTGCCGGCAGTCCCGCGCCGATCTCGATGAGCTCGCGCTGGTTTTTTTCGGGTCGAAACATCGCGACGCAGAGTAGCACCGTCGTGTTGGGCCCGGCCTTGTGCTGGCTGCGCAGCGCTTCGTTGCGCGGCCCGGCCACGGCTGTTGCGGGAAAAACCAGCGCGTTGTAGATCACCGCGATCTTGTCCGCAGGCAGGCCGTACCGCTCGACGAGAGTATCGCGCGCGTCACGGCTGTTGGCCACGATATGCCGGACTTTCTGGAGCGAGCCGCGAAAGAGCGCGGGCAGCGGCTTGCCGGTGCGCATCGTGCCGATCACGGCAGCCCGCGGCAGGGCGGTTTGTAACCTTCCCCCATAGCAGTTGGCCATTCGTCCCATGCAGAGCACGATATCCGGGTCCGTCTTTCGCACGGCTCCCACGAGCCCTGGCGCAAACCAGTCCAGCCCTACATCAAAGGGCTGCAGCGTCACCCGCTTTACCGCCGGGCTCAGTCCTTCGGCCAATCTGCCACCCGGCCGGAAAGTCACGAGCGTCGCCGCATGTCCGGCCGCCGCAAACCCGTTGGCCAGAAGGATGGATTGGCGTTCGGTTCCCCCGCTGCGCAGGAAATCTTGTACGAGGGTGATTTTCATTGCCCGACGCCCGAGCCGGGCGATGGTGTGCCCTTCAAGCGATGAAATCTCCGTTCATGCAATTGCTCGTGCGTTGGATCGTCCTCGCACTCGGCGTCACGATCGCCACCAAGATCGTGCCGGGCATCACGTGCGACAATGGCTCCACGCTGATCGTCGTCGTGCTCCTGTTGAGCTTCTTCAACGCGATCCTCAAGCCGCTCCTCGTGCTGTTCACGCTGCCGTTCATCTTGATCACGATGGGGCTGGGCGTGCTGGTGATCAATGCCTTGTTGTTCCTCCTCGTCGGCGAGTTGGTCAGCGGTTTCGCGGTCGATGGCTTCTGGGCTGCCTTGCTGGGCTCGATCGTCGTCAGCATCACCAATCTACTGGTCAGCATGGTCACGCGCAGCGGGAGGGCTCCGGCCGCGCCTCAGCGGCCTTCGCGCAAGGATAAGGACGTGATCGATATCTGACGGTCCTGCCCTGCCAGCCGACTGTCACCTAGTTTCCGTTTGACGGTGGTTCCTGCCCGCGCGACGTTCGCCGAATGGCAGAAAACACGGAATACGATCTTATTGTCATCGGTGGCGGTCCCGCCGGCTATGCGGGCGCGATTCGCGCCGGCCAACTCGGCAAAAAAGTCGCGTGCATCGAGCTGGAGCGCGCTGGCGGCACCTGTCTCAACTGGGGCTGCATTCCGACCAAGGCCCTCCTGAAGAGCGCCGAGCTCTACCGCTCCCTCCAGAAGGCCGACGCCTTCGGCCTGTCCGTGAAGGAAGCCGGTTTCGATTTCGGCAAGGTGATGGAGCGCTCCCGCGGCGTCGCCGGCACCATGGCGAAGGGCATCGAGTTCCTCTTCCGGAAGAACAAGGTCGATTACTTCGTCGGCAAGGCTCAGGTCACTGTCGCCGGCATGGTCGAGATCACCGAGGGCGAGCATAAGGGCAAATTCTTCAAGGCGAAAAACGTCCTCCTTGCCACCGGCTGCAAGCCCCGCCGCCTCCCGGATGTCCCCGTCGATGGCGTGCGCGTGATGACCTCCCGCGAGGCCCTCGAGGTCCGCAAGAATCCGCCCAAGTCCATCGCCATCCTCGGTGCTGGCGCGATCGGCGTGGAGTTCGCTTACTTTTTCAATGCCTTCGGCACCAAGGTGACCCTCATCGAGATGCTGCCGCAGATCGTGCCTGTTGAGGACGAAGATGTGGGCAAGGCCCTGCAGCGCAATTTCGAGAAGCAGGGCATGACCATCCACACCAACACCAAGGTCGAGAAGGTGAAGGTCGGTAAGGACAAGGTGGAGCTCACGGTCGTAAAGGCCGGCGAGGCCAACTCCACCGAGATCGAGGCCGAGGTGCTCCTTGTCGCCATCGGCGTCACGCCCAATTTCGAAGGTGCGGTCTCGAAGAATGTGAAGCTCGAGCTCGAGCGCGGCTACGTGAAGGTAAATGACAATTACGAGAGCTCCGTGAAGGGCATCTACGCCGCCGGCGACATCATCGGCCCCCCGTGGCTCGCGCACGTCGCCACCTACGAGGCGGTCAACGCCGTCAATGCCATGTTCGGCCACCACCACGGCGGCCGCGTGAAGCACTTCCCCGGCGCCACCTACTGCCAGCCGCAGATCGCCAGCACCGGCCTCACCGAGAAGCAGGCCAAGGAAAAGGGCCTCAACTACAAGGTGGGCAAGTTCCCCTTCGCCGCCTCTGGCAAGGCCGTCGCCTCCGGCGATTCCGAAGGTTTCGTCAAGGTCATCACCGATGCCAAGACCGGCGAGATTTACGGCGCGCACATCCTTGGCAACGAGGCCCCCGAGCTCATCGCCGAGTACGTCCTCGCGATGAACCTCGAAGCCAGCACCGACGAGGTCCATCGCTCCATCCACGCTCACCCCACGCTGAGCGAAGCCCTTATGGAAGCCGCCGCCGCCACCACGGGCGAGGCGATCCATATCTGAGGCCGAGCGCTGGGCCCACAATCTGTTGAAAGGTCAACCCGCCATGCAAATGGCGGGTTTTCTTTTGGCCGCCCCTCCGCGGGCCGGCGAAGCGCTGCCGGATTCCAAACTCCCGCCAACCCCTTGAATCGTGGCTCTCGATTGTGTAGGCTAAATCCGGCGAAGCAAAAAGCGGATGTGAACTCTCCCTATAAAATCACAGGCTCGATCAATCGTCCGGATAGGGTGCTGCGTGGCACGCTCAGGCACCGGCGCATCCTGCGTATTGCCGAAAAAATCTCCTCTATTTCCGGGCTATTTCGGCCCTTGCCGCGCTTTTCTCGGCGAAAAATTAATGCCGTCCTGTCATGCGGTCAGGCGACCCTCGCGAGCCTCCGGCCATAAACGAAAAGGGGCGGACCCGAAGATCCGCCCCGTCCGCAGGAAATCTGCCCGCGGCCTTACTTCGCGAGCGCGCGATTGAGAGCGCTTACGATCGCCTTGATCGATGCCAGCTCGATATTGGTGTCGATACCCGCGCCGTAGAGCGTTTGGCCGCGCTCGGTCTTGATCTGGATGTAGCTTACGGCGCGCGCCTCCGAGCCCTTCCCCAGCGAGTGCTCGGAGTAGGACTGCACTTCAAACTTCGGCAGCGACGTCGCGGCCAGCGCGCGGGCAAAGGCATCGATCGGCCCATTCCCCGAGCCGGTGAGCATGTGGAGCTTGCCGTCAATCAGGGCCGAAGCTTCGCACGTGACCGAGCTGTCGCGCTCCGTGGTCTTGAAGTGCTGGAGCGAGATCGGCGCGGTGCGCTCCAGATACTCTTGGCGGAAGACTTCGTGGATCTGCTCGGGCGTGAGTTCGGTGCCACGCTTGTCGGCAAAGTCATTGATGATCTTCCCGATCTCCTTGTGCATCAGCTTGGGCAGCGAAAACCCGAATTCAGCCTCGAGAATGTACGCTACGCCGCCTTTGCCGGACTGCGAATTGATCCGGATGATGGCCTTGTAGCTCCGGCCGATGTCGGCCGGATCAACGGGGATGTAGAGCACATCCCACGGCGCATCCGGCTTCTGCACCGCCCACGATTTCTTGATCGCGTCCTGGTGCGAGCCGCTGAAGGCCGTGAAGGTCAGCTCGCCTGCATACGGCTGGCGGGCCGGCACCTCGAGGCGGGTGGTGCGCTCGTAGATCTCTCGGATCTCATTGATGTTCGAGAAGTCGAGATTCGGGTGGATGCCGTGCGTGTACAGGTTCAACGCGACGGTGACGATATCGAGATTGCCCGTGCGCTCGCCGTTGCCGAAGAGCGTGCCCTCGACGCGATCCGCGCCGGCCAGCAACGCCAGCTCGGTTGCCGCGACGCCCGTGCCTCGGTCGTTATGGGTGTGCAGCGACACGATCGTCTTGTCCCGGCGCGTCAGGTGCGTGCACATCCACTCGATCTGGTCGGCGTGGACGTTGGGCATGGCGTACTCCACCGTCGCCGGCAGATTGAGGATGATCTTGTTGTCCGCCGTGGGCTGCCAGACATCGGTGACGGCTTCGCAAATCTCCAAGGCAAACTCCAGCTCCGTGCTGGTGAAGCTCTCGGGCGAGTATTGGAAGCGCACCTCCGTGCCGGCGGCGATCAGGGGGGCGGCGTGTTGCTTCACCCACTTGGTTCCCTGCGTGGCGATGCGCACGATGTCAGCCTGCGTGGCGTTGAAGACGTATTTGCGCTGCGCCGGCGACGTGGAGTTATACAGGTGGAAGATCACCTTCTTCGCGCCGCGGAGCGCCTCGAAGCTGCGGGTGATCAGCTCCTCGCGGCACTGGCACAGGATCTGGATGGCCACGCCTTCGGGAATGCGGTTTTCTTCGATCAGCCGGCGGCAGAAATCGAACTCGATCTGGGAGGCCGAAGGGAAGCCCACCTCGATCTCCTTGAACCCGATGCGGACCAGCATGTCGAAGTACTCCAGCTTTTCCTCCACGCTCATCGGCTGGGCGAGGGCTTGGTTGCCATCGCGGAGATCGACGCTGCACCAGATCGGGGCGCGGGTGAGCGTGCGGTTGGGCCACTGACGATTGGGCAACTGGACCGGCGGAAAAGGCCGGTATTTCGTAACGGGAGCGGATTGCATGACCTGAAAATCGACTGACAGAAATGTAAGGAAGTGTCTCTGAGACGGAAGCCGCCTCGGCGGAAGCGCCGGGTCGGACAGCAAATCACGTCACCTAGGGCGACGACAAGGGAATCTGAGGCCTACGCACAACCCGCCGCTGGCGGCGTCCTTAAAGGTCGTGCGCGATCGTAAGTCGAAGGGTGGCCTGCAGCGAGATTCGCATTAGAGGATTTACAGGTATCGGTTGGGAAACCTTAAAGTCAAGGGCGCGTTACGACATGGAATGACCCTCTGTAACCCAGTACCCCAAGGCACGTCTTGCCTGTTGTGCATGTACTTGCCTCCATTCGCCCATGCCTGACGACGACGTCCCGCCGTTCGATCTGGCTGGCTGCCTCGATCGCGTGCGACGCCGCGATCAGCAGGCAGCTCGGGAGCTGGTGGACCACCTTTACCCCTTGGTTATCCGTATTGTACGTTCGCATCTGCCCCGTCGCGTCCAGGAGGAGGACCTTGCCCAAGAGGTCTTCATGAAGATGTTTTCCCGCCTCGAACAGTACCAGGGTGCCGTCCCCTTTCCGCACTGGGTGTCGCGGATCGCAGTCACCACCTGCATCGATCACCTCCGCGCCCAAAAACGCCGCCCGGAATTTCGTTGGGCCGATCTTTCGGAGAACGAAGCGGAGGTGCTGGACACAGTTCTTACGAATTCGAACGAAGTCGCCGCCAACGACGCGATGGCCGCCAACGAACTCGTCTACAAGCTCCTCGAACAGCTCAAGCCCGACGATCAGACTGTCATCCGCATGCTCGACCTCGAGCAAAAGACCATCGCCGAAATCGCCGACCTCACCGGTTGGAATCAATCGCTCATCAAGGTCCGCGCCTTTCGCGCGAGACGGAAGTTGCAGAAACTCTTTCAGGAACTACAAAAAAAGGAACGCTCATGAATCTCCAGCAACCGCGTGATCCCTGGACTCGCCTCGCCACTGCCGCCCGCTCTGCGCGCGACGAGCGTGACTCCGCGGCCCCCTATGGCTTTGCCACGCGCGTCGCCGCTCTGGCCATGGCCCAGGAGCGTCGCGTCGTATCTCTCTTCGATCGTTTTGCCCTCCGCGCCTTCGGTGTCTCGTGCCTGCTCGCCTTGGGCAGCCTCGCTTTGAACTACAACTCGCTCACGGCTCCCGCGCCCGTCGCGATGGGTGAGTACGAGGGATCCGTGAGCGCCGAGGCGTCCGAGCAGCCGCAGGATGATGCTGTGTCGCTCGTGCTCGATATCGCCGACTGATGGAGAAGCCTTGGAAAGTCATCGCTGCGTTCATCGGCGTCTTCGTCGCTGGCGCGGTGTTCGGCGGCCTTTTCTCCGCGAGGGCTGCCAAGCGGCCTGTCGTGCACAACCCTGCTCCGCAGCAGCCGCACGCCGTCGTGCCGCTGCCTCCCGGCGATCACCCGAAGAAAGGCGTCGCTGGCCCGATGGCACCCGGCCCGCAGCCCCGGGGTAACCAGATCACGCCGGAGCTCATGCGCAAGTTCACGCGCTCCCTCAAACTCACCAATGCGCAGAAGGAAAAGATCCTGCCCACCGTGGGCCGCGCCGGGGAAGATTTTCAACGCCTGCGCGAGGAGGATGTGCGCCGCCGTCAGGAGGAAAACCGGCGCCGGCAGGATCACCTCGACGATGTCGCCCGCGTTAACGAGCGCATGTATGTCGACGTCGCCAGCGTGTTGACGCCCGAGCAGAAGGAAAAACTCCAGCAGATCCGGCAGGACATCGAAAAGAAGGTGGAAGCCGACCGTAAGAAACGCGAAGAGTCTGCCGCCGAACTCAAGGCTGCCCTTGCCGCCCTCAAGGCGGAGAAAGAGCGGCAGGAAAAAGAGAAGCTCGTCCCTGTGCCGGAGAAGTAGTCCGGGATTCCCGCGACTACCCTTGCCGGGCTGGCTTTCGCACGATCAAGACCAGCCCCGCCGCGATCAGGAAGATCGAGTAGAACGCTCCCCGGCTGATGCCGAAGAATAGCGAAGCATCGGGCTCCCGGAAGTGTTCGCCGACCATGCGCAGGATGGCATAGGCGATGAGAAACTCGCCCGCTATCCGCCCGGGCTGGGTGCGGACGAGGTCCGTTTTCCAGAAGCGCCACTGGATGAAGGCAAACAGGAGCGCGCCTTCGAGCGCGGCCTGGTAGAGCTGCGAAGCATGCCGCGGCGGTATGAGTGCGACCGGCGTGCCAGGCGGCATGCTCGCGGGGAAGATCACGGCGTACTTGAACTGGGTGACCTTGCCCCAGAGTTCGCCGTTGATGAAGTTTGCGATGCGGCCGAAGAAGAGACCGAGCGCGGCGGTGCTGGCGATAATATCGCCCACGTGCAGCCAGGCGATGCCGCGCCGGCGCGCCCACCACCACACCGCGAGGAATACGCCGATGAAGCCGCCATGGCTCGCCATGCCGCCATCCCACACCTTGAAGATCACCAGTGGATCCCGCAGCAACCAGCCCGTCTCATAGAATACGAAGTAGCCCAGGCGCCCCCCCACGAGCACGCCGACCACGATGTAGGTCATCAGGTCGGTGATTGCCTCTCCTTTGATCTGCGAGCGGCCGGCCTTGGCATAGCGATGGAGCAGCCACCCTGCGACGACGAAGCCCAGCACATAGGCGAGGCCGTAATAGCGGATGCCGAACTTTTCGGAGAATTGGATCAGAAACGGGCTGAGATCGTGGACCCAGTGGGTGGTCTGCGGCATGGCCGCTATTGGGCGCAGCCAGCCGGGTCTCGCAACAAGGAAAAGAACCTTGCCGCAAGCCAAGCCGCCATCGCTAGACTCGGCCCATGAGCGAACTCAAACGCACGCCCTTGCGGGATTTCCATTTCACCCACGGCGCCCGCCTGGTGGATTTCGCCGGCTGGGAGATGCCGGTGCAGTACCGCAGCATCCTCGAGGAGCACAAGGCCGTGCGTCGCGCCGCCGGGCTCTTCGACGTGAGTCACATGGGCGAGGTCGATGTGAAGGGCCCCGAGGCAGGCCAATTTCTGAATTATCTCGTGACCAACGATGTCGCGAAGCTTTACCCGGGCCGCGTCCTCTACACCTCGATGTGCTATCCGAGCGGCGGCGTCGTCGACGATCTCCTCGTCTACATGCGAGGCACCGAGGACTATTTCCTCTGCATCAACGCGGGCAATGTCGACAAGGACCTTGCTTGGATCCGGGAGCAGGCGGCGAAGTTCAAGGTGACGATCGCCGATCGCTGCGCGGACTACGCCCTGCTGGCTGTGCAAGGCCCGCGAGCGGCGGAGATCGTGCAGTCGCTCACAGGGGCCAAGCTGGGGCTCGTGAAATACTACCATTTCACCGAGGCGACAGTGGCTGGCATCCATTGCATCGCGAGCCGCACGGGCTACACCGGCGAGGATGGCTTTGAGCTGTATCACGCGGCCGGAGACGCCGTGGCCCTCGCGACCGCGCTGCTCGAGGCAGGCAAGCCCCATGGCCTCGAACTCGCGGGCCTCGGTGCGCGCGACAGCCTGCGACTCGAAGCGGGGTATCCGCTTTACGGGCACGAGATCACCGCCGACGTCTCGCCGTTGACGGCAGGGCTCGGCTGGACGGTGAAGCTCGACAAGGGCGTCGACTTCATCGGCCGCGAGGCGCTGCTGGCGGAGAAGCAGAACGGCGGCGCAAGCAAAGTCGTCTTCTTCAAGACAGGGGATCGTCGCATCGTGCGGGCGGAGACGCCGGTGCTGGATGCCACTGGCGCGACAGTGGGCCGGGTGGTCTCGGGCACGTTGTCGCCCATTCTCAACGAAGCCATCGGCTCCGCGCTGGTCTCGGCAGACGCGGCCGGCAAACCCCTCGTCGTCGATATCCGCGGCACGAAACTCAATTTGCAACTGGTCAAACCGCCGTTCGTGGAACTAAAGAAGACCTCCGCATGAGCAACATCCCCGCCGATCTCCGGTACGCGAAAAGCCACGAATGGGCCAAAGTCGAGAGCGACGGCTCCGTGACGGTCGGCATCACCGACTATGCGCAGAATTCACTTGGCGATATCACCTACGTGCAGGTGCCTAAGGTCGGCGCAACGTTGAAGGCCGGCGACACCTTCGGCGTCGTCGAGTCGGTAAAGGCGGCGAGCGACCTCTACGCCCCCATTAGTGGCACCGTGGTCGCGGTGAATGGCGCACTCGACAGCGCGCCGGAGACCGTGAACCGCGCGCCGTATGGCGAGGGGTGGATGCTCAAGCTCAAGCCCGCTGATCCAGCGGCGCTCGGCGCACTGCTCGACGCCGAGGCCTACGCCAAGGTGGCGATGTGATTTCCGTGCCGGCGGGCTGAAAGGCCCGCCTTTTTTTTGCGGTTGGAAGCTTGCTTCGGCGCAAAAAAGGCGGGTCCAGCGGACCCGCCCCGAGAGAGGTAGCGCGAAGGCGGGGGCTCAGCCCTTCACCTTGAAGGGCACGGAGAACTGCGTATTCTCCCACTTGATCTTGAGCACGCCTTGATCGGGCGCGGGAGTCTCGATCACGATGGTGAGCTGGTTGACGGTCTCGCTGAGGGTCTCCTTCTTCAAGTCCACGCGGGCGATGTCTGCGGAGGTATCGACGGGCACGCCCCACTTGTTGGCGTTCTTACTGAAGGCGAGCTTCGAGGTGCCGTTTTCAGAGGGGATGATGTAGAGGGCGTGGATGCCGGCGGGGATGGTGGTACCGCCGAAGTCGAGCGCGTGCTGGGTGAGGAACGTCGTGGCCTCGTCGGCGCCGAGACGATCCGGAGCATCCCACTTCACGAGGCCACCCCAGATCTTGCGAGTCTCGCCCTTGCCGCCGCGAGCACTGTAGGGGCGGCCGTAGGTGATGGAGACGAGCGTGCGACCGGCCGGGGTGGTGAGGCGATTGTAGATGGTCTCATGCGGGCTGGTGCGGGCGCCGGGTACCAGCGGCTGCTGCTTGGGAGCGCCGCCGCCCTTTTTCTTCTCGGCCTGAGCGGAGAGGGAAGGGAGGCAGACAGCCGAAGCGGCGACGGCGAGAGCAAGGAGGGGGATGAGTTTTTTCATGGGTGGGGAAAGATGCAGGATGGAAGAGGCTGGTCGTGGCTGGCGATGGTGAAAATACGGGAAGTCGCCCGGCGACACTCACCGAGCTTCGATCGCGACGAGACAGACATCATCGGTGAAGTGCTTGCTGCCGCTATGGACCTGCACGTCGCTGAGGAAGCGATCGATCACGTCGCTGCCAGTCATGCCGGCGCAGCGGGCGAGGAGGGCGCGCATGCGATCCTCGCCGTACATGGAGCCGGAGGCGTCGACAGCCTCGAGCACGCCATCGGTGTAGCCAAGGAAGATATCTCCAGGCGTGAAGGTCGCGGTGTGCGCGGTGTAGGTGAAATCGCCGAGGAGGCCGGCGGCGGGCTCCGGGTCGTCGGGGGCGAGGCGCACGACGTCTGCCAAATCGCGGTGGAAGACGAGCGGGGCGGGGTGGCCGGCGTTGCCGTAGCACAGGGTGCGGGCGGCGATGTCGATGACGCCGAAGAAGACGGTGGCAAAGACGGGCTGCCCGGTGTGCTCCACGATGGGCATGAGGCTACGGTTAACCTCGGCGAGCACATGGGCCGGATCGACGGCGCGCGTGCCCATCTCCTCGACCACGCCGCGAATGAGCGTCGTGAGCAGGCCGGCGCGGACGCCATGGCCCATCACGTCGCAGACGAGCACGCCGCACTGGGTATCAGAGAGCTGTACGATGTCGAAGAAGTCGCCGCCCAGCGTGGTCGTAGGGATGTAACGATGCGCAAAGCGGAGGGCGCTGGCCTCGGCCGGAGCGCTGCGGGGGAAGGTGGGGTAAGTGCGGTTGAGGAAGGCTTCCTGCACCTGCCGCGCCATGCGCAAATCGCTCTCCATCTCGGTGGTGCGGCGAAGTACCTCCAGCTCGGCGCGCTTGCGGCGGGTGATATCGTGGCTGATTCCGATGAGGCCGGTGAGCTGCTGGCGGGTGTCGTAGAAAGGCACCTTGGTGACGAGGGACCAGTGAACATTGCCCTGCGGGTCGAAGTCTGACTTCTCCTGATTGATCATCGGCGTACCCTGGGTCATGACCGAGCGATCGTCGGCGAGGGCTTGCTCGCCGCGTTCGCCGGGGAAAAAGTCGAGAGTGGTGCGCCCGAGGGCGTGCTCCTGGTCGCGAGCGCCCAGCATGGCGATGTGCGCCTTGTTGTTGAGGACGTAGCGCGACTGAGTGTCCTTCACGTAGAGGCGGCTCGGGAGGTTGTCGATGATGGTGCGAAGGAGATTGCGCTCCTCAGTGAGCTTTTCCTCGGCTTCCTGCTCGGCCGTGACATCGCGGGTGAGGCCGAAGGTGCCGATGATTTTGCCGGAGGCATCGCGCCATGGCATCTTGGTGCTGGAGGCCCAGCCCTTGCGGCCGTCGCGCATGGTGAGGCGTTCGAGCTGTGAGATGATGGGCTGGCCGGTGCGGATGATTTCCATCTCGTCGCGCCGGGCTCGCTCGGCGTGCTCGCGGGAAAAGAAGTCGAAATCCGTCTTGCCCACGCAGGCCTCGGGGGACTCGGCGCCGAGGGAGCGGGCGTGGGTGGCGTTGTTACGGACGAAGCGGCTTTCGAGGTCCTTGAAGTAGATCCGATCGGCGCTGGTATCCATCAAAACGCGCAGGATCGAAGAGTCGAGGGACTCGCCAGACGGGAGGCTTGCGGGACTGTGGGGCGTCGGGCTGGGGGGCGCTTCGCTCATGGGAGGGGAAACGCTGGGGGAGCGCGGGGCGCGGTGCAACTCCTACCGGATGGCCGGTGGGCCGATGCGCGCCGGGCGGTTCACCCGGGCGTGGCACGGGCGCAGGGCTTTCGTTGTTTCAACCGGCCAGCGCGTTGGCGGTGTTGAGGTGCTCGACGCCGGTGTACTTCTGCGACTGCTCGTCGGCATGATAGCTGGAGCGCACGAGAGCGCCGCTCTCAATGACGCCGATACCGATGCTCAGGCCGAACTGCTTCCAGTGCTGGAACTCCTCCGGCGTCGCCCAGCGAGCGACAGGGAGGTGCTGGGGCGTGGGCTGGAGATACTGGCCGATCGTGAGGATATCGGTCTTGTCGGAGGCGATGTCGCGGATCGTCTGCTCGATTTCCTCCTGGGTCTCGCCAAGGCCGAGCATGATACCGGTCTTGGTGACAAAGCCGCGGCGCTTGGCGTGGCGGAGGACGGCGCGAGAGCGGTCGTAGCGGGCTTGGACGCGGACGGGCTTCTGGAGGCGCTCGACGGTCTCGACGTTGTGGTTGTAGATGTCTGGCTTGGCATCGAGGACAATGTCGATCTGGTCGGTGTTGCCCTTGAAGTCGGGCGTAAGGACCTCGATAGCCGTGTGGGGATTGCGGTAGCGGATCGCGCGGATTGTGGCGGCCCACACGCTGGCACCGCCGTCTTTCAGCTCGTCACGCGCCACGGACGTGATGACGCAGTGCTTGAGATTCATCTTGGCCACGGCATCGGCGACGCGCGCAGGCTCGCCCAGGTCGAGCTCGGTGGGGCGGCCGGTGGCGATCGCGCAGAAATTACACGAGCGCGTGCAGATATTGCCGAGGATCATCAGCGTCGCTGTGCCGCGAGACCAGCACTCGCCGAGGTTGGGGCACTGGGCGCTCTGGCAGACGGTGTGAAGCTTGTTGTCGTCGACGAGCTTGCGCGTCGCGGCGTAGCCGGGACCAGCGGGCAGCTTGGCCCGGAGCCAGGACGGTTTGCGCGTGGTGGTGGTCGGCGAGGACATGGCGTTCCAAGGCATACGAAGGCCGGAGAATCGCAAGCGGCTTTTGTGTCCGTGCGGGGCGCAGAAATGACCCGCCGCCCAGCCCGTAAAACCCGACGAAAACTCCCAACACTGATCGAGTTGAGGAGCTTACAAATCCTGCAGGGCGATGAAGGCGCCTCCGTGTTGGTAACACACGGTGCGCATGAGATTGGCGAACTTGAGGCCCGTGTTGAACATCGAGAAGGTGTAGCGGATCGTGGTGGGAAAGCCGATGGCGTTGATCACGACCTTGCGATAGCCGTTTTCGTCGGGCGGGTTGAGCTGGTTGAGCCGATTGATGACCTGATCAGCGGTGTCGATGAACTCATCGCCAAAGACATAGATCGCCATCTTCATATCCGGGTTTTCCTTGTCGTAGAGGTAATTGATCGCGTTGTAGATGCCCGGGACGGGATTGGAGATGGAGTCCTGGTCGTAGCGACGGAGGTAGCGTTTGATGTCGTCGCGGACTTGCTTGCTATCCTGGATCCAGCCGCCGGTGCCGCGGGCGTTGCGGCCCATGATGAAGCGGCCATCACCATCGATGAGCTGGAGGCCCTTGAGTTCGGGATACGAGTCGAGAAGCTCATCGACCTTGCGGATAACGATGGGCCAGAGGCCCCCGTGATTGGGGTCGCGCATCGAGCCGGAGGTATCGATGACGATGGCGATGTAGTTGCTGTCGGTGGGCAGGCCCACGGGCGTGGGCTGCACCTCGGGGAGGAGCCGAAGCTCGGGCTCCTTCTGACGGACGGCGACACGAGACTTGAGTTCGTCCTGATCGACGAGGAGCGCCTGGAGCCCGGCTTTTTCCTTCTGCATCTGGGCCTCGAGCTCATCGATCAAGGCGATGATCTCCGCGTGACTCTTTTTCGCGTCGACGACGAGGTTTGAAATCTGGCGCTGCTGTTTCTCGAACTCATCCTTGCTGGTTTCGAGCTTGGTGAGTTCCTCGAGCTGGCCAGCGAGGGCGACCTGGAGCTCTTTCAAGACTTCGAGTTTTTCCTTTTCGCGCGAGCCGATGGTGAGGACGAAAATAAGGATGATGGCCCCGAAGCCGCAGCAGATGCAGTCGAGGAAGGAGAGGCTAAAAGTCTGGGCGGAGCGGCGACGGATCATGTGTCGGGCCAGGATTTGGACGGGCTGACGAGGGCGCCGCGCGTAGCGTTGGCGAGCTCCCAGAACATGCCTGGGGCACCTGGATCGCCGGTGAGCAGCGGAAACAAGATGGTGCTGACAGGGATGCGCGGGGGAAGCTGGGTCTTGGCGATATCGAAAAACCGGATACGCGTAGGCTCATCCACATCGCCCTCGATGGGGAGGGAGTCGCTCTTGGTGGGGAGGCCATCGGTGATGAGCACGATGCTATCGGGAAGGCGGGGGAGGAAGCGCACGGCGGTGAAGGCGCGCTCCATATTGGCCCCGCCCTTGGGCACGACCTCGTGGAGGCGCTTGAGGACCTCGGAGACGACCGCCTTGTCTTTCGTGGAAAACCATTCGTCGCCGCGCGTGGGGAGGATGGGGGTTGTTTCCTCGTTGAAGAAGAGTATCTGGAAGTGCTGCGTCTCGGGGTCGAGGTTGGCGAGGAACCATTCGAGGGCGTGGACGACGCGCTTCCATTTAGGCGCTTCGCGCTTCTTTTCGTCGGAATCCTCGAGGCGCGAAGCCGCGGCGTCGATCGTCTCATCGAGCATGGAGCCAGAGGTGCGGACGAGGAAGACGACAAACTCGCCGGTGAGCTTGACGCCGGTGAGGTACTGGCGGCGATCGACCTCCGGGATGGGAATGGGTGTGGGCGCTTCCGTGGTGGGCATCGCCTTCTTTTCGCGCAGCATGCGATTTACCGCGTCCTTGAGGAGCGCGGCCTGCTGCATGGCGAGCAGCAGCTCCTTGCGGCGATCGCTGATCTTCTGCCGGTCGGAGGTGGTCTTGGTCTGAAGATCCTGCAACTCCGCCTGAGCAGCGGCGATGATCTTGGCGAGGCGGTCGAGTTCCTTCTTCTTATCCTCGGTGTGGTTTTGGGCCTTGGTGAGCTGCTGGCGGACGTCGTCGACGACGCTCTTGTCGACGCTGCTCTTGGAGGTGACGGTAAGCAGGAAGACGAGCAGCACGGCACCGAACCCGCAGCAAATGCAGTCGAGGAAGGAGAGGCTGAAGACCTCGGTCTCGCGGCGTTTGATGGCCATGCGGGGAGTGGGTGCTACTTTCGCGCGTCGGCGGCAGAGCAGTGGGCAAAGAGCACATCCGCCGAGACATTACCGCAGCGCAGGATCAGGCGGTCGCCGGCGTCGATGGCCGTGCGGGTGGCGCCGCCGCCGGAGGGATCGGTGAACCAGTAGCGGCCGTGGTCGTGCTGGAGCGCGATGGCGCAATCCGAGGCCGCATTGAAGGTATCCGGCAGCACGAGATCGGGGGCGAGGTCGGCAATGCCGATGGTGAAGCGGGAACGCTCTCCCAACTCCTGCCCCAGACCGTGGAGGATGGCATGCGTCGGGATGGTGTGAGCGTGGTTGTGGCGGTTTTTATGGAGGCGGGCTTCCCAGGCTGCTCCCGTGGCGTGGTGCGCTTCAGCGAGGGCGACGGAGCGGTCGAGCGGCACATCTTCGATCTCGGCGGGGAGCGGAAACCGGAGATTGCCGAGCTGGGCAGCGCCGCAGGCGGCCGCGCCGCGGGGGAGGCGAATGATGCGGGAGAAGCCTGCTGTGCGGAGGCGAGTCTCGATACCCGGGAGCTGCCCCGTGCGATCGCTGAGGGCGATGGTGCAAGGATCGGCATCGTGCTCCTGCACGAAGCGCTGGACGCTCTGGACCAGCGAGACGATGAAAGCATTGGCATCGGAGGCGAGCTGCTCGCGCTTGGCGATCATCTCGTAGCCGCGGGTGGCGGTGTTGATGTGGTAGCGCCATTCAGGCGAGCGGTTGACGAGAAACTCCTTTGTCTGGCGGAAGAAGGTCTGTTCGATGCGGCCATCCTCGAGGATATCGAACGTGGTCTGGCGGAGGAAGCGATTGCCCATTGTGGCCGTGAGCTGCTTGAGCAGGTGCGCGTAGCCAAACTGCGGGAGGTGGATGAAATCCTGGCGCTCGACCCGCTCGTCGGTGGCGAGGAGCGTGATATCGGCGCCTTCCAGTTGGAGATCGACGACGAGCACGGGGTGGGCGGGGTTAAAGCCCGGCGCGTGCGGATCGCAAAGGGAGGCACAGGCCATGTCGACCAAACCGGCAAGGGGTAGCTTGAGTTCGCCAAACATGCCGAGGAGCAGACCGATCTTTTCATCCTCCGTGGCGGGATCTTTGAGATACGCGCCGGGCACGGCGACGACGATTTTCTCGACCGGCGAGACAGTGGCGGCGAGGCGCTGGGTGTACTCGCGGAGGAAATAATAGGAGAGCTCGGAAAACGATGGCGTCTTGTTGCCGAGTGCCAAGGGGGCAGGTTCGTGCGCGAGCCGGGCCCAGAAGTTGTGCATCACCCGACGGGGATGGACGAACCAGTGATCCTCACCGGCGCGGCCGAGGGCGAGCTTGCTGCCATCGATGCTGCAGAAGCCCGGCCAGTCGGGCGAGCCGTTCTGATCCGGGACGGCGATAAGATGAGGCTCGCTGTGGTGACAGCTCGCCGTAAGGAAGCCTGCGTCGGAGAGTTCGAGCCCGATGGTGGCCATGGCGGAAGGTTACAAGACGGCGCCGGCGCTTTCTTCGCGGGCGGGCACTTTCATCACGTCGATCAACTTGGCGCGGCAGTAGGCCTGCACTTCGATGATGAAGGCTTCCTGCCGCGATTGGACGATGTGCATGAAGTACATCAGGACCATGGAAATGAGGAGGGCGACGAGGGTGGAATTGAAGGCGAGGCCGAGCGCGTCGGTAACGGGGGCAATATCGCCCTTGATCGCATCCTCGGCAAACGAGAGAGCGAGGCCGATGCCTCGCACGGTGCCGATAAAGCCGATGGCGGGGATGGCCCAGGCGATGTAGCGGACGAGGGAGAGAGAAGAATCGAGCCGGTCGGCAGTGAGTTCGGCGCGCTCTTTCACCGCGTTGGCGGCATCCTGCACGGAGGCGGTGGCGTGGAAGCGGTGGAGCGCGGCCAGCATCGACTCGGGGAGGAGCTTGTCGCGCCAGCGGGAATTGCGATCGACGGCAGTGCGCATCTCCTTGTAACGGTCGATGGCGTCGTCGGGGATGATGCGCTCGCCGGGCTGGAGGCGTACGAAATCGTGGCGGAAGAGCCGACGCTCGCCGCGGATCTGGAGAAGCTTGTGGCCGAGGATGATAAACCCCCAGAGGGCGAAGACGATCTCCCACTGCTGCTCGGGATCCTTGATGATCACGTAGACAGAGCGCATCTCGGAGTTCTTGCCGGCCGTGATGCCTTGGGCGGTGAGCACCTTCTGCTTGATGGCGATGTCCTCAGCCTTGGGGCGGACGACCAGGGCGTAGAACGGCTCGACGATAAGAAAGGCGACGAGGAGCCCCACCAGCGGAACCAGGAAATCGAGCGAAAGAATCCCCTTGTTTCGGAAGGTCATAAGATTATTTAGGTAACCAAGCAGACCGGGCGCAGGACAGGCACTTTGTATGCTTCGAAATCGAGTAATTTCAACTCAGCCGAAAAATCCGCAGCGGGGTTTGACGGCGGAATCGCTTACTTCGTTTGAAAGAAGAACGAACAGTATTAGGTTAGCGCGAGTCTAAAACAAACAGCCGGTTTTGGTTTTCTACCCCCATTTCCCTCGTCCATGAAAAAACCGATCCTTTCTCGTTTTGGCCGAACCCGTCGCACGATGGCCGCAGGGCTTGTCGTGACCGTGGCGGGATTGACGGGCTGCTCCTCGGTGGCTCCATCGAAAACCGTCTCCAACGCCGGCACGGGAGCTGTGATCGGCGGCATCGGCGGCGCGGTCGTAGGCAATAACTCCAGCATGGGCACGGGCGCCGGTGCGCTGGCGGGCGTGGGCGCGGGTGCACTCATCGGCGGTATCGTCGGCATGGTGCAGGATGCAAAGGATCGCCGCGAGCAGGACCGACTGGCGCAGGAGCGCGCTTACCAGCAGGACTTGGCAAAGCGCCGGGCCGAGGAAGCCAAGCTGAAGGCCCAGATGGATGAGGAACTGGCGATCGCCGAGGGCTTCCGCATTTCCGATCTCGAGCTCAACGATGCGAAGAAGAAGCTCGAGTCTACCAACGACCGGCTGAAGAAACTTCGGGATGAGCGGGCGGCGGCTCTGCAAAAGAAAAAGGAGCTGGATGACGCCAACGAAAAGACGCTCTCGGCCGAGGCCGAAATCGCGCGCCTGGAGGAAGAACTGGCCCGGCTGAAGGGCGAAGATGCGCCAAGCGCGGCGAAGAAAGCCGATATGCCCGCCGCTGGCGGCCCCGCTAAGTCGAGCCAATAAACCTCAGGCACCGTAGACCAAATCCCATGACTACGCTTCGTCCCTGGGCCGTGGCTATTGGCGCAGCAAGCGTACTGGCGCTGGCGGGTTGCAATCACTCGTTGGCCTATCAGGTGAAGGTCGATGCCATCTCGAAGCCGGTGGCGCCCACCCAGCAATCCTATGCGCTGAAGAGCAAGGACCCGCGGATGGGGGAGGAGAATCTGCGCTACAAGGAAGCAGCCGATTTCGTGCGCACCGCGCTTTCCGGCAAAGGCCTTTACGAGGCGCCAAATCCCGAAAAAGCGGATATGGTGGTAGAGATCGACTATGGCATGGAAGCGCCGCGCTCCAAGGTCGAGCGGGTGAGCACGCCGGTTTACGCACAGGTGGGCGGTGGCGTGCGCTACGAGTCGGTGCCGGTGACCGACTCCCGTGGCAATACGAGCTTTCGCACGGTGGCGGTGTACGATGCGCCGCGCAGCGAACTGGTGGGCTACGACGACACCCCGCGCCAGGTGACGGTATACGAAAAATATCTCAAGATCACCGCGCGCGAAAACAAGGCGGCCAGCGAGGGCAAACCCCCGGCGGAATTGTGGAGCATCCACGCAAGCGCGGAGGACGAGAGCAAAGACATCCGAAAATACCTGCCGATCATGGCCTCGGCGACCGTCGACTATATCGGCCAAGACTCCTCGACGCAGAAAACGATACGCGTGCGCGCCGATGGGGCGGACGTGGACTTCATTCGTAAAAAGGGCATGGCTGCCACGGAGCCGGCTACGCCTGCGGCAGCCCCGGCAGCCCCGGCCGCTCCGGCAGCGGCGCCAGCGAGCCCGCCGAAAAGCTAGCAAGCATGCACCGCTAGGCTGGAGAGGCGCCCTTGCCCATGACCTCGGCGATGACCGCAAGGATCTCGGGAGGCGTGAAGGGCTTGGCGACGATGGCGGCGGCGCCGATCTTGGCTGCGATCTCGAGGTAGAGGCCGGCATTGCTCATGCCGCCGGAGATCGCGATGATGGGCAGGTGAGGTTTCTCGCCGCGGAGCGCGATAATAGTCTCCACTCCCTCCTGAACGGGCATGACGATATCCGTGATGACGAGGTCGAAATCCCCGGCGCGGCATAGATCGAGACCGCGTGAGCCATTTTCCGCCTGGGTGACGGTATGGCCGGCGTAGGTGAGCGATTTGGCCAGCACGCCACGCAGGGAGTCGTCGTCGTCGATGAGCAGGATGTCGTACATGAAACTCACGAAACTCTGGACGGCGGAGGCTCGTTGACCAAGGCCCAGAAAACGCCGATCTGGCTAACCGCCGAGATGAACTGATCAAAATTGACGGGCTTTACGACGTAGCCGTTGGCGCCGAGGGAGTATCCGCGGACGAGATCGGCTTCCTCACGGGAGGAGGTGAGGATGACGGTGGGGAGAGTGCGCCACTCCGAATGGTCGCGGATGTAGCGGAGAGTTTCGAGGCCGTCGACCTTGGGCATTTTGAGATCGAGGAGCACGACGACGGGCAGGCCTGGCGAGCGGCCGGCGAAGGCATTGCGGGCGTAGAGGTAGTCGAGCACAGCCGCGCCGTCGTGGACGACGACGATATCGTTGCTCAGATTGAGGCCGCGCAGCGCCGTAAGAGTGAGCTCCACGTCATTGGGATTGTCTTCAGCGAGGAGGATGGGGCGGAGGGAGGACATCGGCGGGCGGGGTCTGGGGTGGGGTGGAGACAGGAAGGGAGAAGTAGAAGACGGCGCCCTCATCGACGCGGCCTTCGGCCCACGTGCGCCCGTTGTGGCGAGCCACGATCCGGCGGACATTGGCGAGGCCGATGCCCGTGCCTTCGAACTCGGTGGGGCCGTGAAGCCGCTGGAAAACGCCAAAGAGCTTGTCTGCGTATGCCATATCGAAACCGACGCCGTTGTCGCGCACGAAAAAGACATACTCGCCGGAATCCTGCGGATTGAGGGCGCCGCCGACAACGATGCGTGGAGCGGCCGTCTTGCTCGAGTACTTCACCGCATTGTCGATCAAGTTGGCCCAGACTTGGCGGAGGAGGGCGCGATCGGCGCAAACATCGGGAAGCTCGGCGATCTCCCAGCGGATGGGGTGCTCGCTCCGATGATAGTGGCCGTTCTCCATCACTTCGGCGAGGAGCGCATTGTGCCGGATGGACTCGATGCGAAGCGGAGTGCGGCCGACGCGCGAGAAGGCGAGGAGATCGTCGATCAGCATGCCCATTTGCTTGGCCGCTCGAGAGATGGTGGCGAGATAGCGCTGGGCTTCCTTATCGATCTCCGGCCCGAGCCGATTGGCAAGGAGGCTGGAAAAGCCATCGATGTGCCGCAGGGGCGCCCGCAGATCGTGCGAAACGGAATAGCTGAAGGACTCGAGCTCGCGGTTGGCAGCCTCGAGCTGCCGCGCGCGCTGGGCCAAGTCGCTATTGAGGGTGCGGATGCGATCCTCGGCCAACCGCTCATCGGTGACATCGCGGGCGGAGCCGTAGATCAGGCCCTCGGGGACGGCAGCGCGCGCAGTCCAGCGCAGCCAGCGCCATGCACCGGAGGCATGACGATAGCGATTTTCGAAATCGATCGTCTCCTCGCCACGGGAGAGCCGATCGACCTCCGCCGCAGTGGAGGCAATATCTTCGGGGTGGATAAAATCGGCGAAGGGCCGGGCAACGAGATCATCGGGATTGTAGCCGAGGGCCCTATGCCAGGCGGGGTTCACGCGTTTGAAACGGCCGTCGATCGTGGCGATGCAAAGCATATCGCCGGAAAGCGTGAAAAAGCGGTCGCGCTCCTCCTCTGCCTTCTTCAGCAGAGTGATATCGAAGAGGGTGGCGCGGCTCGCAAGATAGACGCCATTGGAATCGTAGATCGCAGTGGCGTTGAGCAGCACGGTGAGGAGCGTGCCGTTTTTCCGGCGGAGGGTGTACTCGGCGTTGGTGGTGATGCCGGTCTCCTTGAAACGGGCGAAGCGGTCGGCGAAAACGGCGGCGCTCTCGGGTGTCTGCAACTCGGCAAACGACATGCGGCCAATAACTTCCTCGCGCGTGTAGCCCAGCCAGCCGAGCTCGGTGTCGTTGATCTCACCGAAGACACCATTGACGTCGAGCGAGTGGTAACCGCAGGGGGCATCGTTGTAGAGACTACCGATGCGGTGGAGGCTGTCCTGGAGGCGCTGTTCGGTGGCGCGGCGGTGGCGGATCTCGCGGGTGACACGCAGCACGGCGATCGTGCCGAGGCCGCAAGCGATGAGCGTGGCGGCGGCGATCAGCATGATGCTAAAGCTGCCGCTGGCGCTGGCGCGCGCAGAGCGATCATCGAGGAGCTGGCGCTCGGCATTGACCATGAGGCGCACAAGATCGCGTACCTTGGTGACAGTGCGCTGGCCTTCCATGGAGAAGGGGCCCTCCATGACGGCAGGGCCGCGGGCCCGGCGCTCTTCTATGCGGGTAAACATCACGCGCCGAGCATCAGAGACGGCCTCGGCCAGCTGATCGAGCCGCGCGCGCTGGGCTGGGTTGTCCTCCAAGAGCCGCTGGAGCTCTTGCAGATGGCGGTCGATCTCACGATTGGGTCCGTCGAAGGTGGAGAGCACGTCGTCCCGGCCCGTGAGCATGTAGCCACGGGTGGCTGACTGCATCGCGTAGACGTCGCCGACGACATCTTTCAGGCGATCGATGACATCGTAGGTATGGCCAACCCAGCGAGTCGTCTGTTTAAAAAGGCCGACGCCACCGGCGGCCGCCAAGAAAATGAAAATCAGAAGAATGAGCGCCCCGCCAAACCCCAGGAAGATCTTGCGTTCGAGGGAAAGCTTCAAGCGCATCATATACAGGGGAGGCCGGTGCGAGGGGGACGGGACGCAAAAGATTCCTATATAGAGCAGGGCGGAGCGAGACTATTTCTCGCCGCCGCACCGATGAGCGCGGGGCTTGCCGAGTGGCCTCAGGGCTGGATGAGCCCCTTGCGAATGGCGAAGCGTACAAGATCGGTCTGGGTCTGGATACCGAGCTTGCGGAGAAGATTGGTGCGATGCGTCTCGGCGGTACGGGGGCTGATAAAGAGTTTCTCGGCGATCTCGGCGTTACTGTAGCCATCGGCGGCGAGCTGCACCACCATGCGCTCGCGTGGAGTGAGGACATTGAGCGGATCGCTGGTATCGACGGGCCGGGCGATGAGAGCGGAGATGGCCCAATCGGAGAGCGTGGCGCTCAGAAAACGCCGCCCGGCGAGGACTTCCTTCAAGGCCTGGGCGATCTCCTGGGACTCGGCGCCTTTGAGGAGGTAGGCCATGGCACCTGCGCGGAGCGACTCGATCACGTAGGGCTCGTCGTTGTGCATCGAGAGCACGATGGCGCGGGTGTGCGGGCTGCTGTGGCGCGCCTGGCGGAGAACCTCCATGCCATGCAGGCGCGGCATATTGAGATCCAAGATGAGGATGTGGGGCTTGTGCTTTTCGACGAGTTGGGCGGCGGAAAGGCCGTCGGCGGCCTCGCCGATGACCTGGCAGGAGCCCTCGGCTTCGAGTATGCCGCGCAGACCGCGGCGCACGATCTCGTGATCGTCGGCAATCAGGGCGGTCGTCATGGGCGGGAGGGAAGCTGGGCGAGCGGAAACTCGGCGTGGAGCCGTGTGCCGCGCCCAGGTTGCGAGACGATTTCGAACTGGCCTCCGGCGAGGCGCACGCGCTCGGCGAGGCCGGCGAGGCCGAGAGAATCGTGCTGGTTGCGCACAGCGACGGCATCGAAGCCTCGGCCCCGATCGGCCACTTCGATATGGAGTGTGGACTCGTCGGCGGTGGCAGTGACGAGCGCGGCTGCCGCGCCAGAGTGGCGTGCGACATTGGTAAGAGCTTCCTGCACGAGCCGGAAAGCGCTGGTCTCGACCTCCGTGGCGAGCCGGCTTGGCGGCAGCGCGAGGTCGAGATCGACGGCGATACCGGTCTGGCCGTAGAATAGCCGCGTCTGCCACTGCAGCGCAGGGCCGAGGCCGAGGTCATCGAGCACGCGAGGACGGAGCTGAAGGGTGATCTCGCGCACTGTACGGAGGAGCTCCCCGGTGGTGCCAAGAGCCTCGCCGAGCGCAGGGCTGGGCGCGCAATCGCGGGCGGCTTCGAGCTGAAAACGCAGCCCGGTGAGGAGCTGGCCGATCTGATCGTGCAGCTCGCGGGCAAGCGCGCCGCGCTCCTCCTCCTGGACACGGATGAGCCTGTTGGAAAGAGCTTGAAGGCGAGCGGCGTGCTCCTCGGCGCGTGCTTCGGCGGCGCGGCGCACGGCGATCTCGTGCTCCAAGGCGCGCGTGCGATCGGCGACTTGCGAGGCGAGAGTACGATTAAGAGCGGCGAGCTCATCGGTGAGCCGCGCATTGGCCCTCTCGGTGTCGGCGCGCTTGAGGGCGTGCTGGAGGGAGAAAACCAACTCGCCGGGCATGCCGGGGCCGGTAAGCAGATAATCGTGAGCGCCGAGCTTGAAGGCCGCGATCGTGACTTCCGCTCGATCAGGCTCAGCGATGACGATGATGGGTAGCTCCGGGTGCTCTGCGCGGAGACGATGGAGAGCGTCCAGCATCACGGGCGCGGCAAGGGTAGGCCCGAGGATGGCGGCGTCGGGAGGCTCGGCGGAAAAGGCCGATTCGGGCGAAGGGGAGAGCAGCAGCTCGATCCGAGGTGCGCTGGCGGCAAAGAGTCTGGCGATGCGATCGCGCTCGAGCGCATCCGGATCGATAAAGCGCACGCGATGCCGACGGATCGGGTCGGAGACGGGGCGGCTGCGCTGGCGATGCCGGGCGTGGACCCGCTCGGCAATCTCCGGAATACGGCGAAACTCAGAGGAATTTTTATCGATGCAGTCGACCGCACCCGCGCGCAGGGCGCGCACTGCCAACTCGTGCTGGCCCTGAGCGCTCACCATCACGACCGGGGTGGGATCGCGGCGAGCGGCGAGCTCGCCGAGCACTTGCAGGCCATCGAGCTCCGGCATCGTGAGATCGAGCAGCAGGACATCATAGCGGCTGCCAGCCATCGCGCGGAGACAGGCTCGACCATCGGGGACGTGCTCGAGCAGGCAGTCCTCGCCGAGCCTCGTGAAGTATAGGCGCACCATGTCCGCGACCTGGGGATCGTCTTCGGCATGGAGTACACGCATCATGGTGGCGAAAAGCGTTTCATCGGCACGCTTCAGCCTGGGGATAAGCGGATTCCCGCAGACCAATCTACGGGGTCCACCGGATGGGACAGTTTCGGGCTGTCTGCTAGCGTGTCCCCGGTGCAGCGAGGGCTGCCATTCGAACAATTTGCGCCCTGACACGACGGCATGGTCAACCGCGACGGTGGGTCGTGGTTGCCGAAGCAAAATGGCAGCGCGCTCACCTGCGAGCCAGTTGCAGGTGGGCGCGCTGTTAATTTTTTACGAAAGTAAGTAGATACACGGTCGATATCTGGGGTGCTTTCCCGATGATCGCCGATGCTACCATACCCGCCGTGCTTACTCCCGAGGACATTGTCCGGGAAGTGAAGCACCTGCCCTGCGCCCCCAAGGTGTTGCCCAGGTTAAAACTGCTCTTGCAGGATGGCAATTCTGCTACCCACGAGATCGTGGCGCTCGTGCGGCTCGATCCTGGCATCGCGGCGCGCGTGCTGCAGACGGCCAATAGTGCCTACTTCAGCAAGGGAGTGCGCTGCACGACGGTGGAAGAGGCGGTGAAGCGGGTAGGATACGACCAGATCTACGAACTTGTTTCTTATGCCGTGGCCTCGCAAGTCCTCGTGCGGCCGCTCGAGGTGTACGGGATCGAGGCGGATGAACTCTGGAAAATGTCGGTGGCGTGCGCGCTGGCGGCGGAAGCGCTCGCGGAGCGTACCCACCAGGATCGCGACGTGGCGTACACGATCGGCCTGCTGCATTGCGTAGGCATGGTGGCGCTCGATGAGTGGTCGCTGCGGGGTGAGCGGAAACTCGGTTTTCAAGCGGGGCGTTTTCCGCGGGAAGCTGTCGAGGCAGAGCGAGCAGCGCTGGGCTTTACGCAGGCGGAGGCTGGCGCGGCGCTCCTGACGCATTGGGAGTTTCCCGAAGCGATGTCGCAGCCCGTGCGCTGGCAGTATACGCCGCGGAGCTCGGCCAGCCACCTCAAGATGGCCTCCCTCCTCTACGTCGCGAAGTGGGTGCGCTCCGCCGTCTGCTCGCCTACCTTGGCGGGCCGTCCGCCGCAGCCGGACTCGATTTATCTCGCTACGCTGGGGCTCACGCCTACGGCGCTCAATACGATCGCCGGCGACGTCGTGGGCAAGCTGGCTGCCGTGAGTTCCCTCCTTGAAGTCGACGCAGACGACGTGGTGGGCCGGCATCGGTTTCCGGGGCAGAGCTGGGCGCGGTAAGTGCCGGGCGGTGAATGTCCCGGCGGGTTGAGATTCCCGGAAACTTTCCCGGGTAATGCGCCACAATCGTGCATTGCCCATGAGAATCGAAGACTACGGATTTATCGGCAACATGCGCACCTGCGCCATCGTGGGGCGTAATGGCTCCATCGACTGGCTCTGCCTGCCTCGCTTCGACTCCAATGCCTGCATGGCAGCCCTTCTCGGCGAGGAGAAGAACGGCTGCTGGCGCATCGCGCCTTCCGATCCGGAAGCAGGGATGGGCAAACAGCGGTACCGGGAGGACACTCTGATCCTTGAGACGGAGTTTCGTACCAAGACCGGCGTGGTCAAAGTGATCGACTGCATGCCGCCCCACGCGAAGTTTCGCGAGGTGGTGCGCATCGTCGAAGGCGTGTCCGGGAGCGTCGACATGACGATGAAGCTCATCGTGCGTTTCGACTACGGCCGCACCGTGCCGTGGGTGTGGCGCGATACGGAGGGGATCAATATCGTAGCCGGCCCCGATGCGCTGAATTTACGCAGCGATGTACTCACGCATGGCGAGGGGCTGTCGACGGTGGCGGAGTTTACCGTGCGGCAGGGGGAGCGCTATCATTTCGTGCTCAATTGGCACGCCTCGCACGAAAAGCCGCCGCAGTTGATCGACCCCCTGCGCGCGCTCGAGCAGACAGAGCTATACTGGCGCGAGTGGTGCGCGCGCTGCACCTATCGAGGCGAGTGGCGCGATGCGGTAATGCGCTCGCTGCTGACCTTGAAGGCGCTGACGTACTCCCCCACCGGGGGAATCGTGGCGGCGGCGACGACCTCGCTGCCGGAGCAGCTAGGCGGAGTGCGCAATTGGGACTACCGGTACTGCTGGCTGCGCGATGCCACGTTCACGCTCTATTCACTGATGGAGGCGGGTTACACCGAAGAAGCCAAGGACTGGAGCGAGTGGCTGCTGCGCGCCGTGGCGGGAGACCCGGCGCAGCTCCAGATCATGTATGGCGCTGCAGGGGAGCGTGGCCTGCCCGAATTCGAGGTGAAGCACCTCGCCGGCTACGAAGGATCAAAGCCCGTGCGGGTGGGAAACGCGGCGGCGGAACAGTTTCAGCTCGATGTGTACGGGGAGATCATGGACGCGATGCACCTCGCGCGCCGCGTAGGCATCCGCACGGGTGCCACGTCGTGGCACCTCCAGCGCCACCTCATCGAGTTTGTAGAGAAAAACTGGGCCGAGCCCGACGAGGGCATATGGGAAATCCGCGGGCCGAGACGGCACTTCACGCACTCGAAAGTGATGGCCTGGGTGGCAGTAGACAGGGCGGTGCGGGCAGTGGAGGAGTTCAATCTGCCGGGCGACGTGGAACGCTGGCGCACGCTGCGGCAAAAGATCTTCGACGACGTGTGTGCGCGCGGGTTTAATGCGAAGCGCAACTCCTTCACGCAGGCGTACGACTCCGACCAACTCGATGCGAGCCTGCTTATGATTCCTCTCGTGGGCTTTTTACCGGCGAGCGATCCCCGCGTGATCGGCACGGTGCAGGCTATACGGCGCGAACTGGTATTCGGCGGGCTCGTGTACCGCTATCATCCGACCGAATCGGCCACGGTCGATGGATTGCCGCCGGGCGAGGGAGCGTTTTTGCCGTGTTCTTTCTGGCTGGTCGACTGCCTTCACCTGATGGGGCAGAGCGACGAGGCACGCAGTCTGTTTAACAAGCTGCTCTCGATGCGCACCGACCTGGGCCTGCTGGCGGAGGAGTACGATCCCAAATATCGCCGCCTCGTGGGTAACTTCCCACAGGCCTTCTCGCATATCGGTCTCATCAATACGGCCCAGAATCTCTCGCCCGAGGCGCTGGGTCCCGCGGAGATCCGTAGCGTGACGACGCCGGGTTGAAACCGGATTGCTGGAATCGTGAAACAGCAACCCCGCCCCCCACCCGAGTGGGTGCGGACGGCGGGGGTGTGTCAGACCCGAAGGCCCAAAAGACCAAGGGGGCTTTTTAGCCTACACGCGAGCGGCGTACCATCACACCGACTCCCACGAGGGTGAGCACGCCACCGGCCACCATGTAGCCGACGTGCTGGGGGGTACGCGTGCCGCCGTCGATGCTGTTTGCGATCTTGGTGCCGGCGGTCGCCGCCTGCCCTGCGAGCGAGTCTTTGCGATTGAGGCCCTGGAAAAAGATCCAGACGCCTGCTGCGATGAGGATGATGCCGATAATGGTCTTCATGGGTTGGAGTGTCGGGTTGGATCAGCGCGGTAAGATGCGCTTCTTGGTGAAGGACCGTACCGGAGCGGAGCAAAACGCGAAATCAGGTGGAAGCTACGTCTTGGCATCGGGGTTTTTCGCCGCTGAGCAGTAGGTGCAGAAGGGGGTGGGGCGGTCTCCCATTGCAAGGGCGGCGGCCGGCCTGATGGCGGGGCGGCCGCTGGGTGGCTACGCTGCGCGCGTATGAAAGTCCATGAAATCATGACGGCCCACGCGCGCTGCGTGCGGCCCGACAATACCTTGGTGGAGGTGGCGGGGTATATGGCCGAACTAGATGTCGGTGCGCTGCCCGTGTGCGAGGAGGATCGGCTGGCAGGGATGATTACGGATCGAGATATCGCGGTGCGGGCGGTGGCCAAGGGCTGCGACCCGAGCCAGACGGCCGTGAGCGAGATCATGACGCCCAGCATCGTCTACATCTTCGCTGATCAGGAGGTCGAGGATGCCACGCGCGTGATGCAGGAGCACGAGATACGGCGTCTCCCCGTACTTAATCGACAGAAGCGACTCGTGGGCATCGTATCGCTCGGCGATGTGGCGATGAGTTCGCACCCGGCCTTTAGCGGCCAGACCCTGCGACAGGTTTCCAAGCCAAATCACACCGACAGCCGCTCTCGGAAACGCGACGCGATCGGCCGAGCCGCCGGCGCGGCCGATGTCTCCTGGCCGGGCGACAGCAGCCGGCCTGCCCCGCTGGGGCACCTGCGCAATGGGAAGGCCAGCGTGACCGCACCGGCAACCAAGCCCAGACGCGGCGCGGCGAAAGGGCGGGCTGGCAACGTGGCGCGCAAGACACCGACAACGGGGCGTGCGCGCGCCAAGAGCATGAGAAAGAAGAAGCCCGCGCGGGGTACTGCGCGGGCTTGATTCGTTTGCACGGGGGAGCCTGCTGCGTCGGCAGCAGGTGCGCCTCATTTCACGGCCAGCGCGTCGCTCGCATCGACGAAGCGGTACTTCCACTGCAGAAACGTCTTCTTCGGCGGCATCATGGCAGCAAACTCCCGCGCCTCATCGAGCAGCTTCGCCATCGCGGCGGCGGAGGGATACTTCTTCACGTACCCTTGAGCGCCGAGCTCCCGGGCGGCATCGACATCCTGGGGATGATCCGACGAGGAGTACATGATAACAGGTAGCACATCGAGACGCTTCTGCGCGCGAATCCATTTCAGGATATCGAGACCGGATAGGCCGACCATCTTGATGTCCAAAAAGCAGACGAGGGGAAAGCTTGGCGGGACTTCGTCGCTCGCAAAGGCGGAGAGTGCCACGATGGCGGCTTCGCCGTTGGAGAACGATTGAAACACGTGGGGGGTACCTACCTTTTGAAGGACGTGGCGGAGGAAGAAGATATCGTCGGCCTCATCGTCTACGGCAATGATCAAGGGCTGAAGCGTGGAGCTCATGCCTCAGTTTATTGAGGGTACCGGGGGAGCACGACAAGCCAGAGACCCATGGGGGAACTCCCGGTTGTTTCGTGCGGGAAGCGTTGGGATCTCTGATCGGGGAATAAATATGCGTCAGGGAGGGGTTTGCGCTACGTATGTCTACGCATTGGGAGCCAAAATGATAACTAGAATTGGCAGACGCCGAACGACATTCTTCCTAGAATGACCCCGTTAAGTGAGTATAGGGTGGGTGTGTCAGGCACTCCCCCCACTCCCCCGATGAATGTAACCAGCGCGGCCTGTCAGGGGCCTCACGCTGGCGCCTTGCCCTTCATTTCCCGTGCCCGATTCCGCAGCCAAACTTCAACGTCAGTTCGGAGCTACTTTGCGCGCTGAACGCAAAGCCCGCCAGCTCACCCAGCAGGAGCTAGCCCTCGAGTCAGGGCTCAGCCTCACCTATGTGGGCGAGATCGAGCGCGGGAAGCGCATGGTCTCGCTGGAGACGGTGCGCCGCGTGGCGCATGCCATGAATCTCACGGGTGCCGAGCTTCTGGCGCGCGCACGTATTTGAAGGAAGGCAACATTTGACCTCTGTCCCAGCCTTGCCGCCCATCCTCGTCGCGGACGACGACAGCAACGACCTCTTTCTGCTGCGCCGCCGGCTCGACAAGGCAGGTGTGCGGCATCCGATCGTGACCTTCGACAACGGCGATGAGATCATGGCTTTCCTGCGGGCAAGCATCGCTGGCGAGGGTGCGGGTTTGATGCCGTGCCTGATCTTCCTCGATATTAAGATGCCGCGTCGCGATGGCTTTGAGGTGCTGGGCTGGCTGCGCGAGCAGAAGAAGCTGAAAGAGCTGCCGGTGGTGGTGCTTTCCGGTTCAAATCTGCCGCAGGATAGGGAGCGAGCCCGCCAACTGGGGGCGACGGATTACGTGGTCAAACCGCCTTCCCCCGATGGACTGGGTGAGTTGGTGCGCAAGCTCGTAAAGTAGGCTGCGCCTTGATGCCTGGGCAGGCGATTGCCAACTCCGCAGAGGGCCCTCGCTTCAGTTCGCCTTGGCGGCTGAGGCTGGAGCGGGTTGATAGTGGTTGCCCATTACCTTGAGGATCGCGGCGATCGCCTCGTCCTGGGTGATCATGCCGTTGTGCCGCCAGAGGATCTTGCCGCCGGGGCCCACGAGTACGGTGTAGGGGATAGGCCCTGGCCACTCGGGGTCGAGAGCATTTACCAGCGCGCCTTGGTCGGCGCCGTTAAATAGGTAGTGATTGGTCTTGCGGCCCTCTTTGTCGATCGTGTCCTGCAGGCGCTTCACAATGCCGGCGCCTTGCTTTTGAAGAAACGTCTGGGCCTTGGCCTGGTGCTTCGGGTCATCCATACTGATCGTGACGAGCTCGAAGTCGCGCAGGCCGAACTTGCGCGAGATCGCGACGAGCGCGGGAAACTCCTCGACGCAGGGTGAGCACCAAGTGGCCCACACATTGAAAAGGCGGTACTTCGCCGTGGGATTGGCGCGCAGCGCGGCCACGCCTGCGGTGTCGATTTGCTCGATCGTGACGGGAATCTTGCTCCAAGATTCGTGCTTGGCGATGTGACTCTGGTGCTTCTCGCGCCACTTGGTGGAGCAGCCGAAAGGTTTGGTGCGCTCGACGGCGACGGGTTTGCCGGCGAGAAGGGCATCGACCGCGTCGCGCGCGTAGTGCTTTTTCACGGTCTCTTCCTGCTCGTAGCGCGAGTCGTCGAAGGCTCCCGCGTACCGAAGCTTGCGCTCCTTGTCGAAAATGAAGACGTGCGGCGTGGCGAGGCAGCCGTAGGCACGCGCGGTGAGCTGCTTGTCGCCGTCGTAGAGGTAGGGGAAGTCCCAGCCGAGCTTCTTGTAGTAGGGCTTCATTTCCTCGAAAGAATCGCCGTACTCGCCATAACCGAGTTCGTCAGCGCTGAGACCCTCGGGGTGATTGGGGTTTATCGCGAGCATCGCGACGCCTTTCGACCGGTACTCCTGGCGAAACTTGCTCAGGCGGCCCTCGATGCCATGCGAGGTCGGGCAGTGATTGGACGTGAACAGGACCACGAGCACATCGGGCCCGGCAAAGTCGGAGAGCGTGTAGGTCTTGCCATCGACATTGGGCAGCGAGAAGTCGGGTGCGGGCGCGCCGATCTCGAGGGTGACAAAGCCGGCGGGATTACCGCTCTTGTCGAGGAGGGGGTTACCGGACTTGGCGGCGGGGGTCTTGGCGGCCTTGGGCGCGGCGGGGGATTGTGCGGCGAGGGGAGTGACCAGCGAAGACGCAGCGGCGAGTGCGAGCAGGGCTAAGAGGGTACGTGCCATGGCAGGGAGGGGATTTTGTCGCCGCAGCGGCGCGGCAGACGGGTGCGCAAAGCGTGTGCAGCCGATGCGAAGAGGCAAGCGGCGGCTGCGTGACATACGGACACGTGACGCAAAAAAGTCGTTGCCGCGAGGTGGCGGGCGTGTCGTTACTCGCGCTGAATGAAAAATGTTCGCCTCGGCATCGTAGGGTTGGGGAACATCGGCAAGTTCCACACCGGTTACCTCCTGGAAAACAAGATTTCGCGGTGCACGCTGACGGCTGTCAGCGACGCCTACGCTCCGAGCCTGGAGCCGTTCAAGAGCAAGGGCGTGAAGACCTTTGCGAGTTGCGAAGAGATGATCCGCTCCGGCGAGATCGACGCGCTCGTGATCGCGACGCCGCACTTCCTGCACACGACCATCGGCATCGATGCGCTCAAGAATGGGCTGCACGTGATGGTCGAGAAGCCCATTTCCGCGCACAAGGCCGACGCCGAGCGACTGATCGCCACCGCGCAGCAGTACCCGAAGCAAGTCTTCGCGGGGATGTTTCAGATGCGCGTCGAGCCGCGCTACCAGAAGATCCGCAAGCTTATCGAGAGCGGCGAGCTCGGCGAGGTCGTGCGCGTCAACTGGATCATCACCGACTGGTTCCGCACCGAGGCCTACTACGCGAGCGGCGGCTGGCGCGCGACCTGGAAGGGCGAGGGCGGCGGCGTGCTGCTCAATCAGTGCCTCCACCAGCTCGATATGCTCCAGTGGCTCTGCGGCATGCCCGCCAAGGTGCGCGGCTTCTGCCAGCTCGGTCGCTTCCACGACATCGAGGTCGAGGACAATATCACGACCTACCTCGAGTGGAAGAATGGCGCGACCGGCGTCTTCATCTCCTCCACGGGCGAGGCCCCGGGCACGAATCGCTTCGAGATTTGCGGCACGCGCGGCAAGGTCGTCCTCGAAAACAACAAGGTGATCTTCAACCGCAACGACGCGGACATGGTGGAATTCAGCAAGACCTCGAAGAGCGGCTTCGCGAAGCCCGAGGTGTGGAATGTCGACATCCCCTTCGACACCGCCAACAACCCGCACGGCATCCTCATCCAGAACTTCGTCGACGCCATCCTCGATGGCACCCCGCTGATCGCCCCCGGCGCCGAGGGCATGGGCTCCGTCGAACTCGCCAACGTGCTGCTCTACTCCTCGCTGATCAACCAGACGGTCGATCTTCCGATGGATAGTGCCGCGTGGGAGACGAAGCTCAACCAGTTGATCGCCGAGTCGCGCCACCAAAAGAAGGTCGTGCAGACGGCGACCGAGGATTTCACCAAGTCGTTCCGTCGCTAAACGTAGACTTCGCCTGACGCTTTTTAGGCGGGCCGCGACTGGCCCGCCTTTTTTGCGCCGCCTGCTGGCGGCGTCGGATAGCACGGAGCGAGTAGCCGCAGTCGCTAGTGCTTTTGGGGATTAATTGGGCGGCGACTACTCTAGTAGTGTAGATTTTGCCCGGGAGTCTTTTGCCGGCATTGTCGATTGGTTGCATCTCGCTCCCAGCCAGCCCGCCTAGCTTCGGCAAGAGAAAGGCGCGGGCTTTCGCCCGCGCCTTAGTCTTTAGCTGGACCTGACAAGCCTTGGGGCCGTTCTTACCGCACCGCCGGCATGGCCGGAGTAGCGGTCCGCGAAGCTTGCGGAGCGACACCAAAAAATTCGACGATATGGCCGACGTTGTTGAATCCGCGGGCGCGGAGCTTTTCCTGCACTTGCTCGATCGCATGGCGCAGCTCCTCGGAGGTCTGGGAGTCGAGCTCCTGCACCTGGTTGGTCGCCTTGCAGACGATGTGATAACGTGTTGGCTGGCCGAGGTTTATTTCGTATAGAGCCGTGCCGTTGTGGAAGAAGGAGCGGCGTACCAACCCGATTTCCTCGAAGGCAGCCATGCAGCGGTATACGGTGACGAGGTCGCAATTATCCGCACCTACATCTTCGTGGAGTTGTTCGATGCTCGAGGGCTGGGCTCGCTTGCTGAGCGAGGCCAGGATGGCGATACGCGGCTGGGTGATCCGCAGGCCAGCGGACTTCAACTTGGCGGTGGCGAGCTCGACCGGGGTCGGAGACTTGGCGTTCGTCAGGTTGCCAGACAGGGGGTGATTCGTCTGAGTCGAGGCGATCATTGGTTAAATTTGTTACATCATTTTGACGCCCCCTAGGGGAATCTCCAGATAATAGTCATTCGCAATAACACGCATCCCTCTGAGTAGATGCCGAATACCTGCGATGGCGGAGACGCGGGATTGCGTGATGCGGCGCGGTGTGCCAATTTCGCCCCGTCACTCATGCAAAACCCGGATTTCGGCGAAATCGTCGCTCTTATCTGCAAGGAAGATCCTCGTTTCGAACGCAAGGCGTACGACTTTGTGCGGCTGGGCCTCGATCACACGGTCAAGGAACTGCGCAAGAAGGATGCGGACCGAGCGGAGAAGTCGCGGCATGTCTCGGGGCCTGAGCTCCTCGAGGGCCTGCGTGCGTACGCCCTGGATCAATTCGGGCCGATGGCCAAGACGGTGCTCAATGCCTGGGGCGTGAAGCGCTGCAGTGATTTCGGCGACATCGTTTTCAATCTGATCGAGTACAATGTCTTTTCGAAAACGGAGAATGATCGGCGCGAGGACTTCGCCGACATCTTCGATTTCGAGGAGGCCTTTGTGAAACCGTTTCAACCCACGCGGCGACCGCGGGGCACGACGGCGAGCGGTGCGCTGGGCGCAGCTTGAGCAAACAAAAAGCGGTGCACGGTCTTGTCGGCGGTGTGTGACCACCGCTACATATGGCTTTTCCCATGGCGAAATCCCCACCAGCGACCCGCGGCGACTTGCAAATGCTCGATACTTTCTGGCGAGAGCCGGTCGAGCGGACTGTGCTGCCCAACGGGCTGACCGTGATTCTCAAGCGAGACAGCTCCGCTGCGCTCGCCTCGGTGCAGGTATGGGTCAAGACAGGTAGCGTGCACGAGGGAGCGCATCTGGGCGCAGGCCTTTCGCATTACCTGGAGCACATGCTATTCAAGGGCACTGCGCGCCGCGCGGGCCGCGAGATCAGCGCCTCGGTGCAGGCCCATGGCGGCTACATCAACGCGTACACGACTTTCGATCGCACCGTCTACTACATCGATCTGCCTAGCGAACACACGGGCGTGGCGCTCGATATTCTGGCCGATGCCGTGTTGCACTCGACACTTCCTCCCGACGAGGTGGCGAAGGAGAAAGACGTCATCCTCCGCGAGATCGCGATGACGAAGGACGATCCGGATAATCGGCTTTGGGACACGCTCTTTTCCGCCGCCTTCCGCGAGCATCCGTATCGGCAGCCGATCATCGGGCATCGCGATGTATTCTCGGCAGTCTCGCGCGAGGATCTGGAGGGCTATTATCGCAGGCGCTACGTGCCCAATAATCTCGTCGTGGTCGTCGTCGGCGATATCGACTTGGCGGCCACGCGTGCGGCGGTGGAGCAGCATTTCGGGGCTGCTCCGCGCGTGAGGCTTGCGCCCGTGCTGGTGCCCGAGGAGCCGGCGCAGCTAGCCCCGCGGGGTGAGCATCGCTATGAGGATGTGGAAGTCACCCGCGGCGTCCTGGCGTGGCCGATTCCGGGCCTGGCCCATGCCGATGCACCGGTGCTGGACTTGCTCGCTACCGTGCTCGGTCACGGCGATAGCTCCGTGCTCTGGCAGGAGATCCGCGAAAAGACCGGCCTCGTGCACACGATCGACGCCTCGGCGTGGAATCCGGGCACCAGCGGCCTCTTCTGCATCACCTTCACCTGCGATGGAGACAAGCGCGAGGCGGCTTCGGCTGCCATCCTGCGCACCTTGGCAAAGTGCTCCGCGAAAGGCTTCACGTCGTCCCAGCTCAAGAAGGCCGTGCGCCAACTGGTCGTGGGCGAAATCAACTCCCGCAAGACGATGAGCGGCCAGGCCTCGCGCCTCGGTGTGGCCGAGGTGGTCGTGGGCGATCTCGACCACGCCAAGACCTTCTTTGAAGACGTGAGCGCCACCCGCCCTGCCGATCTTCAAGCTGCGTTGAAAAAGTACCTCGTCGCCAGCCGCCTGACGACCGTGTCGCTCAACCCGCAGGCGACCGCAGCGAAAGCTGTCGTGGCGGCTCCGGAAGTCTCGGGCCAGCCCGATTTCACCGAGATTAAGCTGCCCAATGGGGCGCGTTTGCTCCTGCAGCCCGATCGTCGACTGCCCAACCTCCACCTGCGCCTCCTCATGCAGGGCGGGCCGCTCTTCGAGGCCGCCGGCAAGCGCGGTGCGACTGCGCTGCTCGCGACCATGCTCACGAAAGATACCAAGTTGCGCACAGCCGCGCAGGTGGCGCAGTACATCGAAGAGGTCGGCGGCGGCTTTTATCCCTTCTCGGGCAACAACAGTGTCGGCCTTGCCGCCGAGGTGCTGCCGCCCGATGTCGATCGGGCGATCTCGGTGCTTGCGGATGGGATCCTGGCCCCCGCTTTCAAGGCCGCTACCTTCGCGCTGGAGCGCGATGCGCAGGTGGCCGCGCTGCAGCAGGACGCCGACGATGTCGTCACAGTCGCACGCAAACGGGCGCGCGAAAAATTCTTTGGCGCACACCCGCTCGCGCTGGATGCTGCCGGTGACCAAGCGGGCGTAAAGGCGCTCGCCCCGGGAGACCTTGCCAAGCTCCATCGCACGCTGTGCGTGGGCGACAATGTGGTGCTCGCGGTGGCAGGTGATTTCGAGACGAAGACACTCGTGCCCAAGCTAAAGGCTTTCCTGGCGAAGATCCCGCGGGGCAAGCTGCCGGTAACCGCCGCGGCGGGGGGCAGCTTCACGTTTCCCGCCCAGAAGGGCGACTTCGTGGAGACGGAGCCTCGCGAGCAAGCGGTGCTGGTGCAGGCCTTTGCCGGCCCCCACGTGCATGGCGCCGATTTTTACATCGGCGAAGTGGCCGACGAACTCTTTTCCGGGATGGCCTCGCGCCTTTTCGAGCGCGTGCGCGAGGAGAAGGGGCTCGCGTACTTTGTGCGCTCGGGCCGGGTGACTGGCCTCGATGCGGGTATGTTTTACTTCTTCGCGGGCACGCAGCCGGGGAAGGAGGGGGAGGTGCTGGCCGAGATCGATGCTGAGATCGCCCGCGTACAGGGAGGCCACGTCGAGCTCGCCGAGCTCCAGCGCTGCCAGGCGCGCCTCAAGGCCGGCCGCCGCCAGGCGCTCCAGACCAACTCTTCGCGCGCGATGCAAGCGGGCCTCAATGCCCTCCAAGGTCAGTCGATCAACGATTGGAAGAACTACGATGCGCGCATCGACGCAGTGACCATCGGCGACCTCGCGGCCTTTGCCACGAAATACTTCGCCAAGGGCGCGCGTACTCAGCTCGTGGTGCGGCCGTGAGAAGCGGCGAAGCTGAGAGCCAGGAGCGTAAAGTCTGGAGCTGAGGGAAACCGCGTTGCGACGCCACCGGCCTCTGGTTTTGCCTCTCAGCTCTCAGCGCTCAGCTTATTGCCATGAACCCCGTCTTTCCTCCGCTCGCCGAGCTGTTTCCCGAGGGTGACTACGGGTTTCATCTCACGCTGCGGCGCACGGAGCCTCGGGAGTTTTTCCGGGCGTATGATACCTCGGGCGCGGTCTTGCGGGAGCGTACCTTGTGGGTGAATCGGGAGCCCGCGCGTTATGCAATGCTCACTCCCGAAGGTCGTCCCCTGGTAGAGGAATTTCGTGGACTCGCGGCAGAGTGGGGTGCTCTCGATTCGCAGCGCGCTGGCTCTGCGGACGAGGCGCTCAAGGAGATCGGCTGCGGGTTGGAGCCTGACGTCGCGTTCCTGTCCGCCGACGGGCAGGGCGCTTTCCGACTTCGGGGCGGCGCCGTCTGTTTCCCCACTGGCTGGGGATTGGAGGACAAGGTAGGGCACACGCTCGACTTCATCCACGGCGTGGTGCCTGGCCTCAACCGCGTTCTCGGTAGCCCCATCCAGCAGTTCCTCACGAAACTGAAGCCGGGTGTCGCCTTTCTCCGGCACAACTGGGGCCTAGCCGCCAGTGATGAACTCAACCTCCACCCTGCACGCCGCCTCGCGCCGCCGACCTCGCCCGTGCGGCTTGATGGGCTCTGGCTGCGCGTCGAGCATCAGGCGCTGCTCGCTCTGCCGCAGACGCGTGGCGTCGCTTTCGGTATTCGTATCGCGCTGCACCGTATGGACAATGTCGCTAAAACATCAGCCGCCTCTGGATTGGCGCGTGCCTTGGAAACTATGCCTCCGGAAGTGGCTGATTACAAAAATCTAACGAATATAAAGCTTAATGTAATTAACTTGCTGTGTTGTTAGCTGGATTTTGTGGGATAAGTTTACCAATCTCAGCCCGCTCTCATGAAAAAAACTGCTTCTAAACTTACCCTGATCGCGACCATGTTCGCAGCTGCTTTCGTCTTCGCCGCCCCGGCCCTCCGCGCCGCGGACGATGCCGAGAAGGCTGCCAAGAAGAAGAAACAAGAAGAGGCCGCCCTCAAGAAATACGACAAGAACGGCAACGGCAAGCTCGACCCCGACGAGGAGGCCGCCCGCAAGGCTGACGCCGAGAAGAAGAAGAAGGAAAACAAGAAGAGCTAAGCTCTTCGTCCTTCGGTTTGATTTTGCGAACCCCGGCGGCAACGCCGGGGTTTTTCGCTTCTAAGGAGGAGGGCACGAGGCCCGCGCCGAATCGCCCTCACGGCAGGAGTTTGAGGGTGTGCACGCCGTAGCCTTTGCAGTCGGGGCAAAGCCCCTGCATCGGACTGGGCCGTCGCTCGGACTGTTTTCCCTCAGCTCCGCTCGATCACCCCGCCGCTCCACTTGAGCTTGGTGCGTACGACGGAGAAGTGGGAGTAGCCGGGGCGCTGTGCCAGCGGCAGGCGGCACTTGGCGACGCGAATCTCGACGGGAGAGCGGGCGCTCACCTTGAGATTGCGCTGGCCATCCATTGCCACGAGGAGGCGGGAATCCTCCGAGCAGTTGTAGACCCGGAGTTTTACGCCTTCTCGGAAGATGATCGATCGGTTGCTCAGCGTATGCGGGCAGATCGGTGTCATCGCCACCACGCCCGCCGAGGGGTGGATAATAGGGCCTCCTGCCGAGAGATTGTAGGCGGTGGAGCCGGTGGGCGTCGAAAAGATGAGACCGTCGCAGGTGTAGTCGGTCACGAGTTCGCCGTCGGCCCGGACTTCCAGGCGGATGAGGCGGGAGTTGATCTCATCTTTCAGCAGCACGTCGTTGAGCGCGAGGTCGTGCGAGCCGGGTCCCGTAGAGCAATCGAGCATCATCCGATAATCGATCGTGAAATTCCCGGCCAGGACATCCCCGAAGTGAGAGCGAGCCTCATCGGCGGAGAGGGTGGTGAGGAAGCCGAGGCTGCCTCGATTGACGCCGATGATGGGCACTTGGCGGTCGGCGGCCTCGCGCGCCACGCCGAGCAGCGTGCCATCGCCCCCGATGACGCAGCAGGCATCGAAACCCCGCAGATACCCCTTGGGCAGGGGAAAGCGGGTCGTCTGCTTATATTTCACCCCCGCCTCGCGAGCGAGGAGCATTAGTTCCCGCGCGAGCTCGGGGGCTCCTTCTTTCTCTTCGTTGACGACGAACGCGAGTTTGCGGACGGGTTTACTCATGTGGCCCCGCCACTATGAGGCGTTTTGACGCCGGAGGCACAGGAGAAACTCGCGATTTCCATCGGCCCCGGAAATCGGGGAGTCCATGGTGCCGACGAGCGAGGCGGCGGCGAGCGTGGCCAACGCGAAATCCCGCACGGCACAAAGTGTGTTTTCCTGCACGGTGGCATCGCGGATGACGCCGCGGCCCTTGTCGACTTCTGCCTTGCCCGCCTCGAACTGCGGCTTCACGAGCGCCACGAGTGTGCCGCCGGGGCGGAGGCGCGGCCACACCGCCGGGAGCACGGACTTCAGCGAGATGAAAGAAAGGTCCATCACGATGAGGTCGTAGTGCGAGCGCGGCAGCGCGGCGGCGTCGAGGAAGCGGGCGTTTACCTTTTCGAGATTGGTCACACGCGGATCGCCGCGCAAGCGGGCGTGGAGCTGGGCGCGCCCCACGTCCACACACGTCACATCCGCCGCGCCGGCCTGCAGCACGCAATCGGTGAAGCCGCCGGTCGAGGCTCCGACATCGAGCACGTGCGCGCCCTTCACCTCGAGGGCGAAGCGCTCCAGCGCGGCTGAGAGCTTTTCGCCGCCGCGGCTCACAAAGCGAGGTGGCTGCTCGACGGTAAGCTCGATATCCTCCGCGAAGTCCTTGCCAGGTTTATCCAGACGCTCCGTGCCGCGCAGCACCCGGCCGCTCATGATGAGCGCCTTGGCCTGCGCGCGTGATTCCGCGAGGCCGCGGAGTACGAGGAGTTCGTCGAGGCGGATCTTTTTCATTTGGGCATCTTCTGCCGCGCAGGCGACCAGCAGGTCGTGCGTCCGCCGATGGTTGCATGCGCGAGCGGCTTGCCGGTCTTGGGGCAGGTACCGCCGGGCTTCCATCGATGCTTGAAGAGCCAGGAGTCGGGGATGCCGACGTTGAGGTCGCTCGGGAGCGAGTCGCCCTTGCCGGCGATGGCGTTGAGCGCCTGGCGGCAGACAGTGCGGCACTCGCGCCAGAGTGTGCGTACCTCGGCCGGAGTGAGCGAGCCCGCGAGCCGGCGCGGGTGGATGGCCGCGCGCCAGAGGATCTCGTCCGCCATCCAGTTGCCCACGCCAGGGAATCGCTCCTGCATGAGCAGCACGGCCTTGATGGGCGCGCGACCGCGACGTTTCAGAAAAGCCGCGACGGCATCGACGGTGAACGCTTTCGAAAGCAGGGCGGGTGCGATTTTGCTCCACCACGTCGGCGCTTCCTTGCCTTTGTGGAAATCGATGCTGCCAAACATCCGCGGGTCGTTGAACACCAGCGCGTGCTTGTCGGTCACGATCACCAGATGGTCGTGCTTGCCCGGCATGTAGTCGGGTGCGGCGACGCTCAGCTCGCCGCTCATCCCCAGGTGGATGCCAAGCCAGACCTCGTCCCCGAAACGGAAGAGCATCTGCTTGGCCGCCGCCTCGGAATCGGTGAACCGCTGGCCAATCAGAGCGCGCTTGAAGGCGGCGAAGTCGAGCTCGCGCAGGAGCTTCTTCGTGTCGTGCCCCAGCACGGAGACCACACGCTCGCCGTGCGCTGCGAGATGCCAGCGTTTGCGGTAGAATTCGACTTCGGCGAGCTCAGGCATGGGAGCGGGTGGCGGTTTGCGTAGCTCGCCGTAGGGGCAGCGGTGGGGAAGTCTTGGGCACGCCCATCCCTGCACCCATGGAGAGGGCTAGAAAAAAGAGTGGCTCCAGCATCGTCATCGCAGCGTTTTGACCTCCGGCGCAGGCTCCAGCGCCGCGACCAGCTCCACGAGGCTCGGATAGATCGGCACGCCCTTGGGCACGCGCGACGCCCACTGCTCGGCGGTGTACTTGCCCGTGCAGAGCGCGGCGGCATGCACGCCCGCGCCGAGTCCGGCTTCCAAGTCACCTTCGCGATCGCCGGCCATCCAGCACTGCTTGGGGTCGAGTTTATACTTGGCGATGCTCTCCAGAATGAAGCGCGGAGAGGGCTTGCGGTAGATCGCGGGCTCGTCGGGGCCCTCAGGCGCGATGCAAACATCGGTGAACAGCGGGGGGGGGAGGCCGAGAAGTTCCTCCATCCGCTCATTGCACCGATGCACCGCCTCCATCGTGTAGTAGCCGCGCGCGATGCCGGATTGGTTGGTGAAGAGGAACAGCTTGTACCCGAGAAAGAGCGCGCGGCGCAGCGCATCGGCGACGCCGGGGATGAGTTCCACGCCGGCGGGGTCGGCCAGGTAGTGCTTGTCGAGGATCAGCGTGCCGTCGCGATCAAGGAAGAGAGCTTTGGACATCACCTGTGATTGACGTAGTCGACCAGCTCTTTGGGGGAAACAGTGGCGGTGCCGAGCTTGCCGACGACGACGCCCGCGGCGGCGTTGGCGAAATGCGCGGCGGTCTCCAGCGAAGCGCCTGCGGCCAGCGCCAGCACGAGGCCGGCGAGCGCGGTGTCGCCTGCGCCCGAGACATCGTAGACTTCACGGGCGGCGGTGGGGATCGTTTTCACGATCTTTCCCTCGGCGCTGAGGAGCATGCCCTCCTCACCAAGCGTGATGACGAGGTTCTTCGTCCCGTAAATTTCGTGGAGCCGGGCGCACACCTCCATCGCGGGAAATTTCAGGTGCGGCTGCGGCTCGATGCCTGCCAGTTGGAGGGCCTCGCGTTTGTTGGGCGTGATGAGATCGAGATCGCTGAAGGCCAGCTTGCGCTTCGGTTTCGGGTCGAGCGCGATGAATTTGCCGGCAGCGCGGGCGAGCTTGCTCACGCGGGCAACGATCTCGTCGGTGAGGATACCCTTGGCGTAGTCGGAGAGGATGACGGCGTCGCAGGCGGCGATCTCCTTGGTGAGGAGCGCCTCTGCCTTGGCGGGGGAGAGGTGGTATGCGGTGGGTGGCGCTTCGCGGTCGAGCCGGCAGAGCTGCTGGTGCTGCACGAGCACTCGGGTCTTCACGATCGTCGGTGCGGTGCCCGGCGTGCTGAGGGTCTCGATGCGCTTCCCGTGAAGGATCGTCTCCAGACGCTGGCCGGCCTCATCCGTGCCGAAGTAGCCTGCCACGGCGCAGCTGGCGCCAAGCGAAGCGATGTTGAGCGCCACGTTGGCCGCGCCGCCCGCCGTCCAAGAATCGCGTGCGATATCGACGACAGGTACGGGCGCTTCCGGGGAGATGCGCGTGGCATCGCCCCAGATATAGTGATCGAGCATCACGTCGCCGACGACGAGGATGCGTAGCTTGCCGATCTTTTTGAGGAGCGGGGCGAGGCCTTTCATCGGAGTTCCCAGTCGTAATGATACTTCGAAAGCATCTTTGGTTTTCCGTCGGTGACCTGCACCACGTCCTCAATACGGCAACCGCCGAGGCCCGGGTAATAGAGGCCGGGCTCGACGGTGACGACGGAGCCCTTGGGCAGCGTATAGTCGATGCTGCCACTCATGCGGGGCAGTTCGTGCACCGCGAGGCCGAGGCCGTGGCCGGTGCCATGGAAAAAACCCTCCGAGCCGCGCGGCGTGTGGCGCGTCTCAAAGCCGCGCGCCTTGAATACTTCGACGCAGGCGTTATGCACGTCGCGGCCATTGACCTTGGTGCGGATCTTTTTGATGGCGGCGAGCTGCGCGGCACGCACGGCGTCGACGAGCGCCTGCTGGCGCTCGCTCGCGCGGCCTTTAAGAAAGGTGCGCGTCATGTCGCCGTGAAAGCCGGTCCGCGAGACGCGTGGGAAAATATCGACGACGATCAGCTCATTGGGCCGGATCGGGCCGGTGCCGCGATCGTGAGGGTCGCAGGCCTGGTCTCCGCCAGCCACGATGGTATTGGTGGAAACTGCGCCAGCCTCCAGACACGCGGTCTCGATCGCAAACTTGAGCAATTCGCTCGTGACGATCTGGCCCTTGTAAAGGAGCTTGCGGCCGGAGATTTTGCTGGAGCGGAGAATCTTCTCGGCGGCGGCGAACCCCGCCGCGCTGGCGGCATTGCCTTCGCGGATGGCGGCAGCCTCCGTGGGCGTCTTGATTTCCCGCTCCGGGAAGAGCGGGCCATCGGCGGGGATGAGATCGAGACCGAGTTCGAAGAGCTTTTCGTAGATGCCGGCCGGGAAATCATCCGGCACGGTGAAGCGTGTTTGCCTGTATTCCTTGGCCAGCAGCCAGATCACCTCTGCCGGGCCCACCTTGCGCTGCGGCCATAGCTCGCGAGCGTGCTTTGTGTAGGCTTCGAGCGGCAGCACCACGTCGAAATCCGAGGCGCGCTTGACGCGGCCAAATTCCAGCGCGCTGACGACGGCGTATTTCTTGCCGCGCAGGCCAAAGGCGATAAACGCATCGGGTACACTGACGCGGCCGAAGTACAGCGCATCGGGACTGCGCTCGGTGTCTGCGTAGAGGAGAGGCGGCGGGGGAGGTTTGCCGGGCACGATGAAGAGAGTGTTTGAGTTGCGAGAAGGGTGGCATTACCCACCGCTCACGTGAAAAACGCAAATCCGGTCTTTCGCCTGCGTGGCGATGCAGGCATCGCGCTGCTAGCCATCTGGCTGGCGTTTTCCGGCTGCGGTCGCCTCGAGACGGACGAGGTGCGGAGCGTACCGGCTTCGGTGGCGAGCGCGGAGGTGGCGCACTACACCTATGAGGTCGTGAAGGTCTGGCCGCACGATGTGAAGGCGTTTACGCAGGGGCTTCTTTTTTACAAAGGCAGCGTGCTGGAAAGCACCGGCCAATACGGTGAATCCAGCTTGCGCGAAGTGGAGCTCGAGACCGGCAAGGTCAGCAAACGGATCGCGGTGCCCGCGATGTATTTCGCCGAGGGCCTCGCCGTGATGGGCGATCGCGCGTATCAACTTACCTGGCAGCACCGCAAGGGCTTCGTTTACGACGCCGATACGTTTCAACTCCAGAAAGAGTTTTCCTATGAGGGCGAAGGCTGGGGCCTCACGACCGATGGAGCCTCGCTGATCTTGAGCGATGGCACGGCGCGTCTGCGATTTCTGGATCCGAAAACCTTCCTGGTGACGCGTACGATCGAGGTGACGCGCGATGGCCAGCCGGTGGTGCACCTCAATGAGCTCGAGTACATCCACGGAGAAATCTTCGCCAACGTCTGGCAGACGGACCTCGTAGTCCGGATCGATCCTGCGACGGGGGCGGTGCGGGGCGTGGTCGACTTTTCCGGCCTGCTGCCGGCGGCGCAACGCGGGCCCTCCACCGATGTGCTCAATGGCATCGCTTACGACTCCGCCAATGATCGCTTGATCGTGACCGGAAAAAACTGGCCGCATCTTTATGAAGTGCGGCTGAAGGCAAAAAAATAGGACGAGACAGTGGCCCGGCGGGTAGCGGCCGGGTGATCACCTAAGCAGGCGGGTCCGAAGCCTGCCGCCCATCTCACTCGTCGTCGTCTTCGTCGCCCTTTTTCTTCTTTTTCTCCGACTTGTCGTCCTTCGGGATTTCGTTGTCGGTCCGGAGCATGAGGACAGGCGTTTTGCTCTTCACCCAGATCTCCGCCTCCTTGAAATACTTCGATGCCACATTTTCGATCGCCTCGCCGACGGTATTGACCGGATGCAGGCGGCCTTTCTTCGAAGCATTGAAGTCGTAAGCGCCGCGGAAAATGCGCTCCTGGGTGGTGGCGACGCTTTCATCCTCCGGGATCTGCAGCACCCAGCCGACGAAGTCATCCTTGGGCAGCTTGCCGTCGGGATCGCTGATGAGGATGACAAACTGCTTCTTCTGCGCCTTGGGCTTTTCCTCGCCGCCGTCTTCGGGCTGGGCGGCGATATTAAGCTCTTCGATGACCTTCCGCAGGATGGCGGGAGAGATCTCGTTGTTCTTCAGGATTTCGGCGACCTTGTTGACCTCGATTTTCGGCATGGCGTTCGGGCTTTGAAGGGTCACGAATGGACACAAATGAGCAACCATGTAAAGGCCGCGGGCGAGGAGTGGTTCGATGTCGTGAATGAGCGCGACGAGCCTGTACGGCGTGCATTGCGTCGCGATGTGCATGCCCACGGCTGGCTGCATCGGGCGGTGCACATCCTCGTTTTCAATGCCGCTGGTCAGGTTTTCCTCCAGAAGCGTTCGATGCTGAAGGATCTTTCGCCTGGCCTTTGGGACTCCTCGTGCTCCGGCCACGTCGATGCCGGGGAGGACTACGACCAGTCGGCCCTGCGCGAGCTCGGGGAGGAGGTCGGCATCCATCTGTCGCCCGCCGAGGCTCCGACCCGCTGGTTTCGCATCGAGGCCTGCGAGCAGACGGGCCAGGAATTTGTCTGGGTGTACCGCCTGCGCTACGATGGCCCGATCACCGTCGATCCGCTGGAGATCCAGTACGGCGAATGGGTGCTGCCTGAAGAAGTCAGCGCCCGCATCGCGAAAAAACCGACTGATTTCTGCCCCTCCTTCAATCTCCTTTGGCCAATGGTGGCGGAGCGGCTGAAGGCCGGGACCTAGCTCAGAGTTCCGGCGAGGGCCGGTGGCGACGCCCGGCGATACGACCGGATCCGGTATTTTCGCTGAGTCGTTTGATCTCGTCGAACTGCTTCTGCGTGATCAGCCGGCGCGGCACGCGCTTCTCCGCTTCAAAGAGGAGTCGCTCGCGATCCTCGTCGGTAGGCTCGTGCGGCTCCCAGGAGGTATGGTGGCCCTGATGGCGGGTCCATTCGATGTTGCCCCCATGCACGACGCACGCGACCTGATACTTGCGGCCGTCCTCGTCTTTGTTCCACCAACCGAAATTGACGCTCATGTTATCCGGGTCCGATTCCGCCGCAAAGCCTACCCGACGGCGAGCGGAAACTCGGCGATCCTCGGCCCGAAGCGAAACTCGCCGCCGCGTTTGCTCACCTGGCGTACGATGAGTCTATCCGCCATGAGATCGACTGCCGTCGTGCCGAGCAGCGGTTGGCAGTACGAGCCTGTGTTGATAAAGACGATTCCGGGGCGCACGGGCCAGATGCCGGCGCGGTGCGTGTGCCCCGCGATCACGAAACGGGCTTGCGGGCGATGGCGCTGGGCGAGCGCGGCTGCGGCGCGGGGCGCTTCGCCCCACGCGGAGAAAATGCGAAAGACCCGCAGTGGCGGCCAGACGGTATCCTGGAGCAGGCTTGCAAGATACTTGAGGGGATCTCGCTCGGATTGGTGGCGTTGTGGGATGCGGAGCGCCACGCGGCGGAGGAGTGCCAGATGCTCCGCCAGGTCTGCAAAGGGGTCGCTGCGCAGCGCGCGTAGCTCTTCCGCCACCAGTTGCTCGGCCAGGGAGGCGTCGATGCTCCAAGGGACGATGTTGGGAAAAAAGATGTCCCCATGCGTCACCCAGACCGCTCCCTCGGCGAGGTCGAGCGAGTGATCGTTGGAGAAATCGGCGTCGTGGTTGCCGGTGAGGTACGTGATTCGCGGGGCGTGGCGAGGGAAGAAAGCGCGTAGCGCGGCAGCGCATGCAAGGGTGTGCTCCGGGGCAGGGCCGGGCCGCGTATCGAGCGAGTCGCCGTTGAGCACGAGGTGATCCGCACCCTCGAGGATCGGCTTCAGCTGTCCGAGATCTCGGAGCTGGGTGCCCCGGTCGCCGAAATGCAGATCGGAGAGTATGCGGGTGAGTGCGGCGGCCACGGAGGAGGAGCGATTTAAGGCAGTGTCGGCAGACAGCTAAGTCAAATCGGGGTTGTGCCAGGTCGATCTCGCTGCGAACGTGGTCCGATGCGCATAGTGTTGCTGTTTGTCCTCGCAGGAAGTCTGCCGTTTGCCGTCTCGGCTGCGGAGAAAACAGAGAAAGCCGCTAAATCGGAGCAGGCGGATAAGGCCGGGCAGCCCAAAGTCGGCCAAGCCAAGGTCGATCCCAAAGTGGAGAAGGCCAAGGCTGAAAAGATGAAGGAGTTGGTGCGCCTCCACCTCGAGGCTCTTGGTGGTGCCAAGCGTCTTGAGAAACTCGCCGCCATCCGGGCCACCGGGGTTTCGGCGATCGCGGGAAAAGCGGCCGTGGGCTTTACGCTTACGGCCGCCAGGCCGGCGAAGATCCGCTTGGAGACCGAGGCGGGTGGGCGCACCCTTGTCCAAGGCTGGGATGGCCAGGAGCCTGCGTGGGAGTTCGATACCATCAAGTGGCCGCCGCAGTATCGCGCCATGGCCGCGGATGTCGCTCACCACTTTACCCGCGACGCTGAGTTCGACGACGCACTTGTCGCTGGGGAAAAGCGTGGGTACACGCTCGAATACGGTGGTGAGATCGAGTCCGAATCCGCTGGGCAAAAGGTAGTTCGGGTGATTGTGCGTCGAAAGGGCGAGGATCCGTACGTGCTGCTCTTGCACGCCAAGACCTGCTTGATCGTCGCCCGCGTCGAAACGCGCACCGGTATGGGCGATCAAAAATCGCAGGTCATCACCAAGTTCGAAGATTATAGTGCGGTGGAGGGTGTCATGATGGCCCGCACGGTAACCGTTTTGGTCGACGGTAAGCCGATGCAGCAGACTAGGATAGCTAAAATCGATGGTAATCCAGCGCTCAGTGCCGATACGTTCACCCGTCCCAAGTCGCTTTCACCCAAAGCAGCGGAGCAAAAGAAATAGCGCCGCCTAGGCTGCCCCCGATGGAGACTGGGAGCAGATTGGTATTGCACCCGGAGCCCATGCGGCTTTTCTCTGACCCTTCAACCTATTTACACACATGCAAGAACAAGTCACCCTTGAGTGCACGGAGGCCAAGAAAGAGGGCAAGCCGGCGTCCCGTTACCTGACCTTCCGTAACAAGAAGACCGTCACCGAGCGCATCGAGAAGAAGAAGTACAATCCCTTCCTCAAGCGCCACACCCTCCACAAGGAGATCAAGTAAGTCCTTTGCTCGCCGCGATTTCGCGGTAGAGAGGCATAAAGAAAGCCGGGCTTTGTCCCGGCTTTTTTCTTTTTTGCCCTTTGTGGAGGGCAGGGGTTCGCAGCGCTTTTCGCTCAGCCCGTTTTCCGCTCGTTGTTGGAGGGGAAAGGGGCCGACGTAGTACCGCCGGCCTGGCTGGCCTGCTGGCGGCGGGCGGCGCGCCAGCTTTCGCGATGCTTGCGGATCCAGTCGAGCAGTGCTCGCTCGAAGCCGATATCGTACCCGAGTCGCTCCGACTCGAGCCACTTGTGTTTCAGGATCTCTTCCCGCTCCGCGAGAAACTCCTGATACAGGCTGGACTGTTTCACGAACTCTCGGGAGGTCGATGGCTCTTGAGCTGGGTGAGTCATGAAGCGCGACTAAAAAAGAGCGAGCGATTGCGGCCTGTCAATGCCTGCAATTCCTCGTCTTCGCTAGACACGTTGCGCGGTCGGTTGTTGCACACGGGCAAGAAGTGTCTCGCCGATCTCGCGAAATACCCCGCCCGCGGCGCTTTCGGGCGCGGAGACCACGATCGGCGTGCCAGAGTCGCCGCCCGCGCGTATCTCCGGGATCAGCGGCACCTGGCCGAGCAGGGTAGTGCCGAGCTTCTCTGCCGCCACGACACCGCCTCCGGAGCCAAACAACGCATGCTTCTGGCCCGCAGGATCGAGGAAATAGCTCATGTTTTCCGCGACGCCGAGGATGGGCACATTTACCTTTTGAAACATCAAACCGCCCTTACGCGCGACATTGGTGGCCGCCGCCTGCGGGGTCGTGACGATCACCGCTCCATCGAGCGGCATCGTCTGCACCAGTGAGAGCTGAGCGTCGCCCGTGCCGGGCGGCAGATCGACGAGCAGGATATCGAGATCGCCCCATTTCACGTTTTGGACGAATTGCTGCACCGTCTTCATGATCATCGGTCCGCGCCAGACGACGGGCGTGTTGTCGTCGACGAGAAAGCCCATGCTCATGACCTTCACGCCATGTCGCTCCATCGGGATGAGGAGCGCTTCCTGACCCTCTCCCTCGTTCTCCGGGCGACCCTGCAGGCCCATCATTAGTGGCACGCTGGGCCCGTAGATGTCGCAATCCATGAGGCCCACGCGGCCGGGGCGACCTGCTGCGGTGAGCACCTGCGCGAGGGCGCAGGCCAGATTGACGGCAAAGGTGCTCTTGCCCACGCCGCCCTTGCCGGAGGCGATCGCCACGGCGTGCTTGATCTTCTTCGGTGCGGCGGCGTTGCCCGCGAGATTGCCGCCGCTCACGGCCGAGGCACCGGCCGCGGCCGGCGGAGTCTTGGCGGGACTCACCGCGATCTCGACGAGGATGTCCTTCACACCAGGCAGGCCCCGCAGAGCCGCCTCGACATCCTTCTTGAGCTGCAGCGGAGTCTTGGGGTCGTTGCTCGTGAGCGCGATGGCGACTTTCACCGTGCCATCGAAAAACCCGGCGGTGCGGACCAGCCCAAACGACACGATGTCGCGGCTGAAGCCGGGATACTTTACTTGTTTGAGGCGATCCTTGATTTCGTCAGACGTCACGGTGGATGCGATTGTGAGCAAATAAGAGTTGTTATGCTACCCTGCGGAGCAAATAGAAATGCCTCCTGTCCGCACGAAACGTGTCGGACTAATTCGATCATGAAATTTTCCTCTATCACGCGTTCTCAATTTATCCTGGCCGCCACGCTGTTGTGCTCCTCAGCCGCGGTGGCTGCCGAGACTAAGCGAGACCTTGGCATCATCGTCGTGCCCGGCGACAAAGCCATCGGAGTGCTGGTCACGGCTACTTCGCCCGACATGCAAAAGCTGGCGCGCGACGCCTTCTCGAGCCATGGGCGATACAAGGTCGTCGCCTCGGGGCCGGCCAGCTACAACATTCGGTTTACCTCGATCGCGCCTACCCAGGTGCGGGTGGATGTCACCCGGAGTGCTGGCGGTGCTGCGGTCGCTTCGCAGATTGTTTCCGGCACTTCTGCCCGCAACGCGCTCCTTCGCGCCGCCGATGTGGCGGTCGAGGCGACGAATGGGCTCGGGCTAAAAGGGTTCTTCGCTTCCCAACTCGCTTTCGTCATCACCCAGCGCGGCAACAAAGGCGACGTGTACGTCTCCGATCTTTTCCTGGGCGGCGCGGCCAATGTCACTCAGCGCAATGCCCACACGCTCTTCCCCCGTTGGTCGCCCGATGGGCGCCGCGTCATCTACACAAGTTACTTCAATAGCGGCGCGCCGGATATTTTCACCGTGGATCCTACCAACGGGCAGAAAAGCATCTTCGCCAATTTCAAGGGTACCAACATGGGCGCTCGTTTCAGTCCCAACGGCCAGCAGGTCGTGATGGTGTGTGGCAACGGAGCCTCCAATATCTACGTGAGCGGCGCGGCTGGCGGTCGCAGCCCCCAGCAGCTTACTCGCACGGAGGGTGTGAAGTCATCCCCGGCGTGGTCGCCGGATGGCAGCCGAATCGTGTTTTCCATGGAGCCGGGCCCGCAGCTCTACGTGATGTCCGCCTCCGGTGGTGCGCCGCAGCGGCTTGCGACGGGATTCTCTTACGTGGCGGAGCCGGATTGGAGCGTGGCTAATCCAAATAAGATTGCCATGACCGTGCGCACCGGGGGCGCCTACAAGATCGCCGTGTACGATGTGGCGGCGAAGACCGCCAAGGTCGTATCGAGTGCGAGCTTCGATGCCGTGGAGCCCTCCTGGCTGGCCGATGGCCGCCACCTTGTCTACACGGCGCGCGATCGTGTCTCCAGCGTCATTTGCATTCTCGACACGGAGTCGGGCCAGAGCAGGCCGATCTCCGGCACCAATATCCAGGCTCAGCAGGCCAATGTGCTGCCGCCCTCGCGCTAAGCTCATCTCCCATCGTGCGCCTCACCCCCAAGCTGCGCCAGGCGCGGCATATCCTCGCAGAGCTTGTCTCGATTCCCAGTGTGCACCCGGAGGCCGATCCGGGTGGCACCGTGCAGGGTGAGGCCGCCGCCGCGGCATGGGTGGCCGAGTATCTTCGGGCACTTGGCGCCGATGTGTCCGTCAGCGATCTCGCACCGGGTCGGCCAAGCGTGGTCGGTGTATTCGAGCCCGAGTTGTCGGCGCGGGCGACGGTGGCCTTTGCTCCTCATCTCGATACGGTTGGCGTGCGGGGAATGACGGTGCCTCCCTTTGCGCTTACCGCGCGCGAAGGCCGCCTGCATGGCCGCGGCTCCTGCGATACGAAGGGGCCGATGGCCGCTCTGCTCGCCGCCCTCGCGGCATGGACGCGCTCGGCTGAGCGCGGGAAGAACGATGTGCGTTGGGTCTTCGCCGCGACGGCTGGCGAGGAGCAAGGCAGCCTCGGGGCACGCGCACTCGTCGAGAAGGGGTTCAAGGCTGATTTTGCCGTCGCCTTGGAGCCGACTGATTTGAAAGTCGTGCACGGGGCCAAAGGTATCCTGCGTGTCTGGATCGAAGTCCCTGGCCGCGCCGCCCATGGCGCCAAGCCTGAGCGGGGTGACAACGCCGTCTACCGGGCGCTCCCGTTGATCGAGGCCCTCAAAAACGAACTGGGCCCCAAGCTCGCTAGCGCGCGCCATCCCGTGCTCGGTGGTTGCAGCCTTAATCTCGGCATTGTGCAGGGCGGGGGAGAGCTCAATCTCGTGCCCGCGCTCTGTCGGTTGGGTCTGGATATCCGCGTGCATCCGGGCCTGCCGGGCTCTGACGTGCTGCCACTGCTGCATGCGGCGCTCAAGCGTCACGCGCCCAAGGCACGGCTTTCCATTCATCGCGAGGGGCCCTCCTTTGTCACCGAGCGCACTGAGCCTTGGGCGAAGCGCCTGCGTGCGGCCGGTCGCGGCTGGGCCGCAGCCGATTGGTTTTGTGATGCCAATATCTTCGCCGGCGCGGGCATCCCCTCGGTCGCCTTCGGGCCCGGCAGTATCGCGCAGGCGCACACCAAAGATGAGTTTATCGTGGAGCGCGAACTCGAGGCGGGCGTCGCGGCGTTTGGAGCCTTCCTGCGCGGCGGCAGATAAATCGCCTGGCGCGGCATCGTGGCCGCGCCATCTGCGGATTAATTGTGCGTTACGCGGGCTTCCATGCTTCCATCGCGAGGCTGGCCGCGCCTAGCGCGCCGGCGTCGTCGCCGAGGGTGGAGGCTGCGATGCGCAGAGGGTGGCCAGTGAGAGAGGGTGTGCTGGCTCGGGCATTTTCTGCGATGGCCGCGCAGAAGCATGGCCCTAGCGCGGTCAGGGGGCCGTGAAGAAAGAAGGCCTCAGGGTCGACCATCAATTCCAGCACGCTCACGATGTGCGCAAAATCCGCGACGACGCTGCGCCAGGCCGCGCTCCGGGATGAGGCGTATTTCCCGAGCGCTGCGGCGAGATCCTCGGGTAGCCGCGTCTGGCGTGAGACACCGGCGAGACGCCGCCATACCGCGGGTGCCGAGAGCGCGTCTTGCAGCTCCGTGCCGCGCTGGGTGCCCGGCGGCCAGGGCGATCGCCCGATCTCGCCGGCCGCGTGATGGGCGCCGCGCGTAAGCTTCCCGGCCTGCACCATCGCCACGCCAAAGCCGCTGCGCGGCCCGAGAATCACGTAGTCGCCAAGGTCGCGGCCCCCGCCAAACCAGCGCTCCGCCAGCGCGACGGCCCTCAGGTTGTTGTCCACCGCCACCGGCACGTGGAAACATTTCTCGAGCGTAGCTGCGATCGGCACCTGTTTCCAGTCGGTCACCATCGAATAGCTCGTGCCGACGCCAGTGATGGGGTCTACCACGCCCGGCGCTCCCACGCCGATCGCGAGCAAGGGAGTGCGCGTGCCGCGGGCGAGTGCGGCGACTGCCGTCTCGATCGCGCGGAGCATCGTCCGGGTGCGAGGGCGAGGCTCGAAGGTCCGCGCATAGGCGCCGACCGGCTTGCCTGCAAAGTCCACTCTTACCGCCTGCAAGCGCCCGGCGTTGAGTTCTATGCCGGCAAACCAGCCCGCTTCAGGGCGCGTCGCGAGCATGCGCTGCGGGCGGCCCACCCCGCCGCGCACTACGCCCGACTCGTCGAGGCAGCCATCGGCGATGAGTTGATCTACGTACAGGCCCACCGTAGAGGGTGCCAGGCCCAGCGAGGCCGCGAGCGTGCTGCGCGCTGTGGCGCGGCCGCTTCGCACGTGCAGCACGGTGGCGGCCAGGAGATCGCGCAGGAGGGCAGGGGTGGTTCGCATTGCGAAGAAGGCGCTTGAGGTGAGCGGCGCGGGCTCGCAAGTTATTTCGAAATCGCACTAACCCCCGCGCGTTTTCCTTCCCCATGCTTCCTCGTTTCCGGCTCGCTCCCAACGCTCCTGAAGTCTCCGCCGTCGCCTACGGCCTCTGGCGCCTCGCCGCCGATCCCGAGGGCTCCTCGCCTGCTCGCATCCGCGCCAAGATCGACGCTTGCCTGGAGGTCGGAATGACGACCTTCGACCACGCGGATATTTACGGCAAGTACACCTGTGAGGGCCTCTTCGGTCGCGCCGTTGCCGAGTCGCCGGCGCTCCGCGATCGCATGGAGATCGTCACCAAGTGCGGCATCAACGCCGTGTGCGACAACCGCCCAGGCGTGCGGGTCAATCACTACGATGCCACGCCCGCCGCCATCGAGCGCTGTGTGGAGCGCTCCCTTCGCGAGCTCAATACCGACCGCATCGATGTGCTGCTGATCCACCGGCCCGATTGGCTTACCAGCGCGGAGGAGACGGCCAAGGGGCTTCTCCGGGTCGTTGGCTCCGGCAAGGTACGCTCTGTCGGCGTCTCCAACTATAGCGTGCATCAATACGCGCTACTTCAGCGTTTTCTCGGCTCTGCGCCCGTCACCAATCAAGTCGAGGCCAGCCTCCTGCGCATGGACGCGATCTACGACGGCACGCTCGATCAGTGCCAGGCCGGCGGAGTGCATCCCATGGCCTGGTCTCCCCTTGCCGGCGGCCGGTTGCTCGCCGGCACGGATGAGGTGACGATCCGCACCCGCGCTGCGCTGGAGAGAATCGGCCAGGGCTACGGCGCCACCGCCGAGCAGATGGCGCTCGCTTGGGTGGCGGCGTTGCCTTCCCGGCCTCAAGTCGTGATCGGCACCAACAAGATCGAGCGCATCCAAGCCGCCGCCGGAAGCGCGAAGATCGTGCTCGAGCGCCAGCACTGGTACGAATTGTGGAGCGCGGCCCAAGGCCGCTCGGTGCCGTGAGCCTTCCCGCCGTCGCCCATCCTCCGCTGCCAGTCCGCACCCGCGAGCGCCGCGCGGAAATCGCGTGGTTCTCCGCGCTGTGCAGCGATGACTACGAGTTTCTCGGTGTGCCCGACGGTGCGCTGCGGAGCAGCTACGAGCATTGCGGTGACCTCGTGCGGCGGGCCGATTCGCTTGGCTATCAGAATATCCTCCTGCCCTCAGGCTGGATCGCCGGTCAGGATCCGCTGGCCTTCGCGGCTACGATGGCGGCGCAGACGACACAGCTCACCCAACTCGTCGCCCTGCGTATGGGCGAGGTCTGGCCGCCGATGCTCGCGCGCGCCATCGCCACGATCGACCATATCGCCCAGGGTCGGCTCACGCTCAACATCATCTCCTCCGATCTTCCCGGCCTCAAGGAGTCGAACGAGGATCGCTACGAACGCAGCAGCGAGATCATCCAGATCCTGCAAAAATTATGGACCACCGAGGGGCCTCTCCAGTGGCGTGGGCGTTTTTATAATTTCGACCTCGCGACCTGTGAGCCCGCCAAGCCCTATCAGCAAAACGGCGGGCCGCTTCTCTACTTCGGTGGCATCTCTCCGGCCGCTCAAGAGCTCTGCGCCAGGCATTGCGACGTTTTCCTCATGTGGCCGGAGACGGAAGATCGCCTTGCCGCGACCATGAAGGGCCTGAGCGAGAAAGCTGCCCGGCATGGCCGCACGATCGACTACGGCTTGCGCATCCACATGATCGTGCGCGAGACCGAGGCCGAGGCGCGGGCCGCGGCCCGCCGACTCATTTCCAAGCTCGATCTGGCGAAAGGCCAGGCAATCAAGTCCCGGTCTCTGGATAGCCAGAGCGCTGGCGTGCTGCGTCAGGATGAGCTGCGCGCCCGTGCGGATGCCGATCTTTTCATCGAACCCCATGTCTGGTCGGGCATCGGCCTCGCACGCAGCGGTTGCGGCAGTGCTCTTGTGGGCGATCCCGACCAGGTGCTCGCAAAGATCAATCGCTATATGGACATGGGCATGCGTGCGTTTATCTTCAGCGGCTACCCTCACCTCGACGAGTGCGACCTCTTCGCAAAGTACGTCCTGCCCAAGATACCTACCTGCCGGCTCAACGAGGTGCAGGGCCGCCGCGTCCGAAATCCGGTCACGCCGCTCACGACGGCTGAGAGGAAGTAGTGTCCCCAGCGGCCACCACCCTGCACGAATGAGAACTCACGCATCGCCCTTTCCGCTCCGCGCTCAAGATACGTCATCCTGTTTGAATCTTCGTGGGTCAAATTCGGGAGCCTAGCTCTTTTACCATGGCACGTACACCCGTCCGTTTTGGCTTGGTGGGATTTGGCGCTTGGGGGCAGTTTCATGCCCAGTCGATCGCCGCCGATCCTGAGGCGCAACTCGTCGCGATCGTCGCACCATCGGAGGCTTCACGCGCCGCCGCTGCCAAGGCCTACCCGCAGGCGAAAGTCTTTCCCGATCACCGCGCGATGCTCGCCGCCGTGCAGCTCGACATCGTCGATATCGTGACGCCGAGCCACACTCACCTCGCGATCGCGCGCGACGCTCTGGAGGCCGGCTGTCACCTGCTGCTCGAGAAGCCCATGGCCCTGACTGTGGAGGATTGCCAGGCGATGGTGCGCCTCGCGCAGGAAAAGGGTCTCCAACTCGCGGTTGGCCACGAGCTCCGCCTTTCGTCGCAGTGGGGCGAGATCAAGAGGATCATCGACCGCGGCATCATCGGCGAACCGCAGTACGTGCTGGTGGAGCTGCTGCGCAAGCCGTATCGCCTCGGTGCCTCCGGCTGGCGTTATGATCCCGCCCGGGTCGGGAGCTGGGTGCTGGAGGAACCCATCCATTTCTTCGATCTCGCGCGCTGGTATCTCTCGAGCGCGGGCGATCCAGTGGAGTTGTACGCCTACGGCAATTCGCGTGATCCGCTGCGTCCGGCGCTTTTCGATAATTTCTCCGCGATGTTCAAGTACGCCAACGGTGCTTATGCCGTCGTCTCGCAGACGCTCGCTGCCTTTGAGCACCACCAGACCGTCAAGGTCACGGGTACCAAAGGCGCCATTTGGGCGGGTTGGAGTGGCGCGATGGATCGCACGCTGGAGCCGACGTGTTTCCTTAAGGTTTTCGATGGCGAAAAGCTGGAAACCGTGGATCTCGCCAAGCACAGCAGCGGGGAGGTCTTCGAACTGCGCACCGAGATTGCTCGTGCCGTCCAGATGGTGCGGGGAGAGGCGCCGCCCCCTGCCGATGGTCACGATGGCCTCTGGTCAGCCGGCCTCTGCTTGCTGGCCGAGGAGTCGATCCGCCAGAAGCGCCCGCTGCCCGTTGGGGAACTCTTGCAGTATTGAGCGGGCCCTTCGTTGCTTCTCCTACCCCCATGAGCAAGACCCCACAACCGGCAGAGCAGGGTAAGTGGTACCACGGCGTCAGCCGTTATCAATGGCTGGTGCTGATCATCGCCTCGCTCGGCTGGGTGTTCGATGCGTTTGAGGGCCAGCTCTACAATATCACGCGTGGCGACATGCTGCCCGATCTGCTTCGCAGCGCCAATCCCGATATGTCTGCCGAGCAGATCGCCACGGCTACCCGGGCTTGGGGAGAGCGGTTTCTCGGCATCTTTCTCATTGGCGGCACACTCGGCGGGTGGATCTTCAGCTCCCTCGCCGATCGCTGGGGCCGGATGCCGGTGATGGCTCTCACGATCCTTTTTTATAGCATCTTCTCGGGTCTGACCGCGCTTGTCACCGACCTGTGGCAGGTAGGCGTGCTGCGCTTCCTCGTGGCGATGGGCGTCGGCGGTGAGTGGGCCGTGGGTGCGGCGCTCGTGGCCGAGGTTTTTCCCAAGCACGCGCGTGAGCGTGCGAGCGGCATCTTCCATGCCACGAGTGTCATGGGGCTCTGGCTCGCCGCCGGGGTCGGGCTTGCTGTCGGTACGCACTGGCGCATCGCCTATCTCGTCGGTGTCATCCCGGCGTTGCTCACCCTGTGGGTGCGCATCAGTATCAAGGAGCCCGAGTCGTGGAAGGAGGCCAAGGAGACGAAGGCCGATCAGATGGGTAGCTTTCGCGAGCTTCTTTTGGGCGATCCGCGCTGGCGCGCGCGCGCGATTGGCGGCGCGCTTTTGGCCATGATGGGGCTCGCTACCTTCTGGGGCGTCGTGGTCGCCGGGCAAAACCTCGCCGAGGATCTCCTCCGGAAGCTGGGCGCCCCCGCCGATGAGATTTCCAGCAGGGCCAAGATCGCCTTCGGCTTCATCCAGACTGCCGGCGCGGGCGCTGGCATGCTCGCCTTCGGCCCCCTGAGCGTCCGCTGGGGACGGCGGCGTACGTTTGCGATCATGCACGTGGCCGCGCTCTTCATGACGCTCGCTGTATGCTGGCTCCCCGGCTACTTTGGCAGCTACGGCCTCTTGCTCGCGCTGCTGCCGGTCTTCGGATTTTTTGCGCAAGGCATTCACGCCGGCTATGCCGTATATTTCCCTGAGCTCTTCCCCACGCATCTTCGGGCCACTGGGGCGGGCTTTTGTTTCAACACCGGCCGTATTCTCGCCGCCCCTGTGTTGATCTGGCTCTCTGCGTGGATGAAGGCCCATTACTCCCTCTCCACGGCCATCTCGGTGCTCAGTGGCTTTTTCCTCGTTGGCGTCGTCGTGCTGGCATTTTTGCCTGAGACCAAGGGCCAGGATTTGCCGGAATAGCGCGCCGGCGTCCCTCGTGTGCGCAGCGGCCCTGCGCTCATGCCGCGCGCAGGCTAAAGCCGCCTCATTTCACGATGATCGGCGCGGCCTGCTGCGCCTGCGCTTCGGCCCGGAGTTTGTCCGCTTTGGGCAACGCGTCCATCATCGCGATGATGCGCTCGGGATGACTCGGATGGGTCGAAAGTATCGCGGGCGGCAGCGAGCGGCCGGCCGATTCTGCTTCGAGTCGCTCCATGATCGTGATCGCGGCCCGTGGTTCGTAGCCGGCTCGTGCCATGTACATCATGCCGATGAAGTCGGCCTCCATCTCCTTCTTCCGGTCAAAGGCGAGCACCCCCACGCCCGCTGTGAGGCCGTATGCTCGTTCGAGCGCAGCCGCAGTGAGCCACGGCGTGCCTGCCGCACCCATGCCGATGGCCCCCACCACACCTACGGTATTCACTGCCATCTGCTGGGATAACTTTTGGTTGATGTGCTTCGCCGTCACATGCGCGATCTCATGAGCGATCACGGCGGCCAGTTCGTCATCCGTTGTGGCGATCTTGAAAAGCCCGCTGTAAACGCCGACTTTTCCGCCCGCCATGGCAAAGGCGTTGATCTGCTTGTCGTCGAAGATGACAAACTCCCACTCCGCGTGAGGCATGTCCCAGAAAACCACCTTGGAGATGCGATCTCCGATTCGTTGCAACTGGGCATTGCGGTCGCGATCTCGGAGCACACGGTGCTTGCGTTTGAGGCCCTCAAAGAGCCCCGCGCTCATCTTGGTCACCTCTTGGTCATCAACCAGATTGATGGCGCTGCGTCCGGTGACGGGCACTTCGTAGCAGCCGGCGACGAGAAATGCTGAGAGGGCGAGGGCGACAAAGCGGTGGGATCGATTCATGGCTGCGGCCGGGGTGAACGATTGGGCGCGAAGATAGCGCTCTGGCTCCGAAACGCAAGCTGACCCCTGCCCGGGCCTGCGACCGTTTTGTTACCGAAAAGCCCCGGGCTCGTGCACAAACCCCTTTGCAATTTGGCACGATCTTCGCATTATACCCCATCAGACCCTGACCCCCGATGAACGTACGGCACCCCCTGTACGTCTATCGCTAGCTCTCCAGAAATGAGGTTTGCCCATCATCTACCATGGCTGAGGAAAATGAGATCAATGCGGTAAAGAAGCGTCGCGTCATCCACTGGGACCCCAATGCCGGCCGCGAACAGGAAGGTCGTCGTTGGACTTGGAAGCGGATTGCGCTGTGGACTGTAGGTGGATTTTTCGGCCTCCTGTTCGCGGCCGCCATCGTCATCCGCGTTATCAAGTACACGTTCGGCCCCGAGGTGTTTTCGCCCTCCGCTGAGATGGTGGCCCGCCCTGATACGGTTGCCAGCGCCAGCTCCGCCTTCATCAGTCGCGCCAAGGCCGAGCAGGCACACGAACTCACGTCCAAGGCTCTGGACGAGCTACGCAAGATTCCGCCGGATCACCCGGTGCAGTTGCAGCAGATGATCCTCATGCAAAAGGCATTTACCGAGGGCGAGACGCTCATGGCTTCGCACGAGTTCGTCCGGGCTTTTGCCGTCTTCGAGTCGCTGCAGCGCGAGATCTCGGCCTTTGGCGAAAACGTGAAGGCGAAGGGGGTCGCCAAGCAGGGCTACGATGCGATCCTGCTTCGGATCAAGGATCTGGAGCCCGCGCGCTCCCTCATGCCGGGTGCGCTCGATGCGGCCTTCGAGTCGGCTGGCGCCGGTCGACAGCTCCTCAACGACGGCAATTTCACCGGTGCCAAGAAGGTCTTCGACCGCGGCTTTGCCGAGCTCAAGCGCGCCGAGGATGCCCTCGCCAGCTACGTGCACGAGAATCTTCTCCGCGGCCAGAAAGCTCTCTCGCAAGGCGACAAGGAGGAGGCCCGCAAGGCCTTCCAACTCGTGCTCGAGAAGTCCGCCGGCAACGAGGTCGCCACGCTCGGCCTCAAGCGCGCCGAGAATATCGATCGCGTCTACGCCCTCCTCCAGCAGGGCGATAAGCTGGAGAAGCAGGGCCAGTTTGCTCAGGCCGCCGAATCTTACCAGAAAGCCTTCGCGCTCGATGCCAATTCCGCCGCTGCGCAGGAGGGCCAGGCGCGCGCCGCTCGTCTCGAGAAAGAGACCACCTTCAACGCCGCCAAGTCCGCCGCCGATGCTGCCATCAAGGCCAAGGACTGGCCCAAGGCCATTTCCCAGCTCGAAGCTGCCCTGAAGGTCTATCCCAAGAAGGCGGAGGTCGCCGCCCAGCTCAAGAGCACGCGCGAGAGCGCCCACAAGGAGTCCGTCCAGAAATCCCTCGCCAAGGCTTACGAGTACGAAAAGACCTTTCAGTGGCGCGAAGCCCGCGAGGCCTACAACGAGACGCTCCAGCTCGAACCCGACCACGCCGATGCCAAGGAGGGCTACACGCGCGTCGGCACCATGATCCGCGCGCTCCTCAACTACGAGCGCTACATCGAGGCGGCCGAAGTGGCGGCCAACAAGGCCGACTTCCAGGGAGGCATCAAGCGCTTCAACGAGGCCATGGCCGTGAAGCCCAGCTATCTCGCCAATAGCGAGCGCGTCAACCAGCTCCACAATCTCCTCATCGAGCAGAGCAAGCCCGTCGATGTCACCTTCAAGTCCGATGGCAGCACCTGGGTGGCCATCTCCCAGTTCAGGCAGCCGGAGAAGTTCGAGTCCCAGGTCATCAAGATTCTTCCCGGCGATTACGAGGTGCTGGGCCGTCGCCAGGGCTACAACGATGTCCGTATGCTGCTGCAAGTGCGCGCTGGCACTCCGCCGCCTGTGGTCACTGTCACCTGCACCGTTACCCGGCCCAAACCCTGAACCGACCCCTCCCCATGCGCTCCTCCCTTATACCCTGCGTCGCTACGCTCGGCGTGGCTTTGCTCGTCGGCGGCGTCGCAGGCGCTGCGGATACCAAGAGTTCTACCAAGGCTCCTGCCAAGGGCTCCGCAAAGGGCGTGCTCCCCGACCCGGCGCTGCTCGATGGCTCCGCTTTTCCCGCCGACAAGAAGAGCGAGTCCGGCATGATCGGTGATTTCGAATTGCCCGGCGATGAAAACGCGCGCAACGGCAAGGTCGGTGGCCCGCAGCTCCCGATGCCTTTGCCGGGCGCGGGCGTGCCGGGCTTGCCGGCTCCCTCGGGCGGTGGCGCAGGTTTGCCCATGCCGGCCGGCGGAGGGCTGCCTTCGCCCACGCCATCGGCGGGCGGCGGTCCCGATCTTTCCATCCCCACCGCTCCCGATCCCCTAGCGCAGCAGGGTGGCGCAGGCGGCCCCAATACCCCTCAATCCAGCCAGGGCTCTCAAGCCGGCGGAGCGGGCCAGGAAGGCGGCACTGCCGAGGGCCGGCAGGTCGCCAGCCTGGGCGGTGAGGGCGGCGGCCCTGAACTCGGTCAGATCAGCAAGCCGCAGGCGATCGGCATTGGCGACCCCGCCATGCAGATCAAGACCGTCCCCAATGCACCCTCGGTCATCGGCGGCAGCTCCCCGGGTAGTGGCCAGGGAGTCCAAAACGTCGAGGGCAAGATGGGCACGGGCGGCAAGGCCGCACAGGGTAACAATTCCAACAAGGGTTCCGAGCGCGGCCGGGCCATTCCTGCCGGCCTCTGATCCTCGCTCTGCCCATCCCCCTACCGCCCGTGAGCCTCTTACGCGTTTCCTTTCTCGCTGCTCTCTTCCTCGCCGCGACGGCGGCACGGGCCGTCGTCACCATCTACCCTGTGGATGCCATCGAGGAATTGTGGAATCTCCCGGCCGACGACTTCAAGAAGCGCTACGCCGGCATCAATGCCAGCGGCATCGGCCCCAGCGACGAGGGCTGGTACGTGCGCTACCGCCACGAAAACATGATCATGCTTTTCGGCCCCATCGCCGACCGCGAGGAAGCTCGCAAGAAGAAGTGGGATCTGGAGGCCGTGCGCGATGCCGCTATCCGCAACCGCCCTGCGCTCTCCACTAGCCAGGTCGACTTCGTGAAGTTTACTTTCACCGGCGCTTACGGCAAGGGGGGTGGCCAGGGCGGCGGCGGCGGTGCCGAGGGCGAGAGCCGCGGTTCCGATGGTATGCTGCGCAAATCCGCCGATGGCCGCAACGGCCCGGAAGGCGATCTCGATGGCGACGGCATCCCCAATAACAAGGATGACGATATGGACGGCGATGGGATCCCCAATCGCGACGACGCCGACTCCGATGGCGACGGCATCCCCAATATCGAGGATGGCTACATGTTTGGCACCGGCACCGGCCAGCCCGGAGACGATGGCAAGAGCGGCCCCCAGGGCGACCTCGATGGCGATGGCATCGCCAACATGAAGGATCCCGATATGGATGGCGATGGCGTCCCCAACGAGCAGGACCCCGACTCCGACGGCGACGGCATTCCCAATGCCGAAGACAGCAATCCCTACGGCGGCGGCAGCAGCGGCAGCGCCGATGGCAAGAGCGGCCCCTCGGGCGATATCGACGGCGACGGCATCCCCAATTCCAAGGATGGCGACATGGATGGCGATGGCATCCCCAACGAGCAGGATGACGACGAAGATGGCGATGGCACTCCCAACGCGGTCGACCCCGAGAAGTATGGTCGCAGTCCGAGCCCCATGGCCAAAGGCGGTCGCGGCGGCCAGCCAGGCGGCCAGGGTAGTCAGTCCGGCCAGAGCGGCGGGCAGGATGGTCAGTCCGGCTCCGAATCTCAGATGGGCGGCCAGCAGGGAAACCAGCGCCAGGTCGCCTCCGCTCAAAGTGGCCAGCAGGGCAGTCGCCAGGGCCAGATGGGCCAGCAGGGGCAACAAGGCCAGCAGGGCCAGCAAGGCCAACAGGGTCAGAGCAGCAGTTCTTCCTCCTCGTCGAGCAGTTCGTCTAGTTCCTCCAGTTCCTCCAGCGGTACGCCAAGTAGTGGCGGCGGAGGTGGCAATCCCCTCGACCTCGTTACTGCGCTGCTCAAGTCGATCCTCGGCCTCTAGACTGGTCCACCCTTTGCGGCGTGATCGCTTCCGATGGTGATCTACACGATTGAAAGTAGGCGAGAGGACTGAAAAATCCTCGCGGCTTCCATGGCGCGCGTACCCCTGCTTCCCCTCGTTGTGCTGGCCGGCGCTGTTGCCGGGTGGTCGGCTGAAGTCCCCGCGATCTCCCAGGCACTGAGGCTCGCCGGCGAAGGCGTGGCCGCGGCCGGGCGGGAAGACGCCGCCACCTATCTTTCGAAAATGGAGGAGGCCGTTGAACTGCGACCCGACGTGCCTCGGCTACTCTCCCATCTCGCCGCCGCCCAAGCCGCCAATGAACAACCCGAACAGGCGGTCGCCACGCTCGGCCGTATCGCGGCGCTCGGGCTGACGCTGCCCGTCGAAAAGATGGACGAGTTTGCGGCGCTGAAGCCGCGCCCGGATTTCAAAGAGGTCCTGAAGAAATTCACCGCCGCGGAAAGACCCGTCGGCCGGGGCCTGCCTGCCTTCACGCTGCCCGATGTCACCGGTCTGCTCGCAGGTATCGCGTGGCGCGCGAAAACGGGCGAGTTCTACCTCGGCGACGTGCATCACCGCGCCGTCTGGGTCCGCAACGCCGCGGGCAAGCTGCGCCGGCTCACACCCGAGGGCGACGATTTGCTCGGGGTCTTCGGCCTCGCGCTCGACGAGGCGGGCGGCACCCTCTGGGCCGCCACTGCCGCCGTGCCCGCGATGCGCGGCTACGAGCCCGGGCAGAAGGGCGCGGGTGCGCTGGCCGAGATCGATCTCGGCACAGGCGCTGTGCGGCGCACGCTTCCTCTCCCGCCGCCTCCGCGCGGTGAAGCGCTCAACCAACTCAGCGACATCCTGCTCGCGCCCGACGGCACGGTCTACCTGCCCGATGGCGGCGAGCCGATCCTGTGGCATCTCCGCCCCGGCGGTGCCGCGCTCGAGCCCGCGGTCGGGAGCCATGAGTTCACCAGTCTGCAGGGCATGGCAATCACGCCCACCGGCGTCGTGGTGCTCTCCGATCGGATCAATGGCCTTCTCCGTCTCGAACTTGCGAGTGGCGCGGTGCAGCGTATCGCACCACCGGCTGGCACGACGCTCATCGGCATCGCTGGCATCGCGGCCGGTGTGGGCAACTCCGTGTTTGCGATCCAAAACGACGTGCGCCCCATCCGCGTGCTGCGCGTGATCTTCGATCCTTCTGTGGAGACCGTGCGCTCCGTGACGGTGCTCGAGTCCGCGCATCACACGCTCTCCGCCCCCAAGCTCGGCGCCATCGGCCCTGATGGAGAGTTCTACTTCGCCGGCAACGGCGGTTGGACGCGCTTCGACTCCGACAGCGCCGCGCCCACGCCGCCGCGCCCCGTCTTGATTTTCAAGACCGGCGGGAAGGTGTCGCCGGCAAAAAAATAGCGGCGCTCCAGAATGAGCGCCGCTACTTGGCTGGGCTGATCAACCCTCACACCTTCCACTCACCGCGATAGCGATCGCGCGTGAGCCATTTGCTGCTGCCGCCGCTGCCGACCTTCTTGCGGATCGGATCCCACTTCACATTGGCGCCGTAGCGGTAGGCGAAGTTCATCACATGGCACGCGATGACGGAGCTCGCCCCGATCTCGACGTCGCAGATCGGGCGCTGGCGCGATTTGATGCAGGCCAGGAAGTCGTCGAAGTGGCTCTTGCTGTTGTAGAGCTTGATCTTCGCATCGGCCAGATACTCCCGCTCCGCCAGCGTGACTTCGCGTTCGAGCGAGGTGCCCTTGTCGATTTCCTTGTCGACGAATTTGCGCACGGTCTTGCCGTTCATCATCAGCTCGAATTTGCCGCGATTCACGTGCAGCTCGCCCTCGGTGCCGTAGAAGGAGACGCCCCGGCCCTTGATGTGCGTGACGACGGTGCCATCGGCGTAGACGAGCTGGGCGCCGCGCTTCGCGGTCTCCCAATTCTGCGGCGCACGTACCTCCACCGGGCCGTTGCCATCCATGCCCAGCGCCCACTGCGTGATATCGATGTGGTGCGCTCCCCAGTCGGTGATCATGCCGCCGCCAAATTCCCATGTGTCACGCCACTTCGGGAAGTGCGTGTGCACGCCGCGCGGGCTGAGCATCGGGTTGTACGCCACGAGCGGGCCCGGCCCGCACCAGCGATCCCAGTCGAGGCCTGGCTCCATCGTCTCCGCAGGTTGCTTGTAGGGCGACGCCGGATCGCCGAAGGAGACGCCCACCGAGTGTACGCGGCCGAGCACGCCATTGCGCACCAGTTCTGCGGCGATGCGAAATTCCTTCGATGAGCGCTGCTGCGAGCCGACTTGGAAAACGCGGTCCGTCTTGCGCACGGCCTTCACCAGCTCTACGGCCTCGTGGATATTGTACGTGAGAGGTTTCTCGCAGTAGACGTCCTTGCCCGCCTTCACGGCCGCGATGGCGATGTAGGCGTGCCAGTGATCGGGCGTGGCGATCACGATTGCGTCGATGTCCTTGCGCGCGAGCACCTCGCGGAAATCGTTGTACGTGCTTACGCTCTTGTAGCCTGCCGCCGCCTTCTCGGCGTACTTGGTGTCGATGCGCTTCTGAGCGGCCTCGCGCCGGGTGGTGTCGACATCGCAGATGGCCACGATTTGCACATCGTCGCGGCCTAGAAAGTTGCCCACATGGCCGTGCATCATCTTGCCCATGCCGATGCAGCCGAGGGTGAGGCGCTTGCTCGGGGCCGACTCCTGCGACCACACGCGGCTGGGCAGGATGAGCGGGGCGGAAGCGAGGAGCGCAGAGCTTTTCACGAAGTTACGACGGGTGGAGTCGGCAGGGATCATGGGGGTATGGGCGAGGATGGAGAGACAGAGAGACGGAGGGAGGGCTGGAAGGTAACGATGGAGGGCGAACGATTTTGCTTTGAACAGAAGAGAGCGAAGGAACGATGAACCCGATCTTTCTCACAAGAGCCGAGCCGAGGACAAACCGAGACAAGGCAGTGTCTGCGCTCGATTTTCCTCTGCTCGGCTCCTGTAAAATTTTATGGGAGAGTTTTTAAAGCCAGCGTGCTCTTTGTTTCCTTCGTTACCTTCTGTTCAAAAGATTGGTTCATTGCGGTAGCGCGAACGCGACGTAGCTGTCGGCTTTCTTGGTGCCGAGCTTGGTGCCACCAGCGGCGACGACGATATACTGTCGGCCCCTCACGGAGTAGGTCGCCGGCGTGGCAAAGCCTGGAGCGGGAAGATCTGCGCTCCACAGGATCTTGCCGTTTTCGCGGTCAAAGGCGCGGAGCTTCGCATCCTTGGTCGCCGCGATGAAGACGAGGCCGCCCGCCGTCACGACGGGGCCGCCGTAGTTTTCGGTGCCCGTGGGGGCGATGCCCTGCGCGGTGAGTTCCGCGTATTCGCCGAGCGGCACCTGCCAGCGATGTTCGCCGGTGTTGAGGTCGATCGCGGTCAGTGTGCCCCAGGGCGGGGTGATCGCGGGGTAGCCCTTGCTGTCGATGAAGCGATTGTATCCATCCAGGCGATACGGAGCGCGTGGGGCCGCAGCGCCGCGCGCTGCCGGGGCGGTGGCTTCGGTCTTTTCGGTGCCGAAGAGGAAATCCACGAGCGCCTGCCGGTCGCTCTCCGGGAGGGCGGGGAAGCCGGGCATCATGCCCTTGCCTGCGACGATGAGCTGGGCGACCTCCTCGCGGGAGCGGCGCGTGCCGACGTTGTGCAGCGGCGGGAGGTTGGCGGCGGGATTGCCTTGTCGCTCGGAGCCGTGGCAGCCGGAGCAGGTGGCGACATACGTCCGCTGGCCGGGGCTTAGGTGCGCGAGTGCATCCACGCCCGGCACTTCCTTGAGCCGCGCCATCCACGCCATCTCGTTGGAGTTCACGTAGAGGATGCCGGAGGGATCTGCCGCTACGCCGCCCCACTCGGAGCCGCCGTCGAAGCCCGGGATGATCACGGTCTCGTGCTCGTGGCTGAAGGGCTCGTACACCCCGCGCTTCGCGGCACGGAATCGCGCGAGCAGTTTCTCGCGGTCTGCCGCGTGGGTCGCGATGTCGTCGTCGCCCAGCGTCTGGCGGGCAAAGGGCGCGGGCTTCAGCGGCAGCGGCTGCGTGGGCCAGGAGACTTCGCCGGGCACCGTCGATTTCGAGACCGGCCGCTCCTCGATGGGGAAGAGCGACTCACCGGTCACGCGGTCGAAGACAAACACATGTCCACTCTTGGTCGTCTGCGCCACGACATCTCGCGCCTTCCCGCCCTGTCGCACCGTGAGCAGCACCGGCGGCGAGGGGAGGTCGCGATCCCAGATATCGTGATGGACGAATTGAAAATGCCACAGCCGTTTGCCCGTGCGCGCGTCGAGCGCGAGGAGGCAGTTGGCAAAGAGATTGGAGCCCGCGCGCGCGCCACCCCAGAAATCCGGCGCCGCCGAGCCCGTCGGCACAAAGAGGATGTGCCGCTGCGCGTCGTAGGCCATGCCCGCCCAGCAGTTGGCGCCGCCGACATCGAAGTTCTTGTGCGCCGCGGACGGCCACGTCTCATGGCCAAACTCACCCGGCAGCGGGATCGTCCTAAATACCCACGCAAGCTTGCCCGTCTGCACATCGAAAGCCTGCACGTACCCCGGCGCGGAGTCCGGGCCCTCGGAGAGCCGCAGCGGCATCACGATCAGGTCGCCACAGAGCGTCCCCGGTGTCGTGGAGATCACGTGCTTCTTCGCCGCCGTGTCGCCGAGGCCCGCCCGTAGGCTCGTGCGGCCGTTTTCGCCGAAGCTCGTGATCGCCATGCCGGTGCGCGCCTCGACCGCGTATAGATACGAGGCTGCCGCGAACAGCAGCCGCTTGTCGTCGCCCTTCTCCCAATAGGTCAGCCCGCGCACGACTCGCTTGGCGGGCTTGGGATTCTCTGCGTCGTTCCACCTCCAGCGTTCCTTTCCCGTCGCTGCATCGAGCGCAAAGATCCCGCCCGACGCCGTGATGCCGTACAGCGTGCCGCCCACGATGAGCGGATTGGTCTGCATTTCCCCCGCATCTCCCGTGCGATATTCCCACGCCAGCTCGAGTTGCCCCACATTGCCTCGATCGACTTGCGCTAGCGGCGAGTAGTGCGATCGCCCCGAGTCTCCCAGGTATTCTCGCCAGTCGGTGTCAGGTGCCGGCTTCACTGCTGGCGCGGCGCCGAGCGTGCAGCACGCTATGAGCGCGATGAGTCCAATTGCGACAGAGCGGGGTAGGCGGGGCATGCGACGACCCGTAGCAAAGTGAAATTTTATGCGCGTGGCAAAGCGGATGTGCGTGCGGTCACCCGTTTGTCTACTGCCGCCGTGGCCAAAGTGGCGCGGTGCTACGTTCTCAGGCTCTTATTTCAAGGCCTCGATCTTCGCCGAGGCGTGCAGCGCCTGGATCTCCGCGTCGCTCAGCGCGCGGTTGAAGACGGCCAGTCCCCCGAAGCGCCCGATGGTCGCTTCGCCCAGCATCTTGCCCACCGCATAGCGCGCACCCACCGTAAAATCGCTACCGCCACCCGGCTTGCTTGTCGCGTGCTTGGCCGGATCGTACGCAAAGATCCCTCTCCCGTGGTAGTACGGATTGAGCCCGCGGTCGCCGCCGTTGGGGCCTTCCTTGGTGAAGTAGCGGTCGTTGCGTTTGTGGACGACGGGGTCGAATTTCGGCGAGTCCATCGTCCCGTCGATGTACGCCCGGATGTAAGCGCCGTCGTAGGTAAATGCCAGGGTGCACCAGCGCTCGGTCGGCACTTCGCGGTCCGTCACGGCATAGTCCGCGCACCAGGGAAAGGCGCTGCCGTCCGCTCGGCGCGTGACGCCGCCCTCGTTGGAGATATGGGGGACGAGCTTGTTGGGGCCGCCATAGGTCGGCATGTTCATGAGCAGCCCGTACTGGCGTGTGCCACTGTCGTCGTCGCGGCCTTTGCCCTCCGCCCACATGCCGGCGATGGTGCGGCTTTGCTTGAGATTCACGATGCGCACCACGGCAAACATCGTCACCTGCGCCTTCGGCCCGGAGATGTTCAGATCACGCGTCTCGGCGTAGGGGATTGAGAAGTACCGCTTGCCGTCGAGCTCCGCTGCGTAGCCGGAAAAAGGCCCCCCATCCACGCGCGGGATGGTGCCCCCCACTTCGGCCAGCGGGTGCTTGTTCTTCGTGCCGCTTGACTCGCGTTTTTGCCCCGCTTCCTCCCCGAAAGTCCAAAACGCCACCAGGCCGGGCGTGCGCTCGATGACTGCGCGATCCCCGCTGGGTGCGGCGGCCCTGGTGGCCGTTGCGGTGAGAGCGAGCGAAAAAAGCAGGGCGAGAGTACGGGGGCGTGCGAGCATCATGGGGGAGAGTGCAGCGGAGGAATTGATCGCTTCCCTCCGGCCGCGCAATCGCGGAAGCGCCCCCTCCCACGAAAGTGCGGTGGCGGTTTGTCCTTCGCTATTGCGATAAGGGTTGCCCCGCGTGGCCGCTCAACGCGTCGTCCCGGCGTCGGCCCACACCCGCTGGAGCACGGGCTTCAGCGCAGTGGCAAAGCGGTCGTACGCTTCCGGTTGATAGTGGAGCTTGTCGGCCTTGAAGAGTTCCAGCTTCGGATGCCCCGCCTCATCCACGATGTGCGGATTGAGATCCACAAAGGTCCGGCGCGGGTCGGCGGCGCAATAGGCCCGCGCGAGTGCATTGTAGTGATCGACGTGTTCCCAGCGTCGTACCCGATCGGGCGAGCGAAACGACGCCACAAACACCAGCCGGATCGAGGCGTCGAAGGCCTCCGCCTTGTCCGCAAATTCGCGAAACCGTGCGAAGATCGACGCCGGGTCCTCCGGCGTCGTACCTGCCTTCAGATCGTTGCTGCCACAATAGTACACGACCACCTTGGGCCGGTACCTCGGCACGAGTTGCGTAAAGCGCGCGACTTGGTCACCCGTGGTCGATCCGCCAAAAGCGCGGTTGAGCACCGGCAGCGGTGCCATCTGCTCCGTTACGGTGCTCCACTGCCGAAAAATGCTGCTCCCCACGAAGAGGATTCCCCCGGGAGGGGGCGGGGTCTTGGCGTCGGCCTCTGCGAAGGCCTTGAAGGAGGGCTCGTACTGCACCCAGCGCTTCGCCGCCTTGTCGTCCGCAGCGCGCACCAACGGCAAGGCCAGCAGCGCAAACGAGATGAGGCGTAGCAGGCGTTTCATGCGGGCGCCATCCAAGCCGACCGCGCTTCCCGAGACAACTCCTACCCGCGATCAAACTCTCGGTACCCCGGTGACAAGCGGGGCTCGACCTGCTAGCCTTGCTTAAGTCCCGCTGCCGAGAGCGCGGCGGCCCCACCCGAAGCGATGAAAACTCATGGAGAGGCTCTAGGGTCGATCCTACCCGGCTGCGCCGGCCGTGGGCATTTATCGTTGCACGCGGGCACGGAAATTTCGCGAGAAAGCCTCCTCTATATTCGCCCTATTTCGGCATATTCCGCGTTCGTCTGGTGGTCTCAGCCGCAGCGGCCCGTATCACTGCCGCTCGGGCCGCGGCGCCTGGCTCTCCCCAGTCCATCCCCGCCGCCGGAGCGTGGAGGCACCGCGCGCGAGAGAGAGCGGAGGTCCTCCCACACCGTCCCGCGCGGCCGAAAACCACCTCTATTTCCGCGCTAGGCCGCGTTTCTCCCGTGTTGTCTGGCGATAAATTCAGCGCTCGCAGGTCGAGGCGATGGCCGATGCCTCGCCTCCGTTCAATCTCTCCACACGATCTGCACTTTGCGCTGCGGCGTGGGGTACCAGCTCTCCAGTTTTTTCGCGAGGGTGGCGACGACCTGCGGGTTGTCCTTCGCCAGGTTGCGATTCTCGTGCGGATCGGCGAGCAGGTCGTAGAGTTGCGGCCGGAGTTCGTCGCGGGGATTGGAGGTGGCGTAGCGGTCGCTCACGGCGCCATCATAGGTGAGGAGCAGCTTCCATTTGCCTTCGATCACCCAGCGGTAGACGAGCGAGGCTTGGGGATTGCTTACGTCTGCCACGTCGTGGGCAAAGGTCTCGCCGTAGACGCTGTCGCGCGTTGTCGGCTGTCCCGAGCGGAGGATCGGCAGGAGGTCGATGCCCGGGAGATTGCCAGGCTGCTTCGCGCCGGCGGCGGAGAGCAGTGTGGGCACGATATCGATGGAAGAGCAAAGCTGCTCGCTGCGGTTGCCGGGTTTGATCACGCCGGGCCAGCTGAAGAGCGTGGGCTGGCGGATGCCGCCCTCGTTGGCGGTTTGCTTGGAGCGGGGCGCGTAGCCGGGGCCGTCTGGCTTCTGGATCCAGCCATTGTCAGCGATGTAGACGAAAACCGTGTTCTGCGTGAGTCCCTTGGCCTCGATCCGGTCGATGAGCTGGCCGCACGTCTCGTCAAACCACTCCACCATCGCATAGTATTTCGCCACGTGCTCCGAGGTGATGCCCTTCGCCTTGTATTTTGCGAGCAGTCGCTCCGGCGGCGTGTGCGGCGTGTGCGGGAGGAAGGGGGCATACCAGATGAAGAAGGGCTTCTTTTCCTTCGTGGCGTGGTCGATGAAATCGAAAATGGGCTCCATTCCCTTGCGGCCGATTTCGAGCCCGTCGTCGCCGTGGCGTCCGCCTTGCTGGGGAAATCCACGTGTCATGCCGTGTGTGAAGCCGCCGCGCTGGTAGCTGCCTTCCCACCATTTTCCAGATTGGTGGCTCAGATAGCCCTGCTCCCCCAGCATGCGCGGCAGGGTGGGGATCGAGTCGATGTGTGCGATGAGCTTTTCCCGGAGGGCGGCGTAGTCTGCTGGCTCCCCGGCGGCCTTCGCCCCTTTTTCCGCTTTCGCGGCTTTGCTCTTTTTCTTCGTCATGTCGGGCAGCAGCGCAGGGTCGTTGCCGCTGATCTTGTGCTGGTGCGCGTAAAGCCCCGTGGCGAAGGTCGCGAGTGCCGGTCTGCAGAGCGCGGTCGGCACGTAGCCCCGGGGGAAGATCGCGCTGCGTGCGGCGAGTTTGTCGATATTCGGCGTCTCGATCTGCGGGTGCCCCATGTAGCCGTAGTCTGTCCAAGCATGATCGTCCGAGATGATGAAGACGATGTTGGGCTTGGTCTCGGCGGCACGCAGAATGACGCTGCCAAAGAGGATGCACAGTACGCGAAGGAGCAGGGTGGGGGAGGGGGCGATCATCGGGGTGGCGGAAATCTCAAACGCCAAACCGCCAAACGCCAAAGAAAATCCCACCACCCACCGCCAGATTGGGGTTTCTCCGCCAAGATTTCTTTGGCGTTTGGCCTTTTGGACCTCTGGGATTTTCCTTGGAAAATGCGCACTTGCCGCCGAGCCCGGCTTGGCCTGTGCTCTTATCTTTTCCCACGCCGCACATGCCACAAACGATCGCCGTCCTGGACTTCGGTTCGCAGCTCACGCAGGTCATCGCGCGCCGGATTCGCGAGTGTCAGGTCTACTCCCGCATCTACCACTACTCCACACCGGCGGCCAAGTTGCGTGAGGATGGCGTGGCCGGCATCATCCTCTCGGGCGGGCCGCAAAGTGTGTACGCCAAGAAGGCGCCGCATCCCGACAAGGCGATCTTTGAGCTCGGCGTGCCGGTCCTCGGCATTTGCTACGGCGTGCAGCTGATGGGCCACTTCCTCGATGGTGTCGTGGAGCACAGCAAGGCCCGCGAGTACGGCCATGGCGTGCTCACGATCCAGAAGCCCGGCAAGCTCTTTGCCGCTCTGCCGAAAAAGCTCCGCGTTTGGAATTCCCACGGCGACAAGCTCACCAAGCTCCCGCCTGGCTTCCGCGCCATCGGCACCACGGAGAATTCGCCCTTCGCCGCGATCGAGGATGCGAAGCGCCATTTCTACGGCATCCAGTTTCACCCTGAAGTCTTCCACACCGAGCGCGGTGTGGATATGATCCGCAATTTCCTCCTCGGCGTCTGCGGCATGAAGCAGGATTGGACGACCAAGGACTTCATCGCTCACGCCGTGGAAAACCTCCGCGCCCAGATCGGCAAGGGGCGCGTGCTCCTCGGCCTCTCCGGCGGCGTCGATTCCTCCGTGGCCGCGGCGCTTCTGCACAAGGCCATCGGTAAGCAGCTCACCTGCGTCTTCGTCGATAACGGCCTGCTGCGCAAGGGGGAGCGCGAGGCCGTCGAAAAGCTCTACGGCGATCACTTTCACATCGATCTGCGGGTGGTGGATGCCTCCAAGCTCTTCCTCAAGCGGCTGAAGGGCGTCAGTGAGCCGGAACAGAAGCGCAAGATCATCGGTCGCACCTTCGTCGAAGTGTTCGAAAAATCCCTCAAGTCCATCAAGGGCAGCGCCGAGTTTCTCGGCCAGGGCACGCTTTATCCCGACGTGATCGAGAGCGTCTCGATTCAGGGCAATCCCGCCTCGCTGATCAAGACGCACCATAATGTCGGCGGTCTCCCCGAGCGCATGAAGCTCAAGCTCGTCGAGCCGCTCCGTGAACTCTTCAAGGATGAGGTCCGCCGCGTCGGCGAGGCGCTCGGCCTGCCGCGCGAGGTCGTGTGGCGCCAGCCCTTCCCCGGCCCCGGCCTCGGTGTCCGCGTGATGGGCGATCTCACCGCCGAGAAGCTCGAGATCCTCCGCAATGCCGACTACGTCCTCCAGGAGGAGATGGTGAAGAGCGGCTACTACTACAAGGTCTGGCAGTCCTTCTGCGTCTTCCTCCCGGTTAAGACCGTGGGCGTCTTTGGTGACGAGCGCACCTACGACTACGTGATCGCGCTGCGCATCGTGGAGAGCACCGATGCGATGACGGCCGATTGGGCCAAGATACCTCACGACGTCCTCCAGAAAATATCCAGCCGTATCACCAATGAGGTCCGCGGCGTGGGCCGCGTCGTTTACGACGTCAGCTCCAAGCCGCCGGCGACCATCGAGTGGGAGTAATCTCCGCGTGGCGGTCGGCGCTTCCCGCGTTGCCTGCCGCTTCGCGAGCCCTCCAACTAGGAAATCCAGCCTCTTCGTTTTGCACATGATCTCCACCCTGCGCCGTCTCGCCCTCGTCACTGTGCTCGCCACCTCCGCCGCCGTCGCGCAGACCGGCGAGCCCGCCATCATCGCCAAGGCGCGAGCCTTCGTGGGAGCCGAAGCCGCCCTCACCGGGCTCAAGTCGGTGCGTTTCACGGGTGCCCTCATTGTGGCCGACCCCGCCGATCCCTCGAAGCAGGTCCGCACCCCTGTCGAAATCATCTTTCAGAAGCCCGATCAGCAGCGCATCACTGCCCGGAGCGAAAAGGAGATCGAGACTACGGGGCTCGATGGTTACGAGGGCTGGCAGCGCCGCGATTACCCCGATAACCCGGGCGGCTGGAAGCAGTTTCTCCTCGGCGTCGAGCAGATCAAGCGCCTCCGTGCCAACACGTGGGAAAACCTCTCTTACTTCCGCGGCATCGAACTCCAGGGCGGCAAAGTGGAGGATAAGGGCACGCAGAAGGTCGGGGATATCACCTGCCAGAAGATCGCCTTCATCCATACCCCCACGGTCGTCTTCTACCGCTACTTCGACCTCGCGACTGGCCGCCTCGTGCTCACCGAGACCGAAAGCGGCGGCACCATCCGCGAAGAGGGTGAGATGATTGTGAGTGGTATCCGCTTCCCCAAGAGCATCGTTACGACGACAAAGCTCCCCAATGGTACCGCGCAGACCGTCACCGTCGCCTTCGACAAGGTGGAGGTAAACCAAGAGTTCCCCGGCTCCACTTTCCGCGTGCCCATGCCCACACTTTCTGGGCGCTAAGACGCTCGATTCGTTTGTTAGCTTTTTAATATAAACGACTTAGGATTCGATGGCTGCCGGGTTGGGTGCGTCTCGACCCCAGCTGAGGGCTTAGACCCCGAGCCTCTTGGCCAAATTATCCTCGCGGGGTGAGAGGTCGCCCGGTACACGGGCTGGTTACAACCCTCCATGCGTACGCTCCACCATGCCTCGAAGACGTTTGGCGACGAATTGGCCGCTTTTTGCCGCGGCGCCATCGTGCCGAAGGAAATCTCCGATTCGGTCGCGGCCATCCTTGCCGATGTGCGGGTGCGCGGCGACGAGGCGGTGGCGTACTACGCTGCAAAGTTCGATGGCGCCAAGTTGCGCGCTCGCGATTTCCGCGTGCCGGCGGCCGATATCCAGGCCGCGGTGAAAAAGCTGCCTGCCGTCGAACTCAAGGCCCTGCAGGCTGCTCGCGAGAACATCGTGGCTTACAACAAGCACGGTCTCGCCGAGGATTGGACTGCCAAAAACAAGCACGGCGCCGTCGTGGGTGAGAAGTTCGATCCCATTCGCCGCGTCGGTCTTTACGTGCCCGGCGGTGAAGTTCCCTTGGTGTCGACCGTGCTGATGACGGTCACCCTCGCTCAGATCGCGAAGTGCCCGGAGATCGCCGTCTTCACTCCCTCCAATGCCGATGGCAAGCTTGCCACCGGTATGCTTGCCGCCCTCGGCGTCTTGGGCATCGAAGAGGTCTATCGCATCGGCGGCGTGCAGGCCATCGGCGCGATGGCGTACGGCACGACCACGATCCAGCCGGTCGACAAGGTTTTCGGCCCGGGCAATGCCTACGTTTGCGAGGCCAAGCGCCAGGTGTTTGGCACGGTCGGCGTCGATTCTTTGCCTGGCCCCAGCGAGGTGATGATCATCGCCGACGAGACCGCCAAGGTGAGCTACGTCGCCGCCGACCTGCTCGCGCAGGCCGAGCATGGCTCCGGCCGCGAGAAGATCTACCTCGTCGCCACCAGCGCCGATATCATCAACAACGTCGCCTCCGAGATTCGCACTCAGCTCCAGCTGATCTCCCGCAGCGAAAAGACGCAGCGCGTGCTCGATCAGGGCTTTCTTGCGATCGAGGTCAAGACGCTCGCTCAAGCCGCGAGCATCGCCAACTACGTTGCTCCTGAGCACCTCGAGCTCCTCGTGGAAGAGGGGGCGAGCAAGAAGCTCGTCAGTGCCATCACCACTGCCGGTGCCATCATGCTCGGCAACTACACGCCCACTGCGCTTGGAGACTTCACCGCCGGCCCCAGCCACGTGCTGCCGACTGGGCGCGCGGGGCGGTTCTTCAGCGGTCTCCGCGTCGCCGATTTTGTCCGCCGCACCAGCATCATCCGCTACGACAAGGCCAGCGTGAAGAAGGGCGAGCCCGTCGTCGCCGCCTTTGCCGCCATGGAGAAACTCGATGCTCACGGCCGGAGCGTGCGCATCCGCACGCTCTGATTGCACGAGGGCGGGCTAAAACCCGCTCCGCTGTACTCACGAAGTCCCACACGGCTATTGCGCCGCGTCCCCCGCTGCGGTTAGCTCCGGCTCCGTGTCTAAAGAGACGACATCCACGCTCCACTCGCTCGCGCTCCCTCACATCGCGAAGCTCCACGCCTACACGCCCGGCCTCCAGCCGACCGAAAAGGGCTGGGTGAAGCTCAATACCAACGAGTGCCCGTACCCGCCGAGCCCGCGCGTGGCCGAGGCGCTGCGGCGCGAGATCGGGGAGGGCGCTGAGGCCGGGGCTTCGCTGCGGCTCTATCCCAATCCCAAGAGCTCTCCGCTGCGCGCTGCCGTCGCCAAGCTGCACGCGCACGAAAACGCGTCGCTCACCGAGGCGCACGTGTGCATCGGCAATGGCTCCGACGACATCCTCAATCTCCTCATCCGCGCCTTTGTCACGCAGGAGGCCGCGGCCGGCTTCACGCTGCCAAGCTATTCGTTGTACCCTGTGCTCGTGGAGATTCAGGACGGTGCGACCAAGGTGATCGAGTTCGACCGCTCCATGCGGCTGCCCATCGAGAAGATTGCGGCGTCTCCGGCCCGCGCGTTTTTTCTCACCTCGCCCAATGCGCCCACGGGTGTGGCGTTTTCCAATGCCGACCTCGAGCGCGTGCTCGCCGCGTATCGCGGGCTCTTCGTGGTCGACGAGGCGTACGCCCCCTTCGCTGCGGAAAATGCCGTGCCGCTGCTCGCGAAGTACCCCAATCTCGTCGTCGTCCGCACCCTCTCCAAGGCCTATGCGCTTGCCGGCATCCGCGTGGGCTACGCCATCGCGCACCCCGAGATCATTGACCTTCTCGATCGCGTGCGCGACAGCTATAACGTCAACCGCCTCTCCCAGGCCGCCGCGCTCGCGGCGCTCGGCGACGTGGCGTACTACGACGGCGTGATCGCCCGGGTGAAGGCCACGCGCGATCGCTGTGTGGCTGAGTTTGACGCGAGGGGCTGGTTTACCTTCCCCACGCAGTCCAACTTCATTTTCACCGAGCCGAAAAATGCCCGCGGCGAGAGCGGCCCGGCCGTGTCGAAATCGGCCTACGATTTCCTCTACGCGAACAAGGTTCTGGTGCGGTACTTCCCGAGCCATGCCTTGACCGCTCCCTTCCTCCGCATCAGCGTCGGCACGGACGCCGAGATGCGCGTCCTCAGCGAAACACTCGACGCATGGCTAAAGGCTCCAGTTCAAACCGCGTAAGCACGATCCACCGCCAGACGGCGGAGACCGACATTCACCTCACGCTCGCGATCGACGGTCGCGGCACGGCGAAGATCGACACCGGTGTGCCGTTTTTCGACCACATGCTCACGCTGTTCACGAAGCATGGTCTCTTCGATCTTGAGGTGAAGGCGAAAGGCGACGTCGACGTCGACTACCACCACACTGTCGAGGATGTTGGCCTCGTGCTCGGTCAGGCTTTCAAGGAAGCACTGGGCGACAAGGTCGGCATCCGCCGCTATGGCTTCTTCATTCTCCCGATGGATGAGTCGCTCGCACGCGTCGTCGTCGACGTGGGTGGCCGGCCGCACCTCGTGTACCACGCGGCTCCGCCGACGATGTTCGTCCGCGACTTCAACATCATCCTCGTGAAGGAATTCTGCCGCGCTTTCAGCAACGCGCTCGGCGCCAACCTGCACGTCGATGTCGAGTACGGCGAGGAGCCGCACCACGTCGCCGAAGCCATCTTCAAATGCATGGCCCGCGCTCTCGACGCGGCGACCCAGATCGAGCCGCGCGCGGCCGACCAGTTGCCGAGCACGAAGGGAAAAATCTGAGTGTGTGGCCCCGCGCGTGAGCGCAGGGATGGACTTGCCGAGCACGTCCCTCCCGCCGCCCACGCGGGGGGCTGCCTTACGATATCGGAACCATGATCGCCGTCATCGATACGGGTATCTGCAACCTGCGCAGCGTCACCAAGGCGCTCGAGGCCGTGGCTGCGCCCGGCACCGTCAAGGTCGTCCGCACGCCGGAGGAGGTCGCTGCCGTTGGCGCTACCGGCCTCGTGCTCCCCGGCGTGGGCGCGCTACGCGACTGCGTCGCCTCCCTCCGGGCCTCCAAGCTCGATGCGACCGTGCGCGACTGGATCGACGCCGACCGGCCCTTCCTCGGCGTGTGCCTCGGCATGCAAATGCTCTTCGAACACTCGGAGGAGGGAAATATCGCGGGCCTCGGCATCTTCCCCGGGAATGTCGTTCGTTTTCGCCGTCCCAGGGAATTCAAGATTCCGCATATGGGCTGGAATACGGTGCGGTTTACCCAGGCGGGCTCCCCGCTGGCGCGCGGCCTGGCTGCGGAAGGGGAGAGCTTCTACTTCGTGCATAGCTTCCACTGCGTGCCGCAGGATCGCACGCTCGTGCTGGCCGACTGCAACTACGGCGGCGATTTCTGCGCCGCCATCGCTCGCGGCAAAGTCTTCGCCACGCAGTTCCACCCCGAGAAGAGCCAGGCCAAGGGCCTCCAGATCTACCGCAACTTTGCGGAGGTCGCGCTGGCCAAGCGCTGATTCCCCAGCCTCGCACCCAGCTTCGGGGGCGGTGCCGTTTCGTCCATCAGATTGGCGACAGGTCTGCTTACAACGGCAGCGCCCATTTCTAATTCTCCCGAATTGATTTCACATCAGGCCAAACTTTTCTTTGCCAGCGGCTGGGAATTGGCTTCGCTCGACACGATATGTCCAAGACTGCCTCGCTGAAGATCGAAGACAAAGAATACCCCCTGCCGATTATCGAAGGCACCGAGGGCGAAAAAGCGGTGGACACCCGCCAGTTACGGGCCGCCAGCGGCTACATCGCTTTTGACCAGGGCTACGGCAACACCGGCTCGTGCGAGAGCAGCATCACCTACCTGGACGGCGACAACGGTATCCTGCGCCACCGCGGCTACCCGATCGATCAGCTCGCGCGCAATAGCGACTTCGTCGAGACCTCGTACCTGATCATCTACGGCGAGCTGCCCAATCCCACGCAGCGCAAGGAATTTGGCCTCCGCCTCCGCAAAAATGCCGCTGTGGAGACGCAGATGCAGAAGATCCTCGAAGGCTTTCCCACCAAGGCCTCCCCGATGGCCATGCTCTCGGCCATGGTGAGCGCGCTGCCGGCTTACTACCCGGAGCTGGCGACGAATAATTTCGAGAAGGACCTGAAAAACTTCGACCTCGCCGCCGCGATTGCGATCTCGAAAGTCCGCACGATGGTGGCGATGATCTATCGCTACACGCACGGCCTGCCCTACGTCTTCCCAAAGCAGGAGCTGCCTTTTGCCGAGAACTTCCTGCACATGATGTTCTCGGAGCCTTACCAAGACTATGTGTCCTCGCCCGAGGTCGCCAAGGCCCTGAATCTCGTCCTCCTCCTCCACGCCGATCATGAGCAGAACTGCTCGACCTCGACGGTGCGCATGGTGGGCTCCTCGGCGGCCAATCTCTTCACCTCCATCTCTTCCGGCATCGGCGCGCTCTCCGGCCCGCTGCACGGCGGCGCCAACGTGGCGGTGATGCAGATGCTCCAGTCCATCCACGACGAGGGCGACGATGGCACCCGCTTTATTGCGGCCGCCAAGTCCGGCTCGAAGAGCAACCGCCTCATGGGCTTTGGCCATGCGGTGTACAAGAACTTCGATCCCCGCGCCAAGATCATCGGCGAAGCGTGCGACGTCGTGCTGAAGAAGCTCGGCATCGACGATCCGCTGCTGGTGATCGCCAAAAACCTCGAAGAAGCCGCGCTCAAGGACGACTACTTTGTCGCCCGCAAGCTCTACCCCAACGTCGATTTCTACTCCGGGATCATCATGCGCGCTCTCGGCATCCCCATGGAGATGTTTACGACCATGTTTGCGATCGGCCGCACGCCCGGCTACATCGCCAACTGGAAGGAAGTCGCCTCCAATCCGAAGGGCCGCATCTACCGCCCGCGCCAGATCTACGTCGGCGCCAAGACGCGCGACTACGTCGCCCTCGACAAGCGGGCGTAAGGCTTTCCCGGATACCTTTCCTCTTGGACCAAGGCGGGCCTTCCGGGCCCGCCTTTTTCTTGCGCACCTGCGACACTCAGGAGCTGTCCGCCCAGGGCAGGGAGAACGCAGCTGCGCGCTGCGAGAATGGCCCAACGGGGCCGTACGTTTGAACCGGGATAAAAGATGCGTGGTTGGAAATGATTTCTTATCTTCCGCGCACCGCGTTTGAATGAAACTTCTGCGCCTTTCCCGCGGTCTCACTCATCCATATGAACAAGAAATTTTCCCGAATCTCCCTGCTACTGGCGGCAGGCGCCGCCGCTCTCGCAGTCGCGGGTTGTAATACTTTCAACTCGCGCGCGAAGCAGATGTCGGCCGTCTACGACCAGCTGCCGGCCAGCGAGCAGCAGCGCCTGCAGCGTGGCGCGATCAATGTGGGGGACTCGCCCGAAATGGTGTACATTGCCTTGGGCAGTCCCGACGAGAAGCGCGATACCACCACGGCCGATGGCACCAAGACTACGTGGGTCTACAATACGTACTGGCAGCAGTACGAAGGCACTGCCTGGCTCGGCTACCGCCGCATCATTGTGCCGGCGCGCGGCGGGCGCGGCTATGTGGTGTACCACGAGCCGGTGACACAGGATGTTTACCGCACCCGCGTGGAGGATCGTATCCGCGTCACGTTTGCCAACGGCACGGTGCAAACAGTGGAGCAGACCCAGCGGTGACGCGATGATTTCGCCCCCATTCTCGGGGACTCTCCGCTGCGGACACGCGCGCTCGGTAGATCAGAAAGCCCGCCGCTCCAGGCGGGCTTTTTTGCGTGGGGAGGGCGGCAATAAAAAAAGCGCGCTCGAGAGAGCGCGCTTCGAAAACGGATCGCAGCAGCCTGGCTGCTTAGTTGTGGCTGGGCGAGCGGACCGCCTCAGGCTTCTTGGGCTCGGCGGCAGGGGCGACCGGAGCGGGCGCAGGTGCGGCGGGCTTGTTGGCCTCTTCTTCGCCGTCCTTCGTGGCCTTCTTAAACTCCTTTACAGATTGACCGAGGCCCTTGGCGAGCGACGGAAGCTTGGAGCCGCCGAACAGCACGAGCAGGATCACGAGGATAACAATCAACTCGGTGGGTCCGAGGCCGAAGACGGCGAGGAAAGCAGTGGGAGTGGCCATGACACCTCAAAGCTATGCCGGGGGAAATTTCTGTAAAGCGGGAAAGCGGTTTTCCCGGAGCGCCGCCGCGCATCGGAGCCAGCGACACGGACTTGAGGAAGCGGGGCGCGCTGGAGGCCGGATCATCTATGTCGGCGTGAGCAGGCGTGTCGGCCGCCACCTCACTGCACCGCCGGAGCCACCCAGATCACTTCTTCGCCGATGGCGGGAGTGCCGCTCGCGATATGGGTGCCGAGCGTGCGGACACGCAGCTGGCGCGAGGCGCGCAGGCGAGCGGTCTCCTTAAGATCGGGGGTGCGCACGAGCAATTCGCTGCCTTCGGCGCTGGCGCTGGGCGGAGCATCCGAAGCGAGCTCGATGAAGGCATAGCCGCGCGCGAGGTCGACAGCCACGACACGGCCGACGATCAAGCGCGGGCTCGGCGCCAAGGCTTCATTGGTGCGCCGGTAGTCGGGCAGGGTGATGGCGCACCCGCCGAAAAACGAAATCGCCGCCAGCGCGACGAGGGCTCTGGCGGCGATATTCATCGTGGGCGGCCTGCGCGCTGGGGCAGGGCCACAGAAAAGCGCGAAGGAGGATTAAAGCTTCGGCAGCGGAAAGCCAAGGCCACCGGGTAGGCTGCCGGAGCCGAGGGGGCCCGTCATGCCGCCGCCCAGATTGCCAAGGGCACCGAGACCACCGAGGCCGCCCAAGGGACCGCCGGGGAGGCCGGGCGCGCCAGGCATACCCGGGGGGCGAGAGGTGGCGGCGACCTTGAGGAGGTTTTGCGCGTTGTCGATCTGCTCGGCGTCGAAGAAGCCGTGGAGCTGGCGGATGCGCGTGGGATGGCGCATCTTCCTGAGCGCCTTGGCCTCGATCTGGCGGATGCGCTCGCGGGTGACCTTGAATTGCTTGCCGACCTCCTCGAGCGTGCGGCTGTAGCCATCGATGAGGCCGAAGCGCAGCGAGAGCACGCGGCGCTCGCGCTCGGT
>CAYZPV010000008.1:162500-165063 GCA_964480585.1 uncultured Opitutus sp. | reverse complement strand
ACCCCTTGCGGGGATTGTGATCTTATCTTGGGATGGGCTTGGCGCTTAGATGCTTTCAGCGCTTATCCCTTCCGAACATAGCTACCCGGCGCTGCCACTGACGTGACAACCGGAACACCAGAGGTTCGTCATTCTCGGTCCTCTCGTACTAGAGAATGAACCCCTCAAATCACAGACGCCCACAGCGGATAGAGGACCGAACTGTCTCACGACGTTCTGAACCCAGCTCGCGTACCACTTTAATCGGCGAACAGCCGAACCCTTGGGACCTTCTCCAGCCCCAGGATGTGATGAGCCGACATCGAGGTGCCAAACCGCGCCGTCGCTGTGAACGCTTGGGCGCGATCAGCCTGTTATCCCTAGCGTACCTTTTGTCCTATGAGCGATGGCGATTCCACATTCAACCACCGGATCACTTGAACCTGCTTTCGCAACTGCTCGACTTGTTGGTCTCACAGTAAAGCTCCCTTATACTCATGCGCTCTATAGCCCGATTACCGACCGGGCCGAGGGAACCTTCGTAATCCTCCGTTACTTTTTGGGAGGATTCCGCCCCAGAAAAACTGACCTGCTATCACTGTCCCACTGCCAGATAATGGCTAGAGGTTAGACGCCTAAGTAACAAAAAGTGGTATTTCACGTTGTGACTCAGCCTGATCCTGGAACCAAGCTTCGCAGTCTCCCACCTATTCTACGTATTGAAACTCAAGCGACAATAACAGCTTACAGTAAAGGTGCATAGGGTCTTTCCGTCCTGCTGCGGGTAGGCGGCATCTTCACCGCCACTACAATTTCACCAGGCCTCTCTCCGAGACAGTCGTCAACTCGTTACACGATTCGTGCGGGTCGGAACTTACCCGACAAGGAATTTCGCTACCTTAGGACCGTTATAGTTACGGCCGACATTCACGGGGGCTTAGATCCTGAGCTTGCACCCAAGACTTTCACCTTTCCGCATTGGTCACGTGTCACACCCTATACGTCGTCTTGCGACTTAGCAGAGTGCTGTGTTTTTGCTAAACAGTCGGTTGACGCAATTAACTGCGGCCTCTTGCGAGGCACCCCTTCTACCGAAGATACGGGGTTAATTTGCCGAGTTCCTTAGAGAGATTTAACCTGCGCGCCTTAGAATACTCATCTATCCCACCTGTGTCGGTTTACGGTACGGGCACCCCACATGCTAACTACGAAGTTTTTCTCGGGAGCAGAGTATCATACAATCCCCATCGGCCGTAGCCTCAAGGTCCTGTCGCTTTTCAGCTTTACCCGGTCTTTAAACCCCGAGCAGCCTACGAGCTTCGACGACGATTCAACACGTCGCTGTATTAACTTTCTCCGTCACTCCTTAGGTCGAACGCATGTAAGGTGGTGCAGGAATATTAAACCTGCTTGGCATCGACTATTCCTTACGGCCTCGTCTTAGCACCCGACTAACCCTGGGAGGACGAACCTTCCCCAGGAATCCTTGGGATTTCGGCGAGACGGATTTCAACCGTCTTTATCGTTACTTATGTCTGCATTCTCACTCCCAAGCGCTCCATGGTCGGTTACCCCTTCCACTTCGCTGCACTTGGGACGCTTTCCTACTGCACACCCTTGCGGGTGCACCCATAGCTTCGGTATATGGCTTAAGTCCCGATCATTTTCGGCGCAATTTCGCTCGATGGGTCAGCTGTTACGCACTGTTTAAATGATGGCTGCCTCTAAGCCAACATCCCCATTGTCTAAGCAAAATCACATCCTTTTTCACTGAGCCATATTTTGGGACCTTAACTGATGGTATGGATTATTCTCCTCTCGACTATGAAGGTTATCCCCCACAGTCTGACTGCCGGACTTCACTCTGCGGTATTCGGAGTTTAATTAAGTTCAGTACCCCGGTAGGGGCCCTAGCTTATTTAGTGCTCTACCTCCGCAAATCAGCATCCGACGCTATACCCAAATATATTTCGGAAAGAACCAGCTATCACAGGGTTTGATTAGTCTTTCGCTCCTAACCACAATTCATCCGACAATTTCTCAAGATTGACCGGTTCGGACCTCCACCCGGTTTTACCCGGGTTTCATCCTGATCATGGTTAGATCACCTCCGCTTCGGGTCTATTCCCAGCAACTAAGCGCCCTATTTGGACTTGCTTTCGCTGCGCTTTCGCCGGGAACCGGCTTAAGCTTGCTACGGGGAATAACTCGCAGACTCATTATACAAAAGGCAGGCGGTCACTCCACAAGGGAGCTCCCACTGACTTGTTAGCAATTGATTTCAGTTACTATTTCACTCCCCTAACAGGGGTGCTTTTCACCTTTCCCTCGCGGTACTAGTTCACTGTCGGTCTTCATCGAGTATTTAGCCTTATGGCGTGGTCGCCACGGATTCACACCGGATTTCACGTGTACGGTGCTACTCAGGAACTCACTAGAGCCTCTCGAGCTTTAAACTACGGGACTGTCACCCGCTATGGTCACACTTTCCAGAGTGTTCGTCTAACTTCTGAGGTCTCACGTTGTGGTCCTACAACCCCGTCAGGATAAATCCCGACGGTTTGGGCTCTTCCGCTTTCGCTCG
>CAYZPV010000008.1:0-160000 GCA_964480585.1 uncultured Opitutus sp. | reverse complement strand
TATTTCGTACTTTCTTTTAAGAACTCGATCCTTTGATCGCTTCGTTGATCACTGCATCCGTTTTATCGGGTGCCTTCTCAATCGAAGGGAAGGTAGATCGTTCAGATCGTCGCTTCCTTTTCAAGTCTTTTTTCGAAGATTTTCGAATTTTCTTTTTCCAAGAACCTTCGACTAAAGAACCAGCTTTTCGCCTCCTTCATACCTCGGCGCTTTCTCTTTCGAGCGCTACCTCAGTTAAGGGAGGGGAGACCGTGAAGATCTCGTTTCGATTTGCAAGCTCTTTTTTGAAGATTTCTCAGATTTTTTCGTTTCGAAAAACCTGCGATTTAAAGAACCGGTTTTCACCGCCCTTTTCGATACCGGAGCCGCTTTTTTTTGCGGCCCCCGCGTCGTTGGGGAGGCGGAACATGGAATTTGCACAGCCACGTACAAGCACTTTCTCAAAAATTTGCCGATCGATTATGTAAGTTGCTGACCGCTAGCGTATTAAAATGCGTCGATTTTGAGTTCGTTTTCCAAAGCAGCCTCCGATGTGACGCCCGATCGTCACTATTTTGGGGCGATTTTCAGAGGGAAAACGGCCTTTCCTCCGATCTCCGCGACGGCATCGACCACGCACCATTCTTGAGCCCGTTTTCCGGTCGAATTTCGCTGCTGAAATCGGCCTCTTTTCCGACCTACTGAAAACGGGTAGAAATCAGGCGTTTTTAAGCCCTCCGAGGGCTGACTCGGCCAGTCTTGGGGCTGTCAGCCCAGATATCGGACTGTTTCTTAGCCGGCCCTTGCTCGTCCCTCGTACGCCTGCCGCCTCGCCGCACAATAGTAGGCACGAAGGGTTGCACGCCTACCCAGGGGGCGGAGGCGCAAAGGACAGGGGACACAGTCCCTTAGACGCTGAGCTGCCGCGCCCGAGCAACCACCGGCCAAGTCTCGCTCGCCCGACCCTCCCGGACCACCCATACGCGATCATGAAGCGCCACCGTGGGGCATATGTGCCACGGCACGCCATAGAGAGCGGTGCCAACGGGAAACTCCCGGGCGCGGGGCGTTTCGAGCACGAGGTGCTCTTCGCTATGAACCACGGTCTTGGCCTCGGGCAGCGCAGGGAAGATCACGCGAGGGTGCGGCATCTCACTGGCGACCGACTTATGCCCGAGATCGAGGCAGAGACGGGAGGGGCCGGGCCGGCTGATGACACGGGTGAGCAGGATCGCTGCGTGAAGAAATTCGAGATCACTCAGGCTGCCGCCGTAGCTTGCGTCCCACAGCACGCAGGTGCCTGGGCTGCATTCGACGCCAGGCCTGCGGGCATGGATGGCGAAGGTAGGCGTGCCCCCGCACACCACCCGAGGCACTGGGAGCGCCTGCCGGCGGAGTTCAGCGGCAAGCGCGCTCACACGGGCATACTCCGCGTCCGACGCGAGAGCGCGCTCGACCGGATCGCGCTGGCGAAGGTGCCCATCGTAGGCATGTAGCCCACCTGCCCGCAGCCCCGGCGTGTCGGCGAGCTGCCGGTAGAGGGCGACGGCCTCTGGCCCTGGCTCGATACCGGTGCGGTGCATGCCGATATCGAGATCAAGCAGCGCCTCTAGTATCGTCCCCGCACGCTGTGCTGCCTCACCGAGTGCCTTGATGGCGCCGGGATCGTCGACGATCGTGCGGAAGACGACATCGGGATAGAGCCCTGTCAGTCGCAGCAGCCGCGCCACCTGTGGGCCTACTGGCTGCATCGCCAGCACGATGTCGCGGGCGCCTGCGCCGGCGGCCATCTCGGCTTCGGCGATGGTGGCGCATTTGATCTTCGTCAGCCCGAGGGTGGCTTGAAGGGCGACGATTTGGGGGAGTTTGTGGGTCTTGATGTGGGGCCGCAGCCGCGAGATATCGCCGACGCGGTCGACCATGCCGCGGAGATTTTGCTCCACGCGCTCGGGGTACACGAGGAGCGCGGGCGACGGCACCTCGGCTTCGTTGGCAAGCGGCTTTTCGAGCGCAAGCGGCGTCATGGTCATTTGCGCGGCTGATCCTCGTCGGCGAGTTCGAAGATGCCCTCGATCTCGACGGCGATATTGCCCGGCAGAGCGACCATGCCGACAGCACTCCTTGCACCGACCCCGGCATCGGGGCCGAAGACCTCGGCAAATAGCTCGCTGCAGCCATTGATCACCTCGGGATGATCGTGAAAATCGGGCGTGGAGTTGACCATGCCGAGGAGCTTGATCACGCGCTTCACGCGATCGAGCGAGCCCAGTTCCGCGCGCAGCGTAGCGAGGATAGCGAGCCCTGTCTGGCGAGCGGCGACCCCGCCGGCAGCCGTATCGAGATCCGCCCCCACCCTCCCCTCGATCCACTCGCCATCGGGGCGGATGGGCCCATGGCCGGAGACATAGGCCAATCCCTGCACCAACACCACCGAGCGATATACGGCCGCAGGCTTGGGCGCGGCGGGCAGGGTAAGATTCAGTCGCGCAAAACGTTCCTCGTGCGTCATCGCCTCCATCTCATGCAACGGCGCACCCCAGCGCAACTCCCGATCAGACCGTCAGGCGAGAGGATACGCCAAAGTGACTGCCGCAGCTTTGACCTCGATCCTTTCGGCAGTCACGTTGCACAGAATGCCGTATCGCCTGACCCAAGAGCCCACGTTTCTGCGCATCGCCCTCAGCGGCCAGGTGTCGCTCGCCGATCTGCAAGGCGCACTAGGGCAACTCGAGGCACTCGAGGCCACACAAACCAGCATGCAAAACCGGCTGGTCGACCTCACCGCCGTGCAAAGCAGCGAGCTCGTGGGCGGCGATATTTTCGCCGTCGCCGAGCGGCGCAAGGCGAAGACATATCCCAACGCCTTTCGCACTGCCGTCGTGGCGCCGCAGCCCGCGCAGTTCGGCTTTGCCCGGATGTTTCAGACGCTGAACAATCATCCCTTCATCACGATCCGCGTAGTCACCGAGGAAGCCGAGGCAGTCAAATGGCTGGAGACTGGGCAGGCTGATTAGAGCCCTGCCACCCGGAACCGAGCGACATCCGCCCAGTCGGCCGGGCCTACCCCGGCGCCGCACCCTTTTGCGCTCTCTAGCAGAGCCGGTGATAGGAGAGCCCCGCTTTGCCCAAATCAAAAAAGCATCCACCCTGCCCCACCCGCGGCAAACACGATGGCGGGCACGGCGAGCTTCGACTTCCACCGATACACCACCCCCAGCGCCAGAGCGAAGATCAGCGCCGCGCTCCACGTAGGGATCGCGACGCGGGCGAGACCCAGCGTAGTGACCACGATCAGGCCCACGACACCCGCCGTCACCCCCTCGAGGAAGTGCCGCAGTTGAGGGTTTGCGATCACCGCTTCCAGCCGCCGGTAAAAAAGAATCGAGAAGAGAAACGCCGGTAAAAACACTCCGAGCGTCATCGCCAACGCCCCGAGGGGCCCGCCACCGAAGTAGCCGACAAACGTAGAAAAGATGATCAGCGGTGCAGGCAGCATGCCGGAGAGCGCCACGCCATCCAGGAAGTCTCGCTCGGTCATCCAACGCCCTCGCTCGACGGCGTCTTGCCGTAAAAATGGAATCGCCGTGTAGGCACCGCCAAAGGTGAGCAGACCCGCCCGCAATCCCGACCCAACGAGTGCAGGCGTGCTGGCTTGGCCGGTCATGCGCGACGATTCGGCGCTCATCGCTACCGGCACAAACCGGTCGAAAACGCGCGCCTCGCCTCTTGCTACCGGCGAGAGCAGCATGATCACCGTCGCAAAAACCACCGCCACGACCGCGAGCCCTACCCGGAGCTGCTTCGCAGCCAGCACATATGCCGCGCCCGCAAGCGGCAGTGTGAGGTAGAAAGATATCCCCAGTAGCTCACCGATCGCCGCCAGCCCGGCGATTATCCAGAGGGGGCGATCCACTAGCGCATGGCCGCCGATGCGATGGCAGGCGCGCACGATCAACGCGATCACCGCAGGCTGGATGCCAAGAAAGACCGCCTGAAACCCGGTGGCCGCGATATTGAGCGAGAGGTACAGCCACGAGAGCAGCATCATCAGGATAAATCCCGGCAGCATAAACCCCAGCCCGGCCAGCACACCGCCTAGCCGCCCGCGCGACATTACCCCAAAGTGCACGCACAGCTCGTGCGCCTCGGGCCCGGGCAGCACCTGGTAAACGGCCAGCAGCCGCCGGAAATGCTCGGGCGTGATCCATTTTTCTTCGGTCACGAGTTCCTGGCGGATCATGTCGATCTGCGCGACCGGACCGCCCCACGCCAGCAGCCCAAAACGCAGAAACCGCAGGAAAAGTTTCTCGTACGGTTCGGCGGGGACACTGACATCAATGGAGATGGGCTTGTCACTCGCCATATACCTCCGGAGCTAATTCGACTGCGTCTCCACCTTCAAGGCCTCTCACGCCCGGCAGCCATTTGGCACCCGCCCACCTCGAGAGACCGGGAGCGCTACCCCAATAGCGGTTAATCACTATCGCGGCTTGTGACCTGGATCGCATTGCCGGCCAGGGCTGCACGGGGGGTACAGATCGACGGTATAGAATATATCCGCGCCTAAAAATTCTGTCGCACGGAAGTCTTGTGCGACCGGGATCAATCGCTTCGATGCCTCCGTCGCCCCGCACCCTCGGCGCGTCGCCACCCCACTACCCCAATGAATCCCTACATCGCCGAATTTGTCGGCACGGCTCTGCTCATCCTTTTTGGCAACGGCGTGGTCGCCAACATCGTCCTGGCAAAAACCAAAGGAAATGGCGGTGGCTGGATTTGCATCACCGCCGGCTGGGCCTTTGCCGTGGCGATCGCGGTGTTTGCCGTCGGCCGCATCTCGGGCGCGCACCTCAATCCCGCAGTCACACTCGCGCTCGCGAGCATCGGGAGCTTCGATGCGCAGCTCGTCTTCGGCTACATCCTCGCGCAGATGGCGGGCGCCTTCCTCGGCGCGGTCCTGGTCTACCTCTCGTACCTCGCGCACTGGGCGCCCACCGCAGATGCAGGGGCGAAGCTCGCCTGCTTTTCCACCGCGCCCGCCGTCCGCAACCACGTGGCCTCGATCGTCACCGAGTTCATCGGCACGGGCACACTCCTGTTTTGCGTGCTCGCCTTCGGCAAGGTCGTCGCCGGCGCGAGCACCGATCAGGCGGCGTGGGCCGCCACCGTCGGGATGTGGTTTGGCCCCGCGCTGGTGGGCCTGCTCATCTTCGGGCTCGGGCTGTCCCTCGGCGGTCCCACCGGGTATGCGCTCAATCCCGCGCGCGATCTCGGCCCTCGCCTCGCCCATGCTCTGCTGCCGATCCCCGGCAAGGGCGGCTCGGACTGGGGATACGCCTGGGTGCCCGTCCTCGCGCCGATTCTTGGCGGCGTGGCGGGCGCACAGGTGTTCAAGCTCCTTGCTCTCTGACCGCCTGCGTCAGTTTCCTCCTCTAATAATTATCCCAACCTCCGCCCGCGCGGCCGTATCCCTATGAGCAAACCACGCTACATCCTAGCCCTCGACCAAGGCACCACCAGCTCTCGCGCCATCGTCTTTGGCCGCAGCGGCGAGATCGTCGCCGTCGCGCAAAAGGAGTTTGCGCAGATCTATCCGCAGCCGGGTTGGGTCGAGCACGACCCGCTTGAAATCTGGGCCAGCCAGAATGCCACCGCCGTCGAAGCGCTCTCCAAGGCCAATCTCACCACCGAGCATATCGCCGCCGTCGGCGTCACCAATCAGCGCGAGACCACGCTCGTGTGGGACCGCGAGACCGGAAAGCCCGTCTATAATGCGATCGTGTGGCAGGATCGGCGCACCGCCGATTTCTGCAGCAAACTGAAGCGCGATGGCGCCGAGCCCGCCGTAAGCGAGCGTACCGGCCTCCGCCTCGATCCCTACTTCTCCGGCACCAAGGTCCGCTGGATCCTCGATCATGTCAGCGGCGCACGCGCGCGCGCCGAGGCCGGCAAGCTCGCTTTCGGCACCGTCGACTCCTGGCTGCTCTGGCAGCTCACCTCCGGCCGCAAGCACGTGACCGACGCCACCAACGCTTCGCGCACGCTCCTCTACAACATCCGTACAAATGAGTGGGACGAGGACATGCTCGAGCTCCTGGGCATCCCCCGCTCGATGCTGCCAGACGTACGCTCGTCCTCCGAGGTCTACGGCGAAGTCAGCGCCAATCTCTACCCTGCCGGCGCACCCATCGCCGGCATCGCGGGCGATCAGCAGGCCGCGCTCTTCGGCCAGGCCTGCTTCACCCCCGGCATGGCCAAGAACACCTACGGCACCGGCTGCTTCCTCCTGATGAATACGGGCGAGAAGATCGTGCCTTCGCGCAACAATCTCCTCACCACCATCGCGTGGCGCATCGGCGGCCGGACCGAGTACGCCCTCGAGGGCTCCGTCTTCATCGCCGGGGCCGCGATCCAGTGGCTGCGCGACGAGTTGCAGCTCATAAAATCCGCGCGCGAACTCGACGAACTCGCCTCGTCCGTGCCGGATGCAGGCGGCCTCTTTCTTGTGCCCGCCTTTGCCGGCCTCGGCGCGCCCCACTGGGATCCCTATGCCCGCGGCATCGCCGTCGGCATCACTCGCGGCACCAATCGCGCGCACTTCTGCCGCGCCGCGATCGAGGCCGTCGCCTTCCAATCCGCCGATCTCATCTCCTGCATGGAGAAAGATAGCGGCCTCGGCCTGAAGGAGCTCCGCGTCGACGGCGGCGCTTCACGCAGCCAGCCCCTGATGCAGTTCCAAGCCGATCTCCTCGGCTCGCCCGTGGTGCGCCCCAGGAGCGTCGAGACCACCGCCATGGGCGCCGCCTACCTCGCCGGCCTCGCCGTAGGCTACTGGGAAAGCCGCGACGATATCACCCGCAACTGGGCCATCGATCGCACCTTCACCCCCGCCCGCCCTGCCTCAGAGATGGCCAAGCTCCGCGCCCAGTGGGAGCGCGCCGTCGAACGCTCGAAGAACTGGGAAGCCGCGGGCTAGTATCCGGGACTTCCCGCCAATACCCTACTGGTCCGGTATCACCGTCGGGCCGCGACACTTGTCGCGATCACTTCCTTATAGACCCGTAGATGTGGAGGCAGATCAGCCCGACAAAAGTCAACGGCAGTGAGTACCAAAGAAGGCCGGCATAGGGGACGCCTTGGTCGTCGAGCCAGTTCCATGCGATCGCCACCACCAGCAGCAATACAAAGCAAAGCATCGCGCTCCCATAGAGACTCTGGAGCGCGAGATACGCCCCGACGATAATCTTGTTTGTGGTGGGAGCCGACCAATCAATGACGGTGGAGTCGCTAATCGAAACTCCACATTTCTTGCACACCAACGGTTCAGGCATCACTTCCCACTGAAAAAGGACTTTGTTGAGAAACCCGTAAGGCACGTCGCCATAGGCGGTCAGACATCGAGAGCACACCTTTTTGCCGCCACGCTGGACCCCGCCGACGCAATCTGAGGTGGTATTGTTCATCGATCTTCGCGAAGATATTGGCCCCGCAACGTGGTTGAAAGCTGGTGCCCGGAGAGGGTCTCGAACCCACACGCCTTTAGAGGGCGACGGATTTTGAGTCCGTTGCGTCTGCCAATTCCGCCATCCGGGCCAAATAATGGTGGACGCTACAGGACTCGAACCTGTGACCCCGTGCGTGTGAAGCACGTGCTCTAACCAACTGAGCTAAGCGTCCGCTGAGGGAGGAGGAACGTGAACAGCCGTCTCCGCCGAATCAACACCGTTTTCACAGGAGCGCGAAATCGGCGCCAATTCTCCCCTACGCCTTCTGCAACACGTCAGTCAGCCGCAGCTTGGCGATCTTCTCGATCTCACCCAGCGCCGTCGCAAACTCGACCTCGGCGTCGTTTCCGACTCGCGACTGCATCGCCGAAAGGATCGCCGTCTTCGCATTGAGCCGGGCACAAATGATGAAAGGAAACTGAAACCGCTGCCGATAGCAGTCGTTCATCCCCTGGAAGGTCGCAAGTTCCTCAGCCGTCAGCGTATCCAGCCCCGCGCTGGCCTGTTCGCGAGTCGACTCGGCGGTGAGCTGGCGTTGTTGGGCGAGCCGCCCCGCCAGGTCAGGATGCGCCCGGATGAGTGCGAGCTGTTGCCCGCGGTCGGCTCTACGCATCGTCGCGCACAGTTCGGCATGGAGGTGCGCTTCATCGCGAAACGGCCGCCGCGCCCACGTCTCCTCCGCCACCCACGGCGAGTGCTCGAAGAGATGCCCGAGCGCGGCGACAAAGTCGGCGCGGTCGAGCGCGTTGAGGGCGGCGAGACTGGGCATGCGAGAAGTGTTCAGCAAAGGGCGAGCCAGCGTATCACCCGGTAGCGTGGCTAGCTCGCACGCTCACAGCACGGCATTGTCGATAAACCGCAGCTCGTCGATCCAGACTGCGATCGCAAGGAGACTCCGGCCCGGCACGACTTCACGCATCGGCTCCATCGTGGCGGGATCGACGATCGCCACGTAGATCACGCGGATGCGCCGCCGCTCGCCGAGCAGGTGCGTCACCTCCGCGATGATGCGGTCCGTACTGCGCACCCCTTGGGCCGACATCTCCTGCGCTCGCTTGAGCGCGGGATGGATCGCCGAGGTCTCCTGCCGCTGGCCGCTCGTGAGATCCTTGTTGCGCACGCCCAGCACGAGCCCATCGGCCTCGCGCACGATGGGAGCCACCACCACTTCCGCCTCGAAGCAGAGATCGGCGATCATCTTGCGCACCACAGCCACCTGCTGCGCATCGCGCTGGCCCATCGCGAGGACCTCCGGCCGCACCACGTTGAGCAGCTTGGCCGTGCCGGTCGTCACCCCGCGAAAATGCGTCGGCCGCGACACGCCGCACAGCGGCCGGCTCACAGCCTCCTCGGTCACGTAGGTGGAGTAGCCCTTCGGGTACATCTCCTCCACCGCAGGCGCGAAGACGATATCCACGCCCAGCTCGGCGCAGAGCGTCAGGTCCGCCTCCGGCGCGCGGGGATACCGGCCGAAATTCTCGCTCGGTCCAAACGCCAGCGGATTGGCAAAGAGCGTCACTACGACGATCTGCGCGCGTGCCCGGGCCTCGGCGATCACAGCGGCATGGCCCGCGTGCAGCGCGCCGCTGGTGATCGCGAGCGCGATCGTACGGCCATTGCGCTTATGCTCGGCGGCTACGGACCGCATTTCGGACACAGATTCGATTTTTATCATGCGCGCAGTGGGGAGGGGCTGGCCAACGTCGGGCTTGAACAAACCTCACGCCACCGGTTTGTTCAAGTTTTTGCCCTTCCGGGCCCCTGAGAATTTCACACGTCCCTGCCACCATGATTCGCATCAACGAAAACTACACCAAGCTCAAGGCGTCCTACCTCTTCAGCGACATCGCCAAGCGCGTCAGCGCCTACGTCGCCGCCAATCCGTCCAAGCCCGTCATCCGCCTCGGCATCGGCGATGTCACCGAGCCCCTTCCTCCCGTGTGCATCGAGGCGCTCCACGCCGCGACCGATGAGATGAGCAAGCGCGCCACCTTCAAGGGCTACGGCCCCGAGCAGGGCTACGCCTTCCTCCGCGAGGCCGTCGCCCAGCACGACTACGCCGCCCGCGGCTGCAAGATCGACGCCGACGAGATCTTCATCTCCGACGGCTCCAAGTGCGACTGCGGCAACATCCAGGAAATCTTCGGCAACGACATCAAGCTCGCCATCCCCGATCCGGTGTATCCGGTTTATGTGGACACCAATGTGATGGCCGGCCGCACGGGCGCCAATATCGACGGCCGCTACCAGGGCATCACGTACCTCGAGAGCACGCCCGCCAATGGCTACGTCCCCGCCGTGCCCTCCGTCGCCACCGACCTGATCTACCTCTGCTTCCCCAACAATCCCACCGGCGCCGTCGCCACCCGGGCCCAGCTCGAGGCTTGGGTCGCCTACGCCAAGGCCAATAAGGCCATCATCCTCTTCGACAGCGCCTACGAGGCCTACATCCGCGATCCGCAGATCCCCCACTCCATCTACGAGATCGAGGGTGCCCGTGATGTCGCCCTCGAATTCCGCAGCTTTTCCAAGACCGCCGGCTTCACCGGCACCCGCTGCGCCTACCTGGTCGTGCCCAAGTCCGTCGTCGCTTACGATGCCGCGGGCAACGCCCACCCCATCCACGCCCTCTGGAATCGCCGCCACTCCACCAAGTTCAACGGCGTCTCCTACCCCATCCAGAAAGCCGCCGCCGCCATCTACACCGACGCCGGCAAGAAGCAGACCAGCGACCTCATCAACTTCTACCTCGCCAACGCCAAGCTCATCCGCGACGCGATGACCAAGCTCGGCTTCAAGTGCATCGGCGGTGACAACGCCCCCTACATCTGGGTCAATACCGGGCGCGATTCGTGGGAGTTCTTCGATCTCCTGCTCAACAACGCGCAGGTCGTGTGCACCCCGGGCGCTGGCTTCGGCAAGTGCGGCGAAGGCCACGTCCGTATCAGTGCCTTCAACTCGCGCGAGAATGTCGAGACCGCCCTCACGCGCATCGCCGCCGCGCTGAAGTAAGCAGCTCACACCTCCGCTTTTGCCTCCACGCCCCGCGCAGCCTGCGCGGGGCTTTTTATTTCCCTGCCCCATGCGAGTAGGAGTGAGGTCGAGAGGATGTGCTTTCCCACCTCCTGCGGCGATTTGTCCCCTCATCACGCGCGCCCGCCCCGGTCTCCCTCCTTCGCCTTTCGGCCCAGCGCGTATTTTTAGGCTTACGCCGCCCACGAGACGCCGCTAGGGTGCCTCCTCTACATCCTCATGCGATTTCTGGTCACCAACGACGACGGCATCCGCAGCGTTTTCCTGCACGAGCTCGTGCACGCGCTCCGCGATGCGGGACATCAGTTGTACGTGGTGGCGCCCAAGTCCGAGCAGAGCTGGATCGGCGCCGCCAAGTCTCGCGGACGTCCAGTGCACGCCGTGTGTGAGGATTGCGGGCTGGGTTGCCCCACGTGGATCGTCGACGGCACCCCGAGCGATTCCGTGAATATCGCGGTCGCTCACCTTCTGCCGCCCGGCACCGTGCTCGATGGCGTGATCAGCGGCATTAATGTCGGCTTCAATGCGTCCCTCGGTTTCATCATCGCCAGCGGCACCATCGGCGCCGCCTGGGAGGGCGCGCTTCACGGCTTCCCCGCTATCGCATTTTCCCAGGATATGAGCCGCGATGTCTACGACCGGCTCAAGGCCTCCGGCGATCAGCCAGATGCAGCGCTCCATCAGACGCTCAAGTGCTCCGCCCGGCACGCCGCCCGTCTCGCTCCCGAGCTTCTTTCCGCCACCGTTCCGCGCAGCTTCATCGTCCACAATATCAACTTCCCCCAGCCGTGCACGCCGGAGAGCGAAGTGCGCCGCGCCGTGCCCGCGCGGGTGGTCGTCCCTGGTCTTTTCAGCCCTGCGGCCGACGATGGCACCCATCGCCTCGTCTTCCGCTACGGCGATGATCTGTCGCCCCCCGAGCTTTTCACCGATCGCATGGCCCTGGCCAATGGCCAGATCGCCCACACCGTGCTAGACTACAAGAAGCTCGGAGCCTGATTTCCTTCGCACTCCCCGTGCAGCTCGGTACGGCGCACGCGCGGAGTGCAGCCCCCCCTTTTCAGGGGGCCGAGGCCCCGCTCTCACTACCCCGCGGCCGCGTCATCCGTCTTGCCATCGCGGCGTTGGAGCGCATCCCGCAGCACCTCGCCGAGTTGTTCGCGTTTGGCCTCTTTGGGGATGTAGTAGTGTGCTCCCAGCTGGAAAGCCTTTGCCACGTCCTCCGGTTCCTCCGAGGAGGTGAGCATCACCACCGTCGTGTGATCCAGCACTCCGTGCGTACGTGCCCAGCCGAGCACACCAAAACCATCCACCATCGGCATCCGGATATCCAGAAATACCGCGGCCGGCCAGGGTAGCTCACCGAGTTGGCAGCGTCTCAGGTAAGCGATCGCGTCCTCTCCGCCATCCGCCACGTCGATCTGCTCGCGGATGCCCGCGTTTACCAGCATCCGCGCAAAGAGATAGAGCGCCTCCGGCTCATCATCCACCAGCAGTACACGTCGCTCGCCATGACTCCTGCGGGAAAGTTCATCGAAATTTTCGCGGCCAAATGGAAACGGCGGAGTCATCAGCAATCCTGCATCAATAAAACGAATACGAGCGGCCCTTAGGAAATTACCGGTAATCGCCACCGACAAGCAAACATCTCGCAGTATCCATGGGAGAATCTCCGATATTATCGTCCGAATTTCGCGCACCCACCATGGGAGCAAAAAGGGGCACCGCCGCCTCGCACCTCTGTCTGTGTTGTCATCATGGATACGAAAACGTGGGAACTTCTCGGCCTCGTTGCCGGCGTCATCGCCTCCGTGGGCGTGGCCCTGTACGTGCTCAGCGCCTTCCCTCGCTGGTGCATCGATCGGCGCCAGCCGGTGCGCGTGCGCAGCCTCGCTACCCATCGCTGAGCTAAATTCCGAGGGTGACCTCTCCTGCGAGCCTCAGCCGCAGGGGGCATACCCATGCCGCTCCGCTGGCTGCGTTACGCCAGCGCAGTCCTTGGCTTTTCCTGCGGTACAGCCGAGCCTCCGTGCGAGCACGCTCGCTCTATGTTGGGGGAGCGTCTTAGTCTGAGCCTCGCATGTCCCTGCCCACGCTCCTCCCGCTGCTTGCGGCTATCGTCTATGCCAGCGGAGTCCTGGTGGTGAAGCGCGCCGCGGATCTAGGCGTGGGGGTGTGGCGTACGGCCTTCGTCGCCAATATCGTGGGCGCCCTCATTTTCCAGCCGCTGTGGGCGTTCGGCGGCACACTGCATGCGGCCCTCTGGTGGCAGCCCGTGGTGGTCGGGTTGTGTTTTACCGTCGGCCAGTGGTTTACCTTCATGGCCATGGACAAGGGCGATGTCTCCGTGGCCACGCCTGTCCTCGGGCTGAAGATCATCTTCGTGGCGATCCTCGTCACCCTTTTCGGCGCGCAGACTCTCCGCCCGCAGCTATGGATCGCGGCTGCACTCGCTACGCTCGGCATCGCACTGCTCAATCGGCGCGGCCAGCATATGGCCCATCATCACGTAGGCCGCACCATTCTCGCCGCGGGCCTCGCGGCCGCCGCTTTCGCCGTCTTCGACATGCTGGTGCAGCTTTGGTCGCCTGCGTGGGGCCTCGGTCGCTTTCTGCCGCTCACCATGGCTGCGGCGGGGCTGTTCTCCTTTGCCTTCGTTCCCCGTTTCCGCGCCCCGCTTTCAGCCATTCCCGGCCAGGCTTGGCGCTGGCTGCTCGGCGGTACCATCGCCATGGCGCTCCAATCGGTGATGTTTGTCTCCACGGTTGCCCAGTGGGGCAATGCTCCGACCGCCAACGTCCTCTACAGCTCGCGCGGCCTCTGTAGTGTCTTGCTCGTGTGGCTCGTCGGTCACTGGGTGCAGAGTCGGGAGCAGCACCTTGGCCGCGCCATCTTCGCCTGGCGTCTCGCGGGCGCTACGCTCATGCTCAGTGCCATCGGGCTGGTCACGCTCAAGTAGCGCCCCACCTCGCGGGGCCACCTCACCCCGCCCGCTGCACCTCGCGCACCACCGATTGCGGGCGCTGGTTCACCGCGATGAACATCCGGCCCACATACTCGCCGATAAGTCCTAGCATCACGAGCTGAGCGCCGGAAAAGATCAGCAGCGAGGCCATGATCCAGCCCCAGCCCGACTCCGGGCCGATATCCTGCGTCCACATCCACGCCACACCCGCGAGCGCCACGATGCCGATGCTCGCCACCACCAGGCCCATCACTGTCGCCACGCGCAGCGGGAGCACGGAGAAATTGATCCACGCGCTGAGCCACAGGCGCACCAGCCGGCGGAGGTTGTACGTGCTCGCTCCCGCCTTGCGCTCCTCATGGCGCACATTGATCGAGCCGATGCGCTGCGTCACCTGCAGCAGCAGTCCGTCGATGTACGGATACGGCCCCATGTAGCCCACGACCTGCTGCGTCACAAAGGCCGTCACGCACCGGAAACTCGAGAGGTAAAAACCCGGCGGCTTATCCAGCGCCCAATCGGTCATCCGGTTGGTGAACCAGCTCCCGAAATTGCGGAAGCCCGAGTGCTGCTTCTCCTCGTAGTGGCCAAAGACGATGTCTAGCCCCGTCGCTTTCGCGTGCTGCCAGAGCCGCACCGCCTCCGTCGGCGGGTGCTGGCCATCGTCATCCAGATTCACGATGTGCGCTCCGCGCGCATGCCGCCAGCCCGTGAGCACCGCGTTATGCTCGCCGTAGTTCCGCGCGTGCTCCACCAGCACGATCGGCACTTTCGCCGTGCGCAGCAGTTCATGACAGGCTTTGCTCGTCGCTTCGCCGCTGCCATCGTGCACGAGCACGATCTCATGCCCGCCCTCGATCGAGAGAGTCTCGATCTCACGGACGACGGAGCCGATCGTTTCTGCGCTGCGATAAAGGGGTATGACGAAGCTCAGGGCGGGTGCTGATGCGGACATCTGCGCCGATTAGCCACCAGAAGTTCCCGCTGGCGCAAGCTCATGCGCCTGACTTTTTTGCACATTCATCAGAGGTAATTATTCAGCTCCTCGCGATAAAACTCCAGCGTCTGCGCCAGCGCGGCCCGCAGATCGGTGCGCGGTTTCCAGCCCAGCTTCCGCGCGATCAGCCGGTCGTCCGCGTAGTAGTGGCCGATATCGATCTTCTTCCGATCTCCCGGAAACTCCCGCACCACGAATTCGCCTCCGCCGTTTAGCTCCACCATCGCCTCCGCCAGCTCGCGCAGCGAGACCGGGGGCGGGCCCCCGAGATTGAAGACTTCGCCCACCGCCTCCTCCCGCGCTGCGGCGAGCAGAAAAGCCTCCACCGCATCATCCACATACGTGAAATCGCGCAGTTGCTCCCCGCCCCACACTTCGATCGGTGCGCCCTCCAGCAGGCGGCGGATCCACACTCCTACAAACGTCTGGCGCGCATCCTTGATGCGCATCCGCGGCCCGATCGTATTGGTCAGCCGCAGCGCCGTCGCCTCGATCCCATATACGCGCGAGTACAGCAGGTGGAAGGACTCGCCCGCGATCTTGTTGATGCCATTCACATCCACTGGCCGCAGCGGGTGCTTCTCGTCGACCGGCAGGTAGTCTGGCTTGCCGTAGATCTGGCGCGTGCTGGCAAAGACGATGCGGATCTTCGGATTGTGCAGCCGGCAGGCTTCGAGGATCGCGAGCTGCGCTCGGCAGTTGATATCCAGATCCGTCTGCGGATCGGTCATCGAATCCATATGACTCGTCTGCCCCGCCAGGTTGAAAAGATAATGCTGCCCCTCCACGAGGCTCGGCAGGCGCGGCCAGTCGCGCACATCGGCGATGTGGATCTTCACCTTGGTCGCGATGCCCGCGAGATTGCGGCGGTTTCCGCCATATTCGGGCACGAGACTGTCGACCACGCTCACGTGTGCGCCGAGCCCCACGAGCGTCCGCACGAGATTCGAGCCGATGAAGCCCAGGCCGCCCGTGACCAATACTCGTTTACCGGCGAAGACACGCCGTAGATTCGTCGAAGCTGCCATGTGTGCCGCGGAGCAAACACAGGCGACGCACCTCCCGCCAACTCCAAAACATCCGGCCCGTCCGAGCCGCTACTGGGTGGGCGTCACGCGCAGCCGAAATACCGCCGTGCCCAGCGCCCGGGGGTCGCCCGGCGCGAGATACGGCGGCTCGCTGCTCCGCAGCAGCAGCGTCGTTTCGCCCGGCGGCACGCCAAATGCCTGCAGCGTCCGCTCGGTTCGCTTCTCCCCGATCTCCGTCGGCGGCGCGCTCTCGCCGCCTTCTCTCGCAAGGGAGAGTCGCCGCGGTCTCGGGCTCCACCCCTCGAGGGAGCAGGTGATGCGCAGCGGATAGGAATGTGGATTGGCGAGCCGCAGCGTCGCATCGCCCGCGGTCCACTGGAAAAGCTCTGTCGAGCCCGGCGTCGTTTCCGGCGGGTGCCAGCCTTCGCCGAGCGCGACTCTCACAAACGCCGGATGCCGTGTGTCCACGAGGGCGAAGCGCGGCGTCACTTGTCGGCGCCCGTCGCCCGGCAGCATCACCGCCACCGGGCCTCCCTCGAGATCCCACTCGCCTCGCAGCGGTGTATTGAGCCGCCCTTCATACGTGTGAGTGAGGAAGTACTGCTCCTTGCGCAGCAGAAATGCGTTCGCCCAAAGCCGCGACCACATGTCAGGGATCAGGAGATTCACCGATTTCACCTCGGGCATCGCGTCGATCCTCCGGAGCTGCCGCAGCTCCCCATCCACGATCAGGGGTGGCCGGCTCATCTGCCATGCAAACATCGCGCAGGCCGCGATATTGAAAGCCGCCACCACTCCCGCCACCCCGCACACGAAAAACCACTCGATCAGCCGCCGGCTGCGCCGCAGCGTCACCCACCAGCAGAAGACCGGCAGCAGCAGCGGATAGAATACCGCAAAGAGCTTGTACGCATCGTAGCTCGCGTTGGTGCCCTTCATCGCCCCGCGGATCTGGAGAAAGAGATAGCCGCCCAGGATCGGCAGCAGGATCGCCAGCGCCAGCCACACCGTACGGCGACGCTGCAGGCCCGCCCGCAGGAACGCCCACGCTAGCAGCCCCACCACCGCCGCCGAGAGCACCCACCGCACCCCGAAAAAGTCCCACGGCTCCAGGCTCCCTCCCTGTACCATCCCCAGCCAGCCCTCGGCTGTCAGCACCGGGATCCGCCAGCCGAAATCGAAGCTCTGCAAGAGCGAAAACCGCTCCGCCAGGCCCGCTACCCGCGTCGGAAACAGCGCGGCGCATACCGCCAGCGGTGCCAGCATCCCCGCCGCCCAGCCGGCAAATCGCACCCACTGCCGCCGCCAAAGCGCCAGCCCCCCAGCATACGCCACCGCCGGCACCAGCGCCACGATGATGATGAAGTTATAGGAGCCGAGGATCAGCCAGTACGCCCCCAGCAGCACGCCGGCAAATCCCAGTACGCTCCGCCACGTGAGTCGCCCGCGCCAGAGCGCCACTCCCGCCCACGTCAACAGCGCGATCGCCTGCGCCGCCAGCAGTTGCCCCGGCGAGACATGCGCCACCGCGTACCACATCACCGGGCTCACTCCGAAGAGCCCCGCCACGATCAGGCTCACCCCGCCGCTATACCCCACGATTGCCCGCGATACCCAAAAGACCGTCGGCAGCAGCCCCGCCAGCAGCACCATCGTCATCAGCGTGGCCACTTCGTGCGGCGCGCAGCCCAGTACCGAGCCATTGAAAGCCATCAGCGCCGCCGGCGTGAAATGATTCAGCCTCAGCCAGTAGTCGAAAAAATTATCCACCGAGTGCACGCGCACCACCTCCGTGAGCCCGAGGAACCCACTGCGCTCTTCGCGCGCAAACTCCATCAGCACCCTCGCACCCGCTGCATAATCGGCCGCGTCGCAGCTCCCCAGGGACAGCGAGGTCAGTCCTTTCGAGGCAAACGCCACCGGCAGCACGAGCAGCGCCAGGCAGCCCCCCACCGCTGCCCATACCAGCCCGGTGCGCTCGACATCGTTGCGCGCCATTCGCCACGCAGCGCCCCAGCCTGCCTCGCGGGCCCAGCGCCAGAGTGCAAACCCGAGCAGCACGACGGGCAGCGCTTCGCTCGCCCAGATATAGCTGTCTGTGCCGCGCAGCCCCGCCAGCGCGCCAAACCACACCACCGCCGATTGCAGCGCCAGCCCTGCGGGCGCCACCAGCACCGGCCAGAATCTCCGCCACGCCCTCGGCATCGCCAGCATCGCCGCACCCGCGCCCCAGAAGAGCACGTGCGCTAGCAAGCCAAAGGCGACCGCGTAGTGGATCATGTCGGAAGAGACCCACGACCAGCGGCCAGGGACCCGAGAGCCAAACCATCGCCTCGCACGGTCGTCGCCATTGATTTAAGCGTCTTCAGTCTCCGAGCCCCGGTCTCTGGTCCTCGCTTACTCCGGCTTGCGCGCGACGCCAAAGACCGACACGCCCCACGCCCAAGTCCCGCCGAGGTCGCGCCAGGCATGCTCGATCCCCATCATCGCGTCGAAGCCTCGCTCCACGAGCCACGGGTAGACGCGCACGTCGCTGCTATCCTTTGCGCTCGGGAACACCTTCCGCTTCGCAAACATCAGCGGGAAGGGCAGCGCGTTCCAGTGCGTCGTCTTGCGCTCCTCAAATCCCCCACCGCGCAGCAGTGCGTCCACCTCCGGCCGGGTGTAGCGGTGCTTCGTATGGCACGAGATATCGTGGTAAGAATACATCCACATGTAGGCCGGCACGTTCAGCACCACGATCCCGCCCGGCCGCAGCACCCGGAAAAATTCCTTCGCCGCCGCCTCGGGGTTCTCGATCTGGCATACCACATCCACCGACACCACCGCATCGAAGCTCTCGTCCGCAAAGGGCAGCTCCGTCACCGAGGCCGTGCGGATGTCCACCTCCGGCCCGCAACGCTCGCGCGCCAGCTCACACGCCAATGGCATGAAATCGATCCCCGCCCACCTCCAGTCCGGCCGCGCCTCGCGCAGCCGCAGGATCAACCCCCCCGTGCCGCATCCGGCATCCAGCAACTGAGTACCCGGCGGCAGATGCGCCAGTTCCCGCAGCACATGCCCATGTAGCGACCGGAAGTACCACATCTGGTCCTCGTCCTCGGCAAGCTTCCGGTATTCGTCTTGGTTCATGCTGGACCGCCAACCCTGAAGGAGCACCGCCCTGCGCCGCCAGCCCATTTTCAGGCGCTTACCTGTCCAAAAAGTCAGGTTGCTCCTCCGTTTCCACCCCACGGTCGACATCTCAAAGTCCCGGTAGGGGGATGACACCGGCACCGCAAAAAGGTACAGTTGATCCGATCCCACCGCAATGAGCCTCGCCGCATCCCTCCTCCGTAGCGCTCCCGCCAACCGCACCTCTGCCGAGTTTCCTCTATTTCCGGGATATTTTGCGCATGGCCGCGTCAATCCCGACCTTTTTTCGCGACCGTTTTCCCTTGGTTTACTCGCAGCTCACCATCCCTGCCCCCACGGCTGAGGCCCGCCCGCGTGGGCCCGGCCATAAAATGGCCCCGCGCCGCCTTTTTCGCCTCGTTCCAACTGTCTCGCCGGGGTCGTCGACAGGCTCTGCCGTCATGACGCAGTCCCGCTTCAGGCCCCCGATTTGTTTTTGCCCCCTCTCCCCGATCACGTAGACTCTTCTCTCCATGTCCTACTGCGCTTCTCGCTTCCGCACTGTCCGCCGTCGCACTCTCGAGGTGCAGGTCGGCTCCGTCGGCGTCGGCGGCTCCCAGCCGATCCGCATCCAGTCGATGACGACGAGCGACACGCAGGACGTCGCCGCCACGGTGAAGCAGTCCATCGCGCTCGCCGAGGTGGGCTGCGAGATCGTCCGCATCACCGCGCCCAATGTCGCCGCCGCCAGGTGCCTCGCCGATATCCGCAAGCAGTTCGCAGCCGCAGGCTTCGGCCACATACCGCTCGTTGCCGACATCCATTTCCTTCCCAGCGCCGCGATGGAGGCGGTCGAGCACGTCGAAAAAATCCGCGTCAATCCCGGCAACTACGCCGACAAGAAGAAATTCGCGGTCCGCGAGTATTCGGATTCCGACTACGAGACCGAGCTGCAGCGCCTCCACGACTCCTTTTCTCCTCTCGTCAAACGCTGCAAGGAGCTCGGTCGCGCCATGCGCATCGGCACCAATCACGGCTCCCTCAGCGATCGCATCATGAATCGCTACGGAGACACTCCCCTCGGCATGGTCGAGAGCGCCCTGGAGTTTCTCCGCATCGCCGAGTCTCACTCCTATAAGTCCATCATCCTCTCGATGAAGGCCTCCAATCCCAAGGTGATGATCCAGGCCTATCGCCTCTTGGTGGAGCGCATGGCGCAGGAAGATATGCACTACCCGCTGCACCTCGGAGTCACCGAGGCCGGCGACGGCGAGGATGGCCGCATCAAGAGCGCCATCGGCATCGGCTCCCTGCTCTTGGACGGCCTTGGCGACACCATCCGCGTCTCCCTCACGGAAGACAGCGTTTACGAGATCCCTGTCGCCCGCGCCATCGCCGAAAAGGCCATGTCGCTGTGGCAGCCTCACTCGGCGCCAGCGGCGCAAGACACGCCCACCGCCGACGCGATCGACCCCTACCATTTTGCCCGCCGCACCGTGCGGCCGCTTGAGCTCGCTCCCCGCATCGCCGTCGGTCCTGAGCAACCGCCCCGCGTCCTCACCCGCGTCGCCTCCGCAGACGTCGCCGATCCCCAGTCTCCCCTCCGCAGCCAAAAGCTGAAGGATACGCCCGCCGAGGGGTTCCTGTTTGCAATCGATGACTCCGGCGCCCTCGCCGGCCTACCCTCGCCCGCCTCCGGCTTCCTTGCCCTGGAGTTGTCCCCGCACATCGATGCCGCCGCCCTCGCCCCGCATGTCGCGCGGCTCCCTCGCGGCACGCTGCTCATCCGCCGCTTTGCCCCCGGGGATGCTGCCGCGCTCATCGACCTCGCATCCTTTGTCCGCGCTCACGGCCTCGTGCTCGCGCTCGATGCCCCCGCCGCTACGCTCGATGCCCTCGCCGCCCCGCTTCGCGAGTTGGGCGACGAGCGCCTCGTGTTTACCCTCTCCTCCGCCGATGCCACCGCCGGCCACCCCACTGGCGCGTATCGTAAAATCGCATACGCACTGCACCGCCTCGGCTTCGCTGCCCCGTTGTGGATTCGTAACACCGCCGCCACCGCCGTGCGGGGCGACAACAGCTTCCTCTCCAAGCTCCTCGAGGCCTCCTTTCTTACCGGCGGCCTTCTCTGCGACGGCCTCGGCGATCTCGTCAGTCTCGAGACCGAGGCCGATGCTCCCCGCGCCACCAAGCTCGCCTACAATGTCCTCCAGGGCGCAGGCGCCCGCATTTCCAAGACGGAGTTCGTCGCCTGCCCTAGCTGCGGCCGCACCCTCTTCGATCTCCAGACCACCACCCAGCGCATCCGCGCCCAGACCGGCCATCTCAAGGGCGTGAAGCTCGCCATCATGGGCTGCATCGTAAATGGCCCCGGCGAGATGGCCGACGCCGATTTCGGGTACGTCGGCGGCGCTCCCGGCAAGATCAACCTCTACGTCGGCAAGAACTGCGTTCAGTACAACATCCCTCAGTCCGAAGCGGATGCGCGCCTCATCGCACTTATCAAAGAACATGGAAAATGGGTCGATCCCGAGCCGGCCGCCGTGTGACGATCGTGCAAAACGCTCTGGCATGTAGGGCTTTTTTTGTGACACCCGTTGCCTGGTCGTAACACGCCCCCACCCGCCAACCGGCTTCCCAAGCCCCCTCCCGAGCGGTGTAGTATCGGGGAAAATACGATGCCCCATCGGGGCGTTTTTTTCGCCTAACTTCCGGCAATCGTGGCAACCAAAAAATACACCAATTTTAGCCGTCACGGCCATTGTGAACAACTTGTTGGAAAGTTCGCCTTGAAAGAGATTTTCGGTTCCTAGTTACTCCGCACTTCGTCAGCTCACACCTTTCCCTGCGTAGTTCTTTCCCATGTCGCTTGAGTCCTGCTCGGCGCGTCCCCCAGTAACACTCCACGCTAAACGCTGCCCACCAGCTATTTATAGAACACGCCCCGCGGTACTCTCCGAGGCTGGTGGCCGAAACCAATTTTCGTTACTGTGAGATGGCATCCGCAGGCCTTGTCCGGCATGTTGAAGGACCCTCCTCGGGGGCTGTGTGAATAAATTCGTAATATCTCACCCGCCCATGTTTTCTTCGACCCTTTCCGCCAGTCTCTGGGAGACGGTGAAGTGTGACTTTAAGTCGCTCTTCCCCGAGGATGTTTTTCAGATGTGGTTCGAACCCGTCGTGTGCCTGGAGTCCACCGAGGACGCCATGGTCTTGGGCGTCCCCAATGACTTTGCGGCGATCTGGATCCACGACAACTACCTCGACCTCATCACCCAGCGCCTCCGGCTCACCGCCGGCCGCATGGTCAACGTCACCCTTCGCAAGACCGACTCCGCTCCCCGCTCGAGCGGTGCCTCCGCCAGTGGCGCTGCCGAGACCAATCGCCTCTCGTCCGATTCCAGCGCCACTCGCGCCTCGCGCGCCGCTACCCCGCGCCGCACGACCCGCTACGACGAACGCAGCCCGGCTGCCGGTAATCTCAATCCCCGCAACACCTTCGAGACCTACGTCGTCGGCTCCAACAACCAGATGGCCCACGCCGCCGCCATGGCGGTCGCTCAAGCCCCTGCGCAGGCCTACAACCCCCTCTTCCTCTACGGCGAGACCGGCCTCGGCAAGACGCACCTGATGCACGCCATCGGCCACGCCGTCATCCGCCGCAATCCGGATGCCCGCGTCGCGTACCTCTCCACCGAGAAGTTTACCAACGAGTTTATCCAGGCTCTTCAGGAGAACAGCCTCACCAAGTTCCGCCAGCGCTACCGCAATGCGGACATCCTCCTGCTCGACGATGTGCAGTTCCTCGCCGGCAAGGAGCGCATTCAGGAAGAGTTCTTCCATACCTTCAACGAGCTCTTCGAGTCCCAGAAGCAGATCGTCCTCACCAGCGATCGACGCGCCTCCGAGATCGCCAAGCTCGAGGCCCGTCTCGTTTCTCGCTTCGAGTGGGGTCTGCCCGCCGATATCCAGGCGCCCGACCTCGAGACCCGCCTCGCCATCCTGCGCACCAAGGCCCAGACGCTCAACACGCAGGTCCCGGATAACGTCATCACCTTCATCGCGACCAATATCACCAAGAACATCCGTCGCCTCGAAGGCGCGCTGCTCAAGGTGTCGGGCTATACCGCGCTCACCAATAAGCCCCTCGATCTCGCCACTGCGGAAAACCTCCTCCGCGACGTGCTGATGGAGCAGGCGCAAAACGTCCTCACCATCGAGACGATTCAGAAGCGCGTGGCCGATCACTTCCAGATCCGCCACAGCGATATGACGAGCAAGCGCCGTCCCAACAACATCGCGATCCCCCGCCAGATCGCCATGTACATCGCGCGCACCCTCACCAAGCACTCCCTCCAGGAGATCGGCGATGCCTTCGGCGGCCGCGATCACGGCACTGTCATTCACGCCTGCAAGGCCGTGGACAACATGTGCGAGCAGGATGCCACCACGCGCAGCAGCGTGGAGTTCCTCAAGACCCAGCTTTCAAAGTAGGCTGGGCGGCGAGCCCAGACCTCAACGACGAAGCGCGATCATGACCGGTCGCGCTTTTTAGTGTCCTTGCCAGCGTACTCACGTACTCCCAGCCAGCGGTTGCGCTTTCTTACTCTAGACTCTAAGCTCTCAGCTCTTAGCCATTAAACCATGTCCCTCACTCCTGAGCAAAAGCAAACGGTCGCCTCTTGGGTTGCCGCCGGCGACAATCTCTCCGCCGTCCAGAAGAAGCTGATCGAGCACTTCAAGCTCACCCTGACTTACCGCGACGTCCGCTTCCTCGTCGACGACCTTGATCTCACGCTCAAAGACCCCGCTCCCAAGGTCGACGCCAGCGATGTCACCAAGGTCCAGCCCGCCAAGCCCGCCGCACCGCAGAAAAAAGCAGCCGAGGACGACGCCGGCGACGCAGCCGACCTCCCGCCCGAGGATGCCAATATCCCCGACGACGCCGCTCTCGACGAGCTGCCTCCCGGTGGCGGCAATGTCACTGTCAGCCTCGATAGCGTCACCCTCATCCCTGGCGCGCTCGCCAGCGGCAGCGTGACATTCAGCGACGGCGTCACCGCCAAGTGGATCGTCGATCAGTATGGCCGCCCCGGTTTCACCGAGGTCAGCCAGCCTGGCTACCGGCCCACGCCCGCCGACGGTCAGGCCTTCATGCAGGAACTGAGTCAGGCCCTGCAATCGAAGGGCTTCTAAGTCTAAGCCAGGGCGGGTCCCCGCGCAGGGGAAAAGCGCGGGCACGGTCAGATTCCGCCCGCCTTGCCTAAGCTCCCGCGGCCGGCCAGTCTCTCTGGAGCATGAAATCCTTCCTTTGCTCACTCCTGCTGGTGCTTGTAGCTGCGCTGCCAGCCGTTGGCGAGGATGCCAGCGCCGAGGATCGCGCCCGCGCGCTCGCCTACCTGGAAAAGACCAAGACCGCCTTCCTCGCCTCCGTCGCCGGCCTTTCGGATGCGCAGCTCGCCTTCAAGCCCGGCCCCACGCGCTGGTCGGTGGCCGAGACTGCCGAGCACATTGCCTCTTCAGAGGACTTTCTCTTCAACCTGATCCAGGAAAAAGTCATGAGCGCCCCGGCGCGCACCGAGCAGGTCAACGTGAAGGAGATCGACGACTTCATCCTCCAAGCCATCCCCGATCGCTCCAAGAAGGCCACCGCTCCCGAGCCCCTCATGCCCACCAAGCGCTTCGGCGGCATCCAAGGCAGCACCGAGCACTTCAAGGCCAGCCGCGCCAAGACGATCGCCTTTCTCAAGGAAAACAAGGCGCTGCGCGGCCACGCCATCGACAGCCCGCTCGGCAAGAAGCTCGACCCGCTTCAGTGGGTCCTCTTCATCGCCGCGCACAGCGAGCGCCACACTAAGCAGATCGAGGAAGTGAAGGCCGACGCCGGCTTCCCCAAAAAGTAGCCTGCGCCAACCCTCTCCATGAAAAAAGACGCCATCCTCGCGAAGTTCAAAGCCGAGAAGGTCATCGCGCTCATCCGCGCCGAGTCGCCCGACGGGCTCCTCGACTGCGCCAAGGCCCTTGCCGCCGGCGGCTTGACGAGCATCGAGCTCACGATGACGACCCCCGGCGCGATCCGCATGCTCGAGAAGGCCACCTCCGAGCTGCCTGATTTTCTCTTCGGCCTCGGCACGGTGCTCGATGCCGAGACGGCCCGGGCGGGCATCCTCGCCGGCGCGAAGTTCGTCGTCACTCCCGGGGTGCGTCTCGACGTCATCGAGGTCTGCAAGCGCTATAGCGTGCCGATCTTCTGCGGCGCCTTCACGCCCACGGAGATCATCACGGTATGGGAGGCCGGCGCCGACGCCGCAAAGATCTTCCCAGCCGAGTTCTTCGGCCCCAACTACATCAAGTCCGTCAAGGCCCCGCTCCCGCAGGTGGAGATGGTCCCCACCGGTGGCGTGAACGAGAACAACGTCGGCGATTTCCTCAAGGCGGGCGCGTTCGCGGTCGCCGCAGGCAGCTCGCTGGTGGATGGCAAGGCCTTCAAGGAGCGCAACTGGCCCGCCATCACCGCCAAGGCCAAGGCCTTCGCCGCGGCTGTGAGCGCCGCGACCGCCAAGTAAGCCGGAGCCGTCTCAGGGCCGCAGCGGCGTATCCACCATCCTGATGCGCCGCCCGCCCGCTCCCGTCATCCTCGTCGCCCGCACCCACTGGTTGGTCGCCGGCGTGATCGTGCTCTGCGTGGCGCTGGTGCATTTCAGCACGCGCCACCTGCCCATCGCCTTCGGCCCGGCGGCGTATGGAGTCACGCTCGGCCTGGCTGGCACGTTCCTTCTGGCCGGCACGCTTGTCTGGCTGGGCATCCCCGCCGGCCGGCCCCTTAGCCGGCTCTGCGCCCTCTGCTACATGATGCGGCCACGCCTCACCTTCCATCTCTGGGACATCATGAAGTCGCCCGAGTACCTCGCGCATTTCAGGCGCGCCAGCGACTCCGCCGCCGCGCCCAGGTGACGCGCTCCCAAGCGGGCCGCGGGATCACTCCAGGAACTTCGCAATGTCCGGAATCTCCTTCACCCGGCGGCCGCCATTGCGGCGCGCAAAGTAAGGATCCTCCTCCGGCTTGGCTTCGATCTCATCGTCCTCGCCCTCCTCGGGCTCATCCTGCTCGTCGATCTCCTCGCCGTCGGAGTTGGTGAAGATCAGATCCTGCTCCTCGTCGAAGACGTGCGACATCCGCCGCGCGCTCGGCTCGAGGATAAGCGCCGGGTTTTTCACCTGCCCATTTTTCACGAGCTCGAAATGGCAGGGATAGTACTGGTCCTTGAAGTGCCCTTGAAAGTCGCTGAGCCACTTGTTCTTCACGCCCTCGCGTTTGTTGAGCAGCACCACATCGGAGAAGTGCACGCACGCCTCAAACCACGCGAGAAGCGGCGGGTGCTTCTCGCCCAGTTGGCTATCGACAACGCAGATCACCCGGCCGATCTCGCCGCCCTGCGCATCGACCCAGGGCTTGAAGGCCTCGGCCTGGTCCACCGGATTGCGGCGGCCATCGACCACGAAAAAGACATGCGTCGCGCCGGCCGGGAGCGTGCCCACGATCGCCCCGTCGTCCAGCCACGTCCAGCGGGAGACCTGCGGGAGCTTGGCATCGAGGTCGACAGGGGCCTCAGCGGCAGGGAGCATCACGGCTGCGCTATCCGCAGCGTCGAGGCCGCCCTCGATCAAATCGACCAACACTTCGCGCCGCCCGGAGCCGGTCGCGCCGAGGATGAAGTAGACCAGAGGTTTATCCGTACTGCTCATGAGGACGCCCAAAAAGCGCAGAAGTCTAAAAAAGACCAGCGCGAGCTGCGGGAAGCAGGCCGGCGCCGGTGGAGATCACTCCTCGCCGAAGTCGAAGACTCCGCACTGGGCCTCCTGGCGCATCCAGTGATCGAGGAGCACGAGCGCCGTCATCGCCTCGACGATGGGCACCGCGCGCGGGACGACGCAGGGATCGTGCCGGCCGCGGCCCATGAGCTCCGTCTCGGTGCCCTTGAGGTCGACGGTCTTCTGGGATTGGAGGATGGTGGCCGTGGGCTTGAAAGCCACGCGGAAGACGAGTTCCTCGCCGTTGCTGATCCCCCCCTGCGTGCCGCCGCTGCGATTGGTCGCCGTGCGCACGCGGCCGTCGCGCGTCTCGAAGAGATCGTTATGCTCGCTGCCGCGCATGCCTGCGCCGGCAAACCCGCTGCCGATCTCGAAGCCCTTGGTGGCAGGCAGGGAAAGCATAGCCTTCGCCAGATCGGCCTCGAGGCGGTCGAAAACCGGCTCGCCGAGGCCCACCGGCACGCCGCGCACCCGGCACTCGATGACACCGCCCACGGAGTCGCCCTCGCTGCGGACGGCCTTGATGCGCTCGATCATCTTCGCCGCCGTTTCGGGGTGCGGGCAGCGGACCGCCGTCGCTTCGACTTGGGCAAGCGTAGGAAAGGCAACCAGCGACTCCGGCGGCGCTACTATATCGTGCACCTGCGTCAAAAAGGCCCGGATCTCCACCCCGGCCATGATCTTCTTGGCGATCGCCCCGGCGGCCACCCGCCCGATCGTCTCGCGCGCCGAACTCCGCCCGCCGCCACGATGATCTCGAATACCGAATTTTGTGTGATACGTGAAATCGGCATGCGAAGGCCGGAACTTTTCCCGCATCTCATCATACGCCCCCGGCCGCTGGTCGCCATTGCGCACCAGCAGCGAGATCGGGGCGCCGGTCGTACGGCCTTCGAAGACGCCGGAGAGTATCTCCACCTTGTCCTCTTCCTTGCGGGGCGTCACAATGTCGCTCTGGCCCGGACGCCTCCGGTCAAGTTCGGCCTGGATTTCCGCTACGTCGAGCGGGAGCCGCGGCGGGCAGCCATCGATCACGGCACCCACGGCCGGGCCGTGGCTTTCGCCCCAAGTAGTGACAGTGAATAATTTTCCGAACGTGTTCGGCATCGCAATGGGAGAACGTTGGTCGCCCGCTTTCGCCCCGCAAGCGGCAAATATTCACCCGGCTTCGGGTTACTCGCTCATACTTCCTAATTCCGCGGCAACTTTTGCGTCTATATGCCGTCTCAACCCGCTGATAAGACCGTTTACTTTCCCGGGGCTTTATTCTCTCCTCTCCAGCTCCGGCGCCAGTCGCCACCCGAAACTCACTTCCCTTTCATGACTTCGCGATTCGCTCGGCTGTGTTTAGCCGCCAGCTCCCCGGTCCTCACGCTTTCGTTGCTCGCGCAGACTCCACCGCCGCTGCCCACCAATCCGCAGCCCGCCGCCGCCCAGCCCGCGCAACCGCAAGGCCCGGGGCAGGATCGCATGAGCCCGGCTCTCCGTCCGCTCAATAATCCCAATGACCCCACGACGCTGAATTTCCCGGATGCCGACATGGAGACTGTGATCAGCCTCCTCGAGAAGCTCACGGGGAAGATCGTCATCCGTCCGCAGCAGCTCAACCCGGCGACTCACGCCCTCAAGTACTCCCGGCAACTCCCCAAGTGGGAAGCCATCATCGTCCTCGAGACCGTCCTCGCGCTGAACAACATCGGCATCGTGCCGATGGGCGACAATATCCTCAAGATCGTCAACCTCAACCAGGTGCGCCAGGAGGCTCCGGAAATGCTCACCGGCTCGGCCTTCGATTTTCCGGCGAGCGGCCGCGCCGCCAGCAAGTTTTTCCAGCTCGAGTTTGCCCGCGCGCAGGAAGTGAGCGGCGTGATCGCGACGTCGCTCAACCAGTACTACGGCGGCCCCGTCGTGCTCCCCGCGGCCAACGCGCTCTTCATCACCGACAGCATCTCCAACCTGCAGCGGGTGGAGCGGCTCCTCGAGCAGATCGACCGCCCCAACCTGAATGGGATGAAGCCGAAATTCTACCAACTCGCCGAAGTGAAGGCGAGCGACGTGGTAAACAAGATCCGCGGCATCATCACCGGCTCGCTTACCCAGCAAATCGGCACCGGCTACTCTCTCAGCGCCGACGACCGCACCAATCAGATCATCCTGGTGGCCGATCCGCGGCAGCATGAATTTTTTGACGACATCGTGAACCGGCTCGACCGGCGCGCCGACCCCAATACCCGCAACGAGGTAGTCTATCTCAAGCACGCCAAGGCCAAGGACGTGGTCGACGTGATCAGCAAGATCATCAGCAGCCAGACGACCGCCCAGCAGCGGCAAAACTCAGGCTCCGTACGCCCGGGCATGCAGCCCACGCCCGCACCCATCGCGCCTGGCGCACCGCCCGCACCTGTCCAAGCTGCAGCTCCGGCCATCGCATCCGCGAGCAATAGCGGCGAGGGCAACAACGAATTCAGCGCCCTGATGTCCGTCACCAGCGATGAGCGCACCAACTCCGTCGTCGTCTCCGGCACCGCCGACGATATCCGGCTCGTGAAGGGACTCCTCGAGAAGCTCGATATCACGCTCCAGCAAGTCCGCATCGAAGTCGTGATCGCCGAAGTCACGCTCGAGGACAACGACGCCTCCGGCATCTCAGCCCTCGGCCTCAAGCTCGAGGGAGACAAGCTGGTGGGCTTTAGCGGCATCCTCGAAGGCGCCAGCGATCGCGGCGCCTCGATCACCAATGGCACGCTCACCCGCCCTGGCCCCATCACCGGAGGCAAGGATCTCGCCTTCGAGCTCTCGATCTCCTCGAGCCTGCGCAACCGCAACAACTCCATCATCACCGTCCCCGCGATCGTCACGAGCCACGGCAAGAAGGCTGAGTTTTTCAACGGCGAGACCCGCCCCGTGATCACCGGCTCGATCGTCAGCGGCAGCGTCGGCGGCACCACCTCCACCACCACGCAGCAAGAGATCGGCACCACGCTTACCGTCGAGCCCTTCATCGGCGTGGATGGCTCCGTGCAACTCGATATCACCCAGGACGTGCAGGATGTGATCGGCGAGGTCGCGGTCGACAGCAATACCCAGTATATCATCGGCAAGCGCAAATCGAAGACCTACAACACGGCCAAAAGCGGCGATATCATCGTGATTGGCGGTTTCCGCAAAAATACGTCTGTGCGCGAAAAAGGCCGCCTCGGCCCCATTCCGATCATCGGCGACCTTTTCGGGCCTCGAAAGAAATCCAATGCCCGCCAGGAACTCGTCTTCTTCGTCCGCCCCATCGTGCTCACCAGCAGCTCCGCAGTCGACAACGCCGATGCCCTCAAGCGCATCGAGAAGTGGTCTTCAGGCGAGGCGGTAAAGCAGGAGATCGACCCCAAATACGTCCCGAAGGAGAAGACCTTCATCGACAAGGTGCTCGACCGCTAAACGCCGGCCATGACCACTGTCGACCAGGGTGCGGTACTCACCGCCCTCCTCTCCGGGCTCACCGACGAGCAGCGCCAGGCCGTCGCGGAAGCCGCGCGTGAAAAACGCCTAGAAACTCTCGCCTCCGCCCTTGGGCGGCCCGAGACCGAGGTGCTCGCGCAGCTCGCCGAAGCCACCGGCTACCAGCTCGCCAGCAATCTCGAGACCGATCCCGAGGCCCGAGGCCTGCTCCCGCCCCGCCTCGTCCACGAGTATCAGATCATTCCGATCCGTTTTGGCCCGGGTGAGCCCAGCACGGAGCCCGCCTCGCTTGCCACGCCGCTGCATATCGCCAGCGCGTGGCTGCCGGATGACACGATGCGCGACTGGCTGCGCACGTTTACGCTCCGGCCGCTCGTCTGGCATCTCGCGGTGCCGGAGCGCATCCACCAACTCATCATCGAGAACTTCGGCGTCGGCTCGGGTTCGCTCGACGATAGCGACGAGAGCTACGTCGCGCCGGAAGCGCAGAAGGAGAACGAAGAGGTCGTCGACGAGGATGCCGCCGTGGTACGCTTCGTCACCGATGTGATCTCACAGGCCATCGAGGACCAGGCGACCGACATTCACTTTGAGCCACAGGAAGGCCAGCTCCGCATCCGCTATCGCGTGGATGGCCTGCTCGTGCCGGTGCCCGTACCGGAAAATCTGTTACGCTTCCAGGATGCGATCATTTCCCGCCTCAAGATCATGGCGCGGATGAACATCTCGGAAAAGCGTCTGCCGCAGGATGGCCGCATCAATTTCAAGGCCGGCGGCGTGGTGCTGGATATCCGCGTCTCCACCGTCCCCACCATCTACGCCGAGTCGATCTCGCTGCGCCTCCTCAATCAGAAGAAGGAGGCGTACACGATGGACCGCCTCGGCATGAGCCAGGAAGAGCAGGCGCAGATCACCCATATCCTCGACTACCCACACGGCATCGTGCTCGTCACCGGCCCAACCGGCTCCGGCAAGAGCACCTCGCTCAATGCCTTCCTCCGCAAGATCAACTCCACCGATCTCCGCATCATCACGATCGAGGACCCGATCGAGTACGAGGTGCCCGGCGTCAACCAGATGCAGGTGCGGCCCGAGATCGGCCTCACCTTTGCCGACGCGCTGCGCCACGTGCTTCGCCAGGATCCCGACGTGATCATGGTGGGCGAAATTCGCGACAAGGACACTGCCGAGATCGCCATCCGCGCCTCGCTCACGGGCCACCTTGTCTTCTCCACCCTGCATACCAACGACGCGCCCGGCGCCATCACTCGCCTCGTCGACATGGGTATCGAGCCCTTCCTGGTGGCATCTGCCATCGAGCTCGTCATCGCCCAGCGCCTCGTGCGCCGCCTCTGCCCGGAGTGCTCGCGCCCTTCGCCGATCGCCAAGGTGAAACTCGTCGAAAACCTCGCGATCCTCGGCGTAGACCCCAAGGAGGCCGAGCTCATCGAGATGCTGAAGGCCCCCGTGGGCTGCGATCGCTGCCGCGGCACCGGCTACCGTGGCCGCATCGGCATCTTCGAGATTTTCCGGCTCAACGAGGAGATGCATGAGCTCGTGCTCAAGCGCGAGAGCACCCGCACGCTCGCCGACTGCGCCCGCAAGAATGGCATGCGCACCCTGGGCCAGAGCGGCTGGGAGAAAGTAAAGGCCGGCCACACCACCTTCGACGAAGTGCTGCGCGTCGTGACCGTCACGAGCGGAGAGAAGTAAGCGCATGCCCCGCTTTGCCTACACCGCCCGCGACCGCGCCGGCCAGTCGATCGCCGCCGATCTCGAAGCGCCCTCGCGGCGCGATGCGCTCCGGCTGCTCGCCGCGCGCGGCCTGCAGGTAGCCTCCATCAACGAGCTGGCCGCCGCCAAGGCGGCAAAGGCAAAGCTCGGCAAAGCGTCTTCGTCCGCGCAGGCGAAAGCCGCTCCGATCGTCTCTCGCTCGGGCAATGGCAAGAATGCGCCCACGAAAAAGGAGTGCCTGCCCTTCCTCGAGGCGCTGTACGATCTGGCCACCAGCGGCCTCTCCGCCGGCGAAGCCGTGCGCCTGCTCTCCGTGCGCATCAAGGAGCCGCGCATGCGCGCGCTCTGCGCCGGCATCTGGGCGCAGATCAGCGAGGGTGCGCCGCTTTCCCGGGCGATGGCCAGCTATCCCGATATCTTCGATCCCTCGATCACCAATCTGATCCAGGCCGGCGAGGCCACCGGCGCGCTCAATGACACGCTCGCCCGCCTCATCCAGCATCTCACCGAGCAGCGCGAGCTGCGCCGCCAGCTTGCCACGGCCCTGGCCTACCCGATCTTCATGGTCGCGGTCGCCTTTGGCGTTATCGTCTTCTTCCTCGTTTTCCTGCTCCCCCGGATGAAGCAGCTCCTCAGCTCGCTGGGCGGCAAGCTGCCCACCTCGACGGCCCTGCTGATCAGCGCCTCGGAGTTTGCGATGAGCATCTACGGCATCGCCACGCTCATCCTGATTGTGGTGGGCATCATCTCCTTCTTCGGCTGGCGCCAGACTGCCGCCGGCCGCGCCGCCACCGATGCCTGGCTGCTCAAGCTGCCGCTCACCGGCCCCTTCGTCGTCTCACAGACCGTGCTCGCTTTCTCCCAGACCCTCTCCGTGCTGCTCGAAAATGGCATCACTGCCGCCGAGGCTCTCCGCATGACGGAGAAGCAGATCGGCAACACCACGCACCGCGCCGCCTTCAGCGTCGCCACGGGCCGAGTGCTCGAGGGCGAAGCGCTCTCGGTCGCGCTGGGTCGCACAGGCTGCTTCCCCGATCTGGTGCTCGATCGGCTGGCCGTGGGCGAAAACACCGGCAACGTCGTGCCCAGCCTCAAGCAAATCGCCGTGGCCTACCAGAAGGACATCTCCCGCCAGCTCAACGCCTTTACCAAGGTGCTGGCCAGCGGTGTGCTGATGGGTGTCTTCGTCTTCGTCGGCTTCATCGCCTTTGCGATCGTGAGCGCCGTCTTTTCCGTCAGCGCGAGTTTCAAGATGGGGGGTTGACCGAGCGCGCCGCGACTACGGGACCTCGTAGACCTCGACGATCGCCTTGCCCCCCACTCCGCCGGCGCCCGCGAGCCGCGCCGTGTATTGGCCCGGCGGCAAGGTGACGAGAAGAGCGGCATCCTTCGTGACGCCGCTGCCAAAGGGGAATGCGCCCACGGCCTGGGCCGCGTTGCCCACCTCCAGTGCGCCCGCCCAATCATCGTTTCCGCCAATGCTGCCGCCGGTGGCGTTGTCGAAGAGCTCCAGCCTCGGATCCCGCATCGTGCCCGCGACGGCGAAACGCGCCAGCGCCGGGCCCGCGCCGCGGATGAGCACCGTGCGCGCCGTCTGCCCCGCAATGACGAAGCCGACCGTGAGGTCCTGGTTCAAGGCCACCTCCATGAGTGCCGAGACATTGATGAGCCGCGGCGAGTCGCTTGTGCGATTGCTGCCCGTGGCATCGTAAATCTCGGCCAGGACTGCGCCCTCTGCACTTCCATTGCCCGTCACCTGCACCGTGTAGCCCCCTACTCCAGGCACCGTGCGGACGATGGCGCTATCGAGACTATCGCCCGGTAGGGCAAACGCGCCAACACCGGCAAACGCGGCGCGCAGCGCGTCACTCCCGCCCCAGTTGTCGTTGCGATCAAGCTCCGTGCCGGCACCGGCAAGATTGAAGGTCATCGTGGGATCGGCGAGCGTGCCAGGCACATTGAACGGATTTCCTGCCAAGGTGGGACCGACGGCGCGCACCACCAGCGGCAATTGCCCCGCCGTGTCGAGAGGTCCGATGACGGCGCCCATGGTGAGCGCCTTGTCGCCACTGCCAGCCCGCGTAAGGATCGAAAGATTGCTGAGCCGGCCGCGATCGGCCGGGGCCGTGTCGACCACTGCCAACCGTACCTCTTCGCTCGTGCGATCACCGAAAGAGTTGGACGCGATCAGCCGATAGCTCCCAGCACTGGCAGTCGTGGCCGGGGTAATGACAAGGGCGACAGAAGCGCCCTCCTGGACGATCTGCCCATCCCGCTCCCAGCGATAGTTATAGCCACCCCCAGCCGAAGCATCCAAGACCACCGTACTGCCCGAAGCCACACTGAGCGCACGCTGCTTCAGCTGGATCGTGGGTACGGATTGCGGGATCCAGACACTGATCGTGGCGGAGGCGGAGGCGCCTTGAGGATCGGTTGCGCGGAGCACAAACTCACCCCGATCATCCCCCGCGATCGGCGCAGAGAGCCGCTTGGGCGTGATGGTGACGGTGGAGCCGGAAAGAAACACATCCGCCAAGGCAAGCGTACCCTGGCTGCTGAAGGTGATCACCGCCCGGCCACCCCCGGTGGGAAAGATACTGTCGTAGCCCGCCGGCGTCGCCGTGAGACCCGGCACGGCGAAGTAGTTACGCAAATCTATCGTGACAGCCGGGCCGCCCGGAGCAAGTCGCTGCGCCGGGATGGTCTCTGCGAGCACAGGCGTGGTGGACTGGGCGCGCGCGATCGCAGCCGCGCACAAGCCGACAAAAAGTATCCGAAGAATTAAACGCATGAGATTGGCAAAGGCGTGGACGCCCCAGCCAATCGCGTGTTCCCCGCCGCGCCTTACGGAACTTCGTACACCTCAACAAGGGCCTCTCCCGTACCGTTTGCTACGCCCGAAACTTGGGCAGAATATGCTCCTGGGGGCAGCGTCACGAGCAGCGCGGAGTCCCCAGAATTTGGCGTAAGGCCGAACGCACCTACCGATGCAAACACCGTCGCGAGTGCCGGAGCCCAATCATCGTTCTCGTAAATTTTTGCGCCGTCCTTGTAGATCTCCAGCTTCGGATTCGCCAGCGTGCCGGGCACACCGAAGCCAGCCAGCGTAGGGCCCACCGCACGGATCAGAAGCGTTTTGCCCACCGAGCCCGTGGCGACGAAGCCCGCGATGAGGATATTGTCGCCCGTGCCGACGAAATTGCGCGCGGAGACATTGATGAGCCGCACGGCATTGCCTTCGCCTGCATCGTACACCTCAACGAGCACGATGCCGGAGCTCGGGCCGGTGAGCTGTGCGGTATGCGGGCCACTGAGCGAGACATCGAGTGCGGCATCCTTGCTCCCATTGGTGAGCGCAAATGCCCCAAGCTGGGTAAAAAGCGGCGCCAAGGCAGCGGCCCAATCGTCGTTGCGATTGATCATGGTCGACTCGCGGTAGAGCTCGAGTTGCGGATCGGCATACGCGCCCGTCACGCCAAACGCGCTGAGCGTGGGGCCGACGCCGCGGATGAGCAGGCGGCGCGTGCCATTGGCGGCAAAGCCCACGATCATACGCTGGCTCGCAGCGAGATTGGCCCGCACGGAAAGATTGAGAAGGCGGCCCTCACCTGCGCCGACCTGCAACACAGCCGTATCACTCGTCACCATGCCGCCACTGTTGCTGACTGTGACGGAGTAACTGCCGGCCGCGGCGGCCGTGACAGAAGGAAGGATAAGCGTAGCCGAGTTGGCACCCACCACGGAGCCGCCGCGCCGCCACTCGTAGACGTTGCCCGTGCCTGTCGCGACCACCGTCAACGCCGCCGTGGAGCCTGCAGCCGCCGTGAAGCCGAGCGGCTGAGAGACAATCACGGGCACGGAGGCGACAGGTGGACTGACGGTGAGGGTGGCGGCCGCACTGGTGGCCGTGCCGCCGGAGTTGGTCGCGACCACGGTATACGTGCCGGAAGCGGAGGTCTGCACATTGGTCAGCGTGAGCGTCGCGGACGTGGCATTGTCGATATTCACACCGTCCTTGCGCCACTGATACGTGGGGGAGCCGGAGGCCTGAGCGGTGAATGTGACGGTCGCACCTACGGCGGCAGTCTGCGACTGCGGCTGGGTGCTGAATACCGGTGCGGCCACCGCAGGCCCGGAGATTTCGAAAGTGATCGTATGCCGAACGTTATTGGTCAGCCCCTCGGCGTTGAAGCCCTGCACGCGGATCTCGAAGCTACCTGCGGTGGTCGGGGTGCCCTGCACGACAGGGGACGCCGAGCGGATAACATTTCCAATGGGCGCGGGGGCGAAGCTGAGGCCGGGAGGCAATGAGCCACTAAACTGCCAAGTGGCAGGAGCGCTCGGCGTGCCTACGTAGGTGAATGCGAAGTTGAGCGAGGTCCCCACCGTGCCGCGCACAGGATTCGGAAGCGAGGGCTGGAAAGTCGTAGCCCCGGCGCGCGAGTGCAGCGCGCCCAGACCCGCGACCGTAAAAGCCGCGCGGAGCAATTCACCAGCCCGCGAGGTGAGCGCATAGTCCTTGGCCTGCGTCGCCAGGCGCACGGCGGGCGTGCGTTGAAGGAAGACCACGAGCATGCCGACCGAGACGTTGAGCCAGGGCAGGCGGCGGTGCAGGGCGACGAGAAATTTCATGCGGGAAGATAGGACTGGGGAGGACTGCGACACCGATAACGACTCGGTGTCCCCGCGAAAGCGGGAATCGGTAACAAGGCTGTTACCGCTGCAAGCGGAGAGCAATGACGCCGAAGGTCGCAAAAACGCTCATCAAAAGCGGAGCGTAAGCTGCGTGGCGATCCAGTGAGAAAGCGCCCTGCCTTCCGCGTCGCCGTGTTGCAGGGAGTACTGGAGCTTCATCTGCGCGTGCGGCGTAAAGCGATACCCGGGCGCTAGATCGATGCGCCAGACCTCGCGGCCCCACTCCCGCCGCCGACCGCGATCCTCCAACCGGCCGAAAAGCTGCTCATTCCACCGGAGCGCGCCAAACCAACGCGGGGAAAATTTATACTTCGCTTCGATATAGTACGCGAGGGTATCGGCATCGCCGACCAAGGGAATTGCGAAGCGCGCGGCATATACCTCGCCCCACACCTGGAGGTGCCGCCAGGCAAAGGCCACATCGTGGGCCACCACGATCTGCCGGTAATCGCCCCGCCCGTAGCCAGGGGCCAGCGTGCCGGCGGCGAATTCGCGCAGGTAGGTCCCAGCGCTGGCGGACAGGCCAAAATTCCACATGGGGCTGGGGCGGTATCCGATGCGCCCGCTCACCGTCGGGTGCGATGCGAACTCGCCCGGGTGCTGCCAGGCCTGAGGGCGCGAGGAGAGCGACCCGGCCTTGACCTCGCCGGCGAAGCGAAAAGCGCCGAGCTCGCCAATCACGGCGGCGCCCGTGGCATAGCTAGGCCCCCAGACGATGGGGAGGCGCAGGGATTTTTCGCGCGCGGCGATCGCCGGAGCCAGGCCGGGGCGCACATGCGCCCACTGCCGCAGCGTCGCGGCGGAGCGGACCGCGTCGGTATCCCACATGCCGGTAAGGTATTCGTAAGGCACGGGCGCCGTGACAAAGGGATTGGGCCAGGAGCCGTGCCGCAGCGCCCAGTTGCCCACCACGGTTGCAAAGCGACCCACCTGCACCGTGAAGCGACCATCAGGGCGCGGCGACCAGCGCAGCGCATATTCGTCGAGCCTCACCTCCAGCGGTGCAGGAGCGGGGTCGAAGCCGCGATCCGCCCGCGCCTGGGCGAAAACATACACTTCGCGCCCGAGCTGCGCATCGAGAAACACCGTCAGCCTCGGGATGAAGAGCTGCCGGTGCGCGCCATCAATCACGCCCGGAGGCGGCAGGCGAAACGCGTACCCTTCCAGATCGAGCGTGCCGCTCACCCGCGCGCGGTAGCGCGCATCCTCGGCGCTGAAGGTGAGCAGATCCTCCAACCGGTCGAAAAACTCCTCGGCGGCCGGCAACGGCGCGCAAAGCATCGTGCCCGCTGCAATCAGGGCAAAGGCCAGCGACTTCATGCGCGAGCCTCCTCCCCTGCGCCTGCGGCCCACCGGAAGCTCACCTCGAACTCGGTCGCCGCCTCGTCCGAGCGCACGAGCCGCAGATCGCCCTGATGCAGCCGAGCAAGCTCGCGAGCGAGATTGAGGCCGAGACCGTAGCCAGGGATATTCTCCGCCATACCCGCGCGATGAAATCGCTCGAAGACGTGCTCCTGCGCCGCCGCCGCGATCGGCCGCCCGCTGTTGGCCACGACGAGGCGCACGAGGCCGCCCTCGCTCCGCGCCGTGAGCCGGATGAAACCGCCCTTGCGGTTGTACTTGCGCGCGTTTTCCAGCAGGTTTTGCAGGATGATCGCGGTATAGCGCTGCTCCCCGAGAATGTGCAGATCGGGAGGAAAGGCCACCTCGACCTCCAGTGCCAAATCATCGGGCAGAGCACTCAGATCATCGAGTGATCCCTCGATCAAGCGGCTGAGATTGACCGGGGCGAGGGCGAGCTTCAGCCGGCCGGAATCCATCCGCGAAAGCAGCAGCAGATCCTCGATGAGACTCGAAAGCCGGTAAGTCTGATGGATGAGCGCGGAGACCTGCACACACTCCTCAGGCGTGAGCTTCTCGTTGCGCAGCAGCTCCTCGAGCCCCGCCCGCAGCACGGTCACGGGCGTCTTCAGCTGGTGCGAAGCATCGGCCGAGAAACGGGCCGAGCGCTCCGAATCGAGCGCGAGCTTCTCCACCGGGGCGGAAAAGCGCTCGGCGACCAGCTGGCTGCCCGCGAGGCCGAGCAGCAGCAGCGCCACGCCCGCGCCGATCACCTGCCAGCGGAGGGTGCGCTGCCGGGCGAGCAGATCGCGCAAGGGAAAGAAGCACACCTCAAAGGCCGGCGGGTAGAGCGAGTCGGGGTTGAGGCGCTTGGCGAGCACGAGATGCGAGACGCCATCGATCGCGATCTGCTCCGGCTCGCGCATGGCGCGGGCGACCACCGAGGGCAGTCGCGCCTCGATGGCTGCCGGCAAACTCAGGCCATGCAGCCGCTGGCCGAGCCAGATGCCGGCCTGCATCCCGGAGGCCGCGCTGCGCTCGAGCTCCACCGGCTTGAAGCCAAGCGCGAGGGCCGCGATCGGCGCTCCCGACTCGGAGGAGAGAATCGGCAGCGCCACGACCTCCGCCAGCTCGCCGCCACGCACGATGTACCCAGCCTGCGGCGCCTCCGGGAGACTCGGGAGCCTGAGCGCGCGCTCCTCCCCGGGGGTGAGCGCTCCCACCGGATGGCCGGAGACTGGTCGCGGCGCGATCACAGCGCCCGCTGGATCGAGAAACCGGTAGAACTGCGCGTGCAGACCCTCCGCCGTCATCACATCCTGCAACTCGTAGCGGGCGGCTTCGTAGAGCAGATCGAGCGCGTCATCCTCGAAAGCGGCGCGGATGCGCGGGCGTTTCACGAGCGAGCGGCAGCGCTCGACAAGCATGGCCCGCCGGACCTCGCGGGTGCGCTCGAGAGCCTGGAGCTGTGCGGCAAACTCACGCTCGATATCGGCCTCCACCTCGGCTGCCAGCCGGCGCTCGGCGATGGAGAGAGCCAGCACTGTCACGGCCGAGACGACGAGCATCACGGCCACGAGCAGCTTGAGGCGGAAGCCCGCCAGCCGGGGCGACTGCGGTGCCGGGCCGGAGCTCACGGAAAATCGACTCTCACCGAGCCGCCCGGCGCGAGCTGCACGGGCTGCTCGCGCGTGGTGCGGCTGTCGATCCACGCTCTCAGCGTATAGCGGCCAGCCGGCAGGCCCGCGAGCGTGAAGCGCCCTTCAGCATCCGTGACCGTGAAGTGCGGCGTGGGCAGCACGAGGATGAGGGCGCGCATGTGCTCGTGGATATCGCAGCGCAGCGTGACGAGCCCGGCGACATCGAAGACCTGGGAGGGCACGGGCTGTTCATCGGGCTTGTAGCGGCCGAGATCGAAACGCTTGGGCGGCGAGAACGAAAAGATATTGTGATAGGTATCGTCGAGGTTCGGAAACTCCACCTTGGTGCCGATCTGTACAGGTAGCAGCGACGGTATAAACGTGAGATCCTTCTGGCGTATCTGGGCCACCGGGGGCACGGCGGGCGCAGGAAATGAGCCCTCGAGATAGACTACCGCCACCGGTGGATTGGTGGAGAGCACGCCGGACTGGGCGACGATCTCGTAGCGCTGATTGACGACGGGCGTCGCCCGCGCCTTGGGCAGCGCGACACGGCCCTCGATCGTGGCCGCGGAGAGCACCCGCGCGAACGACACGAGGGCGAGGAGCAGGATGCAGGCGCGGCTCATTCGGATGCGCGCAGGGTGTAGCCGACGCCACGCAGGGTGTGGATCAGCGGCGGTGCGAACGTGGAATCGATCTTTTTTCGCAAGCGGGTGATGAAGATCTCAACCGTGCGGGTATCGTACTCGTGATCGCGCTGCCAGACGCGCTCGCACAGCTCGGTGCGCGAAAAGGGCCGGCCCGGCTCCTGCATGAGCACTTGCAGCACGTCGAACTCACGCGGGGAAAGCGCAATGGCGCGACCGGCGCGCGTGACCCGGCGGTGGCGCACATCCATGTGCAGGTCGGCGATCTTCAGGAGATCGGCCGGCCCCGTCGCCGCGCCGCGCCGGCCGAGCGCCTCCACGCGAGCGACGAGTTCGTCCATCGCAAAGGGCTTGGCGAGGTAATCGTCGGCGCCGGCGTGAAGGCCCTTCACCCGGCTCTCCACTTCGGAGCGGGCAGTGAGCACCAGCACACGAGCCCCGCAGTGCGCGGCGCGGAGGCGGCCCAGGAGAGACATGCCGTCGAGGCCTGGGAGATTGAGGTCGAGCACGATGAGATCGGGAGGATCGGCGAGCGCGACATTGAGCCCCTCCTGGCCATCGTGCCGCGCCGTCAGGCAGTGGCCGTGGCGCGTGAGCGCTCGCGCGATATGCCCGGCGAGTTGGCGTTCATCTTCGATTACGAGAATCCTCATGCCGTCGCAGGCTTTTTGGGGGGCAGCCTTCGACTAGGCGCTCAGCCTCGCCGCAGGTCGCTGGTCGGTCAATGCCGGAGCGGTCATCAGGTAGCCGGCCTCGTGCGGAGGAGACGGAAGTCTCACCCACAGCCATCCCTGCCCTCGGGCGTAGAGAATCTGCTAGTTGCACCCGCAGCCACTGCCGCCCACGCCGCGCCCACCGGTGGCGGTCTCGCGGGAAAAGTAGCGGTGCTCCACCATCGAGGTATGCAAGGGATCGCGATCGGAGCGCATGGTATAGTCCGCGAGCGTGGCGCGCTGCCAGGGCTGGACACGGACGAGGCTGGCATTGGCGCAGCCGCCGCCGAGCGCGGCTGCGCCAAGGGCAAGAGCGAGGACGAGGAGGCGCTGCGTGGTCGTCTTCATGGGAGTCATTTTTTTTCGGTGAGCAGCAGATCGATCTGCTTGCGGAGTTCACGCTCGGTGGCATCGCCGTGGAAACCGCTATGCACGAAGCGCACCTTGCCTGCGCCATCGACGAGGTAGCTCGTGGGCATGGTGGGCGGGGCGACTTTCTGCACGAGCGCCTGCGCGCGGTCGTGCAAGGTGGGAAAGGGCGGCGCCATCTTTTTCCAGAATGCGGCGGCGAGCGCAGGCTTCTCATCGATGCCGATCGCGAGGACGGTGAAGCCGCGCTCGGCATAATCCTTTTGCAACTTGGCCATCATGGGAAACGACGCCTTGCAAGGCGCGCACCACGAGGCCCAGAAATCGACAAGCATGAGCCGACCCTGCGTGGCGGGCAGCTCGCCGCCCGCGAGATTGACGACGCCGTGCGCGGCCGGAGCCGGAAAGGCATCGCCCACCTTGATCTGCGCGCGGGCCACACCGAGCGCGGCGACCAAGGGCAGCACGGCGGCCAGGAAGAATTTAGCGGGCGACGACATAGTGGAAAAAGCCGCGCGTCTGCGCTCGAAGCTTCGGGGTGACGAGCAAGCCCTCGGCGCCGGGGACCGACTGGATAAACTCCACGCCCTTGGGCACACCCAGGACAAAGGCCGTGGTGGACAGCACGCCCGCCTGCAGACAGGTGCCCGCAATCGCATTGGCCTGCACGCAGCCGTGGCCGACCGGCCAGCCCGTGCGCGGATCGACGATGTGGCCGTAGCGGCGGCCCTCGAAGGTGAAACCCCGCAGGTAATCGCCGGAAGACGCGATACTCTTGTTGACGAGCGCGACGCTGCCAGAGGAGGCGCCGGGCTTGGCGGGATCCTCCAGCCCGATATGCCACGCGGGGCGGCCCGGAGGCTGTCCCAAGGCGCGGATATCGTGGCCAAAATCCACCAGCGCGGAGGTGATGCCGTGATCGAGCGCGATCTGCGCCACGATATCGACCGCGTACTCCTTGCCGAAGCCGCCAAAATCGAGCGCCATCCCCGGCTCCGGGAGAAATACTTTCCCCGGCTGCCGCTGCACCTTGCGCCAGCCCACCAACTGGCGGGCGGCAGCGATCTCGGCATCCCCCGGCACGCGCGGCGTCTGAGCCTTGTAATCCCAAAGCCGGATCAGCGGGAGCGTCGTCGGATCGAGGATGCCCTGCGTCATGAAGTGCAGCGTGTCGCACAGTTTGCACATCGCCTCCATCTCCGCATCGACGGCGACCCACTCGCGCCCGGCCGCAGCATTGATGCGGCTGAGCAGGCTATCGGGCCGGAAACGCGAGTATTTCGCCTCGAAGCTCTCGACCCACGCCTTGGCCATGCGCTCGAAGGATTTCGCCTGATCGTCGCCACTTGGCGCGGCGTACTGCACCTCGCACGTCGTGCCGAGCGCGAGAAACGAGAGATGGCGCAACGGCAGCGCAGGCGCGGAATTGGCCGGGGCGGGCGGCGGAGTGCGGTGCGACTGGGAGACGATCGACATGGCTAGACAGGGCTCACCATGCAAACTTAACGCCAGCCGCCCAGATATCGGCCTCGGGATAGGCGCTCCTGGCCGTGACGCCATCGCGACCGCGCATCTCGTAGCGCTCGTAGGACGCATCGAGGCTCAGCGCGTCGGTGACTCTCCAGATCGCTTTCAAGCCGTAGGTGCTCGTGCGCATCTCCGAGAGGCGGTAGTCGGAAGAATAGAACGGCCCCTGCGGCCGCGGCGCGCCGGCCTGCGGCACGACGGCGGTGCCATCGAGCCGGTAATAATAAAAATCGGCGGCGCCCTGCGTGTAGTAGCGCACCGAGGGCCGCAGGATCACGCGCTCCCCGAGCTTCTGAAACCAGGAAAGATCAACGGTGTGGGCATCGGTGCCGAAGGTGTCGTGATAAAAGCGATACGAGAGATCGAGGGCTCCTTTGAGCGCCGGTATCGCGCGATTCACGCTCGCGAGCGCGATCCACTTCTCGCGCTCGCCGGGGCGATTCTCGGCGAAGGTGAGCGGGAGGAATACGCCTGTGACGATCTCCGTGTTCTTCTGCACGAGCTTGTAGGGATCGGAGAGGTAGCCACGCTGCCGGCCCCAGCTCAGATTAAACGTCACGGAAGTCTGCGGATCGAGGAGCTGGGTGACGCCGACGATCAGATCGTGCGTGCGCTTTTCAGCGCGCGGCGTCTGGTAGAATACCTTCACCTCGTCGTCCGTGCCCGCTACGCCGACGAGCAGGCTCGTGTTCTTCTGGTTGAACTCGAAGACGCTATTCAGGGAGAGGCCGGTGGAGACGTAGTCGCTCTCGCGGCTGTTGGCTACGCCGAGCGTCAGCTTGGCGAAAGAAAACTGCTGCGCGACCGAGGCCGACCATGCCTTGCGGCGCTCCGTGAGCTTCGCGAGCGGCACCTGGTCGCTGCCGACGGGCGCGGGCTGGCCATTGGGCGTCGCGCCCGCGATGGCATCGAGGATGCCCTCGACCTTCACATGCGTGGAGGTGCCAAAATCCTGCTCGAGGTACGCACCGTCGGTCTTGACCACGATGCGACCGCCAGCCTCGCGATAATCCTCGTGCTTGTACGATACGGAACTCTCGGCGCGAGCGGCCCGCGGCATGAGCCACACGAGCAGCCCGGCAAGGGCCGCGGCGCGGAGCGAGGGCAGAGTCGCGTAGTTCATCGGAAGATGGCTGGGAGAGAGGGCACAAGAGGATTGGCCGCTGTCGGTTGCGCAACGCGGGAAACGTAACAGTTCATTCAGGTGGAACGAGGGCCGTGTTGCGCTCTGTCGCCGACGCTCGCGAAAAGTTGCGCGGCCCGCCCCTACTTCACGATCTGGACCGATTCGGCGCGGATCGAGAGCGAGAGCAGGTCCGAGGCATTGGCCGGGCCGGGCTGCGCCTGGAGGGTGAAGACATCGATGGAGATGTAGGGCGCCCGTTGCTGGAGCGCGCCATAAAACGCCTGAATGGCCTCCCATGAGGCCCCGCGGACCGAGTAGGCCGCGCTGTGGATCGCAAACTGGCCGCTCTGACGCGTCGTGGGCGTGCCGGAGAGCTGGGCGTTTTTCAGGCCGGTCTCATTGGCGATCTGCTGCACCGTGGTGGCCAGCTGATTGGAGTTGAGCGTCTTTGTCGGGTCGAGCTTGCCCGCGGCGGTGGCGGCATTCTGCTCGATGGAGGCCTTGTTGCTGATCCACAGCGCCTGGTCCTTCAGGTTGAAGGTCGTGCGCTGCTGCTCGCGATAAAACGCGCCCGCCCGCTTGCTGTACGACGAGAACCACCAGAGAAAACCGATGCCCACAAAGGCGAGGAGAAGGAGCTTCTCGCGCAACGCACGAGAGAGAAAATAGGCGCGAAGGCTGCGGATCATGACTTGGAGGGAGTTGCGGGTTTGGCGGCTTCGGGAGCGACGGCGGAGGGCGCGGCAGACGCAGCCTTCAACGCCTCGGGTTTAAATACCACGGTCATGACGAAGTTCGTGCGATCGTTGCTCATGCGCTCGATGGTGGCGTTTGCCTCCTGCACCGAGGGTAGCGCACGCAGCGCGGCTTCGTAGGCATTCACCTGCGCGCTATTGGTGGTGTAGGCGCGCACGACCAGTGTATAGAGTCCCCGGGAGCGCTCGGTCTGCGCGCTGCTGAAGACCACTTCCCCTGGCTTTGCGACCGCCGCCGCGATCACCATCTCTATCGGCATGAGCCGCTTGGTGGCGATATCATCGATCCGATTGGCCAGCTCGTGCAGGCTCATGACCTTGTCGACGAGCGGCTTCTGAGCGACGTATTGCTTGTTGCGAAGCCCCAGCCACTGGCGGCCGCCCACGAGCGCGAGCTCGCCCAAGCCAAGCAGGACGATGGCTGCCACCAAGCCGATCACCACGCGCCAGAGGAGCACGTCGCGCTTGCGGGCATTGCGCAGCGCGGCGAGATCGGCCTTGTCGCGCACGTCGAGGGCCGCAGCAGTAGTCGCGGGCACCTCGGAGACAAAATCGCCGGAGCGAAACACCACCTCGCGATCGCTACCCGCCGCATCGGCTGTGACAGGCGAGGCGAGGTCGACGACGGTCTTGCTGCCACCGATCGAGCGCAGCAACTCCTCACGCACACGGGCGCGATCTTCCTCCGCGGCCTCGGGCTCGACGGGGGCGAAAAGCACCTTCGCGGGCACAGGTCCCGAGGCCCAGTGGACGGCGGTGATGCCCTCCGCGCCGGTGAGCAACACCGTGGTGGCAGGCTCCACTTTTGCGCCCAGCACCGCGCCAAACGACGGCAGCACCAGCTCGGCATCGCCCCACTCGGAGGCTTGATCGGTGGTGAAGCGGCGGCGGTAGGCGGCAAACACAAAGGCGCTCTCCGCGCCCGGCACCCAGAACCAGCCGTAGTACAGCTGCGTCAACGGAAAAGGCGAGACCGACTCCAGCGCGAGCTCGACCTGGCTGGCTGCCTCCGCGGGGGAGGCCCCGGGAGCGATGGGCACGGCGCGGGTGAAAAACATCGCGTCGGGCAACAGCGCCACTTTGGGCGGCGGTGGGCCGGCTCGGAGCAAGCTAAGGGGCGAGGCGCACATGACGAGTTAGAGTGTGGATTGAGCGATCTGAGCCGGAGAGCTGGGGATGTCAGCATTCTCCCGGATTTCCAAGAGAGTAAATGGGTAGCGCAGGCTCTGGTTCTGCCCCTGACCAGTCTGACCCGATTTTGAGTTGGGTGTGCCAGCCTTGGCGGCGTTTGGCTGGCTCTGGGTCTGGCTGGCACTCTTGGCCGCGCCTGCCGAGGTTTCCTTGCGCGTGGCAGTCTGCCGTACTGCCCTCGCTCCCGAGCCCTGCGGCCCCACCACCGCGGCGACCTTGAATTCGGAGTTGCCCTCGCGCACGGTCACGATGACTCGCAGCGCGCTGATTGTCGCCCCAAAGCCGCGAAGATCCCCATTGGGCCCGACGATCGCCTGCGCATCTCCCGGGCTGGCGAGGGAGCCCTGCCCGCTCGTCCGACGATCGATGAGCGCTTTTCTCGCCGGCTCGTCGAGCCGGCCGAGCGCGGCGAGGGTATCCTCGCGCGCCCCATTGATATTGGGCTGCTGGAAATCCAGCAACGAAACCGCCTGGGTAAACTGCGTCCAGTACCCATTGGGCCGCCCCTCGTCGTCGAAGAATTTTTCCCGGACCTTGTCGATCGCCGCCAACTCGGAGAAGGAGCGCAGAGGGCGATTGGGCGACTCGAACGGCAGCGGCCCGGAGTCGTAATTGGGCTGCAGCGTCGAGTAGACATGGTCGCGCTTCATCCAGCCGAGCAGCGCATCGGCAAGCTCACCCGCTTCGTTCTTGGTGAAGCCCCACCCCTCGAAAAGAGTCACCAGCGTCTCCAATGTCATGCGCGGCAGCGAGAGCTTGCCGCTCTCATCCTCAAACGTGACCTCCACCGTGCGGTTGTCTCCTGGGGTGTAACCGGCGAAGGCCAGCGGGTCGCTCCAGCCATCCGCGGGGCTGCGCAGCCCCTGGCCCACCTCGCGAAAGATCTCCAGCACGCCGAGCGTCGTCTCAAGCGCCGAATACGCCTCCATGCGCAATCGCTTGTCGACCGCATACCGCTGCTCGACGAGCAGGTCCACGTTGGCCTTCTCCATGAAGGTCACGAGCGCGAAGGTGGCAAAGATCAGGGTGATCATCACGATCACGATCACCGAGCCCCGGCGTTGTGCGCTGTGCGGGAGCATGGTCAGAAATTGGGCAGCGCCTCCCCGGGCGCAGGCAGGGTGATGACGGCCTCGCGGGTGAGCTTGCCGTAGGCAAACTTGAGCCGCATGCGCTGCGGCGTCATGGGCTGGTTCTGGTTGTCCTTCTTGATCGAGGTCTCGTTGCTCCAGCGATTGGTGTCGGCGTCGTAGTAGTCGTACGAAACCTCCGTGGCGAAGGGCGTCACCACCGTCTCGCGGGGCGGATCGGTGTCGAAATTATTCTCCAGCCGCGAGTGCCAGAGCAGCACGAGCCCCTCCCGCTGCCGCACCTGGAAGGAGCATATGACTTCCGGCAGCGGCCGATCCGGCCACTGAAAAAAACGGCTCCCGCCCGGCAGCTCGAAGGTCACCATATTCTCCATCATCCCGGTTTTAGGCCGGATCTCCTGCATCGCGATCGGCGAGGAATTGGCCGCGGCCGCCGGCGGCATCGCCGCGACGCGCAGCTCGCGTTCCAGGAAACGCGTCACCGCCCTCACATGCTGGTCGAAGAGCCGGTGGTCGGCGCGCTGGCCCCACAGCTCGCCCATCGAGAACACAAATGTATTCATCGCGACCAGGATCAGCCCCACGATCGCGAGGGATACGAGGATCTCGAGCAACGTGAACCCTCTGCCCCGCGCTGACTGGCGAGCGATGCGGCGGCTCACTGCAGGCCCCCCTTCAATTGCCCCTGCAACTCGACGATGCGGGTCTTCATCGCTTCCTTGATCTTGGCCTGCTCGCCGGGATCGGTGGCCCCCCATGTCGGCCGGAGCACGCGGAAAACCTGCGTGAGCTTATCTGGCTCCGGCTTACCCGTCTCGTCGATCTCGCAGGTGAATTCCACCTGGTACACATCGGGCACCTCCGTGGCCTGGATCCCGGCCCGCCAGCTGACACGGCGGCCATTGGCAGTCTGGAAGTCTCCACCCTCCTCGACCTTTTTCCGGTCGGGCTGATTTATCACCATTTGCCGCGCAAAAGCGAAATCCTCGCCCACCTGCGCGCCGCGCGAGACGGCATCATAGCTCAGGAGCACATTCAGATAGGAGGCAGCCAGCACGACCGATGCGACCGCGAAGATCATCAAGGCCGCCAGCACCTCGAGCAGGGTAAAGCCACGGCGGCTCGGGCTTCGCGAGCTCATAGCACACCCTCCTTGGCGTCCAATACGGGCGCACACGTCCAGCGATCGATCGCGAGCGTATTCGTACCCCCATTACGCACAAACTGCACCCGGAATCCGGTGCACGTGCCGTCTTCGTAGAAGGTGACGTACGGCACCGGGTCGACCTCCACCAGCACCCCGCCGATCAGCTCCGTGCGCCCCGTCTTGCCGGCCGCGAGAAACGTCACTTGGAGATCGCCGGCAAGTTGCGGATTGATTTGAAAAACTTTCGCCACCGCCTCCTCCTGCGTGATGCCATCCGCCGCCACGCGCTTCGGGGCGATGCCATCGACGAGCACGAACTGCTTTTTGTCCTTGTCATAGCGCAGTCGCATCTCGTGCTCGGACTTCAAGGCGTTTTTGCGCGATTCACGCACCGCCTCCCAAAAGACGTCGACCGCCGATTGCGGCTTGTCGCTCAAGAGATTCGAAGCACCGCCAATCAGCACCGTCGCCAGCAGGCCGATGATCGCGAGGCCGCACAGGATCTCGACCAAAGTGAATCCCGCCGCTCTTTTCCGACGCACGCGCGCGCACCGCCCCGTGGACTCACAGGGCAGAGCGCATCTCGGCTCGGGAAAATTTGCGCAGCGTGGCGACACGGCGGGAAATCGGTTCTTCTGCGACCCCGATGCGCCGCGCGGGGTCCCCGCCGGCGCGGACGAAATCACTTCGTGGCGGCAGCGGTGTTGGCTTCGCCCCAGTTGCCGATGTCGTCGGCAGTATCGCTCTGTTTATCCGGCCCCTTTGACCAGATGTCGTACCCCGCGGTGTTCCGCTTGCCGGGGAAAGCGTACTGGTAAGGCTCGCTCCAGGGATCCAGGGGCACCTTGCCACCCTCCATATACGGTCCCTGCCATTTGCCGGCTGCGCTGGCGGGAGCGGAGACCAAAGCCTGCAAGCCTTCCGCCGTCGTGGGGAAGCTGCCCGTTTGCAACCGATAGGTCATCAGCGAGGTCTTTGCCGTCTGATTCACGAACAGCTGGGCAGCCGAGACCTGAGCGCCGCCAAAGAGGCCGCCGACATTGTTGATCGCAAGCCCGGCCAGCAGGCCGATGATGGCGAGCACCACCAGAATTTCGAGCAACGTGAAACCCCGGCGGAGCCGGCGGGCGCTGCGTTGGACTAAAGAGGAGCGGGAGGGTTTAAGAGTGCGAGACATGGCTGGTGGGTACGATGTTGGCGTGCGTAGCTGTTGTCGAGACGTGCTCGCACAAGGCCAAGTTGCATGAAAGCGTCACAGAGACACGCGCCCGTGCGTTTTTTATTAGGGAACAAGCGGCGGCGTCCGCTCCCGGCCTCGCTTGCGCCGCAGTGCGTGGACTACCGCCTTACGGGTGGAAGACCGCGTCGTCCTCCGTCGCAAACTTCCGGTCCGGGCCTGCACTGCGAATTTCCATCTGCTCGCCGCTGAGCTGGTGAAAGCGGAAGGGAGTGCCCCAGCGATCGCAGAGCTCTCCCTTCGCGTTGATGGCCGGGTGGCCCTTCGGGATGAGCGCAAGCTCGAGCCGGTTGGCCCCCGTGAGGGCGGCCGTGATATCCGCATTTTCGCCCACCGGATTGCCCTCGCGGGGAAAATTGCTGCGCCACGCGTCGAGCACGGCGCTCACCGCACTGAGATCGCGCGCGATCGTGGAGCCTGGCTTATTGAGCGGAGCAATGATCGGAAAATCCTCCTCGCGCCACGTGGATGCGGCAGGCGGTGGACTGGTCGGCGAGGTGGCGGTCGGCACCGTGCCGGCCGGGGGCGCAAGCGAATCGCCCGGCACAGGGCCCGGGAGTTGCGGAGCAGGCGAAGACTCCGTGGCGATCTTGGACGCAGCACGAGGTGGCACCGCCGGACCCGCAGCCCGCGGCCAGAGCCACCATGCACCCGCGGCGACCAGCAGGAGAAGGAGGACAGACAGGGTGCGATGCATGGAAAAAGGAGGGCGGGTCCTTGACCCGCCCTGGATTTAGGCCGCGTTTATCGCGAAAAGAGCCGCCGAAGTGATAGCACCTGTGACTGGGCGGTTCAAAGACCCGCCCTACTCGTTTATAGGAAACCCAAGTTGCGCGTCGCAAACCGGCCGATGTTGGGCAGCACGGTCGGAAGATCCGTGGCGCTTACCCCAAACCAGGTCGCCAGCGTGGCGGCATACTCGTCGACGCTTGTCGACGGCAGCCACATGCCGCGCGTGCCCACGTCGTCGGGGCCGCGGATTGTGAGATTGGCCATGTTGCCGTAGATGTCGCCGCCTTTGACCGCGCCACCCACGATGAAGTGATTGGAGCCCCAGCCATGGTCGGAGCCGTCGCCGTTGGTATTGTAGGTGCGGCCGAAGTCCGAAGCGGTGAAGGTCGTCACCTGATCGGCGCAGCCGAGCTCCACGGTCGCACGATAGAAGGCCGCGACGTTGCGGCTCACATCGGCGAAGAGATTCGCATGCGCGCCGAGTTGCGCATCATGCAGATCCCAGCCACCGATGCGTGCAAAGAAGATCTGCCGCTTGAGGCCGAGTTGCGGCGCGGAGGCGATGAGCCGGGCGATGGTGCGGAGCTGCTGGCCGAGGCTCGAGGTCGAAAATGCCGTGGTAAAAGGCGGATTGCCGGAAAGCATGCCCGAGAGCAGCGCGCTGTCGGAGACCGCATTGGCCGTGAGCCCGGCGAAGGCCGTCTCGAAAAGATTGCCGCTCTGCGCGGAAAGCAGGTCGTTTTGCGCCCGAGTGCGCAGACCAGCCTGGCTGGTCGCGCTGGTTGAGGAGCCGCTGAGCGAAATTGCACCGCCAGGATTGACGGCAAACTGGGCGACGCGCCGGCCGACCTGGAAGGAGTTCTGGCCATTGAGGCTGATCGACATCGAGATGCTGCCGTTGCCATTCATCGCATCGAGCAGGTCGGCGGTGCGTCCGCCCCATCCGGTGGAGAAGGGCTTGTCGGGCACGCTGCTCTGCCACTCGACCTGCTGGTCATTGTGCGAGAAGAGCTGGGGCGGCAGCGGCACCGAGCGCGCGGAGTACTGCGCCTTGGTGGTGGGCACGACGAGGGTGCCGACATTGCCGAGGATAGCCATCTTGCCCGCATCGTAGATCGACTTGAGGCCGGTGCTGTTGGTGCCGGCCACGTCGGCATTGAGACTCGAGTGGAGCGCCCATTCGCGGCCGTCGGACCGCTTGGTGGTGATGCCGAGGAGCTGGGTGCGCGGCAGTGCGATGGCGCCACGACCGGCCGCCGAGGCATAGTCGTTATACGCCTGCGTGTCGAAAGGCACGATCATGTTGTTGGCATCGTTGCCGCCCGCGAGGAAGAGGCACACGAGCGCCTTGTAGTCGGCCGGCAGGGCGCCCGCGCGCGATGGCGGCGGCTGCGGGCCATTGTCGGGGCTGGCGACGGCGCCCATCATGCGCAGTTGCGAGATGGCGGAGAGCATGCCGGTGGCGCTCACGGCGGCGCAGCACTGGCCGAGGAACTTGCGACGGTGCAGATCGGGGGCGGGATTCTTCGGATTCATGGCGCAGCGGAGTTACTTTTGGATCGCAGCCTGGGGAGAGGTGATGACGAGGTAGATCGCCGAGCGCACGCGCTCGAGATCGTTGGCGGTGCTGGTCGCAGTACCCGCGGGCATTGCCGTGATGGCCGCGGTGATACGATCGGTCGTGGCCTTGGGCAGGCCGCCGCCGGCGAGCACATTATTGAGCATCCCCACGAGCTGGGCCGGCGTGCGTGAGACCGGCAGCCAGTCGGCGAGCGCCAGGCCCACCGTCTGCTGATTCATATCGGTCGTGGAGCGATTGTTGTAGATGTAGGTGTAGTAGAAATTGGGCTGCGTGATCGCCGTCGTATCGGTGAGGATCTGGAACTCAGGCGCATACAGGCCCGCCGAGGCGACCGCCCCCGGAAGCACGAAATTGGGCTCGTAGAAATTAAACACCGTCGGCGCACGCAGCGCCGCCTGCGCGAGACTGCCCTCGGGATTCAGGATCGCGATGCGGCCGGAGTTGGAAGTGCCGCCAAAGGTGCGCAGAAGCGACGTGGCGCGGAGCAGCGGCTCCTTCATCTTACCGTAGGTCGCCGTGGCCGCGACCGCCGCAGAGCGCGCCTCGTAGTCGAGCAGGATGGCGCGGACGACGGCGGCCATGTCGCCACGCACGCCGGCGCCATTGTTGGCAAAGGCCTGCGCGACACGGTAGACGTAGCTCGGGCTGGGATTGCTCGTCACCATGCGCTGGATGAGCTGCCGCGCGATGAACGGGCCGGTATTGGGATGCTCGAAAAGTGCGTCGAGCGTATCCTTGAGATCCTTGATGCCACCCTGGCCGGCAGGGAGCACCTTGTTGCCGACGATGGTCTTGGCCGTGTCGTCGTGGAAGGCCGGCCAGAGCGACATCGGATCGATGTAGTTGCCGGGCGAGCCGCGGAAGAGCCCCGTATTGGCCGTCGGATTCACCGCCGTCTTGTTGGTGTACGCCCAGCCGGTGAAGACCTTGGCGGTCTGCGTGATCGTCTCCTGCGTGTACGTGGGGATGGGCTGGCCTGCGGGATCGAGTCGGAGCGTGCCATCGGGATTGAGCTCGTGCAGGCCGATCGTGAAGAGCTGCATGATCTCACGTGCGTAGTTCTCGTCTGGGAGCGTGATGGTATTGCCCCGGGCATCGAAGGTGGCCTTCGCATTGCGGAGAGAGCTCAGGTAGATGCCCATCATCGGGCTGAGCGTGACGCGCTCGAGCAGCGTGCGGAAGTTGCCAAACGACTCCTCGGCGAGAATATCGTAATAATTGGCGGCGCCTTCCTGCCAGCCATTCACCGTCCCATTGGTATCGGAGATTACGAGGATCTGGCTGAGCGCAAAGGCTACGCGCTGGCGAAGCTGGTCGGGGCCATTCACCGCGATATGCCACCAGGCAGCCTGGCGATGGGGGCCTCCCGGGCGCTCGTAGGCAAGCGTGGTGGCGTTGCGATTGCCCGTGCCACCGCTCGTCTGGTTGCGATTGAAGTCATCCATCGTCTCCTTGCGGTGGGAACTCATCGGCACGGCCATCTGCTCGGTGATCCAGGCCGAGTAGCCCTTCGCCGCGAGCGCATCGATATCGGCCTGCCGGTAGCCGAACGTCGCCTGCGTGAGGAAGCGCGCCGCATCCGCCTGCGATACCTTGGAGAGATCGAGCGCCGGAGGCGCCGCCGGCACATTGAAGGCCGCCGAGCCGCTGCTGCGCACAAACTGGCCGCCAAGCTCGCCCGCCGGGAAGTTGGCGGTGTCGATGCTCACGGTCACGCGGCCGGCCTTGATGGCTGCGATCAGGTCGGCGGTGGAGTAGCGGCCGATCGCCGAGAGACCCCAGAAGGCCCCGTTTACCTGCCCCTGCGGGAGGTTGAACACATAGTCGCCATCGATCGCGAGGTGCGCCACGACCTGCGGCGAACTGAGATTGGCAAAGGAGACGTTGACGAAGGCGTACGACTCGTCGGGCGCGAGCTGGATCGTGGCGGTGCCGTAGGCCGTCGAAGTCGTCGCCCCGGGCAGGGCGCGGAGCGTCGAGACGTACAGGGAGCCGGAATTGGCAAAGATCGTCACGCTCGCACGATCATTCACGCCTACTCCGTAGGCATTCTGGGGCGAGAGGACGAGGGTGGCCGTGCGATTGTTGGCGTTCTCTGGATTGCGCTTGGGGCGAAATTCGATCGTCGCGAGCGCTGCGCCTGCCGGGATCGTCACCGTCCCGGGCAATGGCTCGTAGTCGACCCCCGCCACCGCTGTGCCCGAGATCGTGTACGTGATCGTGATCGGCGAGGTCACCGGCCCCACGCGAGACACCGTGAGCACGGCCGGTGTGGTACTATTGGTGTCCGTGGTGGCCGCGCTCGCGACCACGCTCACAGTGGAGAGCGTCTCAGGCGAGAGATCGTAGACCTCGACAAGCGCCGTGCCTGTCGTGCCGCCGACTCCGGAAACCTGGATGGTGTAGTTGCCCGGCTGGAGATCGGCCACGAGCGCCGAGTCGCGGCTGCCCGCCTCAAAGGGAAATGCGCCCGCCCGCGCAGTCGCCTCCACCAGCGCCGTGCGCGCCGCGGAGGAGAGCCCGGTATCCCAGTTGTCGTTGGCGCCGCCGGCGATCTGCCGGCCAGCCGTATCGGTGATGGCGATGGCGGGATTGGCCAGCGCTCCAGGCACGCCCAGTGCGCCAAGTGCAGGGCCCGCCGCGCGTACCAGCACGCGGCGCGCGCCGCCGCCGGATGCGACGGAGAGACCCGAGAAAAAGCCGTTGGCGCCGGTGCCCACAAATGCGCGGGTGGAGAGGTTGAGGAGCCGCGCCGAGCCCGAGACATCGTAGATCTCGAGGATCGCCACGCCCTGCGTATTGCCCACGCCGCTCACCTGCGCCGTGTAGGCTCCGGGCTGGAGCGCGGCCACGAGTGCGGAGTCGTTGCTGTTGTTCGTCAGCGCAAAAGCGCCGACTTTGCCCGCCGCGTCGTTGATCGCTGCGAGGTCGTCGGTGCCCCAGTTGTCGTTTTGCCGCACCAGCACGCCATCTGCATTGAAGAGCTGGAGCTGGGGATTCGACAGAGTGCCCGGTACATTGAACGGCGCCGTCGCCAGCCTGGCACCCACCGCGCGGATCAACACCCGCTTCGGCGCTCCCTCCTGCACCACAAAACCGGTGATCATGATGTTGGCGCCCGTGCCCACCTGGGCACGAGTCGAGAGGTTGGCGAGCCGCTGATCGTACTGCGCGGCAAAGCCGACCACGGGAAGCGACGCACTCAGAAACGCAGCGAGCGCGAGCCTTAGGGTGTTTTTCATCGGAGGCGGGAATGAACTAAACCACTGGGAAAATTTCCTGAAAAGGAATGGGGCTTTTCCGCAGTGTCTTCCCAGTGACGCCCAAGTCGAGCGTCTCGTTGCAAATGGACAGTAAATACTAGGCGCAATCTCCGCAGGGAACAAATGCCCTGCGGAGCAACTGATTTGCAAATCACTAGTCCTTACTGAGCTAGCCCGTCGTCCCTTTAATGCCCGCCAACCTGCGCCTTCGCCCCCACCGGCTGGCCGATAGCCTTCAGTAGCGCAGGATACCAAGCCACGGCGGTATCGAAGGGCTTTCCACCCTTGATGCGGGGGAATTCGATGGCCCGCAAAACATCACCCTTTTCCTCATCCTGGCCCACCACACCGCTTTCGCGCCGCAGGGCACACTCGACCGCGTGGTCGCAGCACTGCTGGATAAGCGTGAGATCAGCGGGGTTGGACGCCGCCGCGCGGGCAAAGTATCCGCTCTTTTGTACCAGCACTTTCTCCGCGCCGAGCATCTTGGCAAACTGGTCGCCAAACCACTTTCCGGGGTTCACGGCATCCAGCTTGATGTGGCCGAAGGCATCGCGGGGCACTTCCTGCCCGCGCGCTGTCATCTCGGCGACGATGCTATCCACGCCCGCGCCTTCGCTGATGAAGATGTTTACGTTGCCCACGCGATCCATGATGCCCTTGAGGCGGGCCGCCTCGGCCGCGATGTCCACCGTGAGTTCGGGCACGTAGACTCCGTGCACCCCGAGCTTCTCGTGCGAGAGGCCCAAGCCGGGCACCACCGGGAGCTTGGCCACGCGGGCCTGATACTCCTGCGCGGTCGCCGCCGTCAGCCACCCGCAGTTGCGGCCCATCACCTCATGCACGATCAACATGCGGGGATTGGCGCCATGCTCGGCCACCACCTGCTCGAAGAAACGTGCGCCCTGCTCGGCCGCCGTCCAGGCGCCGAGGCTCTGCCGGATGGGGATCACGTCGTTGTCGATCGTCTTGGGGAGGCCGATCACGGTAAGCTCGTAATTGTTTTTCCCCAAGTAAGCCGCGAGATCCGCCGCCGTCGTATTGGTGTCGTCGCCTCCGATCGTGTGCAGCACATCCACCCCGTCGCGCACGAGCTGCTCTGCCGCCACCTGCAGGGGATTCTGGCCCTCCTTGACGAGGCCGCGCTTCACGCAGTCCTTCACATTGGTGAGCTTCACCCGGCTGTTGCCGATGGCGCTGCCGCCGTGCTGCTTGAGCACGCCAGCCGCTGCGCGCTCCGCGGCGCCCACCTTCAGGCTGTCGCCGAGCAGGAGGCCCTTGTATCCGCCGCGATACGCGATGATCTCGATCTCCGGCGCGATCTGGGTGTAGCGCTCGATCAGGCCCGCGATCGCGGAGTTGAGGCACGGGGCGAGACCGCCGGCAGTGAGAAGGGCGACTTTCTTGGGACGCATAAGTGAGCGGAGCAGAGCAAACCCCGCGCCGCCCCCGCAAGCCCGCAGACGCGCAACGCGTTGTATCCGATGCCTCGGGCCGCCGCTTTCCCTACGATGCATTCAAGGACTCTGCGCACGTCCGCGGCCTGGGCCTGCGCGTAGCCTGTGTTAAATCATGCGCTCGTCCCAATTCCTCCGCCCCTTGGCTGCTGTCCTCTTACTCGCGGCCGCAGCCGGTTGCTCTTCCATGTCTCAAACCAAAAAACCCGATCTCTCCACGGTCCCATCGGTCGACCTCGATCGCTACATGGGCCGCTGGAATGTAATCGCCGCCGTGCCTACGATCTTCGAGAAAGGCAAGGTGGCGACCGCCGATATCTACGCCCGCCGCCCGGATGGTAGGCTCGAGGCCAACTATGCCTTTCGCAAAGGCTCGCTCGATGCCCCCGAGAAGGAGTGGAAAGGCGTCGCCAAGATTGTCGACCCTGCCACCAACGCCCGCTGGCAGGTGCAACTCTTCTGGCCCTTCTGGGCCGACTACGACATCCTGGAGCTCGACCCCAACTACCGCCACGCGGTCGTGTCCTCGCGTGGTGGCAAGTGGCTGTGGATACTCGCCCGCGATACCACCCTCCCTGAAGCCACCTATGCCGAGCTCGAGCGTCGTCTTACCCAGCGCGGACTCGATCCCTCGCAGCTCGTGCGCGTCCCACAGCGTCCCACCCCTTGATTGAGTAGGCGCGGGGTGGCGGCGCTGTATCGGCCGCTCTTATTGGGCAAAACAAACTATCGTACCCTCTGCCGGCACTTGGTTCCCATCGGCCTCCGCTGACTCGGCAGAAATGCCGCCATGGCGCAACTTCGGGCTCGTCCCGCGGAGCGTTGAGCGTGAGCATCTTGATGCCACGCACGTCCCCGGTTAGTTCCAAGCGCTGCCGGATTTTCCAACAGCCTGGATAGGAACCTCGCCGCATGGGGCGTGACGCAAGAGACGTTATGCACAACATAGCCTTGGTCAGCAAGTACCCTGCGTTCACCGCCCGCGCCTGGGCGCGCGTTTTGTGCCTCATTTTCGCGCTACTGGGAGCGCGGGCGTTTGCCGCCGACGAGCCGGCCCAGAAGGCCGCCAGCGACAAGGACACCATCGTCTCGACCACGCCCATGACGTACGAGACGGAGGGCGCAGGCGTGCACGGTCAGTTTGTCGTGGCCCAGGAAGTCATCGGCGCAGAGGGCGGCACCAACCTGATCTACACCATCACCGAAGCCCCGCTGCACGGTCGCGTCGGGCTGGCAGGAGGCGCGGACGACGCGGATTTCTTCAAGACCCGCACCTCGCGCCTCGGCTATTTCGCCTATCAGCCCGAGCAGGGCTACGTCGGCGAGACCTCCTTCACCTATACCGTCCGCAACGAAACTTCGGGCCTCGTTTTCAAAAACACCGTCGTCATCAACGTGAAACCGCCTCCGGCCGTCATGCTCGATAAGTACGAGGTGGCCGCGCAGCGCGCCCGCACGATGAATGTCCGCGAGGTGACGCTCACCACTCGGCCCAATATGCCCGTCAGCGTCAAAGTCCCCAGCCACGAGGACTTCATGCCGCCCAACGAGCGCGTCACCGCCAATGCCCCCAAGGTGGCCTACCACCTCGATGACAAGACCAAGGCCAAGAATGGCACCGCCAAGCTCGATCGCGCCACTGGCCATCTCAGCTACGCGCCCAATCCCGGCTTCATCGGCACCGAGCGTTTCAAGTACTACACGATCGACGAGGCCAACGATCATCTCGGCGTCGAAAACACCATCGAGGTCAACGTGGAGCCGCTCCGCAACCTCAAGCGCATGTCCGTCGACCGCTCCCGCAGTCGTGAGGTCGACCTCGTCTTTGTGATCAACAACTCGCCCTCGATGTCCGACCACCAGAGCCGGATCGCGGCCAACCTCAACCGCTTCCGCCAACTCTTCCACACCCGAGACCTCGACTACCGCATCGGCGTGCTCACCACCGACTTCGTCGACCTCGATCCGGGCCGCAGCGCCGACGATCAGCAGCTTTACAAACAGGTTCGTTCTACCGAGCTCACGCCCGATGGCTCCCCTGTCCTCGACAACCGCGGCCGCCCCAAGCAGATCACCAAGCGCGTCGCTAGCAATGGCGCGCTCGTCAGCCTGCCAGTCATGGATCAGCCATGGGTAACGCCCAAAACGCCCGACGGCGTCTTCGCCGAGCTGGTGCGCGTCGGCACCAACGGCGACAACAACCGCACCGCCTTCACATCCGTCTACAACTTCGTCGCCGGTTACTACAATAAGCAGCACAGCTTTCTCCGTCCCGAGGCCACCACGATCGTGGTCTTCTTCATGGATGAGGAGGAAACTCGCATGGCCGTCTGGAAGGAGCAGCGCGATGGCACCGCCAACGCCGAGTGGATCCAAAACGGCAAGCTCCCCGATCTGCTCAATCAAGCCCGCGCCCGCAATGCCGGCCCGCGCCAGACGCTCGATGGCTACATCAACTACTGGGTGCTCCGGCCCTTCATCATCGCCAAGGGCAACAAGCGCGGAAAGATCGAGATGCACGCCGTCGTCTCGCCCAACAATATCTCGCATCGCCGCGCCGCGGAGCTCACTGGCGGCACCGTGCTCAATATCGAGTCCGATTTCTCCGCCCCGCTGGCAGCGCTGGGCGATCGCATCGCCGACACCGTGGCCGTCGCCCTCGATCCCGTCGAAGGCACCGCCTCGTTTTATCAGAAGAGCCTCAAGGTCCTCGTCGACGGCCAGGAAGTGCGGCCGGATCCGCAGAATGGATGGGTCTACGATGAGCTCACCCACAGCGTGCGCTTCAACGGCGAGGCGAAGAAAAAGGCCTTCCTGGCCAAGATCGACATCACGTACGAAGAGCATCTGTAAGGAGGAAGCCCCGGCCTGCATACGCAAAGCCGCGCCCCTGCCGGTTGAAGGTGGCGCGGAGCATCCGGCGCGCGGCTGCAAACCCCCGCCGGATCGCTTCGCGGCTCCACTGCGGCCGTCGCCCTGCCGATCAAAACTCCCGGTACCCCCTTCCGTACGCCTGCTTTTTCGGCTAGGCTACGGTCGCACGGCCCCCCTTTCTACTGAAACCAAGCCGCCCAGCGATCCAGCAACGAGCAGATATTCCCTCAAATTTCTCCTCTATATCCGCCCTCTGCCGGCCTTGTCCGCCTTCATCCCGAGACTTTTTTCGCATACCCGGCCCGCCGCCACCAAAGGCTCCGGCCGTGAAGTCACGGGGTTGACTTTCTCCCTTTCGGCGGCTCGGTTTCCCGCCGTGAGCGCTTCGCGCCATCGCTTTCTTTCGCTGCTTCTGGTCGCCTTCTGGTTCTTGGCGACGCAGCACTGCGTGCTGGAAGCTGCCGAGCTTTTCTCCGACGACCACGCCTCAGCCTCCGCCGGCTGCTGTTCCAAGCAGGCTGCCGGTTGCGAGAAGGATGGCTGCAAAGCCGTCGAGGATGGCCAGTACCGCGCTGGCGCCGGCGCCGTGAAGACCGGAGCGCCCGACGCGCTTCCCCAGGGCAGCCTCCTTTGCGCGCATCTTCGGCTGGCTTTAGCCGAGAGCGATCCCCGCCCCACGGAGAAAAGCCGCTGGCACATGGCCCCAGACTGGGTGCCCGCCTGGCAGTTTGAGCGTCGCGCGGCAGCGCCTGCGCACGCGCCTGATCCGTTGATCGCCTGACCCGGCTCCCTCCGCGGGACCGTATCCGATTGTGTCCGCAGAGCGCGCCTCGCTGCGCGTCTGCGTTTCCACCCTCAACGCGTCATGCTCCCATGCCCTCTTTTTTCCGTCCCCGATTTCGTGTCCTCAGCGGAGCCCTGCTTCTGCTCACCACCCTTACCCGCGGCCAGGAGGCTCCCTTACGCCTCAGCGACGCCCTCGCCCGCGCCCTCGATCGCAATCCCCGGCTGTCCGCCTCGGCCCACAGCCAGCAAGCGGCCGACGCACTGATCGAGCAGGCGGCCCAGCGCCCTGCGCCGACGCTCGATATCCAGGCCGAGAACTTCGCCGGCACCGGTACGCGCCAGGGCCTCCGCCAGTTTGAAGCGACCGTGCAGGCCAGCCAACCCATCGAGCGCGGCGGCAAGCGCGAAAGGCGCGTCGCCGTGGCCACCCGCGACCGCGACGTGGCCGCGCAGGAGCACGCCGTCAAACGCGCCGAGGTGCTCGCCGCCGCCGCCGTGGCCTTCGTGGAGGCGCTCGCCGCCCAGCATCGCGTGGCGCTCGCCGAGGAGCCCGTGAAGTTCGCACGCGATTTCCTCGCCTCCACCGAAGGCCGCCTGCGCGCCGGCGTAGCCTCCGCCGCGGAGCCCGCGCGCGCTCGCGCCGCGCTCTCCGCAGCCCGGGGCGATCTCGCGCGAGCCCAATCGGAACTGGTCGCCGCCCGCGCTCGTCTCGCCGCCACCTGGGGAGGCACAGCCGCCGAAGTGACAACCCTTCAGGGCACCTTGCAGATCCCCGAGGCGCTGCACCCTGAATCCGCCTTGCTGGAAAAGCTCCCGGCCCATCCGCGTCTCGCCTATCAGCAGGCGCTCGTCGCGGCTCGCCAAGCCGCGGTGGACCTGGAGCGCGGCCAGGCTGCCCAGGATATCACCGTCGCTGGCGGAGTGCGGTTCCTGCGGGAGGGCTCCGATGCCGCCTTGGTCGCAGGCGTCTCCGTCCCGCTCCCCGCGCGCCATCGCAGTCAGGGCGCCATCCGCGCCGCCCGCGAAAATCTCTCCAGCGCCGAAGAGGCCGTACGCGCCACGGAGCGCGAGCTGCGCACCGCGTTTACGACGGCCTGGCAGGAAGCCCTCGCCGCCAGCGCGGCCGCCCGCTCGCTCCGGACGGAGGTCATTCCTGCGTCGCAGGAGGCGCACGCCGTCGTGCGCCGCGCTTTCGAACAAGGCCAGTTGCCCTTGATCGACGTGCTCGATGCGCAACGCGATCTCCTCGCCCTGCGACGCGAGCTTCTCGAGCTCGAGGTCCGCTTTGCCATCGCGCACGCCCGCGCGGAAGCGCTGGCCGACCCTACTCTCCCGCTCACTTCCACGCTGCTCTCGCTGCCATGAAATCTTCCTCCCTGCGCATCCTCGCCATCTCCCTAGCCGGGGCCTCGGCCCTGCTCGGCGCGGAATCCCCGAAACGCCAGGACGACCTCGTCATCCTTACCGAGACGGGGGTGAAGAACCTGCGCCTCCAGACTGCGGTAGCCGAGCCGGGCGAGTTCGAGGAAACTGTCTTCGCCCTCGGCCGCATCGACGTATTCCCGGGCAAGCGCGCTGTCGTGAGCAGCCGCATCCCAGGCCGTGCGTTGGAGGTCTTCGTCCGGCACGATCATCCGATCGAAAAGGGCCAGGTCGCCCTCACGGTGGAGAGCCGGCAGTACGGCGAGCCGCCACCCACAATCCAAGTCACCGCACCGATCTCCGGGCTCGTGAGCGCCGCCAACGTGGTGCCCGGGCAGCCGGTCGAGCCCGAGAGCATCCTCGCGGAGATACTCGATCTCTCCGAGGTCTACGCCCTAGCGCGGGTGCCCGATCATCTGGCTGGACGGCTGGAGCCCGGGCAGAGGGCCCGGATCGTGGTGGCGGCAGCGCCGGGCAAGGTTTTCGAAGCGGTGCTGGAGCACTTCGGCGCCATTGCCGATGCGGAGAGCGGTACAGTCGAGGCCGCGTTTCATGTCGACAACCCGGGCTTCGTACTGCGCCCCGGCATGCGCGCCGAGTTCTCCATCGTCGTCAGCAAGCGGCAGGGCGTCGTCAGCATCCCGCGCAGTGCCTTGCAGGGAGATCCGGCCGGGCGATTCGTCTATGTAAAAGACTTCGCCATTCCGCATGCGTATCTGAAAGCCCCTGTCGTGGTCGGCCAGATCAACGAGCGGTCGGTCGAGATCGTGAGCGGCCTCCTTCCGGCCGACGAGGTCGTGACCCAAGGCGCCTACTCCCTCGCGTTCGCCAGCGGGGGCTCCACTTCCCTCAAGGAAGCTCTCGATGCAGCCCACGGCCACGCCCACAACGCCGATGGTTCCGAAATCAAGCCCGGCCAAGCGAAGGCCGCCGGTGATCACGGGCACGACCATGATCACGACCACGGCGACGAGCACGGGCACAGTTTCTTTTGGATGATCCTCAGCGGCGTGCTCTTCGCGCTGCTGCTTGTCGTAGGTTTCATGAAGCGGCCGCTCATGGTCGACACGGCGCCCACCCCAGAGAAGCCCGGAGCCTGAGCCCATGCTAAACCGTTTGATTCAATGGTCGCTCGCCCATCGGGCGTTTGTGGTCGGCCTTTCGCTTCTCCTCCTGGCGCTGGGAGTCCGATCAGGCTTGCAGCTTCCGGTGGAGGTGCTGCCCGATCTTACCAAGCCCACGGTGGTGATCCTCACCGAGGCCCCCGGGCTTGCTCCGGAAGAGGTAGAGGCGCGCGTGACCCAGCCGCTCGAGAGCGCCCTCTTGGGCGTGGCAGGGCTCACCCGGCTGCGCTCCAACTCCGATGTCGCCCTATCGCTCGTCTATGCCGAATTTGGCTGGGAGACCGATGTCTACAAGGCGCGCACGCTCGTGCAGGAGCGTTTGCAGGCCGCTCGCGAGCAACTCCCGACCGGGGTGCAGCCCTACATGACGCCTGTCGCATCATTGATGGGCGAGATCCTGCTCGTCGGAGTGCGCTCGACCCTCAAGGAAGGCGAGGCAGGCTATCTGCCGCCCCGCGAGGTGCGCACGATCGCAGACTGGACGATCCGGCGGCGCCTACAGAGCATACCGGGCATCGCCGAGATCCTCAACATGGGCGGCGGCATCAAGCAGATCGAGGTGCAGCCCGATCCCCATCGGATGCAGGCCAACGATGTGACGCTCGCGGAACTCGAGGCCGCCGCGGCCAAGTCCGCCAGCACCACCACCGGTGGCTTCATCACCACCGGGCCGGCGGAGATCATGGTCCGCAACCTCGCCATGACCACGGATCTCAAGGACATCGCCGGCACCGTCGTCAAGCAACTCAAGGGCCGCCCAGTCTTCATCTCCGACGTCGCACAAGTGGCCTGGAGCATCGAGCCAATGCGCGGCGACGCCACCATCAGCCGCGCTCCCGAAAAGGAGCCCACGTACGGCGTGATCATGTCGATCACCAAGGCTCCGGGCTTCGACACCCGCAAAATGACCGGGGAGATCCAAGCCGCCTTGGCGGGGCTCGCGCCGGGTCTGCCGAGCGGGATAGAGACTGTCCTGCTCTTCCAGCAAAAGGATTTCATCGATCACGCCATCGGCAACCTGCAGGAAGCGATACGCGACGGCGCGATCATGGTGACGATCGTGCTCTTTCTCTTCCTGCTCAATTTCCGCACCACCTTTATCACCCTGATGGCGATGCCGATGAGCTTCGCGATCACGCTGCTCACTTTCCAAGGGCTCGGCATCACGGTGAACTCGATGACGCTCGGCGGCCTGGCCGTGGCCATCGGCATGGTGGTCGACGATGCCATCGTCGACGTGGAAAACGTCTTTCGCCGCCTGCGCGAAAATGCCGCCCTCCCTCAGCCCGCGCCGCGCCTCGCGGTCATCGCCCGCGCCTCCAGCGAGGTGCGTGGCTCCATCTTTTACGCGACGGTGCTCATCATCCTGGTCTTCCTCCCGCTGCTCGGCTTGAGCGGCGTCGAAGGCAAGCTCTTCGCGCCCATCGCTATCGCCACGATCGCAAGCATGGTCGCCTCCTTTGTCGTATCGCTTACACTGATACCCGTCCTCTGCTCGTTCGTGCTGCGCCCCCAGGCGGGGCCACACCAGGATGGGCTGCTCGTGCGCGGGATGAAGGCAGGACTGCGCGCGACGGCCCTGCGCGCAGGGCTCAGTTTTCCCATACCGATTCTTGCGGTGGTGGCAGTGGGCATGGTCGCGGCATTCTCCCTCTACACCCGCATGGGCAAGGATTTTCTGCCCAAATTCCGAGAGGAGACCGCGCTAATCGCCGTCACCTCCGCTCCCGGCACGTCGCTCGAGGAGATGAACAGGATCTCCGATGCGATCGAGCAGCAACTCCTCGCCGTGCCGGAAGTGCAGAAGGTCGGCCGCCGGCTCGGCCGCGCTGAGCGCGGCGATCACGTGGTGCCAGTCTCGACGGCGGAATTCGACGTCGATTTCCGCAACGCCGACCTGCAAGGCGGCGCTTCACCCCGCACGCGGGCGGAAATCCTGGACGACATCGACCAGCGGCTGCGCACTGTGCCCGGAATCTTCGCCGTCATCGGAGGGCCGTTGGCCGATCGCATCGGCCACATGCTCAGCGGCGTCGCCGCGCCGGTGGCGGTAAAGGTCTTTGGCCCAGATATCGAGACCCTGCGCCGCCTCGGCACTGAGATCCAGCAAGTAGCCGTCACGATACCGGGGTTCGAAAACGCCAAGCTGGACCAGCAATCGACCATTCCCCAACTCCGGATCGAGGCCGACCGCAGCCGCGCAGCGGCCTACGGCATCACGCCCGGAGCGATCAACCACCAAGCCGGCACGCTCATCGGCGGCAAGGAAATCGCCGAACTCCGCGAGGGCCAGCGCGCCATCAATCTCGTGATCCGGCTCCCGCTGGCATGGCGCGAGTCGCCGGAGAAGATCAGCGAGCTGCCGCTGGAAACGGAAAGCGGCCGCCGTGTCCCACTGCGACTGGTCGCCGATGTGCGCGAGGCCAAGGGGCCCAACGTGATTTTCCGAGAGAATAGCCAGCGCCGCTTCATCGTCGCCATCAAGCCGACCGCCCGCGATGTCGGCGCACTCGTGACGCAACTGGAGGAAAAGGTGCGCGCGCAGGTGACGCTACCCGAGGGTTATTTCGTGACCTACGAGGGTGAGTTTCAAGCCCAGCGCGAGGCGACGCTCCGCATCGCGATTTTAAGCGGCGTCGTGGTCGTGATCATCGTCTTCCTGCTCTACGGCTACTTCCAAAGTCTCTCCCTTGCCCTGCAGGTAATGCTCAACATCCCGCTGGCCCTGGTCGGCGGACTCGTCTACACTTGGCTCAAGGTCGACAACATCAGCATTGCCACCCTCGTCGGCTTCATCGCGGTGGGCGGCGTGGCAGCCCGCAACGGCATCATGATGCTATCGCACTACCTTCACCTTATGAAGCATGAGGGCGAGGGCTTCACTCGCGGTATGATCGAGCGCGGCACTCTCGAGCGCATGGTGCCTGTGTTGATGACCGCCCTTTCGGCCGGTATCGCACTGATCCCGCTTGTACTCGCGGGCGACCAACCGGGCAAAGAAATCCTCCACCCCGTAGCCGTCGTGATCGTGGGCGGCCTGGTTTCATCGACCCTCCTCGATTTCCTCATCACGCCCCTCGTTTTCTACACCTTCGGCCGCAAAGCCGCGCAGCAGGCTCTCGCCCGCAATGCCGCAGCCGCGCACTAACCGCCCCCTAACCTTCAAGCCATGAAAATCCACCGCCTGCTCCTCCGTATCCTCTCACTGATCGCGCTCACCCTCGCTCTCGTGCCTGCCTACGCGCACACCAGCAAGACGAAGCGCATCGCCGGCCCCAACGGCGGACTCATCATCGAAGCCACCGATCCCCGCGCCGAATTCTTCGTCACCGCCGATCGGAAGGTGCAGATCACCTTCCTCGACAAAGCCGGCAAGCCGACCGCCCCTGGCGAGCAATCCGTCACGGTGACCGCGGGCAAGCGTACCGCGCCCAAGACCCTGACCTTCGAGAAGTCGGGCAATACCTTGATCTCCACCAGCACGCTACCTCCAGGCAATGATTTCCCCACCGTCGTGCAGATCAAGTCCTCACCCGGCGCGAAACCCATCGCCGAACGCTTCAACCTCGACCTGACAACATGTGGCGACTGCAAGCTCGGCGAGTACGCCTGCATCTGCACTCACTGAGCAGCCACGCCCCCTAGTTGCAATCTACTGGCCGGCCCATGGGGAATTTCCCGATGCCAGATTGAGAAAATACAATCCGCTCGCTCCTCGACGCTGCCCGCCGGGAGGAGGATTCTATCGGGGTCCCGCCGCGTGGGCTCGCCCACGCTGCCACGCTTCACTCTCCAATGACCCGCGATCACAAACGTCCTGTAATCCTCCTCGCCGAGGATTCGGATGACGACGTGTACTTTTTCCGCTGGGCAGCGCGCAAGGTGGCACAAGATTTCGATATCGTACGCGTGCCGGATGGAAAGGAAGCGGTGCGCGTGCTCGCAGCGGGCATCGATCCGGCGGGGCATCGCACGTCAGCATGCCCCGATATTGTCTTTCTCGATCTGAAGATGCCTATGTTGAGCGGCTTCGAAGTATTACAGTGGATGCAAAGCCATCCCGTAACTCCTGCGCTAAGCGTGGCAGTCTTGAGCGGCTCGGACCACTCGGCCGACATCGACCGCGTCACCCGTCTGGGCGCCTCCGCGTACTTCACCAAGCCGATCTCGGCCGGAAAACTGGGCGACTACCTCGAAGCGTGGCGCATTCATTCCCGTGCGGTCATTGCTGCGCCGCATGCAGGCCCGCCTCCCCCGGGAGGCATAGCCAGCCCATGAGCGACAAAGCAGAAGCGCAGCGTGAGAAGGAGCTGCTCGACGATTTCTACGCCGAATGTGAAGATCTATTCGATCAGATCCGGGGGCATCTCGCCTTTCTCGACGGCGCAAGCGGGCACCTCGACACACCGGCGGCAAAGGCCGCGTTCGAATCGCTTTTTCGATGCCTGCACACGCTCAAAGGGAATTGTGGCATCGTAGGTCTGCGCGCCGGGGAGCAGCTCGCCCACGCGATCGAGGATGTGCTGCGTCACTCCCATGAAGCGAGTCCGGTCGATGCCCCGATCGTGATGCTGCTCGCGCGCGGGGTGCATCATCTGGAGCAGATTGTGGGCGCCTTCCAGCGTGGGGAAGCCATGGCCGAGCCGCGCGAGTTGATCCAAGCCCTGAGCCGGGCGAGCCAAGGAGACGGTGCCGTAGGGGGGGCAGAAGCGACCACACTGGAGGGCGGCCTGCGTTTTATCGCTACGTTTGTGCCGACGAAGGAACTCGACGCTCGTGGCATCAATATCAACAGCGTGCGCGAGCGGCTTTCCTCCCTCGGCAAGATCGTGAGCGCGACGCCCGTCGTCTCGGAGGGCAGCATTTCGTTTACTTTCGTGCTCGCCGTGCAGGAGCCACCCGCGGACATGGCAAGCTGGAACGACCAGGGCCTCAGCCTGCGCGCAGAAGAAGCCACCAAGCCTGACGCAAGCCCCGCTCCGGCGGCGCGTAGCGCAGGGAGCGCGCCTTCGCATCTCGTACGTGTCGAGCTCGGCCGCCTCGACGATCTGATGCGCATCCTCGGGGAACTCGTGATCCATCGCTCCCGGCTGGAGGAGCGCATAGCCGAGATGCCCGGCGACCGCTCGGCGTTGCAAGAGATCAATCACGCGCTGGGCCGCTCCCTGCGCGATCTGCGCGCAGGACTCACCCGAACGCGCCTGGTGCCCGTGGCGGAAATATTTTCTCGATTGCCTTACGTCGTGCGGGATATGGCCAACGAAACGGGCCGCAGTGTGCGGCTCGTGATCGAAGGCAAGGAGACCGAGATCGACAAGTACCTCGTCGAGCGGCTCAAGGAGCCAGTCCTCCATCTCGTGCGCAATGCGATCAGCCATGGCATCGAGCTTCCGGCGGAGCGGCATGCCGCTGGCAAGCCCTCGGACGCCACGCTCACGCTTCGTGCCTTCTCGATCGGCCAGCAGGTGGTGATCGAAATCCACGACGATGGCCGTGGCATCGACATCGCCAAGATCGCCGCGCGCGCGCGCGCCCTCGGCCTGCCCGTGCCTGCCTCGCCCTCCAGTGCGGATGTATTGAATATCCTTTGCCACGCCGGCTTCTCGACCCGCGAGCAGGCCGACCTCGCCGCAGGCCGCGGCGTGGGCATGGCGGTCGTACAAGCCACCCTGCGCGAACTCGCGGGACAGCTCTCTTTTGAGTCCGAGGTGGGGCGAGGCACACAGTTTACGCTGCGCCTGCCTCTGACGCTTTCGATCGCGGACGCGCTGATCGTATCGGCCGGGAAGCAGACGTGCGCGGTGCCTCAGGGCTTCGTCGAACAAGTCGTACAGCTCGAAGAGCACGAAGTGCGCACGGTGCAGCGTGTCGAAGTGATCCCCTATCGCGAGCGATTGATACCGCTCCTACGCTTGGGCAAGGTCCTCGGTGCGCCTCCGTGCACGCAGGCGCGCATCCCCGTGCTGATTATCGCAACCGAAGGTGGCATCACCGCGTTGGCCGTAGATCGCGTCCATGGGCAGCGCGAGGTCGTGGTAAAGCCCATGGCCGATCCGCTGCTGCAGGTGCGAGGCATCTCCGGTGCGACGGAGCTGGGCGATGGCAGAGCCGTACTGATTCTCGACCCGACTGCGCTAGCACTGCCCGGGATGCGCCCGGCGCAGGCGCCCCTTTACCAGACTTCGCCCATTTCATCTGTGCCTGCTTATGACTGAGCCCTACATCCTCTTCGAGCTGGCGGGTGCCCTCTACGGCATCCGTAGTCAGAATGTGCAGCACCTGGAGATGCTGGAGCACATCACGCCGGTGCCCAATACGATCCCCGCGCTCGATGGCGTCATCTTTTCGCGGGGCCAGGTGATACCGGCCCTGAATCTCCGCGTGCGCTTCGGCCTGCCGCGTGAAGCGCACACCGCGCGCACCCGAGTGATTTTCATCCGGCTGGAGCACCGCGTAGTCGCATTGATCGTGGATTCGGCGCGCGAGTTTGCGCCCATTCCGGGCGAGGCGATCAAGCCCGCCGAAAAAAAGCTGCATGGCATCGAAGGCAACTATGTCGAGGGCACCGCCACCGTAAAGGGCCGGCTCGTGCTGCTTTTGGATCTAGCGGCAGTCCTCGCCCATGACGACATCCCGACGCCAGACCCTGCTCTCACCCCCACCGCGTCCTGATCAAGCTCTCCTTTCAACTTTTCACCCGCCATGGCTCCCGCTCCGTCCCATCGTAAAGTTTCGTCCAGTCACGCTACCGTATCGGCGCAACGTGCAGCCGCCACCGCCAGCAAGACCCACTCACTTGATGCTGCCGGCGCAGTCGCCGTGGAGCTAGCCCGCACGCTCACCGAGACGGCCGGCCAGGCGGAATCCCTGTCACGCTCCGCCGAGGAAAATGCTTCCGCGGTGAATCAGATCGCCGCCGCGGTCGAGCAGCTCGCTGGGAACTCCTCCCAACTGGCCTCCGCATCTTCGCAGATCGCCACGGCGACAAAACAGATTTCCCAAGCCACCCAGAGCGTCACGGCCAACACGCAGGAGATGGCCACCTCGGCCCAAGAGCTGACCACCTCGTGCACCGAAGTCGCGAGTTCGGTGAAGAGCATCACGCGCGACACCGAGAACCTCAACTCCGCGCTCAGTGAAACCGCGGCGTCCATCGAGCAGTTGAGCCGCTCGGTGCAAGGAGTCGCGCGGGCGTCAGAAGACCTCACGGCCGCAGCCGACGAGTCGCTCTCTTCCATGAACGAGATGGGGGCCTCTATCGAAGAGGTGGGAGCCATGTCCGAGAGCATGCTGGGCTCGGTGGAGCAAACATCGACCTCGATCGAAGAAATGGCCCGATCAATCCAAGGGGTCGCGCAGAACGGCGAGAAAATCACCCAATCGGCGGCCGATGCCTCCACCAGCGCCACGCAGCTAGAGCGCTCCAGCCGCTCGGTGGCAGATCTGGTCAAGCGCACACACGAAGTCACGCGCCGGGTCTCCCAGCAGGCCACCGAGGGCGGGGCAGGCATCGAGAGATCCATTGAGGGCATCAACCGGGTCGCGCGTGCGATGACCAACTCCACCTCCGTGATGCGCGAGCTCAACAAGCGCAGCGCCGATATCTCATCTGTGGTGGACACCATCAGCATCATCGCCGAGCGCACCAATCTCCTTTCGCTCAATGCCTCCATCGAGGCCGCGCGCGCGGGAGATGCGGGCCGCGGCTTCGCGGTGGTAGCGGAGGAAATCCGCAATCTCGCCGATCGGTGCGCCCGCGCGACCTCCGATATCGCGCAGATCATTCGCGGGCTGGAGAGCGTCACCCGCGATGCCACGGACGCCGCCAACGAGGGCGCGCGCATCGCAGAGGAGAGCAGCCGCCAATCGGAAGTGGGGCTCGCGGGATTGAAACAGATCCTCAACGGAATATCCGAAACCACGTCGCTTGTCGGCGAGATCAACCGCGCGACCGACGAGCAGCTCATCGCCGGCAAGCACGTCGTAGACTCCATCGCCGCAGCGACGACGCAGGCCCGCCATGTGGCCGCGGGCACTGGAGAGCTCGCGAAAGGCGCCCAAACCATCGTGCAAGCCTCCGGGCAAATGCGCAAAGTGGCCAAGGAAGTCGCGCAGGCAATGAATGAACAGGGACGGGCATCCAGGGAGGTCATCAAATCGGCTCAAGTCACGGCCAGCACGGCCAATGTAATGCGCAAGGGAGCCAATGAACAGGCCGCCGCAGTGGCCGAGATTGTGCGCACCATCGATGTGATGCGCAAAGGCGCTGCGACGACGACTCGGGCGATCTCGGAGCAGGCAGCAGCGACGGAACAGATGTCGAAGGAGTCAGACCGGCTCGCTCGCTTGATTCTCGCGGTAAATCGCGCGATGTCGGAGCAGGCAGCCGGCACGACCCAGATAGCCTCTTCGGCCGACACGCTGCGAACCCAAGCCGAACAGACAGCCCGAGCGATGGTCGAACAAAACCGCGCCATCCGGGATATCACCATCGCCAATCGCAATATCGCGCAGCAGGTGAAGCTCATCACGGCCGCCAACACCATTCACTCGCAAAACGCCGCCACGCTGCAGCAGCACCTCGACATCGTCGAATCGAGCACCGAGCCAATCGCCGCCGAAGCCTCGGCGCCTGCGACCGCCCGAAACACGCGCAGCTCCGCGAAGAAGCCGAACGCGGGCCGGGGCGGGACGACAGCGCGCCCCAAGGCCTAAGGCGCCAGCTGAACCCGCCCGCTACGCTCGATGCCTGCATCTTCCGAGTCTTCGCTATCGATCTCCATCCCCGATGGCACGCCGATGCTGCTGCGCGACCTCATCCATGAGCGCACGGGAATTTTCTTCGACGCGGAGCGCATCGATCTGATGATGGAAAAGCTCCGGGAACGGCTGGTGCAGCGAAGCTGCCGCTCGTATCTCGACTACTTCTACATCCTGAAGTACGACGACAACGCCGCTCAGGAGTGGCTGAGGCTCATCGATGTCTTCTCCGTCCAAGAAACCTATTTCTGGCGTGAGCACAGCCAGATAGAGGCGCTGGTGCAGCAGGTGATCCCAGCTTGGTTTCGTGAGCACGCCCAGCCCCTGCGCATCTGGAGCGCAGCCTGCGCCACGGGCGAGGAGCCTTACAGTATCGCGATCGCCATAGCAGAAGCGGGCTTGGGGCACCTGCCGATCGAGATACGAGCCAGCGATGCAAGCGAAGTCGCGCTGCAAAAGGCCCAGGCAGGGCTTTACCGCGAGCGCTCATTTCGCGCCCTCGCGCCGGAGCTGCGCGAGAAATATTTCACGCGCGTGGACGAGCTTTGGAAGATCGATGCCAGCATCATGGCCCGCGTGCGCTTTAGCCGCGCCAATCTCGTCACCGCAAACGAAGCAAGTCCGCTGGCCGATGCCTCCGTGATCTTCTGCCGAAATGTCTTCATTTATTTTTCGCCAGATGCCATCCGCCACACCGTGCGACTCTTCGCCGCACACATGCGCGAGCCCGCCCTGCTCTTCGTGGGCTCCTCGGAGTCGCTGTTGAAGTTGAGCGCCGAATTCGAACTCCAGGAATTGGGAGATGCATTTGTCTACCAACGGAGGCCGAGGATATGACTGACCCCGCCCCCAGCTCAATGGCGCCGCGCAAGACTGTGCGAGCCTCACAGGTCATTCGCGCGCTGATCGTCGACGATTCTGCATTTGTACGAAAGTCTGTCCGCGACATGCTCGCCCGCAGCCCCTACATCGAAGTCGTAGGCGCGGCGCGCGACGGCGAGGAGGCATTGGAACTCGCGGCGGAGCTAAAGCCGGACGTGATCACCTGCGATCTCAACATGCCGCGTCTCGATGGTGTCGGCTTTGTCCGGCAACAGATGGCGCGCACGCCAGTGCCCATCCTGATCCTCTCCGCTTCCCCGGAGGATGCCGCCTTGGTGTTGGAGGCGCTAAACGCCGGGGCAGTCGACTTCATCCAAAAGCCCACCGCGCTGGCCAGTGAGCAGCTGCTCGATGTCCGCGAGCAGCTTGTGGCCAAGATCAAGGCCGCAGCGCGCGCACCCGTGGTGAATTTAAACTCGAGCGCGCCCTGCCCCGTCATCGTACCGGCCAGCAACCGCTCGCTGAAGATCGACCTGGTGGTGCTCGGCATCTCCACCGGAGGCCCGCAGGCCCTGCGCCATCTGCTCCCGGAGTTTCCCGCCGACTTTCCCGTGCCGATCGCGATCGTGCTGCACATGCCCGTAGGCTACACTGCACCTTTCGCGGAAAAACTGGATGAACTCTCCCAGCTCGATGTGGCTGAGGCAAAGGAAGGCGACATCCTCCGGCCTGGACTCGCGCTCATCGCGCCCGCCGGCCGCCACCTCGAGGTCCGCCGCAATCGCCAGGGCGCTCCAGAAGCACACCTCACCATGCACCCCATCGACCGCCCTCACCGGCCATCGGTGGATATCCTTTTCCACTCGGCGGCCACAGTGCTCGGCAGTCGGGTACTCGGTGTCGTCATGACTGGCATGGGCGATGATGGGCGCCAAGGCGCGGCGTGGATCAAGGCCCAAGGCGGTACCGTTTTGACGGAGTCCGAATCAAGCTGCATCATCTATGGCATGCCTCGCTCCGTGGTGGAAGCGGGGCTGAGCGACGCCGCAATCCCTCTTTCGCAAATGGCTCAAGCAATCGTATCCCGCTTATGAAACCCAAGATACTTATCGTCGACGATTCATCCCTAGCCCGGCGCACGGCGCGCTCCATGCTCGAGGACCTTGGCTTTACGGTGGACGAAGCCCGCGATGGGGCGCAGGCGCTGGAACGCTATTTCATCGACCGCCCGGACCTCGTGCTGCTGGATATGGTGATGACCGGCATGTACGGCCTAGAGGTGCTCGCCAAGCTCCGGGAAATGAATCCCGAGGTACGTGTGATTGTCGCCACCGCGGATATCCAGCAATCCACGCAGGACGAGGTCCGCGCCGCTGGCGCGGCGGGCTTCATCAACAAGCCGCTGAACAAGCAGCGCCTCACGACCCTCATTTCCACCGTACTCCAAGGAGGCCAGACATGGAACTAACGGCTCGCCAGAACGATGCTCTCACCGAGCTCATCAACATCGGATATGGGCGCGCGGCGGGTGCTCTCTCCGAACTCACGGGATATCGAATCACCCTCGAAGTCCCGCGCGTGGCAGTCCACGACATCGGCGAGCTCGGACCCATCCTCGCCGAGCTTGCCCCCGGGGAGGTCGCGAGCGTCAACCAGGTGTTTTCCGGCGCGATCTCAGGCAACGCCCTGCTGCTCCTCGACGAACGCTCCGCGCTTTTTCTAAGCCAGCTCCTGCTCGACAACGATGCGCCCAACGAGTTTGACGCCGGAGCCCGCGAGGTCATCACCGAGGTCGGCAATATCTTGCTAAACGCCTGCCTGGGCGTCTTCGGCAACTTGTTGCAGGTGCAGGTATCCTTCGCGGTACCTCGCTTGCAGGTCGAAACGGTGCCACATTTACTCGGATCGATCTCGATCGATAGCCAGGAAAAGCTGCGGCATGCGATGATCGTGCATACGCGCTTCAAATTGAGGGCAAGCGACGTCACTGGCTGCATGGCGATCATCCTCGGCGTCGCTTCGCTTGATCGTATGCTGCTGGAACTCGAAGCATGGGAGCGACGTCAGAGCCAATGAAGGGCGGAGGAGAGCAATTCTCAGACTCGATCTCAGCACTCGCCTCGCATCCACTGCGGCGCGATGCCATGCAGGGGTGGATGGCGGTGGCCCCCTACGGGATCTTCACGACCGACAAGGATCTGCGGATCCAAAGCTGGAATCGCTGGCTCGTAGTGCAGAGCGGCCTCACGGAGGAAGCGGTGATCGGCCAGCCCCTCGCAAAGATCATCCCTGATCTAGTCGAGCGACGTCTGGACGAGCCCTACCAACGCGCCCTCGCAGGCGAGGTCGCCATGCTCTCCACCGCGTTGCATCGTTATTTGCTGCCGCTGCCGCCACCGCGAGGCCTCGATCTACCGCGCATGCTGCAAACGGTGCGTATCGGCCCTTTGCCGTCGGGCAATGACATCGTCGGCACCATCACCATCCTGGAGGATGTGACCCAGCGCGAGTATCAGGCCCGGGTGCTCCGCCGACAGCAGGAACACGACCGACTGCTCTCCGAAGCGCTCGCCCATCTGCTACAATCAGAGCGGCCACTGGAGGCCGCCGCCGAGCTCTTCCCTAAAATCGCCGCCCCCCTCCAGCTCGAGGTCTATTTCAACTTCCTCGTCAACTCCGCCACGCAGGTGATGCACCTCCATGCCGCAGGCGGCGTGACGCCCGAGGTGCGCAAGCAGCTCGCCGTAGCCTCGCTCGAAGGGCCTGGACCCTGCAGTGCGACCGCGCGGAGGCGCGAAGCGACCATCATCGAGCGCGTGCAGGAAAACACCGAGCCGCACACCGAGCTCATCCGCAAGATAGGGCTCCGCGCGTACGCGTGCTTTCCCCTGCTCTTCGGCAATCGCCTCCTCGGCACCCTCGCCTTTGGCAGCTACAATCGGGACGTGATCGAAAGCGACCGGATCGCCTTTCTCTCCACCCTCGCCCAGTATGTCGCGACGGCCATCGATCGCTCGATGCGCGAGACCGCCCTCGTGGAGGCGCGCCAGTCGCTCGCCCAGCACGCCGAGGGGCTGGAGGCCAAGATCAATGAGCGCACCGTGCGCCTGCAGGAGACGATCCAGCAGCTCGAGAGCTACTCCTACACCATAGCGCACGATCTCCGCGCTCCGATCCGTTCGCTGACAGGCTTTACCCAAGTCCTCTTCGACGACTTCAGCGGGGTGCTGCCCGAGGATGCCGTGGCAATCGTCCGCCGCCTCCAGCGCGCCAGCTACCGACTCGATGCCCTGACGCGAGACCTCCTCAAGTTCAGCAAAATCGCCCGCCAGGAAGTAAAGCTCGAGCCCGTCGATCTCGACGAGCTCATTGAAGACCTCGTCACCATCACCCCCTCCCTGCAAGGCGGCGTGCTCAGCGTGGCATCACCGCTGGGCGCGGTAATGGCGCAGCGCACGCTGCTGCAACAATGCATCTCTAACCTCTTCGACAACGCCATCAAGTTTGCGAGGCCCGACGTACCGCTCCGCATCGAGGTCCGAAGCGAGCTGCGCGACCACGTACAGCCCGGACCGACCACGGCAACCAGCGTGCCCTTCAACTCGCCCATGTCCGGCGCTTACCGGACGCCCCACCCGGGCCTCCCGATTCGTCGGCTATGGGTGCAAGACAATGGCCGCGGCATCCCCGAGGGCGCGCATGAGAAAATCTTCGGCATCTTCGAGCGAGTGAGCGGCGTCGAACACATCGAAGGCACCGGCATCGGCCTCGCCATCGTCGCCCGCGCCACCCAGCAGATGGGAGGCTCCTGCGGCGCCGAGCCTGCCACCGCAGACGGCTCCCGCTTCTGGATCGACCTGCCCGTGGCAGCCCAATCGCTGGTGCCCCCGCCCGGACTTGAACCGGGATAGGCGGTTTAGGAAACCGCTGCTCTATCCAGTTGAGCTACGGGGACAATTAGCTCTAAGTTAACAACTTAGAAATCTGAAATTTGACCGAAAGATCGCGAGTGTAACCCATTTTTGTAACCCTATGGTTTTGGGGTGCAAACGGAGACAGAAGCGGACGCAGGCAAAACCCAGCGGGGCACGCTGTCGAAGGTGGCTGAGTGCCTGTACCGTCATTCATCATCAGGGACCTATTACGGATTGGTGAAAAGGTCCGGCAAGCAGTATCGCCGATCCCTTAAAACCAAAGATCGAAAACTGGCCGAACGATTCCTAGCCGAATCTCGGCAAAAGTGGAGCGGTTGGACCATACCAAGGCGCGGACCACCTTCACCTTTTCGGAGTGCGCCAAGCATTGGCTTGCGACGGTCACGCCGCACATGAAGCCATCTTCGGCCCGTCGGCGGGAGACTAGCGTTGCCCAGCTCTTCCCCTATTTCGGCGCGGTCCTGATTCGGAATATCACCGCCAGCACGTGCGAAGCATGGGCGGCAAAGCGCAGTCCTGGCATCGCAGCCTCGACCTACAACGAGCGCGACTGCATCATTGCGATTCTCAACTACGCGAAACGCGAGGGCCTGTTGCTCGACAATCCGGGCTGGGTGCTGCGTCGGCGCAAGCTCGGCAAAACCAGCATTGTCATTCCCTCGCGAGCCGAGTTCGAAAAACTCGTCGCCACGATGCGCGGCTTCGACGTTCGGTATCAAGACGGAGCCAACCTCATCGAATTGCTGGCCTACTCCGGCATGCGATTGGCCGAAGCGACTTCGGCTCTTTGGCGTGACATCGATTTCGGCAACGGTCGATTCACGGTTAGGGGCGGCGAGTTCGGCACTAAGAACCATGAGGCTAGAGTGGTCCCAATGTTCCCTGCGATGCGCGCCTTCCTAGAACGGCTGAGTGACGCCACCGCCCCCGCAGCAGATAGCCGGATCACTCCCATCGACCGACCACGAAAGGACTCGAGCGCGCCTGCGCCGTCGCAGAACTGCCGTCGTTTACGCATCGCTGCATGCGCCACTACTTCGTGAGCAACGCCATCGAGGCCGGCGTTGATTTCAAAACCATCGCCGCATGGGTAGGTCACAAAGACGGTGGGCTACTCGTTGCAAAGACCTACGGCCATCTCCGCGACACGCACTCTTACGAAATGGCGAAGCGCATGACATTTTCAGCCCAGCCGGCGTGAAACCCGATTCGCGTCGCCGCGAAGTTTTGAGCTCCGGCTCTCGTAGAGTCCTCGTATCAGCGTCAGGCCGCATGCGCCGAAGACTCCTCCGCTGTATTTAGCGCCAATGTACACTACAGGTGCAATAGGTGCATCATATTTCAGCATGCGCCCGTTGGTCGCAGGTGCTCGGCATCGCCTTTATGGTGAGCCCACAGGCGTCCCAAGCCTCGGACAATTTAGTTGTGCGCGGCGGGGACCGCGATTTTTTCGGGCGATGACTTTCACCCGGCCCAAGGTGGCACCGATGACTGGGATGCTGCTGGGGCTGATCGCCTTCGCCGTCCTCGCGGTGCGCTTTGCGCCCAACTGGCTGCCGTTTGCGCGCCTCGTGCAGGAGAGCCGCGCGCAGGCCGCCAGCCCCGAAGCGGCCCTGGCCGCCGAGCGGGCGATCTTCCAGGGGCACTCGGTCAATCGCGGCTACCACGTGCTCCAGCAGGCGCGCGACTTGGGCGCGGAGATCGCGGAGCCCAATCACAAGATCGTCCGCTGGCGCCTCCTCATGCCGGCCGTTGGACGCTGGCTGCATCTGCCCGGCTGGGCGGTGCTCGGGCTGGCGCACGCGGGCTGCGTGGTGCTTATCGTGGTGCTGGCCGGTATCGCGGCCCGCCGGGCCGGCGGCGGCCGCCCGGCGCATGAGACGCTGTGCTTCGGGCTGATCGCTGGGGCGAGCGCGCCGTTTTTTACCTCGATGGGGTTGCTGGGGTACTACGATTCGTGGCTCGCCTGCGCGCTGCTGGCGGTGGCGTTTGTCGAGCGGCGCTGGGTGGTGCTGCTGGCTTGTGTGCTGGCGCCGTGGATCGACGAGCGGTTTGTCCTCGGGTTTCCGCTGGCGCTGTGCGTGCGGCGCGTGGTCGAGGGGGAGGCGGGCTTGTCGCGCGGGCGCTGGCTGCGGCGGGAGGCGCTGTGGCCCGCCCTCATCGTGGCGGCGTACGCGGTGGGGAGGCTCGCGCTCGGCGGCTCGGGGGGCTCGCAGACCGCGGCGCAGTACCTGCGCGAGTTTGTCTTTTCCGGAGCGCTCACGGCCTCGCAGCGCGCCTTCGGCCTCTGGCAGGGGCTGGGCCCGGGGTGGCTGCTCGTGGGCGTGGCCCTCGTCGGGGTCTGGCGCGCGCGGGCGGGCGGCAGGGCGCTGGAGGCGGGCCTGCTCGTGGCGGGGGCGGTCATCACCTGCGCCGTGGGTGCGCTGACCGCGCTCGATACGGCGCGCTCCATGGTGCTGATCGCGCCGCTCGTCCCCCTCGGCTGGATCCTGGCCGGCGAGCTGGCGTGGTGGCGCCGGGCCCGCGCGCCGATCGCGCTCGCGGCCGCCGCGATCCTCCTGCCCGCGTGGCACTGCCTCGGCGATCACTTCCAGCCAGTCGATAGCCTGTGGGCGGGCGCGTGGCCGGAGGCCCAGGCGCACAACAATCTCGGCAACCTCCTCGCCGTCACCCCCGGCCGGCAGGACGAGGCGGCGGCCCACTATGCGGCAGCGCTGCGCGTCAAGCCGCGCTACCCCGAGGCGCACAACAATCTCGGCGTGGTGCTCGCCCGCACGCCCGGCCAGCGGGAGCAGGCGCTCGCCCGCTACACGGAGGCCCTGCGCCTCAAGCCCGACTACGCCGAGGCCCACTACAACCTCGCCAATCTCTTCGCCGTCACCCCTGGCCGGCAGGCCAGCGCCATCGCGCACTATGGCGAGGCCCTCCGCCTCAAGCCCGACTACATGGAGGCCCACGTCAACCTGGCCGTCATGCTCTCCAACGCCGGCCGGCCCGACGATGCGCAGTCCCACTATGCCGCCGCGCTGCGGCTCAAGCCGGAGTTTGGCGAGGTGCACAATAATCTCGCGCTCCTGCTCGCCCGTCGGCCCGACCAGCGGGAGGCCGCCCTCCGGCACTTCGCCGAAGCCGTCCGGCTCCTGCCCGCCAATGCCGGGGTGCATCTCAACTACGCCCGCCACCTCGAGACGATCGGCAGCCGGGAGGCCGACGCCCGGCGGCACTACGCACGCGCCCTGGACCTCAATCCCGACCTCGCCGAGGCCCGCGCCGCGCTCGACCGCCTGCGCCCGCCGTAGAGCACCAACGCGGGGGGCGCCGAGGGCCCGCCACCGACGCCGACGCCAATCCGCCAGGGCCGCAGTGGCCGCATCGCCGCCCCGGGCCTCAGCAGACGGTTTGACGGGCTCGGCGCTCTATGGCCACGTGCTTATGAATCTCTTGCGCCCAATATCGAGACACGGATTTGAGCCCTTCAAACCAGTCTTTCGGGCAAGCTCCTACATGAATGAAACGGCGCTGATACGGCTACACGAACTCGTCGATGAAAAGTTCAAAAAGCGCCTCCGCAGTCACCTCAGCAAACTGGGAAGGGAGAATTCGGACGTCCGATTGGAATACCCGATTTACCCATCGCGTAACGCCCTGCTCCGAGAAGCGAGCTTCCGTCGGTTGTTTTGTGAGAAGCTTCACGTCGAAACATCCAACCGTTGTTCCACCATTTGTTCTACCACACATCTGCATACAAGGATGTTTCGCATCGTTTGCGGCCGGCCTTACCAACGCAGCTGAACACCCTCAAACACACTTCGGCGAAACCGCTGCTCTATCCAGTTGAGCTACGGGGACGCTGTGCCATGGAACCATGCACCAACTCGGCGAGGCAGGGAAGGCGAATTTGTAGGGTCGACTCGATCACGGATGGGAGCGAGCTTGGCGCGTGAATCACTCTTCAGCCTCCAAGCCGCGCGATGTCCAGGTGCGCAGCGTGCCCATCGAATTATCGGCGTTTATCAAGTTCGGCGGGCTCGCGGATAGCGGCGGCGAAGCGAAACAGCTCGTTGCCGAGGGCAGCGTGGAAGTGAATGGAGCGATCGAAACGCGCAAGACCAAGCAGCTCGCCGCGGGAGACCGCGTAACGATCAATGGGCAAACGATCGTGGTGCGCGTCGACATCGAGCAGTGAGGGCGGCACGCAGTGAGGGCGGCACGATTTGGCGAAAAAGCTCACGATCCATGGAGATGACTTTTCTGAAACTTGGCCTGGGAGTGCCCTTGCTGCGCGCGATCGCGGAAATGGACTACGAGAGCCCGACTCCAATCCAGGCACAGGCGATACCACCCATCCTTGCCGGCAACGACGTCTGCGCCTCGGCGCAGACGGGATCGGGCAAGACCGCCGCTTTTGCACTGCCGCTGCTGCAACGCATATCGGCGCAGCGGCGCAAGGAAGGCCGCTTTACCCGATCCCTCGTACTGGTGCCGACGCGCGAACTCGGAGCGCAGATCGGCGAAGCGATCCGGCGCTACGGGCGCTTCCTCAAGGAGCCGCTAAAGACGCTGGTCGTCTACGGCGGGGTCTCCATCAATCCGCAGATGATGGCCCTCGGGGGCGGAGCGGATATCGTCGTGGCCACGCCGGGGCGATTGCTCGACTTGATGGACCATAACGCGGTGTCCCTCAGTGAAGTCGCGACGCTCGTGCTGGACGAGGCCGACCGGCTGCTGGCGATGGGCTTTGCCGATGAGCTGGGGCGGATACTCGCGCGCTTGCCGGCCTCGCGACAGACCCTGCTGTTTTCCGCGACATTTCCTCCCGAAGTCGAAGCGCTCGTAGGCTCGATGCAGCGTGCTCCCGTACGCATCGCAGTGGCGACGGAGCCCGAGACGGCGCCGGACATCGTGCAACGCGCGATCGAAGTCGATGCGCCCGCGCGCACGCAGCTCTTGCGACACCTGGTCGAGACGGAGGGATGGACCCGTGTACTGGTGTTTGTCGCGACAAAGTACTCGACAGAACACGTGGCAGACAAACTCAGGCGGGCCGGACTCAACGCCGATGCGCTGCACGGAGAACTGAGCCAAGGAGGGAGGATGGGGGCGCTGGCAGACTTCAAGGCAGGGAAAACACATATTCTGGTAGCGACCGATGTGGCAGCCAGGGGGCTCGATATCGTATCACTGCCCGTGGTGGTAAACTACGACCTTCCCCGATCACCGGCAGACTACACGCACCGGATCGGGCGCACTGGCCGAGCAGGCGAACGCGGCTTGGCGGTGAGCTTTGTCAGCGTCGATACGCACGCGCACTTCCGACTGATCGAAAAGCGCAACCGAATCACGGTGCCACGCGAACAGGTAGCAGGCTTTGAACCGAAGCTGCTGGCCCAGCCGGCCTCTCCCGGCACAGGGGGAATAAAAGGAAAGCGCAAGAGCAAGAAGGACAGGATGAGGGAGGCGGAAGCCCAATTTCGACGTGAGAGTCAGACCTAAAAAGACGCCAAGCCGACGCTGAAAGTGGAGCTGACAGTTTGCCGTGGAGTCCTGGCGCCAGGCCGTCACGGTGACGACCGCACCATGACTCCCTTTCACACTCTTCTCACGCACCCGGGCGGCGCGCATAAGGACGAATTTCTCGCATGCTGCGTACTGCTCACTGAGCAGGCCGTGCCGATCGTGCGGAGAGAGCCCACCGCAGCCGAGCTGGCGGACAAAGACGTGTGCGTGGTGGACGTGGGGCATGTGCACGACCCCGCAGCGAACAATTTCGACCATCACCAGCTCCCCAAGGATCACCCGCCGACTTGTTCACTGTCGCTGGTGCTACAGGCGCTTGGTCTCTACGAGGACGCGCGTGAGTTTTGCCCTTGGCTGGAAGTCGCCGAGTGGTTTGACGCCCGCGGTCCCTTTGCGACTGCGGATTGGCTAAAGGTCGATCGCGACACGCTGGGGCAGCTGGCATCCCCGATCGATGGCGCGCTGCTACGCCGCTTCGCCAATAGTGCACGGATCGCTCCGGGCGAGCCCCTCTGGGAGATCATGCGTGAGATCGGCGCCGATATCACAGGGTATGTGCGCACGCTTCGCGAGCGGCTCGCATATCTGGAGACGCACGCCCAATTTTGGCCGATCGACCTCGCGAGCGGCACAGGCGAGGTGCTGTTTCTCCCGCGCGCGGAGCCAGCGCTGGACGATCCCTCCATGGGGCTCGATCAATTCATCGAACGACGGGGTAAAATCGCAACGGTCGTCGCAACGGCCTCGCCCGACCGGCGCGGCGGGGGCTATGGGCTGAGCCGATTCCGCGACGCAGCGGGGTTGGACTTCACGCGTATCGCCCAGTGCCCGGATGTGCACTTTGCACATGCACGCGGCTTCGTGGCCAAGACCTCCGCCCACTCGCCCGAGCGGTTGAGGGAGCTATTGCAGATCGCCGCCGGCGGGCATGGCCCGAGCTCACTCGTGCTTGGGGCAACCGGCGCCTGAGCTAGGCCTTTTTCTTTCCCTTCTTTGCGGCGTGGGCGGGGCCATCCTTAAGGAGCGTTTCCGCCCTGGCCCGGATCTCGGCATCCTTTTCTTCTGTAGCGATGCGCGCCAGCGCCGATTTGGCAGCAGCCGCGTCTTTGCCGCGAAGTAGCGCGGGAGAGATTTGGAGCACAGCGAGCGAAGCCTCCGTCTTGACCGCGGGCATACCCAGGTAGGGCACCAGCATCTCCAGAGCCTCGGGACGGGCGAGACTGCCGAGGCTGGAAACGAGCTGCATCCGATCCTCATGGGTACGGACCTCGGCGTGGGCGGCGCGGAAGATGGCGACCGTATCGAGATCGGTCTTATCGCGACCGGCCGCGACACTCGCAGCCAAGCGCAAGATGCCACTCAGGGCGAGCGTGCGCTGCAACTCCGGAGGATTTGAGCGAAGGTAGTCGAACAACGGAGCCACCGCGGTCGCATCGGGCCAGTCGGAGAGCGTTTTCACGGCGGCGGCGCGCACGGAGGGATCGGCATCGCGGAGCGTGCCCGCTACAGCGGCGAGGGCAGTTGCGCTGCCCCCGATCGTGCGAACCACGGCCCCCAGCGGGCGCAAAAGAGCGGCGCGCTCCGTCGCGCGAGAAGTCTCGCGCATGGCGACGACCAGCGGCTCAACGCGAAGCGACGGGTCGAGGATCTTCATCGCTGCACCGTAGATCGCGCGATCGGCTAATAGGCGGGCTTCTTCATCAGGGCCATCGAAGGAGAGCCGGAGTAGTGCGGGCAGGTCTTGGGGTCGCGCGACGAGGGACAGCGCACGCAACGCGGCGCCTCGTGTGGCGCGGTCTGGCTCGCGCGCAAGCCGCAGGAACTCGGGCACCGCAGACTCAGAGCCGCGCTCACCGAGGATGGCGATGTGGCGTAGACGCAACTCGCCGGACCCGATAGCAAGAGCGCGTAGGATGGCGGCATCCGCCACGGGAGTGCGAATCGTGGCGAGACTGCGCTGCGCGGCCTCACGCACTTCAGCAGTGGGATCGGCCTCAAGCGTGGAAAGCAATAGGGGAAGGCTGGTCGCTCCGCCGATGCGGCCGAGCGCGCGCACGACGGCGAGGCGGACCTCCGCTGCGGAAGACTGGCCGTGGGACTCGATCGCCGGCAGGACAGCGGGCTCGGCACGGTCCGCGAGCGCCGAGAGCACCTGCGCGCGCACCGCAGGAGGGAAGCGCTCCAGCTCCTGGACCAAGGCGGGCAACACTCCGCCCCCTTGCAATTCGCGGGCCGCGCGGAGACCCACTCCTCGCATCGCATCGTCGGGAGAGCGCAGGGCATCGAGCAGGTCGGGGATACCCGCATCGCCACGCGCGAGGATGGCGCCCCGTGTGGCAGACAACCGGGGCTGCTTGGGCACACCGGCTTCAGAGCGAACGGCATCGTACCAGAGCGCAGCGGCAACCAGCCTCCCCGCAGCCGCCTGATCGGCACCGATCTGCAAAGCGGCCTCGGCTGCCGCCAGCCGCAGCTCGATCGGCCCCTCGCCGAGAGTTTTTCTCACCGTGGAAGTGGATTCTGGCGTGCCGATACGAGCGAGCGCGAGTAACGCGGGGCCGGCGGCCGGCGAAACATACTTCTGGCCCACGATGCGCTGAAGCAGCGACACGGCCTCCCGATCACGGCGCGCGCCGATCGAGTTGATGACACCGATCAACGGGTCGCCCTGCAGCCTGGAAAGCGCAGACCGGAGTGCGGCATCCGCCGCTGGAGCCGCCATCGCCTCGAGCGCCTCGCGCGCATAGTGCCCCAGCCTGGCGTCACCGAGGAGAGCAGCGAGCGCTGGCACAGCCTCGGGAGTGCCGACGATCGCGAGCTGCTGGCAGGCGCGGGCGCGTGCATGCTCCGATGGGCTCGTGGTGAGCACCGCGATGAGCTCGTCACTCGTGGCCGCGAGCGCCTGCGATAGACTCGCGAGAGCCAGCGCAAGCACCGGGAAAAACCTCGGCGACGGCCTGCTGCTCATATCGTCCACGGCTCCCGCGCTGCGCGGCTCCTCATCCGATTGGCGGCCTGGTCGCCAATGAAGGCCTCAGCCTTCGGATCGAAGGCCATTTTGCGCCCGAGCTGCCAGGCGATCGCCGCGGCGTGGCAGGCGACGTGCGTGTGCCGCATCACGCGAGGATTGGAGGCGGTAGTGGCACGCGTCTTCACGGCATCGAGAAACTCCCGCGTGTGCCGCGCGGGATCTGTGCCGCGCATCTGGAAAGCCTTCCACTCGCTCCGCAGCGAGGCCGGGTAGACCTCCACCGCTCCGTTGTCGCCGGTCTCGACCCAGCCCTCATCCCCTTCGAAGCGCACGGGGCACGTGCCAAGCGAGCCGGGCAGGAAATTACCCGCGGCATTGAGTTGGAGGGGTTGGCCAATCCAGCCGGTGGGGCGCATGACCAGCTTTACGCCGTTGGCGTACCGCGCGTAGATCGTGCCTCCGTCGGGCAAGTACTCGACTGGCGTAGTGCCGTCGGCGTCATTGGCCCACTGGCAGAGGTCGACCGTGTGGGCCCCCCAGTCGTGGAGCTTTGCGCCAGAGTCAAAGTCGTAGTAGCCGCGCCAACGTCGATCGACGACGTAGGCCGAGTTATAGGGACGCCAAGGCGATGGCCCGAGCCACATATTCCAATCGATCACGGCAGGATCGGGCTCCGGCTCGGCGGGCAGCCAGTCGTGCCGCACCTCGAGCCGGTAGATGGAGGCGTGAAGAGTATGCAGCTTGCCGAGCTTGCCGCTGCGCGCCAGCTGCACGGCAAACTGGAAGTTGGGCACATTACGGCGTTGCATACCGGCCTGAAAGACGCGGCCGGTGGAGATCATCGTATCCGCCAGAGCCTGACACTGGCCGATGGTGATGCCACAGGGCTTCTCACAGTAGACATCCTTGCCGGCGCGGGCGGCGTAGATGGATGCGGTCGTATGCCAGCGGTCGCCGGTGGCAATCAGCACTGCATCGATGTCACGGCGGGCAAGCAACTCACGAAAGTCGCGATGCGTGGCGCAGCCCTTGTCGCCGTAGTGCGCGTCGGTAAAGGCCTTGAGTTCGTCGCGCATGCGCGCCTGCACGTCGCAGGTGGCGATGTAGCGCACGTCTTTCTCACCGAGCATCGACTGGAGCACCATCCTGCCACGCGGGCCGATGCCGATGCCACCGAGAGCGATGCGATTGCTCGGTGCCACGCCGCCATCGCGCCCAAGCACGCGGCCGGGCACAACAAGGGGCACGGCAAAGGCGGTGCTGGCGGCAAGGGAGCGCTGCAAAAAACCGCGCCGAGTCATCGCTGGGGTATGCGTCTTCATGGGCCTGCCTCTTCAGGGGTAAGCACGGATCTTCTATGTGCTATCGCAATTCCTCAACATCTTCTTCCCGCTTTCTTTCCGGAGAATCGTGTGTTTCGTGGTAGGCCACCTTCAGACCGATGATCGAAGTCAAGAATCTCACGCGCGTCTTTCGCACCTACAAAAAGCACCCGGGCTTCTGGGGCGGCGTGAAGGGGCTCTTCACGCGTGACTTCGAGGAAACCGCCGCCGCGAAGGATATTTCGTTCAGCATCGCGGAAGGAGAATTCGTGGGCTTTCTTGGACCGAACGGAGCGGGCAAGACTACGACGCTCAAGATGCTCTCGGGGCTGATCTATCCGACGAGCGGCACGGCACGCGTCGCTGGCCACGATCCCTCGAAGCGGGAAAACGCGTATCGGCGCATCTTCGCTCTGGTGCTGGGCCAGAAGAACCAGCTGTGGTGGGATCTCCCGGCGATCGAATCCTTCAACCTGCTCCGCGCGATCTATGCGATCCCCGCCGAGCAGTTCAAGGCCACGCTCGATGAGCTGGTCGAACTGCTGGCCGTGGGGCACAAGCTCAACGTGATGGTGCGTGAGCTCTCACTCGGTGAGCGTATGAAGATGGAGCTGATCGCCGCGCTGCTGCACCGGCCACGCGTGCTCTTCCTCGACGAGCCCACCATCGGCCTCGACGTGGTCTCGCAGAAAGCTGTGCGGCAGTTTCTCCGCGATTACAACAAGCGCTACCGCGTCACCATCCTCCTCACCAGCCACTACATGGCCGATATCAAGGAGCTGTGCGAACGCGTGATCGTGATCCACAAGGGCAGCAAGATCTACGACGGCGCGCTCGACCGGCTGGAAGCCAGCGGCGGAGCACGGAAGAAGATCATCAAATTCCGCCCCGCCGAGCTCCCCTTCCCCGCCCTCACCGAGCTCGCGGAGGACAAGGCCATCGCCACGCCCGACGGCGAGGTGACGCTGCACGTGCCGGCAGACCAAGTGGCGAGCGTATCCCAGAAAATTCTCAGTGCGGGCCCGGTGGCAGATATCACGATCGAGGATGTACCCCTCGAGGATGTGATCGCCGAGCTATTCACCGCGCAAAAGTAGTCCCGCAGCGTGGGCCGCCACCCACGCCAAAGACTACTTGGCGGAGATGGGAATCGGCAGCTCGGGCCAACGCCATCTGTCGCCGACCAGCGCCGCGACGAGGTCGCGGCAGGTCTGCGCCGCCTTGTCTACCGCGCCGAGCAACTCCGCGCGCACCGGGCGGGCATCGACCGCGACCAACGCGCGCTGCTCCGGCCCGCTGAGAGTCTCGATGCGACGAGCGTCGGGAAAGGATGGCTGGCTGCGGCGCTGGCGCAGCTCGTGCAGCAGGCGAAAATTGGCCTCGACCAACTGGTGATGGAGCCAGCGCTGCGCGGCAAGCAGCTCGCCACGGTCGATCTTGCGGAGCGTCGAGACATAGTCGCACACGAAGCCCTCGGCGAGATCGCAGACCTCGGCATCGCCCAGTCGTGGGAGCGCGACCCGCTCCTTGATGAAGGCAAAGAGTTCGCCCGCGAGGGCTTCGCCCTTGATGAATTTGTAGCCGCCCGCCAGCACGAGCGCCTGATCCTCGAGCGCACGCAGCACCTGCGGATTGGCCGCGTGCGTACCGGCCTTTACCTGCGCCTGCACATAAGCGACCTGCTCGGCGGGGATGAGCACCACGTCCAGTTCGCCATCCAGGAAAAGCGCAGTGACCTTGCGTGCGCTACCGAGCCGGCCGCCACGCACGACATGCGCCAGCGGCGAGCCAATGCCCATGCGCACAAAGTCTGCGCGCGCTCCGAAGACATCGGGCCGGCTCACCACAATCTGAAAATCCCAGTCCGAAAACAAATCGGCGGAGCCGGGCTCGCCCGAAGCGCGCACGCGCGAACCGATTTGCACGACGACGGAGACCGCTGGCTCGGCCAGCGCCCAGGCGACGAAGCGCTCGCCCAGCGATGAGGGGTTGGTCATAGTCTGCGGAAGGAGATGAGTATCTCGGTGCCCTCCATGCCGGGGCCGGCATGGATCTCGCCATGGTGCAGGCGGAGGATTTCCTTGGCGAGGAAGACGCCAATCCGGCCCTGATTTGGGACTGCGTCGGGCGTGGGCTCGGGCAGGATGCCCTCGAGCTCGAGGTGCTTGCCCTTGAGCGAAAGCAGTGCGGTGAGCTCATTGCCGCTGCCGGTGGAGCGCACCTTGAGCGCGAGCTCGCGGAGGCCGTGCTCGGGACGGTTTTCCCCGACGGTGCGGATCAGCGAGCGCAGCGCAAAATCGAGCAGCTTCTTGCTTGCGAGCAGTACCACCGGGTCCGGGCCCACCTCCACCCGCAGTCCGAGCGAGTGCCCTATGGTCTGCGCGATGTCGCGCACATCGACCTCGGCGGGGTCGATCTCGTGCAGCGACTGCATGAGCGCGAGATTGTTATTCAACGTCTCCAGTTGGGCGATGTCGCCCTTGGTGGTCTCGAGGAGGGCGGGCGGCAGCGGGCGCTCGATGCTGGCGTGGCGAAACGTGGTGAGCGAGACGAGCGCGTTGCCGAGTTCGTGGCTGAGGGTGAGCGCCAGCTCGCGCAAGGTATCGCGCCGGCTCGCGCGCTCGCGCACAAAGGCATCGTTGACCTCCTGGCTAGCCTCCTCCCAGAAGGCCCAGACTCCGCCCGTCTCCGCCACGATGCCCGCACTCGCGCGAAAAGGCTGGCCGGCCGTCGGAGTCACGCGGCAGACCTCGCGGGTGCGGCGGGCCTGACCAATCGCATCACGCACGACGAGCGGGACATGGCGCGGAGCATTTTCACTCGGCCCAAGCACGAGCGTACCGGGCAGGTACTTCGCGCCCAGGCCAGCCTGCTCCGCCATATGGTTGAGCCGGCCGAATTGCTGGGCCTTGGTGAGAAAGTGCCGTAGAAGCCTGGCGAAGAAGATGGCCCGCGTGCGATCGGACTCATCGTAGGCCTGCCCGTCATCGCGCACGCCGAGGGCAATGAGGCCGAGGAGGCGGCCATTATCGTGCACAGGCACGAGAAGGCGCGCGCCCCAGAGGGCGAGGCGATTGCGTACCGCGAGCTCCGACACCGGATCGGCCGGGCTATCCCAGTTGGTGCCGTCGATCACCGCCGGATGATTTTCGAAGAAGCTCACCAAGGGATCGTCGGCCGCGAAAAACGAGGTGCCACGATCGGCGCGAAAGCCATCCGTCTCACGAAGGAAGAAGACGGCGTGAGAGGCGCGCAGCACATGCCGGGAGGCCCGGCGGAACTCTGCGATGAGGCGATCTCGCGTATCCAGATTTTCGATAGCACCTTCGAGAAAATCCCAGAGCTCGGCGTTATCGGGCGCGGGAGTGCGAGCCGGCGCCTTGGCCTGCTCGGCCCGGCGGCTTTTCTCCATCAGCATCTCGACAAGCGATTGCTTCTCCGCGACCTCCTCGACGAGGGGGAGAAATTCGCGCAGGCGCGTCGCGCTCTCCTCGTAGGAGAGGTAGACCTTGGCCCGGGCCGACATGCGAGCCTGCTCAAAGGGGAGGCTGCGCGGCTCGCCGACGAAGATCGTGGGGCAGCGTGCAAAGGCCGGAGGAAGCTCCATTTCCGCCACGGCATCGAGCACCACCACGGCGGCAAAGCCGGGCGCGGTGCCGCCGGGGAAGCCTTGGCCGCCTACCCGCAGGGCCATCCGCCCTGCCGGCAACTGCCGCTCCCACGCGTCGGCAAGCGAGGCGTCGATCGTGGCTAGGATGACAAGGGTTGGCATGGAAACGTCACGCGAAACGTCGCACCGCAGCCAGGGGCCGGCGGATCGACGGAGATGCTGGCGTTTAGATTCGCAAGGATGTCGCTACAAATGGCAAGGCCCAGGCCAAAGCCCGTGGACTTGGTGGTCTGGAAAGGTTGGAAAAGCCGCGGCCGGATCTCGGGCGCGATGCCTGGGCCGCTATCCGCCACTGCCATCTCGATGCCGGTGGGAGTATTGCGGGTGGCAATCTTTACCCAGCGCTCGTGGGTATCATCCTGCATCTCGACGGCTTGGATGGCGTTAAAGCACAGGTTGAGCATGACCTGTTTTGCAGCGGAGGCATCGGTGAACGCTGCGTCGGGCGTGGCATCGAATTCCGTCATGAAGCGCACGTTGCGATGCGCGGCCTTGGCGGCGACGAGGTCGAGGCTGGAGCGGAGCAGCGGGTGCAGCTCGATCTGCTTGGCCTCGTAGGTGCGGGGCGAAGCGAGATCGAGGAGCTGCTCGGTGAGCTGGTCGATGCGGCCAACCTCGTCGCCGATGAGCTTGAAGAATTTTTCGCGGAAGCGCGGATCCTGGTGATGCGTGGGCAGCAGTTGGACGAAGGTCTTGATCGACACCAGGGGGTTGCGGATCTCATGCGCGAGGCTCGCGCCGAGCAGGCCGACTGTCGCCAGCTGCTCCGTGTGCTGCACCTTGGCGGAAAAGTGAGCCCGCTCCAGAGCGCTCTCCATGATCGAGGCCAGCTCCATGAGCTGGGTGACCTGCGGGTAGGTGAAAGGACGGCGCGACGCACCGACACCCACGCCAGAGACGACGGTGAGCGAGGGTCCCTCGGCGATCACCATGACGCCGAGTTTGCGCTCCTCCATGAAACTGAGGAGCGCGCTGCGATTGGGCGTGGAACGCTCGCGAGCTAAACGCTCCGGCGTAGCCCACTGGAGCTGGCGGAGGGCGGAAATCGCGGGTGCATCCGCCCGAATGGCGATGCCCTGCCCCACGAGATTTTCGCGGCGGCCGGAAAGGATGAGCGCCTGCTCCGATTGCCCCCAGCCCTTGAGCACGGAGAGAAAGGCGCGCTCCAGATTCTCCGCGCGATTTTCGCGCTGCGCGGCAGAGAACGCCGCCTGCCGGGCCACCTTGGCCTCAGGATAAAACTGCAGCAGCCGATCCAGCTGGCCGCTCACAAAGGCCGCCCACCAGAGACCGATCGCAGTCGTGGCAAAGACCGCCAGCGTATCCGAGAGCACCCACTCTAGCACCGTGTAGGCACCGAATGCCCCGGCGGCGACGACCGCGACGAGCACCGATTTTTGCAGGCCCACCAGCAGGATCTGGCGGGCATCGAAGATTCGCCGGGTGGAAATGGCGACCACAGTGACCAAGTAAAAGATCAGGACGACGAGAGGCTGCGGCTTCAGCCGCGCGAGGAGAAATGGGCCCCAGATGCTGCGCAGCAGCATGATGAGCATGACGCAACCACAGGCTACGCAGCCGCCGAGCAGCAGGAGCTGCAACTCCATCCGGGTGACGCCAGACTGCTCGCGCGACTGGAGAAGCGTACGCGAAAAGAGCGCGATATACCCGCCGATCAGTCCGGCGAGGTAGCCATAGTAGCCAAGCCCGAAAATCGGGTTCTCCGGAGTGGAGTGGGCGGGGATGAACCACTCGGTGAAAGGCAGCCCGGCGAGCAGCGCACACCAAAGCAACCATGGCCAACCACGCAGTACCTTTTTCCAGATGAGCTCGCTGGACTGAATCAGCGTCTCCTTCACCACCCACAGGTGAAACAGCATGAAGGCACCGATCGCCGTCGTCACCTTCAAGAGGAAGACATCCTCCGCATCCATCGTGATCTTCACCGAGATCATCCACACCGCGGTGTGCGCGGAGAGAGTGAGGAAGATCCGATTGATCTGACGCTTTGGATTGGACCAGAAAGCGGAGAACCCCACCACGAGCGCCGTGATGGCGGCGATTATGTTCAGGTCTAGCTGCATCGTTCCAGCAAGAGGCAGGAGTTGGTGCCGGAGACTCCATGCGAGTTGACCAGCGTCAGCGCCGACGGCACGAACCGCGCGCGGTTCGAGAGATTAAGCCGACAGGCTGGATCGGGGTGCGTCCAGTTCACGGTGGGGGGAATGAACGATTGCTGCATGCCGAGTGCGGCGCAACCCACTTGTATGGCGCCGGCGGCGGCAAAGGGATTGCCCAAGGCGCCTTTGATCGAGGCGGCTGGTATATTGTCGAGGCGGGCGCCGAAGACCGAGCGCAGCACGGTTGCCTCCATCGCATCGATTTCCTTGTGCCCAGGGCCCCAAGCATTGATGGAGTCGACGCCAGAAGGGTCGACGCGGGCATTGGCGAGCGCCATCTCGACAGCATTTCGCCAACCCTCGCCGGGCTGGCCAGGGACATCGGTGGCAAACGAGTAGCCGCGCACGAAAGCGTAGCCCGGCCGGGGACTCTCCTCCGGCTCCAGGATGACGATAGCAGCGCCCTCCCCGATCACCCCGGTAGTCCGCCATAGATCGAAAGGCCGACAGAGCTGCTCGGGCCGCTCAGACGTGGCGGGCGATAGGCCAGCCAGACGCAACTCGAGCATGGGATGATAATAAATCGGCGCTTCGGTGCCACCGCAGATCGCGAGATCGGCCTCGCCGCTGGCGACAATCTGCGCGGCTTGCCCGATGGCATCGCAGCCGCCGCAGCACGCGCTCTGCAGCGAAAGGGTGCGCGCACCGCCGACGCTTTCGGCCACGGCAGCGGGGATGGCCGCCACCGGCCCTTGGAAGACTACTCGCGCAAGGCCGAATCGAGGCCCTTTCTTGGTGACATCCTCGATCGTCTTGTTGATGACCGCGCTGTCCATCAGCGAGGTGCCGGTGATCACGATCGGAGCGAGCTTGGAGAGCGGGGATCCGGCGGATAGCCCGGCGTCGTCGAGCGCCATCTTGGCCGCGGCGAGGGCAAACTGCGTGTGCCGCGGCAGGCGCTTGGAGGCAGGATCCTCGTTGTAGTCGCCGACGTTGAATTTCTTCACTTCCGCGGCGACGAACTCGCCGCCATCCTCGGGAAATCGCTTTACCACGTTAACATGGCTGCGCGATTCGAGGATGCCCTGGCGGAAAGCATCCTTTCCGATACCCGCGGGGGTGACGAAACCGAGACCGGTGATTTTTACCCTGCGACCCTTCATGCCGGAGAACCGGCCGGAAACGTGAGCTTAATCGTCGTACCCTTCCCGGGCGCCGACTCCAGGCCGAAGGTTGCACCATGAGTGCCGACCAAATGCCGGCAAATGCTCAGGCCCAAACCTGTGCCGGTGGCCTTGCTGCTGAACCCCCCGTGCATGGCCCGCTTCACCCGATCCGGGTCCATGCCTGCACCGTTATCCGAGATGGTGACGGTGAGCGTATCTCCCTGGCGGCTGACGGCGGCCTCGACGCGGGTAGCGCTAGCTTCGAGGGAGTTCTTGAAGAGATTTTGGAAGACGCGCATCAGCTCAAACTTAGAGCCTTTGATCCAGCCCTCCTGCAGACCTGTGACGTGGATGGCGGTGTTGCCAAAAAAGATGACCTGCCTGACTTCGCGCGCGATGGCCACGATATCCACGGGCCGAAACTCGGTGGCCTGCTTGGAGGCGAGCCGCCAGTTTTCCGAGAGGTGATGGCAATACTCGGAGGCCTTTTCCACCATGGCCGCGTATTCGAGAAGCTTCTTCGCCGTCTCAGGATCTCTGCCCGCAAGCATCTTGGCCTCCTCCGCGACGAGCGCAGCGTAACCGATGACCACGGTGAGAGGATTGTTGAGATCGTGCACCAGCTCCACCGATGCGCGGGCCTGCCAGATCTGGGGCTCATTCTGCTCGATCTCGCGCTTGAGCGCGAGATTCATGCTCTGAGCTTCTGAAGCCGCAAGTGCCTGGGCACGGCGCACGCGCGTCTGCTGGGTCTGCTTGCGGACGGCATCGATCAATTCCGGGATATCCGGTGGCTTGCGAAGATACTGATTGGCCCCGGCCACCATCGCCTGCTGCGCCGTCGCGAGGGTGCCGTAGCCGGTGAGCATGATCACCGAGACGTGAGGATCGATCTTGCGCAGCTCCTCGAGCGCCTTGATGCCATCCATCTCCGGCATGCGGATATCCAGCACGACCGTGGCGTAGGCCTTGGCCTTGATCTTGGCCAAGGCCTCCTTGGCCCGCTCGGCGGTATCGACCTCAAACTCCCCTGAGAGGCTGAAGGCGATCGATTCGCGAGGGCCATACTCATCATCCACCACGAGCACGGCTGGACGTTCCGCACTTGCGGAAGTGGCTACAGCCGAAGAATTCTCGGTCAGCATGCGAGGAAGGTGAAGCTTGGGAGTTGTGGCTGCGCAGGCGGCGTGAAACCCCGCAGCATAACGCTGTTTGCAGCGAGCGGTTTAAGGTGTCAAGGCGCGCATCCAGAGTTGAACTACCTAGATACTAAGCCAACGGTTTTTAGGTGCAATTTACCGGCCTGCTTTTCCTCACCGCTGTTGTCGCGGGCGCCCTCGTGTGGCTTTTCCTGCGATCGCGCACGGCGGCCCTCGACGAACGGCTACGAGCCCGCGCCGAAGAAAATGCCAAGCTCGCGGCCGATCTCGCGACATTGCGCGCCGAGGGCACGCGCCTCGCCACGCTGAACGCACAACTCTCGACCCAGCTGGCTGCGGAACGCGAAGCGCATGAACGATTGACCAACGAGTTCAAGGCTCTGTCGGCTGACGCGTTGCGCACCAACCGCACGGACTTTCTCGAGCAGGCCAAACAGGCTTTTGCCCAGCTCCAGCAGCAATCCACCGGCGAACTCGAGCAACGCAAACAGGCCGTCGAGGCGCTGGTACGACCTCTCCGGGAATCGCTCGAAAAGGTAGACTCGAAGATCGGAGAAATCGAGAAAGCTCGAGCCAGCGCCTACGGCGCGCTCGGCGAGCAGCTCAAGAGCCTCAACCTGGCCCAAATACAGCTCCAGACGGAAGCATCCAAGCTTTCCACGGCGCTCCGCTCGACCACCTACGCCGGGAGTTGGGGCGAGCTACAGCTCCGCCGTGTCGTAGAGATGGCGGACATGCTGGGCTACTGCGACTTTGCCGAACAGCAGACCGCCGGGGCGCTCCGCGCCGACCTCGTGGTGCGCCTGCCCGGAGGGCAGAGGATCGTCGTGGATGCCAAGACCCCACTCGAGGCCTTCCGCGCCGCGCACGAGGCGACGGATGAGACGGTGCGCGCCGCACGGCTGGCTGACCACGCGAGCAAGGTACGAGGCCATATCGACTCGCTCGGCGCAAAAAACTATTGGGAGCAATTTCAGCCCGCGCCGGAGTTTGTGGTACTTTTCCTGCCGGGCGACCACTTCCTCACGGCGGCGCTTCAGGCCGACAACCAACTCCTGGACCGCGCGCTCGCTCGGCGCGTGCTGCTCGCGACACCGACGACACTCATCGCTCTGCTGAAGGCCGCCGCGTACGGGTGGCGCCAGGAATCCGTATCCAAAAACGCCGATGAGATCAGCGCACTAGGCCGCGCGCTGCACGACCGGATATCCACCTTTGCCGAGAATCTCGACAAGGTGGGCCGGGGGCTCGACACCGCGATGAAGGGGTACAATCAGGCAGTCGGCTCCTTCGAGGGCATGCTTCTCCCCGGTGCCCGTAAACTGGCCGAGCTCGGCGCCCGGGGCGCGAAGGAACTCAATGCCCCCGGCACCGTCGACACCGCGCCCCGGGATGTGGTGAAGCGGAGCTAGCCTGGCGGGTGTTTCGCAGCATGATCAGCCGCAGCCTCGGACATCGCGCGCCGTTGTTGTGGCTCGTGCTCCCCTTCATCGCGGGGCTGGCGGCCGGGAAGGCGCTTCCCGCGGGCGCACCTATCCTCCTGCTCACCGGCAGCGTCGCGGCGGCAATCTATGCCGTGCTCGCCAGCTGGCGCGGGTGGCGGGGCTGGGCTCCGACGCTCTTGCTGGCGATGATGCTGGCGGGCTCGGCCAGCTACACGCTGCATCGAGTACGGCTGCCCGCGTGGGATGCCCTGCCCCCGAGGGAAGCGAGGCTCTCGCTCGAGGTCGAGCGGGTCTTCGCCAGCGAAGATCCGCGCCGCGCCAACGGCCTAGCCCGAGTCGTAGCAGCGGATGCGCACCTCGTCGACCTAGTCGGGCAGCGGCTGTACTTCTCACTCAGCCTGCGGCGCGGCGAAGCCCGGCCAATTCGCAGCGTGCGGATCGCAGCAGTGGGCGTGCTGGTGACTCTACCGCGGAGTCCTCCCGCCGATACCTTCGACGGCTATCTGGCCGGAGCTGGCATGAATTTCCGACTCACCCGTGGCCAGATCCTGACCGAGCTGAGACCGGCCTCTGCATACTATCGCTTCTGCGAGCGCGCGGCCGAGCGTTTCCACGCCATACTCGGCTCGGGCATCGAGCAGAAATACCCCGAACTCGCCGGGCTGCTGCGCGCGATGATGCTCGGCCAGACGCACGAACTCAGCAGCGAACAGCGCACGCTTTTCATGCAAAGCGGCACGATGCACCTTTTCGCCATCAGCGGCATGAACATCGGGGTGATCGCCGCAGCTCTCCAGTTTCTTCTCGCCATGCTGCGGCTACCCATGTGGGCACGCTTCATCCTCGGCGCGGCGCTGCTCTGGCTGTTTGTCGATATCACGGGGGCGTCGCCTTCTGCGGTGCGGGCGTTTATCATGGCGGTGTTTGTGCATGCCGCATTTGTGCTGCGGCAGCCGCGCAATGCCCTCGCGGCGCTCGCGGCCTCCGCACTAGCAGTGCTGCTGGTGGCGCCACTGCAGGTCTTCAGCGCAAGCTTCCTGATGAGCTATGTGATCGTCACGGCACTGCTCGTACTGGGACTGCCTCTGAGCGATAGGTGGATGGAGCGCTGGACACCGTGGAGCCTGCTGCCACGGCCGACGTGGCGGTGGTGGCACCACGCTGGAGACAAAGCCTGGCGAGGTCTGGCGCTCGCACTGGCCATCGGAATAGCAACGACGCTGGTGAGTTTTGTGACCAGCGTGCAATTCTTCGGCCTGCTCACTCCCGGCGCGCTGGCGGCCAACCTCGTGCTCATCCCCGCCGCGATGCTGGCGACACTCGCGGGGTTTATCTCCCTGCTCCTGGGACTGACCGGCATCGATGCGCTGGCCATTCTGCCCAACCATGCGGCCGCCCTCTTTCTCTGGCTGGTAAACTGGCTGGTGGAACTCAGCGTGCAGGTCCCCGGGGTCTACGTCGCGGCAAAGTTCGTTTCACCCTGGATCGGCCCTGCCTTGCTGGCGACGTTGCTGGCGCTCCTGCTCGGGGGCTATGCGGCGCGCTGGCGCGGGCAGCGCTGGTGGTTGCCGCCCTTTGCAGTCGTGGCTATGGCGCTTGTATTCGCGGTGAATTATCCCTGACGCACGTCGCGCCGAAACCCTGTTTTTCTTGCGTGTGTTTCGCGCATTTCATGGTTCACCTCATTCCCATGAAAAGCGCCTACGAACTCGCCATGGAACGGCTCGCCAAATCCGAGCCCGCCAGCAAACCGCTCACGCCCGAGCAGAAAGCCCGGCTCGCGGAGATAGACCGCGTGTACAAGGGCAAGCTGGCAGAGCGTGAGATCTTTCTGAAGAAGCAGCTCAACGAGGCCTACGCCACGCAGAATCTCGAAGAAATAGAGAAGGTGCAGAAGCAGATCGCGAGCGAGCGCGCCCGGATCGAGGAAGACCGCGAGGCCGAGAAAGAACGCGTCCGCCGCGCGTAAATCTCAGGCAAACTCGAAATCCGCCACGATCGCATGGTGATCGCTGGCAGGTGTCGGGTGGACTTTTTGGTAAACGCAGCGCAGGCCGGCGTTGTGGAATACGTGATCGAGCACGTAGGGCCGCCGACGCCAAGTGATCTCCGTCGATTGCACGGAGTTGTAGCCGACCTCGCCAAATTGCGCGATCAGCGAGTCGTGCTTGGTGACGTTGAAATCGCCGCCCAGCAAGGTCGGGCCTTTCGAGCGGGCCAGCTGCTCGGCCACGAGGTTGCGCTGAAAGGGATTGGCCGAGCTGCTCGAACCGAGCATGAAGAATGCGAGCAGGTGGGTATTGAATAGCTGCACACTGCGGCCGCCGATCGTCGTCTGCGCACCGATCAGCACGCGGTCGGTGGGAGTTTTTTGCTCCCCCATAAACTCAAACGGGATGGGCGGCGAAGGTAGATCGAGCCGCATTGTTTCGTGTAGCGGCGTGCGGGAAAAAATCGCAAGGCCGATGCCGAACGGCAGCTCACGCGGATCAGCCTTGGGATAGCTAAAGAAGCTGTCGTACCCAGGAAGTGCGGCCTTGAGCTTCGTGTAATTGGGTGGAGGCTGAAACTGCACGCCCCCCGGCAGCGCTTGCTCGACCTCCTGCAACAGAAGCACATCGGCATCGTGGCGGTTGATCTCCTCCAGTGTCGCTTCCAATCGGATGGGCGCGCGATCGGGATAGGTGTCATCCCATATCTGCCCAAACTGCATATTGAACTGAAGGACGCGAAAACTCATGGGCTCCGGGATTTACTTGAGCGTGGAGCCGCCAGCGGCGGGCGTCACAGCGCCACGCGCGGCGGACTCGGTGAGTTCGCCGCCATTCTTGCGAAAGACGAAGCGATTGATCTTTGTCGTAGTCACCTTGCTTCCTGCGGGTAGCTTGCCGATTTCCACGCCGTTACCGGCGGTGAGGGCCTCCTGATACTTCGAGACGGTGTTTGCGGTCGGTTTGCGCGGATCGTCCGTCGTGGAGTACCTCGAAAGCTGCCCGTCACGCAAACTCTTGGGTTGCTCACGCTTCTCGGGTTTGCGCGTATCCTTATCGATCACGGTTTTGTCACGCGCCTCGTTGATATCGATCGGCGCCCGACGCTCTCCCACGGCGGCGGGCTTTTTCTCGATGGTACCCGGCGTCACGCGCTTCTTTTGCGCCGCCTCGTTGATCTCCGGTTTACGCGTATCCGCGTCGACATCCTTGGCGCCCGGCGCGTAGGGCGCATTGCGCTGGGTGTAATCGATGGGAGTAGTCGCATCGGCGCCGCGAGCCGAGAAGGCCCCGAGACAAACGCTCGCAAGAATGATCAAGCCGGACCGCTTCATCGAACTTGTCCTCAGCAAGGAGAAGCAGCCGCACGCCGCAAATCTATTTATTTGCAGCCGCTACGCATCGCCGTGAGAGCACGGTTTTTACAAAGTATTACTCGGGCTCCGCCGTGCCTTCCACCACCCAGTCGCGTGCCTCCGGCACCTGCTGGAGAAAGCTCCGTAGCGCCGCGCCAAGGTGCTCCGCGTATCGATAGTGCGCGCCCATGCCGGTGCGAAGCTCAGCTTCGTAGATAAACTTATCCGCGTGAGTGCTATGCTCGAATGGCGTCTGAGCGCCAAGGAGCAGCGAGTACACGTAAGCCGGTGAGCCACGGGCCATAAGCTCGCGCGTGAGCGAGAGTTGTTCCTCGAGGAGCGATCGGTGCACTGCGGCATCGATCTCGGGTGGGAGGTAGAACCCAGCCTGAATCAGCGGTGTGTAGCGGTGACCAGTGCGATGACGATTGAGGTCGCGCAGTTCGGCCAGCGCCAGGTTGTTCCAGGCAAAAGTCACACGCATGCGTCGCGTCGCAGTGCCTTGCTGGCCGTAGCGATTGGAGCGATGGCGCAGCGCATCGGCAATAGCCTGTGTCTCGGGCAGCCAAGGCGGTGTGGCGCGATCGACGTGCACCCACACCTCGTCGGAGAGAGGCGCGGCAGACAGCCTTTCACGGCCAAGAGCGAGCGCCGACTCCAGTTCTTGCTGCGCCTGCGCCGTGTAGGATTTTTCCGCGAAGCTATGGCGCATGAGCCTGGGCGACTGCTTGAGCAACTCTTCGCGGATGAGTTTCGCTGCGGACCGAGCCTCGGGATGCGGCAGCGAATCGAGGTGCTTTACGGTCACCGCCCACATGCGCGAAGACTGGACAAGGCCGAGATTGGTGCGGGTGGCGAAGGGGATGAAGTAGCGGGCTCGGTCGAGCGCGTAGTTTTTGCGCAGGCGCGTGACGACGGCGGGCTTGGCGCCCTCAGGGAGCCGCACCCTTCCGGGCTCAGCGGTGGCGAGCGCATCGAGGCGCGCATACTCTGCGTTATAGGCCGCGAAGGACTTTGCCATCACCTCGCGCCACCGCTCTGCGAGATCTCCCGGCACCCCAAGCTCTTCCGCCGAAGGAAGATTCGTGGGCTCCATGGTGATGTAGCGGGTGCTCGACTCCTGTCCGTCGGCCATCGTGGCAATCTCAAAAATTTTGTACGCCAGCCACATCGATACATCGTCCAACGCGATGGCGAGGCCGCCTGTGAGCCCGCCGATGGACGCATGGCCATAGTCGACAAAATTCAGGATGCGGTCGATCGAGGCATCCGGATTTGCGAGATCAACCTTCTCCAAGATCGCGCCGATGCCCTTGTTACTCCGCGAATATCGCGCGAGCACGGAAGCGAGCAGCTCCGGGGTGACCTTGGGGAGATCGGCGGCTGTGGGAGGCGGGACAAGGGCAAGACCGGTGATTCTCATGCAGCGTGGGGGAATGGCGGCACTTCGTCGGGCAACTCGCAAGATTCATTCAGCAGATGACCGCCGAACCGCGTCCCCGCACCCCGGTCCATCGGTGTAGCCGAAGATCACTCCGCGAGAATCTATCTCGCCGCGGCGCGGCCGGATCACCTCAACCCTAAAAACTCTTCGCCCTATGAAAAGGACTGCCACAACCACCAAGACCTTAATCGTAGTCGCTGGCCTGTGTAGCGCCGTATGCTTCGCCCAAGGCGGCGGATCAGGCGGCGGTGGAGCGGGCGCTGGAGGTGGCGCGGGAAGCGCCGGCTCGGCCGGCAGTGCCAGCGGGGGAGCTCCTGGCGCTTCGGCGAGTGCCGGCACTGCCTCATCTTCAAGTGCCTCGGGAGCCACCGGCTCGGCAACACTTGATAGCGGCGGCAACCGGGCCCGGGCGTCCGGCACAGCACCCGGTAGCGTTATCAGCACATCACCCACGGGTGCCCCGCTCTACACACCTAACATGAATACGGTGACGCCCAGTCAGGGAGTCGCCGATCCCGCCGGCCTTCCCACAGTGGAGCGTGCTGACACCTCTACCAGCACACGCGTTGCCGCTCCATCGGATGCGTCGCCCTTGAGCGGGATATCCAAATCTGAGATCCCGGTCACCTCCAGCGCGCCTCCGCCCATTGCAGCAGATGGCTCGCTAAAGCCGACTCCGGCCCCCGGCAGCACAGAGCCGAAGAAAATCGAGCCCATCATCCCGGCGGGAGCGGAGTCGTTGCCCGCCGATCGCAAAATGACGCGATCTGCACTCGGTTCGTCCAAAGCCGGTGACGCCAGCATGGGGCCCGCGCCAGCCGTGAAAGTCACCTCCGCCCCTCCTGCAGCAATGCGGGAAAGCACCCCCACGACGGCCAACGATGGACAGGTTTGGGTGCCGGGTCACTACACTTGGAATGGGGACCGATGGAACTGGAGCTTTGGCTCTTGGGAACGTCCTCCGACCCCTGGAGCGACGTGGATACCGGGCAACTACGACGCAGCAAGCCAACGCTGGACTCCGGGGTACTGGAATCCCGGCGCAGGCGCGCCCACGGGGCGGTAACCTCTAACTTACTCCCTCGACATCCTAGGCACGGAGACCCGCTCCGTGCCTTTTTCACGTCCCGCGCTCAACGCGAGGCGAGGAGCTGGGCAAGCGGAGCTTGATAGAAACCGATCGCAACAGAAGCCAGAGCCAGAAGCGCGAGGGTGATGCCTGCAAGTAAGCCGACGGGAGTGCGGGCGGGACGCGGATCGGCGACGTCGCTCGGGAACTGTCTGCGTGCGAAGAAAGCCTCCTTAAGCCAACCGAAGTAGTAGTAGAAGGAGATCACCACACCAAAGACGGCGATAGCCAGCAGCCAGCGCGCGCCGGCTTGGTAAGCGGAGACAAAAATCAAGAACTTGCCCATGAAGCCCGCGAGAGGGGGCACGCCCGCGAGCGACCCAAGACCCACAGTGAGGACAGCACTGAGGAACGGGCTTTCTTTCGAGAGATCGCGATAGTGCTCTACGTCTTGCTCGTGATCCTCAGGGCCAGCTACGTGCGCCATAACGCCAAATACGGCGAAGGACGCAATGAGGTACGCAAACAGGTAAAAATAGATCGCCCCCGTCGCCAGCGAAGACGCCTGCGAGGCCACGACGCCAAGCAGCAGAAACCCCGCGTGCGACACACCCGAAAGCCCTATGAGTCGCTTCACATTAAACTGCGTGAGCGCTGCGAAATTGCCAAAGAGTATCGTGGCCGCAGCCATCACGGTGAGGATGGGGGTAGTCAGCCAGGCGTAGGAGGCGAATACGCCACCCTTGCCACACAAGGCGAGAAGCACGGCAAACCCTGCACCCTTGGAGGCGACCGCCAGAAACGCCGTCACGGGCGTAGGAGCCCCCTGATAAACATCGGGCACCCAGATCTGAAAGGGAAATGCGCCAATCTTGAAAGCGACGCCGGAGAGCACGAGCACGATGCCGAGGCTGGCGAGGAAGTTGTTGGGATTCGCGGCAAGGAAGCGCGCGAGCTCACCGTACTGCATCGAGTTGGCCGAGTGGGCCGGGAGCTGGGGATTACCCGCCACCCCGTAGAGAAGGACGATGCCAAAAAGCAACAGGCCCGAGCTGAGCGCTCCCATCACAAGATACTCGAGGCCGGCCTCCAATGAGGCGCCGCTCGTGCGATGATAGCTCACCAAGATGTAGAGACCGATGGTGAGGGTCTCGAGCACCACGAAGAGCATCACGAAATGATTGCTCTGAGCCAGCAGCATCATCGCCGCGGTGACGACGAGAAGGATGTGGAAGAACTCCACCTTGGGCATCGGCTGGCGGGCAAGCGTGATGCGCGCCAGCACGCAGACGAGCAGCGCGGAAAGCAGGAAAAAGGCCCGCATCGTCTGGCCGGAGGCCGAGTGCAGGATGAGACCGTTGAACGTCTCGATGTCCAAGATCGAGGACTTCCAGTTAAGGAACAATCCGATCAGCGTGCCGAGGAGGCCCGCCATCGCGATGTCCGGGATGTAGCTGTGCTGCTTCTTGGGCAGCACGATCTCAAGCACGAGCAGGAGCAGTGCGATGCAGCCGAGCATGAGCTCGGGAAAGATCGCGCTCCAGAGATTGTTCTCGGCGGCTTGTTTGGCGAGTTCGAGATTCATCCGAGAGAGGGCTTAGCGGTTCGCATTCGCGACCTGGGCCTTGGCGGCCGGAAATGCGCGGTCGATCGCGTCGGACATCGACTTTGGCCAGAGGCCAACAAAAAGCAGCGCGATCAGAAGGACCAGCGCTGGGATACGCTCCGACCAGCGAAGATCGGCAGGTGGATGCTTGGCGACGACCTCCGAGAGCTGTGCGCTCTGCGTGCCGAAGAAGACAGAAGCCGCAGCGCGCAGGCCATAGATCGCAGAAATCACGACGCCGGCGACGGCGATGACAGTGATCGCTGGAGAGAACTTCCACAGCGCGACAAAGATCGTGAGCTCACCCCAGAAATTGGCGAAGCCAGGGAGGCCGATGCTCGCAAAAGTACCCGCGACGAAGAGCGCGGCGAGGACAGGAGTCCTGGTCGCAAGGCCGCCCATCTCATCGAGCGCAAAGGTGTGGGTGCGATGATGCACACACGTCGCCAACTGAAAGAGGAGCGCGACCGAGAGACCGTGAGCCACCATCATCAGCACGACACCCCCGACACCGAGCACCGAGCCGGTCGCGATGCCGAGGAAGGCGTAGCCCATGTGCATCACGGAGCTGTAGCCGAGCATCTGTTTCAGATCGCGCTGCGCGATGGTGATAAAGCCGACGATCAGCACGTTGCCGATCACGGCGAGCCAGGCTAGCGGGTGAGCCCAGTGGAGCGCGCCGGCCGGGAGGAGCGGGAGAGCGACTTGGATGAGGCCGTAGAGGCCAAACTTCTTCAGCACGCCCGCATGGAGCATCGCATTGGAGCTCGGCGCAGCGCCATAGCCAAGGGGCGCCCACGTGTGCAGCGGCCAGAGCGAAACCAGCACGCCGAAACCGAGGACGAGCAGGCCGAAGATATTCTGCTGCACCGTGTCGGCCAGGGGCTTGCTCGCGAGGTAGGCCTTGAGCGAGATGAGATCAAAGGTGCTGGCGCCGCTCTTCACGTAGAGGGCGATCAGACCGACGAGCGAGATCATCGCGCCAGCGGTGAGGTAGATCGTCATCTTCATCGCCGCGTACTGGCGATCACGCCCGCCCCAGACGCCGACCATGATAAAGGTAGGGATCAGCGCGAGCTCGTGGAAGAAATAGAAATAGAAGATGTCGACGCTGGCGAAGACGCCCATCAAGCCGCCCTGCATGATGAGGAGCAGCATGACGTAGATCTTGAGACGCTCGGCCTGCGACTGGAGCGCATAGAGACCGGCGGCGAAACCGACGATGCCCGCCATGGCAAAGAGCGGCATCGAGATGCCGTTGAGGCCCAGTTTCAGCGTGATGCCGACCGCATCGAGGCCGGTCGAGTACGTCTTGAGAAACGCATAGCCACTCTCCTGCACCGCGCCCGAAAAGTGATACCACGTGTGCAGCGACATCAGCAGCGGCACCGCGAAGGCGAAGTAGGCGAGCTTGATCGACCAGCGCTTGGGCAGGCCGAGCGCAATGAGCAAGGCCACCGCGAGCGGAGTCGCGATGGAGATCAACAGGGGATCGAAGGGCAATTGGCTCATCGGGTCAGAATTTCAGGTAGCCAGCGGCAAAGGCCCAGAGGGCCACTACGCCCAGGAGGAACCAGTACGCGTAGGTATTGAGATTGCCGACATGCAGCGCACGCGTGCCGAGGCCAAACAGGCCTGTGATACCGGCGAGACCGCGGACGATCAGGCCAGCGAGCACGATCTGCTCGATGAAATTGAGCAGCATCGCGAAGCGTTGCTGGACCTTGGCGACGTAGTAGTCGTAAGCGCGGTCGAATGAGGACCAGAGCGCGCGTAACGCGCCAAAGAGGCCGGGCGCCTTTTGCTGGAGTGCGTCAGTGGCAGCGGGCTTGTAAACCGCCAAGGCCACGACCGCACCGATGACCATCACCGCGATCGAGACCCCGAGAATCAAATAATGATCGCTACCCTCGGGATGCGGTACGAGCTCGATCACGTCGGCGAAGGCCGAGTGGTAAACAAAGCCGTAGCCACCGATCACCGAAAGGATCGCGAGCACCACGAGCGGCGCGGTGAGAGAGAGGCCGCCCTCGTGGGCGTGGCTAGCTTCTTCGCTGCGCGGCGTACCGAGGAAGACCAGGATCCACAAGCGCACCATGTAGAACGAAGTAACGATCGCGGTGAAGGCGAGGAGCGCGAAGACCGCCTTGTTGTTGGCGTAGGCGAGATAAAGGATCGCATCCTTGGAGAAGAAGCCGGCAAGGCCCGGCATGCCGATGATCGCGAGGACGCCAATCGTAAACGTGACGAACGTGAGCGGCATCTTCTTTTTCAGACCGCCCATCTTGAAAATATCCTGCTCGTGATGGCAGCCATGGATGACGGAGCCCGAGCCGAGAAACATCAGCGCCTTGAAGAAGGCATGCGTGGTGAGGTGGAACATCGCTGCGCCGAGACCGGCGAGCGCATACTCGTGCACATGCGCATCGGAGCCGCTGCCATGCGTGACGGTGAGCTTGCCGAGGCCGAAAGCCGCGACCATGTAGCCGAGCTGCGATAGTGTGGAGTAGGCGAGGACCTTCTTGATGTCGCTCTGGATGATGGCGCAGAGCGCGGCATAGACCGCAGTGACTACGCCGACCCACATGATGACGGTGAGCGCATCGGGCACCATCAGGAGATTGATGCGGCACAGCATGTAAATGCCGGCCGCCACCATGGTGGCGGCATGGATAAGAGCGGAGACAGGCGTCGGGCCTTCCATCGCATCAGGGAGCCAGACATGCAGCGGAAGCTGCGCGGATTTGCCGACGGCGCCGCAGAAGAGCAGCAGCGGGATGCCAGCGGTGATCACAGGAGCTCCGGGTGCGCCGAGGATGCTGGCGAGCTCGGAAAGACTCACCGTGCCGAACTGCGCGTAGCACCAGACGATGCCGAGCAGAAACCCAAAGTCGCCAACCCGGTTGGCGATGAAGGCCTTCTTCGAAGCCGCCGCCGCCGAGTCCTTGTGCAGGTAGTGATTGATGAGCAGCCAGGAGCTGAATCCGACCAGCTCCCAAAAGATGAACATCATGAAAAGATTGTCGGCAAACACGATGCCGATCATCGAAAACATGAAGATCGAAAGGCCCCCGAAGTAGCGCGCACGAGCCGCGTCGTCGTGCATGTAGCCAAGCGAGAAAACGTGTACGCAAAGGCCGACCACGCCCACGATGGTGAGCATCTGCGCCGAAAGATCGTCGTAGAGGACGCCGAGCTTCAGAGAGAAATCGCCGAAGGTGAGCCACGTAGCAGAGCCCGTGAAGCGCTCACCGCCGAAAGCGAGCGCTAGCGCGAGGGCGGCGATGGCCGCAGCCGTGAGGGTGGAGACGATCGAAGCGACCCCGCCCGCGCGGCGCAGGAAAAGGCCGATCACCGCAGCGGAGAGCAGCGGCATCACAAGGACGAGGACGGCAAGCTGGAGCGACGACATGGCTTCAGTTTTTCAGCGTGTTCAGCTCGTCCACCTGCACGGTCACGCGCTTGCGGAACAGGGCGACGATGATGGCGAGGCCGACGGCGACTTCCGCCGCAGCGACGGTGAGGATGAAGAAGACGAATACGTTGCCGTCCATCGTGCCGTTGAAGCGCGAGAAGGCGACGAGCGCCAGCGTCGAGGCCACGAGCATCAACTCCAAGCACATGAAGACGATGAGGGTATTGCGCCGGATGAGCACGCCGAGCAGGCCGATCGCAAAGAGCAGCACGCTGACGAGCAGGTAAGCGTTGAGTGTGTCCTGGATCATTTGATGTCCTCCAGGCCGTCGAAGCGTTTGCTGAGGACGATCACGCCGATCATCGCGATCAGGAGCAGGAAGCCAAGGACCTGCACGGGAAGCAGGTACGTCGTGAAGAGCTGGTAAGCGTAAAGCTTCAGATTGGCGCCGACGGCCGGGATCGTCGCGACGTCCGGCGACTTCACCTGGCCGCGAGCGACGAAAGACACGACGCCCAAGGCCACGAGGCCGACGGCGATTACGCGCGCGGCGAGCGGCAGGCCGGAAATCTTCGGCCGGTCGTCACCCTTGGTGTCGAGCAGCATGACGATGAAGAGGAACAGCGCCACGATCGCGCCCGCGTAAACCAGCAGGAGGACAAACGCCAGCAGGTAGGCCTCGAGCGCGACGAAGAGTGCGGAGACGCCGACCAGCGAGAGCAGCAGGCACATCGCGGCATTCACGGTATTCTTGTTTACGACGACACCGATGGCGGTGATCACCGTAAACGCGGCGAAGAGAGTGAAGAGGAGGGAGCCCATCTGAGTATCAATGGCGATCGTTGCCGTGGTCTTCGGCGGCCTTCTTCTTGTCCCACTTGAAATGGTCGTCGGGGAGCGTCCCGCCGATTTCGTAGAGGCGAGCCTTGTTGTTGACCATCTCCTCGCGGGTGTAGCCGGTCATGGAGAATTGATTCTGCAGCCAAATCGCCTCCTCGGGGCAGACTTCCTGGCACATGCCGCAGTAGATGCAGCGGAGCATGTCGATGTCGAAGGCCTGCGGAGCCTTTTCGACGTGGCCAGTCGGCGCATCGGGCGGGATCTCGCCGGGCGTGATACGGATGGCCTTGGGCGGGCAGACAAATTCGCAGAGCTGGCACGAGACGCACTTCTCGCGACCATTGGGATCCTTCACCAGCGTGGGGACGCCACGGTAGCCGGCAGGGATCGCGGGACGCTGCTCGGGATACTCGAGCGTCGTCTTCTTTTTGACGAGGTGCTTCCACGTCGTCTTGAGACCCGACATGATCTGCGGGACGTACGTGCGCTCAGCGAAAGTAAGCGGTTTGCGTTCTACGGTAATGACGGCCATGGCGGGTATGCGTTTGGGATCAGGCCTTGGTCTGGATGATCGCGATGGCGATCGCGTAGACGATGAGATTGGCGATGGAGAGCGGGAGGAGCTTCTTCCAGCCCAGCTCCATCACCTGGTCGTAGCGGAAGCGCGGCACAGTCCACCGCACCCACATGAAGAAGAAAATGAGCGCGAGAACCTTGCCGAGGAAGATGACGATCGAGAGTATGCCCACCGCTATCGGGTGCGCCGCCAGCGGAGAAAGACCCTCCAGCCATCCCACAAGATCGGCGAGCGATACCCACGGCAGCGGATTCCAGCCCCCGAGGAACATCAGCGTGAAGACACCGGAGCCAATCACCATGTGCGCATACTCGGCGACGAAGAAGAGACCCCACTTGAAAGCGCCGTATTCCGTATGGAAACCGCCGACGAGGTCGGCCTCAGACTCCGGCATGTCAAACGGCTGACGGTTCGTTTCCGCAAAGAGCGCCGTGATGAAAATGAAAGCCGAGATCGGCATCACAAAGATAAACCACATGCCTCCGAGAAAGCCGGGCTGGCTCTGGAACTCGACGAGGCGGGCGAGGCTCAGCGTAGCCTCACGACCGGGAGCATTGACCCACAGGAAGAGCGGGATCACCGACATCGTCATCGAAAGCTCATAGGAGATGAGCTGAGCGGAAGCACGGACGCCTCCGAGGAAAGGATACTTCGAGTTGGAGGCCCAACCGGCGAGGATCAGCGAGTACACACCGAGCGAGGAAACCGCAAACACCGCGAGGATGCCGATATCGACATTCGCCAGCGCGAGCGGGATGACCTGACCGGCCTTGTCGATGTAAGCGCCGAATGGCACGGCCGTGATGGTCGTGAGCGCGGGGATCATCGCGACGATGGGCGCGAGGATGAAGTAAAACTTGTTAACGTGCCCGGGAAGCGCGTCTTCCTTGAACAGCATCTTCCCACCATCGGCCATCACGTGGAAGAGGCCCAGCCGCTGGATAAAAGGCCCGATGATCGGAATGTAGGCCGCAATGGGCACGATCGCGCGATTGGGGCCTGGGCGGCCTTGGATCCACGCGGAAACCTTACGCTCCGCCATCGAGCACGCGCCGCCGATGGGGAAGATGACCATGATCACCGCGAGGCCCTTCAAGAGGCCCTGCACGACAGGGTGGAGGCTGTAGTAAAAGTCGACCATCTCAGAAGAAGGAAAATGCGATGAAGAGCACGCCGATGCCCGCGGTGCCGCCCGCAGCGACGCGCATCTTTTTGTTCTCTTCGGCAAGCTCTGCCGCGTTGACCATCTGCGCTTTGGTAGACCGTGCGACCGCGGCTTTGGCAGGCTTTCTCAGCGTGAGCGCATAGAGCCCTGCCCCCATGAGGAGGAAGCCGATGCCGAGTGCGATCAAGGCTGCGCCGCGCATGACGAGGATCGTTCAGGCCTTCGCCGCGGCAGCGGCGGGTTTGTAGTGCAGCGTCTCACCTTCGGGGAAGGCAAGGCTGGCGAACGGCGTGCCATCGAGCACGAGGCCGGTCTCGGGAATATTGGCGAAACGCATGGCGCCGAGCGCAGCGACCTCGGTCGCGATCACATTCCAGAGCGCGTGGAGTTCTGCGGGAAGCGCCGCACCGCCGACGGCGGCCACGAGCTTCGAGAGCACCACCAGATCGCTCGCCGCGCCCGCCGGGCCAGGGACGCACGTAAGGAATTTTTGGATACGGAACTGCTGGTTAACGAACGTGCCGCTCTTCTCGAAGACGGACAGCGTCGGAATCACGACCTTGGCCGCAGCCACGGTGGCATTCTCGTGCGTGCCAAGATAAATCACCGCGACCTTGGCGAGCTGGGCGGCAGTGAGGCCGGCGGCGATGAGATCTTCGCCCACGGAAACGATCGCGCGAACTTTGCCGGAGTCGATCGCCGCACCGAGCGAGGCGAGCTTGGCGGCCGGCAACTCCTTGACGAGTCCGGTGACCAGCGCACCGCGGACATTCGGATTACGGTCGGCGGAGATGAGGATCTTGTCTCCCTCCCCCACCCTGCCCACAAGCTGCGTCGAGGCGCCGAGCGCCTCGGCAAGCTTCCTGGTCAGAAACTGCTCCTCGACACTGCTGCGACCCGAGCCCACAACGGCGATGGCGCCAGCGGCGGCCTTGAGCAGCTCGGCGGCGGAGTTGACCGCGATGTCGAGCGCACTGGCGACGTTGTTGACGCGCACCGCGCCGAGCCGGTCGGAGGAACGAACGGCCTTGTAGAGATCGCGCCCACTATCAGCCATCCACGTGTCGTTTACCTCGTCATTACGACGCGGGGTGATGCGGTAAATAATGCCCTCGCGCGACCAGACGACGGTGTTGGCCCCCACGGAGGACTCGGTGTCGATACTATTCGTCTGCTTGAGGAACCAGACGCGCATCTTGAACCGGAAATCGGTGCTGGTGAGCGCGCCCACCGGGCAGATATCAACGGTGTTGAGCGAGTAGTTATTCGAAAGCGCCTTGCCGGGATAACAGGTAAGGGTCGAGTAGCTGCCACGGTCGATAAAGCCGAGGACGTCGTCCTTGGCGATCTCCTTGCAGAAGCGGATGCAGCGGGAGCAAAGGATGCAGCGCTCGTCGTCGAGCGTGACGCGCGGCCCGAGCTGCGTGCGCTTGGGCTTCACGTTCTTCTGCTCGATATAGCGCGAGTAGCCGCGACCGTAGCCCGTAGACTGCTCCTGCAGCTTGCATTCGCCAGCCTGGTCGCAAATCGGACAATCGAGCGGGTGATTTACCAGGAGAAACTCCATCACGCCCTCGCGGCAGTCTTTGATCTGCGGCGTATTGGTGCGGATGTGCAGCCCGGGCGCAGCATTGGTGGCGCAGCCGATCTGCGGACGGGGAATCCAATTGATCTTCTGCTTGCCGGTCGCCGGGTCCATGATCGGCGCCTTGGTCGCAGGATCGACGGCGGGCATGCCCATCTCAATGAGGCACATGCGGCAATTGCCGACGATGGAGAGCTTGGGATGATAACAGTAGTACGGCACGTCCACGCCGACGAGGCGCGCAGCCTCGATCGCGTTGGTGCCCTTCGGCACAGCGATCTCCTTGCCGTCGACATTGACGGTGACGAGCTCGGGTTTGGGAGGTGCGATCATCTCTGGAAAAGGGCGTTAATCAGACGAGGTCGAGAGCGCCGTCCTTCTTTGGCGCTTTCTTGGTTTCCGGGTACGCTTTGAACTCGTCGCCAAACTTGGCGACGAAGCTCTGCGTAGGCCACGAGCAAGCTTCACCAAAGGCGCAGATGGTGCGCCCGGCGATCTGGTCGGCGACGGATTTGAGGAGCTGGCCGTCTTCGGTGCGCGCGTTATCGTGGACCATGCGCGTGGTGATCTTCTTCATCCACAGCGAGCCTTCGCGGCAGGGCGTGCACTGGCCACAGCTCTCGTGCGCGTAGAACGCGTTGATGTTGGCGAGGGCCTCGACCATGTTGACGGTGTCATCCATCACGATGACGCCGCCGGAGCCGCCCATCGTGCCGCAAGCCGCGAGCGTATCGAAGTCCATCGGGATGTCTTCGACCGTGAGCACGCGCTCGGTGCCATCCTTGTTCTTCAGCTTGAAGGTCTCGCCGAAACGGAGAATCTTCGCCGACGAACCGCCGGGGATCACCGCCTTGAATTTACGCCCGGGGAGCGGGCCGCCGCAGACCTCGTTGAGCAGCTCGCCCATCGTGATCTTGCCGACCTCGTACTCGTAGTAGCCGGGTTTCTGCACGTGACCGCTCACGCAAAGGATGCGAGTGCCCGTGTTATTGGGCGTGCCGATCTTGGCGTAATTGTCGCCGCCCATCTCCACGATGTGCTTCACGTGGCAAAGGGTCTCCACGTTGTTCACGATCGTCGGGCACTGATAGAGACCGAGAACCGCGGGAAAGTACGGGGGCTTGATGCGCGGGTACGGGCGCTTGCCTTCGAGCGATTCGATGAGGCCGGTCTCTTCGCCGCAGATGTAGGCGCCGGCGCCACGGTGCACGTAGATTTCGCAGCCGTACTCGGAGCCGAGAATCTTCGGGCCGACGTAGTTGGCCGCTCGAGCCTCCGCGATAGCCGCCTCGAGAATGCGCGCCCCATGCGGCATCTCCCCACGGATATAGATGTAAGCCTGCTTAACGTTGTTGGCCCATGCGGAAATCATGATGCCCTCGATCAGCTGATGAGGGTCCTGATGCATGATGTACCGGTCCTTGAAGGTGCCGGGTTCCGATTCGTCGGCATTGACGACGAGGTAGATCGGCTTGCCGCTCTTGCGGTCCACAAGGCCCCACTTTACGCCGCAGGGGAAGCCCGCGCCACCGCGGCCGCGCAGGCCGGCCTTCTTCACCTCGTCGATGATGGCAGCCGGCTGCATCGCGAGCGCCTTCTTGAGCATCTCGTAGCCGCCATTGCGGACGTAGCACGCGAGATCGTTGGTGTAACCAGGCTCGTCGATGTGCTTGAAGATGATCCGACGTTGTTGAGGAGCGGGCATCGAAGGAAAAGGCTGAACGGGTGAAAGGCTGAAGAGCTGAATATTTGTGGCGTAAGGCGGGTTCAGCCTTTCAGCCCTTCAGTCTTTCAGTCCTTTCTCTTTTGATCTGGTCGCTGAGCTGTTTGGCCTTGGCGCAATCGACCTTCTCGTGGAGGTCGTCATCGATCATCACCACGGGAGCAGTGCCGCAGCTCGCCAGGCACTCGACGAACTCGATCGTGACTTCGCCATCGGGGGAGATCTCGCCACGGTGCGTGTTGAACTCCTTCTCGAAAGCCTCGCAAGTCTTGTAGCCACCCATCAGCGCGCACGAAAGCGTGCGGCACACCTTGATGTGGCGCCGGCCGATCGGCTTTTGCCGAAACATCGGGTAAAAGGTGACGACCTCGTACACATTGATCGGCTGCAGCTCGAGCTTGGCGGCAACCCAGTCAATGGCCTCCTTGGAGATGAAGCCGACGTCTTCCTGGATCGCGTGCAGCAGCATGAGGACCGCACTCCGTTTGACCGGATAGTGCGTGATCACGTCGTCGATGCGGCGGAGCGTTTCGGGTTTGAGATTCATCGAGCTGGGAAGGAGATCAGCGGTCGCACTCGCCCATGACGAAGTCGAGCGAGCCGAGGATCGAGACCACGTCGGAGATGAGGCAGCCGACGCACATTTTCTGAAGGATCGAGAGATTGCAGTAGGAGGGTGAGCGGATCTTCAGGCGGTACGGCACTCCCCCGCCCTTGCTCACGATGAAAAAGCCAAGGATGCCCTTCGGATTCTCCGCCTCGAAATAGACTTCGCCCGCCGGGATCTGAGGACCCTCGGTCACGATCATGAAGTTCTGGATAAGTTCCTCCATCGAGGTAAGGACCTTGTCCTTCCGGGGAGCAAAGATGCGCTTGGCCTCGGTCGCGTACCAAGGGCCATCGGGCATCTTGCCGCAGATCTGTTTGATGATGCGCACCGACTGACGCATCTCCTCGCCACGGACGAGATAGCGATCGTAGCAATCGCCGGTCGTGCCCACGGGAACATCGAACTCCCAGTTCTCGTAGCCAGAGTACGGCTTGTCCTTGCGAAGATCGAGCGATACGCCGGACCCGCGAAGATTGGGGCCTGTCAGGCCATAGGACAGTGCAACATCCTTGGGGATGATGCCTACGCCGACGGTGCGGTCTTGGAAAATCTTATTCCGAGTGAGGAGCTTTAGTATCTCCTCGAGGATCGGCAGGAATTGATCGCAGAACGCATTGACGCGCTCCAGCCAGCCCTCGGGGATATCTCTGGTCACTCCTCCGATGCGCGTGTAGCTCGTCGTGAAGCGCGCGCCGGTGAGTTCCTCGAAGAGCTTGTACAGCTTCTCACGCTCCTCGAGAGCGTAGAGCAGCACCGACCAGGCTCCGACATCGAGGCCGAAAGCGCCGAGGCCCATCAAGTGTGCGGAGATACGGGCCATCTCGGCCGTGATCACGCGGATAGCTTCGCAGCGCGGCGGCACTTTGAGCCCTGCGAGACGTTCGACGGCGATGGCGTAGGCCATGTTATTCGCCAGCGGCGCAAGGTAGTCCAACCGGTCCGTGTATGGCACGAACTGGTTATAAGTCATGTTCTCGGCGATCTTCTCATCGCCACGGTGCAAATAGCCTACGACTGGGTCGGCCTTGGTCAGGATCTCGCCATCGAGCTCCATCTGGAGGCGCAGCACGCCGTGCGTAGAGGGATGGGAAGGCCCCATCGAGAGCGACATCTTCTCGGTCTGGAACTCCGCTGGCGCATTCTTGGCGCCAGCCGCTGCCTTGGCGGCGCTATCGGGAAATGAAAATTCCGTGGCCATTAAAGTGAGCTCCGATTACTCTTTCACCTGCCGCAGTTCGGTCTGACCAGGCTGGGCGCGGCGATCGCTCCAGCTCTCGTCCTTGGCGCGCGGCTCGGCGTCGGTGAGATTGACCTCGCCCGGCGAGGCCACGAAGGGCCCACCCGCCATGGGCGCTGCGATCACGCGCGTGCCCGTCTCTTCTGCAATATCGGCGACCGGCAGGTCAGTCTCGATGCCCGCGAGGGGAAACTCCTTGCGCAGCGGGTGGTACGGATAACCATCCCACATTAATATGCGACGCAGGTCGGGATGGCCCTCAAACTTGATGCCAAACATGTCGTAGCATTCGCGTTCGTGCCAGTTGGCCCCAGCCCAGATGCCCACGACACTCGGGGCAGTCGGCTCGGCCTCGGTGCCAGCGCAGGGTGCCGCGACACGGATATACGTGCCTGGTCGCGTCGTCGAAAGGAGATGATAAACGACCGTGAAACGCGGATTGGCACCCTCGGCCCAATCGATCGCAGTCATGTCCATCAGCAGGTCAAAAGAGAACTCGTCGCGCAGGTACGTGAGCACCGCGACGAGATCGGCGAGCGGCACATTCACGGCCGGGTGATCGGACGAGGGCCGGTCGGTGACCTGCGGGAACTTACTCTTGAGAGCAGTCGTGGCGTCGGCGGACATTGCGCGATGGAGAGATCGGATTGATCAGAGCAGGCTTTACGCCGAGAGCAGTCGCTTGGCGGCCGGCTCACGTTTCACTTTTTCCTGCAGCTTGATCAGGGCATCGAGCAGCGCCTCGGGGCGCGGAGGACAGCCGCTGACATATACGTCGACCGGCACAATGCGATCCACACCCTGAAGAGTAGCATACGAGCGATACATGCCACCCGAGCTGGCGCAGGCACCCATGGCGATCACCCACTTCGGAGCGGCCATCTGATCATAAATGCGGCGGACCTGGGGGGCCATCTTGTAGGTCACAGTACCCGCCACGATCATGCAGTCGGACTGCCGGGGAGAGAAACGCATCACCTCAGCGCCAAAGCGTGCGATGTCGAATCGCGCACCACCCACCGCCATCAGCTCGATGGCACAGCAGGCCAGCCCCATGGGCATCGGCCACATGGAATTGGTCCGGATCCAATTGATCGCCGCGTCTGCCCGCGACACGATCACGCCGCCTTCAACCTTGGAGTTGTAGCCGAGTTCGGTGTTGGAAGTGACCATGGTGTATGGGTGTGGCTTAAGTGAAAAACCCGCTCAGGGTCTAACGCCGGATGGCCTCGCGCAAGTAGCTTTTACAAAAACTCGACGTGCTTCCACGCTAGTAGGAACACAACCACCCACCAAGGCAGTTGCTTGAAACGTCATCTGCCTCCACTTTTGACGTTAAGCTCACTGGAGCCCTCGCCCCCGCTCCTCCGTTTAGCCAAGGAAATCACAACGAGGGTTTGCCGTCGGCAGGAGATTCTTTTCTCGTGGCCGAAACCTGCCCCCGGCGCGAACCACGCCACAGTCTTGCAACCCTCTTTCACGAAGGACTCGTTACCCTGCATGAAACGCCGCCACTTTCTCGCCACCTCCTCACTGCTAGCTTTAGGAGGCGCGCTCCGCGTCCGCGCTGCCGCGCCCAAACCCCGGATAGTCCTCCGCTCCTCGTGGCAGACGGTGAACATTGGCGATATAGGTCATACACCCGGCGTCCTTGCACTTATCGAGAAGCACATTCCCGAAGCGGAAGTGACACTCTGGCCTATGGACGTGCGCAATGGCGTCGAGGCCATGCTGCGGCGTCGATTTCCCAACGTGCGCTTGGTGCGGGACAAGGAAGCCGCGTACGCCGCCGGCGACTTTTTACTCCACGGCTCGGGACCCTACCTCACAGCGCATCGCGATGTCGCCGCTTGGAAAAAAGAGACGGGCAAACCCTACGGCGTGTACGGCATCACCATGGCCGCCGCAGGTGATCCCGGGCTCAAGATCATGCGTAATAACGGCTTGGATGATTACTGCAAAGAGCTTCTCGACGGTGCCCAGTTCGTTTTCCTCCGCGATGGCAAGTCGCTGCAGGTCGTGCGAGACGCCGGGTTGAAAGCGCCTGTGGTAGAATTTGGCCCCGACGGCGCCTTCGCCGCAGATGTGCGCGATGACGCCGCCGCCGAGCGCTTCCTCGCCGCGCACAAACTACAGCCAGGCCGGTATATGTGCTTCCTGCCCAATCTGCGCAACGCACCCTACTGGAAAGTGAAGCCCGGCTACGCTTTCGACGAAGCCAAACACAAGCGCAACGAAGAGATGAAGGAGCACGACCACGCACCTTTGCGGGCCGCAATCACCGCCATCGTGCGCGAAGCCGGTATGAAAGCCCTGATCGTGCCCGAAGACTCGACCCAGATGGAGTCTGGTCGCGAACTGCTCTACGATCCCCTGCCCGACGACGTAAAACGCCAGGTCGTCTGGCGAAAGGACTTCTGGCTCACCGACGAGGCCATCAGCACCTACACCCGCTCGGCAGGCCTCGTTAGCAATGAAATGCACAGCCCCATCATGAGTCTCGGCAACGGCGTGCCAGCGGTCGTCTGCCGCTTCGTCGAGCAGACGACGAAGGGCTTCATGTGGCGCGATATCGGCCTCGGCGAATGGCTTTTCGACCACGACAGGCCCGAAGAATCCGCCCGCATCGCGCCCACGGCGCTGGCCATCGCCAAGAACCCCGAGGAAGCCCGCGCCAAAGCTGCCAAAGCCCGCACCTTTGTACTGGAGCGCCAGCGCGCCACCATGGCCACCCTGCGACGATCACTCACAGCATGACTACGCACGCCCCTTTCGCTAGCCCCGTAAAACAAATAACCCGCGAGGATATCGCGGGTTAAATGGCGGAGAGGGAGGGATTCGAACCCTCGGTACCCTTGCGGGTACACGTGATTTCCAATCACGCACATTCGACCACTCTGCCACCTCTCCGGTAGCACAACCAGCCGTTTTTGAGGCGGCCGATCGCTGGGCGAGGGGTCAGCGAAGGTCATAGGGGCCGCGCGGTCAACGGAAAATCTGCAAAGATGTTTTGCAGTTTGTAAACAGGCCATCTCAAGCCGCGTCCTTAGGTGGCGGACGCTGCGCGTTCCAATTTTCGAACAAATCATCCTGCATGTCATCGATCTCTAGGACGCGCATGAGCCCCTGCGCGGCACCTCGGGCGATCACCCGCTGCAAGGAATAGTCGCCCGCAGCAATCGCCTCCCAGGCCAGCCACATCATCTCGCGGGGATAGATTGCGGCGAGCGGCTCGAAGAATCCGCGCCGCCGGCCCACCGCACCGACGCCGGATGTGGACTTATCAACCAAGGCGAGAAACCACGCCACCGAGATCCGCGGCAGGTCTACCGCAAGAGCGGCAACGTGAGCCCCTCCTGTGCGCTCTAGCGCCGCCGTGATGCCTACGAGCGGTCCGCAGCCTGGAAGTGCGTCGTGGAGGAGGCCCGCAAATCCTGGCTTCCCCCGCGCTGCCTGCGCCCACGTCTGTTCGGCGCGCGCGGAAAGATAGACTCGTCGCGCTCCTGCGTCGTGCAGCACCTCCCACTGGCGTTCCCACATCAGCAAGCCACCGGGAGGCGGCGCGGGAAGGAGAGCTTTCTCGCTCCCCATGCGAATGGAGCGACCGGCAGCAAGCACGACGGCATCGAAAACCACAGCCACGATTCCGTAAACGGTGACTTCCCATTCGACAACTGACAACTCCAACTCCAGCCTCGCCGCCCAAGATGGCAGAGACCAATCGTCCGCTCGCGAACCGCATTTTAATCGGCCTCGTCATCGGCATCCTCGCCGGACTCGCCACGCTCGCGATCGGCAGCGTCGCTCCTCAAGCGCTCGCATCGATGCGAACGATCGCGGTGAAGTTCCTCGATCCCTTCGGCCAGATCTTTCTACGGATGCTGTTCTTCGTGGTGATCCCACTCGTATTCGCATCCCTCGTCACAGGTGTAGTGCAACTCGGCAGGCTAGACAAACTCGGCCCTCTCGCCGGCCGCACCTTTTCCCTGTTCTTCCTGAACATGGCCATCGGCGTCGCACTTGGCCTGCTGATGATGAACACCGTCAAACCGGGCAATCATCTCAACCCGGAGGCGAAGGCGCGGCTCATGCAGGAGTTTGGCGGCGCAGCGGAGAAGCACGTCGCCAACAGCCAGCAGGCTCAGTCGCTCGATTTCGCCGCGGTGGTCGAGATGTTCATGCCCCGTAATCTTCTTGGCGCTGTCGTCGGGCAATCGCGCAACACGATCGGTGATGTGCTTCCGCTGATCCTCTTCGCGATCTTGGTGGGTGCTGTGGCCACGCAGTTCGACCCTGCGCGAAGACAGAAAGTGCAGGAAGCCATGGAACTCGTGAGCGACCTGATGACGGGAATAGTCAATTTCGCGCTACGGATCGCTCCCTATGCGGTAGCCGCGATGATCTACAGTGTAGTCATCAAGATCGGGCTCGATATCCTCGTAGCACTTGGCGTCTTCGTCTTGGGCTGTGTGGCAGTGCTGCTCATCCATCTCTTCGGCACAATGACGCTCTGGATTAAGTTCTGGGCGAAACGCAGTCCGGCGCAGGTCTGGCGGGATATGCGGCCAGTGCTTATCACCGCATTCTCCACCAGCTCCAGCAATGCGACGCTCCCCACCGCCCTCGCTTGCGCCAAGGACACCTTTAAACTTCGCCCCAGCGTTGCCGGCTTCGTTCTCCCGCTCGGCACCACCATGAACATGAGCGGAACGGCCCTTTTCGAAGGCTGCGTGGTACTTTTCGTCGCACAGGTTTTTGGCGTCGAACTCTCCGGCTCGCAACAAGTGACGCTCCTGCTGCTCTCAGTATTGAGTGCCGTGGCAGTGGCTGGTATCCCGGGCGGATCGTTGCCTCTGATCGCCGGATTGCTCACGACTTTTGGCATCCCGCCAGCGGGCATCGGCATCGTCTTGGGCGTCGATCGCATCTTGGATATGACGCGCACGATGGTAAACGTCGGCTCCGATGTCGTCACCACGATCGTCGTGGATGCGCAGGAAGAAGCAGCCGAGAAGCGCGCAGCCACACGAGCCGCTCAGGGATAGCTACGGAGCAGCCGAAAAAATGCTCGGCTGCCGCCAATTTCTATCGGTCGTCTCCTACCCTGAGGGCGAATCTGGCGCCGCTGCCGAGCGTCGCCGGCGTTGGAGAGTTCAATTACTTTGCTTACCCAGCGCTTCCATGTAGTCGAGGAGGCTGGCGAGATCGCGAACGGTGAAGCCATTCATCAACCCGGCAGGCATCAGCGAGTCTTTGAGATGATCGCGTTTGGCGATATCGCTCACCTTGATCTCACGCGCCTGGCCCGCGATGTCGCGTACCGCGACGACATCTGAGCCCTCGCGGGTGACGAACCCGAGGTGGACGGACCCGTCCTTGAGCGTGAATTGGTTGGTCACGAAACCTTGGGCGAGAGTCTTGTTGGGCTCAAGAATCGCCTCAGCCAGCTCACGCCGGCGATAGAGTGCAGATATATTGCCAAGAAAGGGCCCGCGCAGCGGGTCGCTTGCCAGTACCGTGTGACAGGCAATGCAACCTGCTTGACTGAAAAGCTGCTCTCCGCGTGCGCGATCTCCACGCAGCGCCGTCGCTTGGTCGAGGACCGAAGCCGCGCTCAAGGTTGCGATCAGCGGCTCATTTGCAGAGCGTCGCACGTCCTCAGGATCAAGGCGGAGCCCCTTCACGGCGAATTTCGCGGCTTCCACCACCTCGGCATCAGGATCTTCCAGCGCAGCCACAATCTCACGAGTACGGGAGGCTTCACGTCCGATCGCGGCCGCGCGGATGATCTGCGCGCGTCGCGCGGGAGTTTTCCAACCCTCATCGAGGGCCTTGGCCGCGCTCTCGCGAGCCTCCGGTGAAGCGAATTTGCGCGCGGCAAGGTGCAGTAACGCCGCATCGGCCCACAGCGACTTCTGGCCCTCGAGCTTGGCCGCCGTAGCCGCAAAGAGACGGTGCTGATTCTCGAGCGCAGGCGAGAGGAATAGCGCGTTGGAGACCTTGTCGCTGGCGGCATCACCACGGCTCCCATTCTTCGGCACGGAGGGCAGCGCCGTGAGCAAGGCATCGAGGGCCTCCGGCGTGCCAAGCTTGATCATTGCAAAGCACGCGTCGACTTGCGCCGGCCCCGGCTGCGGCCCGCCCTTCGCGCCGGGCTTGGGCTCCGCGGGCTTGGCAGCACGAATAAGGATGGGCAACGAGGAGGCGGGCACGGTGTCGCCCGCGATCAACTGTTCCATCAACGACGGCAGCACCGAGTCGTCGGTCTGGGCAAGCACGAGCAACTTTCCGAGCATATCGCCCGGCGTGACACGATGCAGCGTGAAAATGGCGTTGAGCTTGGCGGTCTGGTCCGCGCTGGCTCCGTCGAGCAATTTGCCAAGCGCCTCATTGATCCTCTCCGAGCCGGCCCAGCGCTCCGGCTGGTAATAGGGCCCGCGCGTATCAGGGCGAGTACCCCAGCCGGCACCTGTCCATTTTCCCTCTAGATAATAAAGCCGCGCCAGTGTGCGAATCAGGCCCTCACGGCGCTCCTCGCTCTTCTCCTTCGCCAACCGTGCAATCAACGCATCAACCACACGCAGCTCGTGCAAGGCCTGCAGTACGCGCAGGGCGCCTGCGCGCTGCGCCGCGGAAACATCGGTGAGATCGACGATATCGAGCGCCGCATCGACAGCTTTCAGGCGCACCAGCGCCTGCACGGCTGTGTGCTGAATCACTGCGTCATCACTGCCGAGCTGCCGCGCCATGGCCGGTGCGTGCTCTTTCCGCCCAAGCCGGCCCAGCGCCACCAGCGCCTCGATGCGAGTGCGTGCATCAGAGGAACGCAGCGCGGCGAGCATAGGCTCGGCGGATACGTTTTCGAGCTGCGTCTCATCGTTGGTCAGCGCTCGAAGGGCCCAAGCAGCGATACCAGCGTCGCGCGCCATCTTTTCTAAATAGACACGAGCACCTTCACCCAGCCCCTGCTTGAGCGTGAAAAGCGCAATGACGCGTGCGGCCAGCGGCGCATCTTTGCGCGCGGCAATAGCCTCGATGCTCGCAACTGCGGCTGCATCCGCGCGCAGGTCGCGGCGGAGCAATGTGCGCTGCGCTTCGAGCCGGATACGGGTGCTGGGAGAGCTAAGCAGCTTTACCAGATCGGCATTGGCAAGCTTGGCAAACTGCGGGACCGCAGGCGCGACATAGCCCCTTGGCGTCAGCCTCGCCAGATACCCGATATCCGGCCCAGAGTAGGCAAACTTTCCCCCACGCCAGCTCGTCACATATACCCTGCTACGCGCATCGATATCGAGATCAGTTGCGCGAGGAATCTTCACAAAACGCTCCTGCGTCACCTCGAAGCTCGCTCCCTTGGGCTTCAGTCCGTGGTGAAAGACAGACTCCCGGCCCCAGTCGACCGTCATCGGTCCACGCCATTTTTCCGGGATGCCCGGCTCGTCGATCCACTGCGCACCGCAGCCGGAGCCGCCACCGTAGTCCATCAACGGAGAGATAGCATCAGCAGGAAAGTTTTTGTAGAGGGTCGGATAGCCATGGTCCTCGAGACCAGTGAACTGATGGAGGCGCACATCCCAACCTCCACCGTCATTCGTGTTGTCTCGAGCGATCGCATCCAGCAACGGCCCAACGGCAACCTCGACGATATTGCGAGTGCCGGCAGAGAAAAGCTCGAGGCCCGTGCCATCCGTGCGCACCCGCACCACTCCACCGCCTCGGAACTGCAGCTTCCGCCCGTCCGTACCCTCAGCCTCCATGAAGCCAAAGTCTCCGATCGCAAGATAGAGGTAACCGTCGACACCGAGAGTCACGCCGTTGGAGGCATGATCGGCGGGCCGATCCTTGAGCCCCCATCCGATATTCTTGACGAGAATTTTCTGCTCATCGGATACCCCATCGCCATCGTGATCGATGAAGGCGCTAAGGTGTGGTGGATGCATCAAGTAGGCGCGGTCGACATCCCAAACGAGTCCGCGCGGTGAATCCACTTTCGCAAAGACTTTGACTTCATCAGCCTTCCCATCGTCGTCGGTATCCCGGAGACGGACGATGCGGCCGCGGCCAGGGTCCGTGCCCAATGATCCATTTCCGTCGCTTGCCACATACACCGTGCCATCGGGCGAGGCTGCCACATACACGGGGTAGTTGGCCTGATCGGGAGTGGCGAACACGCTGACCTCGAACTCAGGAGCCGCCTCCACCTCGGAAAGCAGCACCGCCGGCGTAGCAGGGCCGGCCTTTGGCTCCGCAGGCTTACCGTCTTTCTCCGTGACGGCAGCGTTTTTCTTTTTACCTCCCTTGGGTTGGCCAGACTGGGACTGGGCGAAGGCGGGAAACGCGAGACTGATAGATAGCGTGAAGCACACTAGCGCCAAACAGCGCGAAGGGCGGGGTGATTTCATGGACGGGTGAAGGATCCTGCGAGATGCCCGCCCTCTGCGCAATGCCCGAGCCATCCACAAGATTATGCGAGTCGTCGCATGGAGACGTGTAGCAGCGCACTTTGCGCCTCTCAATCGACAAAGCAAAAGGGAGGATTCCGGCGCCGCCGAAAATCCTCCCGTTTCGATCTCACCGGAGACAAGCCCGGTTCGGCAAAGCAGTTCGAGTCTTACTTCTCCTTGTCGCCGGATTCGTCGTTTTTCGACATCACAACATAGTAGTCCTTGTAGGACTTGTCGTAATATTGCGCGTAATAGTAACCGGAGACGGCAAGATTGAGACCATTGAGTACCGCGCCGAAATTGGGCACATTAGCCTCCAAGAGCTTCTTCGCCGCAAACTGCGCCGCCTTGCGACGCACTTTGTTGAAGAAGATCGTGAAGATCGATCCGTCTACAAGCGGTAGGACGACCATGGCGTCGCTGACTGCAGCCAGGGGCGGCGTATCGACGAACACACGATCATACCTCTTGCGCAGGTCCGAGAGCATGAGCTCGAAAGCTTTGCTGTTTAGCACCTGCGTAGGATTCTTCGCGCGGCCGCCGGCGGGGATCACATCCAGATTGGGATGCACATTTCGCACGACCACATCATCGATGGTGGCAGAGCCGTTGCAGATATCAATGACGCCCTTCAGATTTTCGATACGGAAGGACTTATGGACATTCGGCTTGCGAAGATCGCAGTCGATTACCGCGACCTTTTCGCCATGCGCCGCAAAAGTAAGCGCAAGATTAGTCGTCGTGAACGACTTGCCCTCGCCTGGGATCGTGCTAGTCACGAGAATACACTTCGCATTTTTGCTTTCGTCCTTGAGACGCAGACTGGAGTGTAGCGTGAGAAACGCCTCGGACACCTGGCGATCGGCATTGTTGGCAACGATCTGAGCCTTGTCCGGCTGCTCCATCCGCTTGATTTGCGGGATAATTCCGATGAGCGGGAGGCCGATCACCCCCTCGATATCAAAGGAACTCTTCACACGGTCGTCGATGTAGGCTACGAAAAAGGCAAAAGCGAGACCGAGGCCAAGTCCGCCAATCACACCCAACCCGATGTTCAACGGCACATTCGGGAAGATCGGTTTGTTTTCCTGAGCCGGGATAGCACGGTCGATGATTCGCGCATTCTCCGTTTTGATTTCCGCGGTCATCGACGTTTCTTCTCTGCGCGTGGCCATCGTCTCTAGGAGCTTCTCAGCCGTGCGCAGCGCTCGCTCTTTATCGGTATATTCAAGGGAAAGCCGATCAAGCGCGAGCGACTCCTCCCTACGTTTTTTCATCTCCGCTTCGGCCTGCTCATAAGTACGTCGAGCTGCCTCATAAGCAGACTCGATTTGAGCAGCGGCAGTATCCACTGCTCTCTTTAGTTCCGCCTCAACCTGTCGAAGCTGATTTACAGCCCGGATCATCGCAGGATGTTTGTCGCGGTAACGTTTAGACAGCTCTGCCATTGCAATCTTGTTTTTAGAGAGTTGCTGAGACAGCTCTGTGATTATTGGATTATCGATGAAAACGAGTTCGGTCAGATCGCCGTTCTTCGCGCGAATGGCTTTAACTTGATTCAATCTGCCCTCGGCCTCGGTAAGAGCGGATTGCGCCTTGTTCGTTTCAGCATTCTGAAGCCGCAGAGACTCCGTCACAATGTCACGCCGCTCATCAAGGGCGGGCATATTGTGCTTCACTTTGTAATCGTGCAGCTCACGAGCCATACCCTCTACTATTCTTTGCTGATGCTGGACAGTCAGCCGCAGAGACTTAATAGCTTCATCCTGAAGATCCGACCTTCTAGAAAGATTATCCGCAATATATTCTTCTGCAAAAAGGTTAGCGATTTTTGCAGCAACAATCCGATCTGGATGTTGAAACGCAATTACCACAATTAGCGACTGTCTTTGAGGAATTACTTTGCGATTCTTGGCGAGGGTCTCCGTCAAGAATAGCGCTTCTGGAGTCGTGCGCTCAGGATAAGGAGCAAGAAAAGCTCTCAAGTCGTCACCAGTTAATTTTCCAGCGACACGCTGAACGATGGCGCCGGACTCCAAGAGTTTCATTTGCGTATTTACATCTTCCAGCGTAGTAAGGCGCTCGTCTGCGACAGCACCTACTTTGGTCACATCCACAGGGCTGCGCATTACCTGCACCAGAGCCTGCGACTGGTAGATCTTCGTCTCGCTTAACGTATAAACCAGCGAGCTAGAGAAGACTACTAGAAAGACCACGACGATATACCAGATACGCTCCCGCAGTATAAGGAGGTAGTCCTGCAACGTGCGCCTGACTTGGCCGCCCGCCTCACCGCCTTCTCCGCCGTAGCCGTAGCCGACAGCGGAATAGCCGGCGTAGCCGCCCGAGCCATAGCTATAGCCGTAACTGCCGCCGCTCTCGCGTGGCTTCTTGTCACTTGAATCCATGGAAATTGTCTCTCTAAAGGTTAGATTCGGCGCTCGGGCACATTGATCGTATCACCCACTTCCAAGGCCACATTCGACGCACCCTTGTTGATGATCGCATCGACGTCGATCGTCTGGAAGTCGGAGTCCCCATTCGGCTTCCGACGCGTGAGGACCACGCGCTTAAGGTCTGCAAGGCGCGTTTGGCCACCTGCGAGACTGACGGCTTCAGTGATCGTAAGACCGCGCTCTGGAGGAAATTGAATACGACCTGCATTGGTAACATGCCCGGTCACGTTCACACTGCGATCGGCATACTTAGTCACCGTTACCGTCACGGTCGGATTGATGATGTAGTCCTTATCGTACAAATCGCGAATCATCGCCTCAGCTTGGCGCTGGGTCTTATTGCGCAGATTGATGGTGCCCAAGAGTGGCAGCGTGACGGTGTAGTCGCCAGCAACACTCAACATCTCACACTGCTTGTTGATATCTTCCTCTTGGAAGACATTTACCCTTATCTGATCCTGGGGCTGCAGCACATATTCTGCAGATGATTGGCTGTTATTCCGTGATTGAGTAGTCTGCGCCGAAACCAAAATCGAAAGGAATGCTGAAAGTAAAGCGGAGCCGACAACCCGGCGAAGGTGCATTTTCATAGACAAAAAATAAGCGGAAGAAGACCGCAACGATCTTCTTCCGCTTAAACTGAGTCAAAGTACTTTTACCGTCTTAGTAGCGGAAATTCGCCGTGACGGAGAAGACGTTGTTGGTGAAGTCGTTGCCGACCAGATCGGAACCTAGGTCGCGGTAGATGTACTCCGCGCCGAGGCGCACATTGGTGCTGATGATGTACGTGGTGCCGATGCGGGCCTCAAGGAAATCATCGGTATAACCGACCTGGGCCACACCGCGCGGGTTGGCAGCCGTGATCGGCGCACCGAGAACCTCGGAATAGTCAAACGACTGCCAAGCAAGGCCGAAGTTTACCGACCATTCCTCGCTCAGCTTCGTGATGATCGCGCCGTTGATGTTGAAATTCTCCTGCTGGCGACCCGTGGGGCTGGTAGCATAGTCATTTGCCGCACCAAACTGAAGGCTCGTCTTGGGCGAGACCTCGTAAGCGAAGCTGGCATCCAAACCAACCGAGGAATCATCGCCACCGCTATCAAACTCGCGGTTGTTGAAACCGACCTTGAACGTGCCGGTGAACTTGGGCGAGAACTCGCCGCGAGCACCGACATTGAAGAAGTGATCCTTCGTGTCAGAGCCGATGTCCACTTGGGTATCGCGGAAACGATAGCCCAAGCTCAGGTCAACCTTGGGAGTCCACTTGTAGTAGAAATCGAGCGGAACCGTGAGGGAGTCAGAGTCGCTGTAGCCACGACGCTTGTAGTTCTCGCTAACGAAGCTGACGCCCGCGCCGACCGACGTGATCTGGGAAACCTCAACTTCGGCATTGCCGCCAGCATTGAAGACATCGCGACGAACGAGGCCACGCAGAGAGGGATTGTTCGAATTCAGCTCGTGGTAACCAAGGTTGAAGCCCATCTTGAGCTTGCCGTCATCATACTTGGTAACGAAGTCACCATTGAACAGCTCGGTGTTCACATTGCTGTTATCCGAGTAGGACGAAAAGACGACGTTCAGGTTCAGCGCACCCTGCATCTGAGCATTCTTGCCGAAAGTCAGCTCAACACCGGGCGTGATCTCGAAAATCAGATCGCTCTCTTCGTTGGCGGAGGCGAGGTAAATATTGTCGTCGGCGCGGATTCCAAGACCACCGGTCAGGAACAGCTCGGCGCCGTCTCCAACGGCAAGAAAGGGAGCAGCATAAGTGCTGGCACCCAGCGACGCGGACAACAGTGCGATACGAGTGATTTTCTTCATTGGCGTGCGGTAAGTACGTTCAGACTGAAACAAATTTTCGGGATGTGGAAAGGCTAAAGTGTAGGACGAACTACTAGAGGCATCTCGCTCTCAAACCCCTTCCCGGCCGGAAGAACTGAGGAGTGGTGAGAGCAATCTCCATCTAGACGAGCATCCAAGAAAGCGCCAAGTGCTGAGATGGGGCAAGCGTTTTCTTGTCCAAGTTTTTCGCATCCAAGGCCCCATGGTTCAACCGCGTACGGTGCCCGCCAGCTCCACTAGCAGCCGCTCGTTCTGTTCTCGTCGGCCGACCGTCACCCGAATCCACTCGGGAAGTCCGTAGGGTTTCATGGGTCGAACAATCAGCCCCCGCTTCTGCAGTTGGGCAAAAACTCCCGCGCCATCCCCCACTTTGATCAAAAGGAAATTGGCGACGCTTGGCACCACCGGCAGGCCGATCTGGCGACAGCCAGTCTCGAGTTGCGTTAACCCCTCGCGATTCTGGGTCGCGCAGCGCTGGGCAAATTCACCATCGTCCAGCGCAGCGATTGCAGCTGCTTGTGCGATGGCATTCACGTTGAAGGGCTGTCGCACTCGATTGAGCAGTGCACAGAGACTGGCGCTACCGTACCCGTAGCCAATTCGGAGGGAGGCTAAGCCGTATATTTTTGAAAACGTCCGCAGGCACACCACCTTCCTTCCCTCAGAGATCAACGGCCTCAAATCCGGCGGGCTGTCCAAGTAGTCCGCATACGCCTCATCGATAATGCAAATAACATGCTCCGGCAGCCCCCGGACGAACGCCACCAACTCCGCGGCATCGTTTGCCCCGCCCGTGGGATTATTAGGCGTGCACACACACACCAGCTTGGTTTTGGACGTGATCGCCGCTCGCATCGCGGGAAGATCATGTTTCCAGTCCTTTAGCGGCACTTCCACCGCTTTGCCACCAAAGAGCAGGGTGACGAGCTTGTAGACCACGAAGGCTGGCGCACCCATGACCACCTCATCGCCCGGCCCCACAAAGGCGTGGCCGAGCAGCTCGATCACTTCGTTGGACCCATTGCCCACGACAAACTGATCTGCCCCTAGACCCCAAGCTTCCGCCAGCTTGTGGCGCAATTCGAAGCATCCACCATCCGGATAAAGTTCGCCATGCTCCAAAGCTCGCCTGGCTGCCTCAACCGCTTTGGGTGACGGCCCGAAAGGGTTCTCGTTGGAGGCCAGCTTTACAATGCCTGCCGGATCCAGCCCCAGCTCTCGCGCCACATACTCGATCGGCTTGCCAGGTTCGTACACCGGCTGTGTCAAGACGGAGGGCTTTACGAGGCTTTCGAAATTCATCCCGGTGACTCGAACACGATTGGACTCCTCCGCGAAAGCCCGAAATGCTCCACCATGCTCCGCAGCTCCGCCCGCGCTTTCCTCGCCGCTGTGCTCGTCGCTTGCCTGTCGACGCTCTCTTCTGCCGCCTTTGCATCATCCGCCCAGCCCGCCGTCGTCGTCGAAAGAGGAGAGATCGCCGGCGCAAAATTCACTCTGGCCCGTCCTGCCAAATGGTATGGCGGGGTGCTCTTGCTCGCTCACGGGCTCCGAGCCGAGGATCGCCCGCTTGTCGCCGATCTCTCACCCGAGCATCTGGCTTACAAGACGCTACTTCACGAAGGCTGGATCGTCGCAAAAACCAGCTATCGCCGCAATGGCCTTATTGTCGCCGATGCGATTGCCGACATCGATGCGCTTCGCGATCACATCGAGGTGATCTACGGACGCCCCTCGCGCGTGCTGCTCGAAGGCGACTCGATGGGCGGCCTCATCGTCGCCCTCATGGCCGAGCGCGATCGCCACGAGCCGGTCCGCTATCACGGTGCCGTCGCAGTCGGCGCCGCTCTCCATATCCGTGCGCCGGATGCACCTCTCGGGCTGTCCCTGAGACCGCAAATTCCCCTCCTCTTTCTCACCAATCAGTCCGAACTCGATGGCCCGTCCAAGTACGTGCTCGCGGAAGCCGAGCGCGCCCCGCAACTCCGCCCCGCGCTCTTCCGGGTTTCGCGCGACGGCCACGTCAATGTCAACCAGCGCGAACGCCTCACGGCTCTCCGTGCGGTCAATGACTGGATTGAGTCCGGCCGCCAGTCCCTTCCCCCGCCCCCGCCCAATGCTCCTTTCTTCGATGCCACCGCGGCGCCTGAGCCGCTGCCCTCACGCGTGATCGTGCATGATGACCGCCAGGGCTTCGATACTCGCGTGATCGAGGTCTCGGCGATCTACGGCAATGTCTTCATCGATGCTCAGCCCGCAGACTTTGCCACCGTTGGCATTGAGGGTATGGCCTGGTTTCAACTGATCGTCGGCGAGCGCTCCTTTCGCACCTTGCACGGGCGCGACTTCGCCAGCGTCAAACGCGGTGAGTGGGTCGCTTTTGGCAATGCCGACGGCTTTTACTGGCTGGCGCGCAACTACGGCGACGCCGCCGCGACCGCCGACCTCCAGGTTGGCAGCGTCGTATCGATCCGGCGCTACCCCACCTCGGCGAAAAAATAGCCGGAGCCGACGCGCGGCGCGACTCGGGCTCGGCGTTGCGCCGTACGCTCCCGTCTATTCAAGGCATCGTCTTCGCTACGCGGCTCGGCACGCGCACCCACTTCATGCCCGCCGCTTCCGCCGCGCGCATGCCCGGCTCCGCGTCTTCAAATACGAGGCACCGCGCCGGAGGCACGCCCATCCGCTCCGCCGCAAGTAGAAACATATCCGGCGCGGGCTTCCCGTGCACCACATCCTCCGGCGTGACCACCAGGTCGTAGTTCCCGCTCTTGTTGAAAAGAGCCGCGAGCCCCGTGAGTTCCAGCATGCCACGCACGATCACGCGCGGGCCGCCTGACGCGATCGACACGGGATGCGTCAGCGCCACGCGCCGCGCGATCTCCACTACAGGTTCGATCAGCTTGGCATCCTTTTGGATCTCCACGAAAAGCGCTTCCTTGTGATCAAAGACGTGCATCACGTCGATCGTCAGCCCGTAGTGCGCCGCGATCAACTCCGCCACGCGCTTGGTCGGCACGCCGCCCAGCGAGTAGAAAAGCTCCTCGTCGAGCGGACACTTCAGGCCCGCCGCGCGCATCGCGCGATCCCATGCGATGTAGTGCAGCGGCATCGTGTCGACGAGCGTGCCATCGAGATCAAAAATGTACCCGGCGAAATCGCCGGCCGGAATCTCCAGTTTCATGCGAAAGGTCCACGGTGCAGACCCCGTGCCTCGATGCAAACGAAACTCCGCTCACCGGGCATCCATCTCGTAGCTGCGCGACAGACCGCCTCACCAGCAACCGCGGCCTGGCCATCTCGGTCAGGTTCTCTCGCCTGAACACGCGCAAACAAAAAAGGCGCCCGAGATTCGGACGCCTTTCGGAATTCGACTTGGCTCGCACCTCAGCGTCGTCCGCCACCGCGATGCAGGCGGCTTGTCGGCTTGACCGCCGCGGCGGCCGTCTCGGCGAGCGCCTTCTCGTCGAAGAGCGCGGAGTAGATGTAGGGAAAGCCCTCGATCTTCTTCCGCTCCACCGCGAGGCCCATGTAGCGCTCGATCGAGCGGGCGTCGCGCACGTCTTCCTCGGTCACGAGGGTGAAGGCATCGCCGGTCTGCTGCGCGCGGCCGGTTCGGCCGATGCGGTGCACGTAGTCCTCGGGATTTTCCGGCACATCGTAGTTCACCACGTGCGACACGCCCGCGATATCGAGGCCGCGCGCCGCGATGTCGGTCGCGACGAGCACTTCGAAGCGCCCGTGCTTGAAGCCATCGAGCGCCTCGATGCGCTCGCGCTGGCTGCGGTCGGAGTGCATCACACCCACGGTGTGGCCGCTCGATTGCAGGCGGTGCGCGATGCGATCAGCGCCCATGCGAGTGCGGGTGAAGATGATCACGCTCTTGAAATCCGTCTTCTCCAGCAGCAGTTGCAGCAGGTCGAACTTCTGCGAGGCCACTACCGGGTAGAAGGCGTGCGACACCGTTTCCGCCGGCGAGCGCTGGCGGCCGATCTCGACCTTCACCGGATTATTGAGCGCCCAGCCCGCGAGCTGCTCCAGCTCCGGCGGCAGCGTGGCGGTGAAGAAGAGCGTCTGGCGCACCTTGGGGCACTTCTGCACGATGCGGCGCACGTCTGGCAGGAAGCCCATGTCGAGCATGCGATCGACCTCGTCGAGCACCAGGATGTCGATCTTGTCCAAGGAGCAGTTGCCCTGCTCGAGGTGATCGAGCAGGCGGCCCGGCGTGGCGGCTACGATGTCGACGCCGCGGCGCAGATCGTCAGTCTGCTTTCCGTATCCCACGCCACCGTACACGATCGTTACCCGCAGATCAGTAAACTTGGCGTATTTCTGGAAGGCATCCTCCACCTGCAGCGCCAGTTCGCGCGTGGGCTCGAGGATCAGGCAGCGCAGCGCGCCGTGCGTGCCGAGGCGCTGGATGATCGGGAGCGCAAAGGCCGCCGTCTTGCCCGTGCCCGTCTGCGCGGAGCCGATCACGTCGCCGCCCTGCAGCACCACCGGGATCGCACCCTTTTGAATCGGCGTGGGCTCCACGTAGCCCATCTCCTGCACGCCAAAGGCGAGCGCGTCGCTCAGGCCCAGCGCGGAAAACGCCGTCTCCATCTTGGGGATGTTCACCGGCTCGACCGGCTTTACGGGCTCGCGGCGTGGATGATCGTAGGAGTCGTCCTTCCGCTGCTTCTCACGCGGCTCAAACCCCCGGCGGCCCCCACTGCTCTCACCAGTCCGCCCGCCACGTCCGCCGCGTCCGCCTTGAAACCCACGTCCACCCTCACGGCGCTCGCCACCGTCACGGCGCTCTCCGCCCTCGCGGCGCTGGCCATGGCTCTCACGATGCTCTCCGCTCTGCGCCTCGCGTGGACCGCGCGCTTCGCCGCGACCGCCCCGCTCGTTGCGCTCACCACCCCGGCCTCCCCCGCGCTCGCGGCGCGATTCGGCCGGGCGGCTGCCCGCGTCCGATTTGGGTGAGGAGTCGCGGCTCTCGGCCGGCGACTTGGCTGCGCGCGAAGGGGCGATCTTCTCGCGTAGCTTCGCAAATAGTTTCTTTAACATGACAATAGGGTCCGAAAGACTCCCTGAACTACGCCGCCTTTGCAACCCTCTATAATAAGAGCGCAAGCCGGCCGCTTGCGGAGACCGTTATCCTGCGTTCAGTAAGTACCTTCCGTATGGCCACGACGCTTCAGCTCACCAAGATCGCGCTCCGCGTATCCGATCTCTCACGCAGCCGTGCCTTTTATGTCGATAGCCTGGGGTTTGTCGTGCGCCACGCTAGTCGGGACCACCTGGCCCTCGCCGTCTCCCCATCCACCGCACCTATCCTCACCCTCGAGGTGGCGCCGGATCTTGCCCCTTCGCATCCTGGCACGGCCGGCCTTTTCCACGCCGCTTTGCTTTTCCCTTCCCGCCTGGCTCTCGCGAGTTGGCTCGCGTTCGCCGCCGCGCGGCAGGTCGAATTTGCCGGCTTTTCCGACCACGCCGTCAGTGAGGCCGTTTATCTGTCCGATCCCGATGGCAACGGACTCGAATTCTACTGCGATCGCCCGCGTGCCGACTGGCCCTATCAAGGGCGGGAAGTGGCGATGTCCACGCGCTCGCTCGATATCCACGGGCTGCTTGCCGAAGCCGTCCCCACCACTACGCCGCTTGCAGGAGCGGCTTGGGGTCACCTCCACCTCCGCGTCACGGATCTTGCCCGGAGCGAGGAGTTCTATCGCACAGCACTCGGCATGGTCACTACCCAGAGCAGCTACCCTGGTGCGCGATTCTTGGCCGCCGATGGCTATCATCACCATCTCGGCCTCAATAACTGGGGCCACCCCCGCGGTCCGCAGCCGGCCCTTACTCCCGGCCTCGCTACCGCCACGTTTGCGGTCGCCGGCCTGGCCGAGCCGCGCGATCTCCGTGACCCCGACCGCATCCCGCTCCGGCTGGAGCCTCTGAGAGCCTAGTCTCCCGCCCGACCTCGGGCAATCCATCGGCAGCCCTCACCGAGCAGCGCCGCCCCCCAACGCTTGGCTTGCGCCTTCCCGGCGCTACGCCCCACTCTCTGCGCGCCACACGCCCCGCGCATGAATAACGACACCCGCTGGCTCGCCCGCCTCGCCATCGACCAGGGCATCGTCTCCCGCGCTCACTGCCTCAAGACTCGTGACAAGCTCGGCGGCATCGTCGATCTCATGTCCTTTGCGCAGGATATGATCGATGCCGGCTACATCACCGACATCGAGACTCTGGAGAAAATCGCGGAGATTGCCGTCGCCAAGGGCCAGTCCGGCCCGCCCGCGAGCGACCCGCTCGAGGGCGAGGAAACGTCACCGCCCTTCGCACCCACGCTCGCCTCGCCCCCCAAGCCCGCCCCCGCCAAGTCCGGTGGCGGCCCCGCGCCCGCCTTCGCCTTCGATAAGGTCGCTTCGCTCGACGACGCCGCGCTCGCCAGTGGCCTCCGCGAACTCCTCCAGGCCACCGCCCGCCACGGCGCGAGCGATCTCCACCTTTCCACGGGCGCGCGTCCGTTTATCCGCAAGAATCGCGCGCTCTCCTACATCTCCGACTACACGCTCACCCCCAAGGATGCCCTGCGTCTCAACACCGCCCTGCTCTCCGAGGGTCAGAAAAAAATTTATCTCGAGCGCAAAGACTACGACTACGCCTTGGCCCTGGGCGCCAGCGACCGCTACCGCGTCAACCTCATGTTCCATAAGAACGGGGCTGCCGGCGCTTATCGCATGGTGCCCGCCGAGCCTCGCTCTCTCGAGGCGCTCGGCTATTCCAAGCAGCTCGAGACGCTGAAGAAGATGCTGTCCTACCACAATGGGCTCGTCCTCATCACCGGCCCCGTCGGCTCCGGCAAGACCACCACGCTCGCCTCCATGGTCGCGTACCTCAACGCGACGCGCAGCGATCATATCATCACCGTCGAAGATCCCATCGAGGTCGTGCAGCCCGCCAAAGGGTGCAACGTCACCCAACGCGAGGTCGGCCCGCACACCCAGTCGTTCTTCACCGCGCTCAAGGGCGCCCTCCGCGAAGACCCCGATGTCATCGTGATCGGAGAGCTCCGCGACCTCGAGACCATCGAGATGGCGATCAGCGCCTCCGAGACGGGCCACCTCGTCATCGGCACCATGCACACGAGCGACGCTGCCACCACGCTCAACCGGCTGCTCGATGTTTTCCCTCCCGCGCAGCAGTCGCAGATCCGCGCCAGCGTCGCCGAGTCGCTTCGCGGCATCGTCTGCCAGCGCCTTCTCCCCGGCATCGATGGCGGCCTCGTGCTCGCCTGCGAGATCCTCGTCAGCAACACCGCGATTCAAAACCTGATCCGCGAAGGCAAGTCCACCGGCCTCCGCAACACCATGGAGACCGGGGTGAAGGAGGGCATGTGCCTCATGGACAATACCGTCTTTGGCCTCTGGCAGGATCGCCAGATCTCCGCCGAGGTCGCCCAGGCCAACATCGGCAATCGTGTGCTGAAGGCCAAGATCACCTGAGCCCCCGCATGCCCGCCGCCCTCGAAGCCGAATTTGAGCAGACGCTGGTCGCCTACCGCAAATCGCGTATCACGATGTTCTTTCACGCCCTCTTCATCGGCGCGTGCATCGCCGCCTGCATCATCGCCCGCCGCATCTTTGGCATGCCTCCCCAAGTCATGGGGGTCGTCCTCATCGTCGCCCTCGTCGTCTTCGGCAAGGACATCATGACTTTCATGGCCCTGCGCTCCAAGCTCGCCCGCATCCGCGCAGCCTACCACTCCTCCTGACCATGCCCGCCATCGACGCCCTCCTTCGCACAATGCTCGAGCGTGGCGGCTCCGACCTCCATCTCACCGTCGGCCTCCCGCCCAAGGCCCGCATCTCCGGCTCGCTCCAGGCCATCGGCGATTCGCCGCTCGATGGGAAGACGATGGAGTCGCTCCTCAAGGAAATCTGCCCCGAGAAACGCTGGGCCCACTTCCTCGAGAAGAAGGATCTCGACCTCGCGCACGAGATTCCCGGCTTCGCCCGCTTCCGCGGCAACTATCTCTACAATCACTGGGGCCAAGCCGCCGTTTTTCGTCAGATCCCCGCGAAGATCCTTTCCTTTGACGATCTCAAGCTGCCCGAGGCCCTGAAGAAACTCTGCCATCTCGACCAAGGCCTCGTCGTCGTCACCGGCCCCACCGGTTCCGGCAAGTCGACCACGCTCGCCGCGATGATCGACTACATCAACTCCACCATGGCCAGGCACATCATCACGATCGAGGACCCGATCGAGTTTGTGCATCCCGTGAAGAAATCCGTCATCGTCCACCGCGAGGTCGGCGAGCACACCGGCTCCTTCGCCGCCGCGCTCAAGGGCGCCATGCGTCACGACCCCGATATCCTTCTCCTCGGCGAGATGCGCGAGATGGAGACCATCAAGCTCGCGCTCGGCTGCGCCTCCATGGGCATGCTCGTCTTCGGCACGCTGCATACCAATAACGCCGCCAAGACGGTCGATCGCATTATCAATACCTTCCCCGCCGAAGAGCAGAATCAAGTGCGCGTGATGCTCGCCAGCTGCCTCGCCGGCGTAGTTGCCCAGCTTCTCTGCAAGCGCATCCCCAAGGGTCGCTGCGCCGTCCACGAGATTCTCCTCACCCACGAGGCGCTCCCCAATACCATCCGCTCCGGCCAGATCGCCAACATCAAGTCGATCATCGAGAGCAGCGGCTCCGATGGCATGATCACCATGGATACCAGCCTCATGAACCGCGTGAAAGACGGCGCCATCGAGGCTAAGGAAGCCTACATGAAGGCGGCCAACAAAGCCCTCTTCGCCCCCCTTCTCAAACCCGGCGACCTCGACGCCAGTCACTAGGAGTTGCCAGCCGCCGCTCCTGCCGGCGCAGAAACTCCCGCAAGGGGGCTGTAATTCGACTTCCTTTCGTGTAGGATGGGCCTCATGGCCCACGAAGACGACCCACGCCGCTGGCTTGGGGATAAAATCCAGGGATTCCGCCCTCCCGCTCCTGCGGTGGCAGCCTCAAATCCTCCTCTATATCGGGGCTATTCTGCGCTACTCTCGGCTTACCTCGGGCCTCTTCGCCGAGCCTGCCCTCGGCCCCCGAGGATTGTTGCGCATCGCTCGGTCACCCGTCGCCGCTTTTCGTGCCCTGCTCTTCAGCGACTCATTCTCCGTTTACCGGGGCGGGGGCGTAGCTGCCCTGTGGCGACCGCGCGCCGGAGCCTCCTCTATTTCCGCCCTATTTCGGCCAAGCCCGCGCTATTCCTCGTCAAAATTACCCACGCGCCACCCATCGCATCTTTCGCGCGTAGATGGCCATCGCCACCCCGGCCAGAAACCCGCCTGCATGCGCCCACCAGGCTACCCGGTCGTCCCCCTGCCCCATGAGCGCCCCTACCCCCGCATACGCTTGCAGCAAAAACCAAAGCGGCAAAAAGAGCAGCGCCGGCACGGGCAGGATCGGCACGATCCACGGCACCAGCGTCAGCACCCACGCCGTCGGAAAGAGCATCAGATACGCGCCCATCACTCCGGAGATAGCCCCACTCGCTCCCACCATCGGCACCTTTGCAAAAGGCCCGGCCGCGATCTGCGCCGCAGCCGCCGCGATACCTGCTAGCAGGTAGAATAAGAGGTAGCGCGTCGCCCCCAGCCTCCATTCCACGTTCCCGCCAAAGACCCACAGAAACCACATGTTTCCCAGCAAGTGCAGCACCCCGCCATGCAGAAACATATGCGTCAGCACCGGCAGCCACGCTTCCCCTGTCAGCGGGTTTCGCACGAGCCGGTCCGAGATCAAGGCATAGCTGCCCACAAAATCGTTAAATCCGCGTCCGCCCTGCAACGAGAGCCAAAACTGCCAGAAGAACACGCCCACATTCGCGGCGATCAGGAGCTTGGTGACCAGGCGAGGTCCCTTCTCTTTCGCGGTATCGGCGAGCGGAAACATGCGGCAAAGCGCGCCACGATGCAGGTCGTGCCCGCCGGTGCAATCGCAGCCGGTTGGGATTGCGGATTCCAAATATAATTTACCCCCGCCCCCTCGCATGTTACAACCCCGTCCCGTCCCGACTACTCTTCCACTTCTCTCATTTCACTGCCATGTTCCGCGCTTTCAAACGTCTCTTCATCTGGCTCGGTCTCGTCGCTGAAAAAGCCACTGAAACCGATGCCATCAACGAGGCCGTCGTCGAACGCGGCATTCGTGACGCCAAGGCCAAGGCCGAGAAGGCGCACTATGCCAACGGCCAGCTCGCTGGCCAGATCGCCCTTCTCAAGGATCAGCTCAAGCGCCAGGAGCGCCAGAAGGCCGAGCTTCAAGGCCTCCTCCAGACCGCCGCCGCGTCCAACGACGAGGCCAACGGCGCTCACTTTGCCGAAGAGCTCGCCACCCTCGAGGGCGACATCTCCGAGAACAAGGCTCAGCTCGAAAGCCTCGAAGGCCTCTACAAGCAAAACACTGAAATCGTCGCCAATAGCATCCGCGAGATTCAGAAGTTCCAGCGCGAGTTCGAGACCGTTAAGGCTCGCGTCGCCGTCGGCCGCTCGCTCGAAAGCCTCGCCGGCCTCATGAAGGGCTCCATCACTGAGCTCCAAGGTATGATGGGCGGGGAGATGGGTGCCTCCATGCAGCAGCTCCGCCAGTCCGCCGCCGGCGGCGAGGGCCAGATGCGCGCCACCATGGATCTCGCCAAGGAAATGGGCTCGAGCATCCAGCGCCAGCAGGAGATGCGCAAAGCGCGCGGCGCCGCTCTCTTCAAGGAATATCAGAAAAAAATGGGGATGGTGCAGCCCGGCGCCGAGCCGTCCTCCACGCCGCCTCCCGAGCGCCAGAAGATCGCCGAGTGATCGCCCTCTTGCCCTCGGCATGCGACCGTCTTTTGGCCACCGCACGCCGGCCCCTGGACTCCAGACGCCAGACCTAGACCTTATTCTCATCTGAAATGACCACCCTCGGAAAAGTCGTTGTCACCATCGTCATTCTCGCGCTCGCGGGCTTCGGTGCCTATAAGTGGATGGGCCGCTCGCAACCTGCCGCCACGCCCGCCGCCGCCAGCGCCGGCGAGTCGAAATCGGCAGTTCCCGGCGGCAGCAACCTCGCGGCGGGCAAGACGGCCAAGCTCGACGCTTCCGATTTCGTTGCGCCACTCAATGCCTGCCCCCTCCTCCCGCCGGCAGGGACTTATCTGCCGAAGGATAACGTCATCGATATCGAGCTGAGCGAATACGCCGGCTACTCCGGCCTCATCGTCGCCAACGGCGGTCTCGAGCCCAACGACAATTCGATCTTCGCCCGCAAGCATGGCTTCAAGCTCCGGATCAAACTGAGCGAGGAAGAGAGCTGGCCCGCTCTCAATACTGGCCGCATCGCCGCTTCCGCCACCACCGTCGACGTGCTCTCCGCCTACTGCCGCAATTTTCAAGTCACCGCACCCGTGCAGATCGGCTTCTCGCGCGGCGCCGATGGCCTCGTCGTCCGCAAGGAGATCCGCCGCATCAATGATCTCAAGGGCCGCACCCTCGTCACGTCGCAATTCACCGAGGCCGATTTCTTCCTTCGCTATCTCGCCCAGGAGGCCGGCCTCGGCGTCCACATGCTCCCGACACCCGGCGCCACCCCGCAGCCCGATAAGGTCAACCTGCTTTTCGCCCCCGATGCTTTCGCTGCCGGAGATCTCTTCTTGAAGGACCTCCAGGCCGGCAGCAATCGCCTCGCCGGCTGCGTCACTTGGGCGCCGAAGACCACCGATGTCGTCGCCGCGAGCGGCGGCGCCGCCACGATCCTCACGACCAACAAGAACCTGCTGATCGTCGCCGATGTTCTCGTCGTCAACAAGGGCTTCGCCCAAGCCAATCCCAAGATGGTCGCCGGTCTCGTCGCCGGCATACTCGAGGGCAACAAGCTGGTGCGCGATAATGCCGAGCCTCACCTCGGCGCTATCGGTGCCGCTTTCAAGTGGGATGCCGACAAGACCCGTCGCGAACTCGGCAAGGTCCACTTCTCCAACGGCCCTGAGAATCTCGCCTTCTACTCCGGGGCGATCGACGCCGCGGGCAGCTTCGCCGGCATCTACTCCTCGGCCATCCTCGCCTACGGCCCCCTCATTGATCAGCCCGTCGATGCCGATCGCTACATGGACCCGTCGCACCTCAAGGAGCTCGATGCCGCCAAGGCCTTCGCTGGCCAGCAGGTCGCCATCGCTCCCATCCGCAGCACCGGTGGCGGCGCGCTCGAAGGCGACCCCCTCCTCACCAAGGACATCCGATTCCTCTTCGAGCCCAACTCCGCCAAGCTCGATATGAAGCACAAGGCCAACCTCACTGCGCTCGATTCCATCAAGCGTCTCCTTCAGGTCAGCCCTGGCTCCACCATCCTGCTCCGCGGCCACGTCGACAACGCGATGGTCGAGAGCTTCCGCAAGCAAGGCGGCGAGACCTTTGTCCGCCAGATGTCGCTCAAGGCGATGGAACTCTCGAAAAACCGCGCCGCCGAGATCCGCAGCGTCCTCGTCAGCCAGCTCGCCGTCCCTGCCAACCGCCTTGAGACCGTCGGCCGCGGCTGGGAGGAGCCGCTCGGCGCTGGCACCGATGCCGAGCAGAATCGCCGCGTCGAGGTCCAGTGGTTCACCGTCGAGTGATCACACGCCGACCGACACGCCTGTACTCGGTATTGACCCGCGGCGATTAGCCCACGGCTATTGGCTGTCGCTGCAGGCCATGTTCGAGCCTCCCAATTACCGCAGGGCCTTCTGGAAAAGCCGCCACCATTTGTGGCTGGCCATCCTCACGCTTGGCCTTGGCTTCGCCTCCGGTGAGCCGCTCGGGCTCCTCGCTGGCGCCACGCTCTACGCGCTCGGGCTTGTCTACCTGCCCGATGCAGGGTTCTTCCGCCGCGCCGTCGATTCTCAGCTCCATGCTTCCCGTGCCGCCGCCGAGGCCGTCGCGGTCGCGACTCAGCGCCAGCAGCAGGAGCAGGCGCTAGCCTCGCTCTCCCCCGCCCGCCGCTCCCGCCATCAGGATCTACTCGCCATCTGCCACGACCTTGAGACCTCCACCGCTGAGTTGCATGCCGCTCCAGGGCTCGCGACCGGCAGCCGCCGCCAGAAGCTCGAGGAGCTCTCCGCCACCTTCCTCCGCATGCTCACGATCGAGCAATCGCTCGCCGTCTTCCTGGAGGCCGAGCGCAAGGAGCGCATTCCTGCCCTCGTCACCGACCTTGAGGCCGAGACTCGCACGCTCGCCGCAGAAGTCACCAACTTGAAGCAGGTCACTCCCTCGCCCCTCACGCTCGCCGGAAAGGAGCGGCTTCTCACCTCGCGCCTCGAGCGGCTCCAGACTCTGCGGCAGCGCCTCTCCCGCCTCGAGCAGGCGCAGACCAATCTCGATGTCGTGCTCTCCGAGCAAGAGCGACTCCTCGAGCAGTTGAAGCTCATCCGCGCCGAGGGCATCGCCTCCAAGAACCCTGATAACCTCAGCGCTCGCATCGACCTCAGCCTCGAGCACGTCGCCCACACCAACAAATGGCTCAGCGAACTCGCTGAGTTCAAGGATCTCTCAGCTGCCCCACTGTCCGGTACTGCCGCTCCCGCCGCCCCGAGCCGTCTCCCGCAGGCCACGCCGCCCACGCCTCAAGCCTAAGCCCACCATGTCCGATCCCGCCCCTGCCACCCGCGCTCCCCTCCCTGCTTGGGCCGCCGAGCTGGCCCGTCTGTGGAATGGTGGCTCGCACAGCCTGTTTCTCCTGCACGGCAATATCTTCGACCTCTTCCCGCTGCGCTTGGGCGAGAAGGCGGAGTATGCCGCCCTCAATGCGTTTCTCGCCCGCCGGCTGTTCCCCGACCGCGGCACGCTCATGTTTTACGACATCGGCGAAGGCCTCACCTTCGGCTCGCCCGCGATGCAGACACGCTTTTTCGAATGGCTGCACGTCTACGACGAGGTCGAGCGCACCAACTACCGTCACGAAGGTCCGCCGCGCTTCTTCAACGAGCTTGCGCCGCTGCTGCGCCGTTTCTTCCTGCACGTCGCCGACGAGAAAAAAGCCGCCGACCGCGGCGTGACACTTGTCCTTAGCTTCCCGGAAAAACTCGTTCCCGCCGCCGAGGAATCCGGCGCGAGCGTCGATGAGCGCATGGCGCTCGTCACCCTGTTGAAGTGGGCCGCCTCGGCTGAACTGCAGCTCGGCGATGTGGGCGTGTTGCTTGTTACCGAGACCGCCGCCGAGTTGCACCCCGACCTGCTGCAACATCCGCATGTAGCCAATATCCGGATACCGCTGCCGGATCTCGCGGAGCGGCGGCAGTTCATCGACTCAGGCTGGCTCGATCGCCAGGCTCGCGGCCCCAAGCTAGGCGACAGCGGTAATCTCGGGGGCGAGGATCTCTCCCGTCGCACGTCTGGCCTCTCGCTCCTGCGGATCGAGCAGTTGGTCGTCACCACGCTGCGCGCCGGCGAAAAGCTCACCGTCGAACGCGTCTCCACCGGCAAGCGCAAGCTCATCGAGGAGTACTGCCAGGGCCTCGTCCGCTTCAAAGACCCCAAGCCCGGCGTCACCCTCGACCGCGTCGCCACTCACACCGCCGCCAAGTCCCGTCTGCGCGAACTCGCCTGGCTCATCCGCAATCAGAAGGATGACGTGCTCGAGCGCGGCGTGCTCGTCCCCGGCCGCGTCGGCGTCGGCAAATCCTTCCTCATTGATTGCTTCGCCAGCGAGTGCGGCCTACCCGTTTTGGAGCTCGGCGAGTTTCGCTCCAAGTGGGTCGGCGAGACCGAGCGCCAGCAGGCCCGCATCCTCCTCACCATCCGCGCGCTCGGCCCGGTGATCGTCGTGGTCGACGAGGCCGACGCCGTCTTCGGCAACCGCGCCGCCGATGGCGACAGCGGCGTCTCCACGCGCGTCTTCGCCGCCTTTGCCGCGCATCTCGGCGATAGCTCGCTGCGCGGCCGCGAGCTCTGGATTGCGATGACGTCGCGCCCCGATCTGCTCGCGATCGACCTCAAGCGCCAAGGCCGCTTCGGCCTCTGCGTGCCGCTCTTCGCCGCGCAAAACGCCGACGAAGTCGTCGAGCTCTTCACCGTCATCGGCAAGGTGAAGCAGATCGCGCTCACCCCCGAGATCCTCGCCTACGTCCGCCAGGAACTCGGCCCGCGCCCCCTCACCGGCAGCGACGTCGAGGCGATCCTCGTCCGCGCCAAGGAGCGCGCCGTCCTCGCCGAACGTGACGCCGACGTGCAGCTCACCGATCTCCGCGATGCCGTCGACAGCTTCATCGACCCGCTCGATCCCGATCTCCTCGCCCTCCAAGAGCTCGCCGCCGTCCTCGCCTGCTCCGATCGCCGCTTCCTCCCCGAGCGCTATCGCGACGCCGTCCGCGCCGACCTCACCGCCGCCTACGCCCACGCCCGCCGGGCGATCAGCACGCGCTAGCCTATGTCCATCTGGCTCCTCGTCGCAATTTATGTCGGCCTGGGCGTCGTGATTGTTTTCGGCGACCTATGTCGCCGAGCATTCAAGAAAGACTCCGAACTGGAAAAGATCGGCGCTTGGGATTCGATCGGCCTCATCCTCGATCTACCATTCTACGTCATCTGCTGGCCAGCAATTCCCGTGCTCGTGTGGCTTGCGCGACGCCAAAATAAGGCCGCACCAGCGGCCACCCAACTCAAAGATGCTCAAAGTTCAAAACTCCTCATATGATTCGGCAAACTAGGCCGAGCGAACCGAGATGACAGCAACAGCTGGAAGAAACGCAGATCTGATCCCCATCGCAGTCGCATCAGCTTCGTTTCCCTCACTACTTCCGGCAATTACTTCGCCCATGTCCCTTGCCATCCGTCCCGCAACCGCCGCCGACATCCCGCTGATCCTCTCCTTCATTCGCGGGCTCGCCGAGTATGAGAAGCTCTCGCACGAAGTGGAGGCCACCGAGGACAAACTCCGCGCGACGCTCTTCCCGGCCGACGGCAAGCCCGCCGCCGAGTGCGTGCTCGCCTCTTACGAGGGCAAGCCAGCCGGGTTCGCGATCTACTTCTTCAACTACTCCACCTTTCTCGCCAAGCCTGGCCTCTATCTCGAGGATCTCTTCGTCCTGCCCGAGTTGCGCGGCCTCGGTATCGGCAAGGGGCTGCTGCTCCACCTCGCGAAGCACGCCAACGCCCTCGGCTGCGGCCGCATGGAGTGGACCGTGCTCGATTGGAACCAGCCCGCGATCGACTTCTACGACTCCCTCGGCGCCGTACGTAAAAACGAGTGGAAGATCTGCCGCCTCACCGGAGCAGCGCTCGAACAATACCGCTAGCACACCGCGCTTGGAGTTGCTCGGGAGGCGCGACTGCCGCAATTCCACCTCCACCATGAAGCTCTCGCTCTACTGGATTGACGCCTTCACCCACAGGGTTTTCTGCGGCAATCCCGCCGGAGTCGTGCCGCTCGAGACCTGGCTCGACGACGACACGCTGCAAAAGATAGCCTTCGAGAACGGACTTTCAGAGACGGCGTTTTTCGTCCGCACCGGCGAGGCTCGCTTTCATCTCCGCTGGTTCACGCCCGCGATTGAAGTGGATCTCTGCGGCCATGCTACGCTCGCTGCGGCGCACGTGCTCTTCACCGAGCTCGGCGCGCGCGGGAGCCTGCTCACCTTCGATTCGCGCTCGGGCCCGCTCACGGTGGCACGCCGCGCCGACGGAAAGCTGGAGCTCGATTTCCCATCGCTTCCGCCGCAACCGGCGCCAGCAGACAACCACCTCGCCGCTGCGCTCGGCCTCGCTCCACAGCAGCTCTTGCTCAGCAAGCGCGCCTGGCTCTGCGTGTATCCAAACGAGCAAGACGTGCGCTCGCTCCGGCCTGATCACGCCGCCCTCGCCAGGCTCACGCCCGGCCGCTTCATCGTCACCGCGCCGGGTCGTGCCGGGGATTGTGACTTCGTCTCGCGCTTCTTCGCTCCCGATGCCGGGATCGTCGAGGATCCTGTTACCGGCTCTGCGCATTGCGTGCTGATGCCCTACTGGTCACAACGCCTCGGTCGCACTTCGCTGCACGCACGGCAGGTCTCCGCGCGCGGCGGAGAACTCTGGTGCGAGCAGAGGGGTGATCGTACGCGCATCGCTGGCGAGAGCGTGCTCTACCTGCGCGGTGAGATCGTGCTGCCGCGCTAGGGAGTTTCTCCCCCTCGGAGCCGGGTCGGTCGCTCATTTTATCCACTCGGGTAGTTTTTTGTTTTGCCCCGCCACTCCCGTTCCTTCCCCGTCATCGCATGCCCCCGTTCCCGCCGCCGAACGACGCCCTCGCCGAATTGGCGGCCGTCCTCGGCGAGGATAATGTTCGTACCCTCGTCCGCACCTTCCTGCGCGATTTTCCCGTCGCGCAGCAAAGCCTCATCGGCGGCGAGCGCTCCAACCGCTTGCGCATTGCGCATAGCATGAAGAGCAACGCGCGGCTGATGGGTGCCCTCGATCTTTCGGATTACTGCGCGACGCTGGAGGCCCGGTTATCTTCTTCCGATGGCGCGGACGTAAACGACTTCGACCGTACCACCATCGACACCATGTACCAGAAGATCGCGGCTCCGCTCCGGGAATTTGCCGGTCAGTAGTGCCTGCGGCAGCCTCCGCACCCAGCAGGGTGCCTCGCGGACCGAGCATCCCGCCCTACCTCACGGCGCGTAGGAGCAGAGTGGCTCACGAAGTCCCGTCTCCCCCTTGCGGGGTGTGCAGCCTTGAGCTATAACCGACGCTGAACGACATGCCGCCCCGCGGGCGTTCTTTGAAATTCACGGGGCGGAGGGGCTCTACCGCCCGCCCTGCTCAGCAGGCTCACGTATCCACCAAGCCCGCTTGGATGCACCAGCGGGTAAGGCTCGCGACCTCGCGGACACCGACTTTCTCCATGATATTGGCGCGGTGCTTTTCCACCGTGCGCACACTGAGATTCAACTTAGCCGCGATCTCCTTCGACATCTGGCCGGCTGCCACCATGCGCGCGATCTCCTGCTCGCGCTCCGTCAGCGGCACCTGGAGGGTCGGCTTGGCGCCGGTAAAGCCGGTGCTGGCGCCACCCTTGGCGCGCACGCGGCTGGCGAAAAACATCCCGCCGCTCCGCACGGTCTCCACCGCGCTCAGCACATACTCGATGGGCTCGGTCTTATCGACGTAGCCATTCACCCCCAGCACGATGAGATCTGCCGGCAGCCGCTCGCTGGGATGTGCGGTGATCACCAGAATCTTGGTTTCCGGCGAGGCTCGGCGCACTTCGCGGGCGATCTCCATGCCATTGATATCGGGCAGCATGAGGTCGACAACGAGCAAGTCGGGCTTTTCCCGGAGACAGAACTCCAGCCCCGGTTTGCCCAATCCATATTCGCCCACGACCTGAAGGTCTTTCACCTTACCCAAGGTCAGGAGGATCAGTTGACGAAACATCGTTTCGTCTTCGATAAGCACAGCGCGAAGTTTCCGCATTCTGAGGCGTGGGATGGGCGTTAGGGACACTCGGGCGGCGCGAAACATACCCCGGAGGCATGGACCGAGCCACCTGTGGCGAGCATGTTTCATCTGCCAGCAACGGCGGATAACTCAAGCCTTCATTAACTACGTAGATCGATTGCCTATCATTCTACGAAACAATAGGATCCCATATCGAATTCAGGCGCTACGCGCCGCCGCGTGCAGCCAGACGCGCAAAGCCCGAAAATCCTCCGGCAAGAAGAGCTCTCGGTGCGCCGCAAATTCCTCCGGATCGCCACACCAGGCGCGGGCGAGCAGCTTTTCGTGCTGCGCGGGCGTGAGCGACACCCAGTACGGGCAGTCGACACAGTGGCTCCCACTAGCGCGGCCGCGCACGCGCTCGAGACTCTGGCGCTTGCAGGATCCATCGCCCTTGGCCTCGCGGTACGAGTCGCGGCACGTCTTGAACTCGGGATAGAAGCAGGCCTTCAGGAGTTGCTTGGCCACTTCGCCCATGAGTGGATTTCGTGCTCCTGCGAGCACTCGCTCGAGCATGATGCCAAGGATGCCTTCGTCCAAGCCGCCTGGCTCGCCTCGCGCTCCCGGCGGCAGGGGCGGGGGGAGGCCATACTCGCGCACCACCGCAGCCAGCCGACCTGCCAATGCCTCCAGCACCTCGGGGGCGGGCGCTGGCGCGGTGTTTTGCGCGTAGAAGCGCTTCACAATCCGGCACACCGCCGCCTCGAATTCAACCGTGCTCTGCTCCATAAGCCGCGAGCCCGCCGCAATCGCCCTGCGCTGTCAACCGTGCCCGCGCCAGCGCACAATTGTCATGGTAACAATCCGAGATTGTCGCAAACTGTACTGGTGGCAAAGCCAGCACACTACTCCTGCTCCGTCCCCTGCGTTTCGAGTAGGCTGTTCTCCTGCGCTTTGCGCGCAGACCCGCCATGATACAGACGCTCACTACGCCAGCCGCCTCCCCGCTCTACGTCGAGCTGGCGCGCTCCCTCGAACAACTGATCGAGCAAGGCACGCTCCGCCCCGGCCACCGCCTACCCTCCGTCCGCCGGATGGCCCTCCAGCGCGATGTCAGCATCTCCACCGTCCTCCAGGCCTACACGCTCCTGGAGAACAGGGGCTGGATCGAGGCCCGGCCGCAATCGGGCTACTACGTGCGCCCCCGCCTGCCGATGGATATCCCCGAGCCCCGGATGGCCAAGCCGATGGCGAAGCCCACCTTCGTCGGCGTCAACGATCTCGCGGCCGAGCTCTTCTCCCTCGCGACCGACGCGAGCTACGTGCCCTTCGGCGCGGCCTGCCCCGATCACAGCCTCTTCCCGACGAAGAAGCTCGCGCGCATCCTCGCCTCCGTGGGGCGCAACGACCCCTCGCTCCTCGGCCGCTACGCAATGAGCGTGGCCTACGATCCGCTTGCCCGGGAGATCGCGCGGCGCTACCTCCAGGCGGGCTGCCCGCTCGCTCACGACGAGCTCGTGATCACCTGCGGCTGCACCGAAGCCCTCAACCTCGCACTCCGTGCGGTGACCAAGCCCGGCGACACCGTCGCCATCGAGACGCCCGCGTACTTCGGCTTCCTCGAGATCGCCCAGGCCCTCGGCTTGAAGGCCGTCGAAGTCCCTACCGATCCCCGCACCGGCATCTGCCTCGATGCCACCCGCGACGCCCTCGCCAATAACGATGTGAAGGCGGTCATCATCACGCCCAGCTTCTCCAATCCATCGGGCTCCTGCATGCCCGACGAGAAGAAGGCCAGGCTGTACAAGATCCTCCAGGAATTCGACGTGCCCGCCATCGAGGATGACGTGTATGGCGATCTCCACTACGGCGAGCGGCGGCCCAAGCCGCTCAAGGCCTGGGATACGGATGGCCGCGTGATCCTCTGCAGCTCTTTCGCGAAGACTCTCGCGCCCTCCCTGCGCGTGGGCTGGTGCGCCCCAGGGAGATACCTCGAGCGCGTGCGGCGCCTCAAGTTTACGAATACGCTGGGCACCCCTGTGGTGCTGCAGAAGACGGTGTCCGACTTCCTGCGCAATGGCGGCTACGACCACCACCTGCGTTCGATCCGCCGCGCGTACCACCACCAGCTGCACCTGTTCTCGCAGGCGATCCTCCGGCACTTCCCGGAAGGCACGCGCCTCAGCCGGCCCGAGGGCGGCTTCGTGCTCTGGGTCGAGATGCCGCCGGGCGTCGACACGCTCAAGCTGCACCGCGAAGCGCTCAAGCATCACATCAACACGGCGCCGGGCGCACTCTTCTCCGTGAAGGATCGCTACCGCAACTGCCTGCGCATGAATTGCGGCGTGCCGTGGAGCGAGACCATCGCCGGCGCGGTGAAGACGCTCGGCGAACTCGCCCGCCAGCAGCTCGCGTAGGCCCCGCATGTCCACCGAACGCGCGGCGCAGTCCGGCAGTATCCAGCTTCCCACTACGACACCGGCCGCAGCCCCGCTGCGCGCCGGGCCTTCGGCCACGGCGCTCACGCTCGCCTTCGCGACGATCTATCTGGTCTGGGGCAGCACCTACCTCGGCATCCGCATCGCGGTCGAGACGATGCCGCCCTTCTTCATGGCCGCCGTGCGCTTCACTCTCGCGGGCGTGTTGCTGCTCGGCTTCCTCAAGCTTCGAGGCGCGGCCTGGCCGACCCTGAGACAGTGGCGGATCAATGCCTTCATCGGCACCCTGCTGCTTCTCGGGGGCAACGGCCTCGTGGTCTGGGCCGAGCAGTGGGTGCCTTCGGGCATCACAGCTCTCCTGCTTGGCGGCACCCCGCTCTTCATCGTCCTCACCGAATGGGCATGGCCCGGCGGCACACGACCGACCGCCTTCACCCTTGGCGCCATGCTCGTGGGCCTCGGCGGCGTCGTGTGGCTGGCCGCCCCCTGGCAGGCCGCCGGCGACCATGGGCAGCTCCACCCGGGCGGCTTGATGGCGCTTTTTTCCGCCTGCATCTTCTGGTCCATCGGCTCGATCTACTCCCGCCATGCCAAGCATGGCGCCGACTCAATGGTGGCCGCCGCGCTCCAGATGATCGGCGGCGGCCTCTCCATCGCGGTCGTCGCGCTTTTTCACGGAGACTACGCGGCGGTCGACTTCGCTGCGATCTCCTGGCGCTCCTGGAGCGCCTTCGCCTACCTCATCGTCTTTGGCTCGCTCGTCGGCTTCTCCACCTTTGTGTGGCTGATGAAGCACAGCACGCCCGCGCGTGTGGCTACGTATGCGTACGTGAATCCCATCGTGGCCGTTTTCCTCGGATGGATCCTGCTCGATGAGCCCTTCACGGTGCGCACGCTGATCGCATCGACGATCATCATCGGCGCAGTCGCCATCATCACGACGCAGAAATCCCGCTCGCTCGGCCCAGCGGCATCGAAAAAGTAAGCGAGTGGCATTAGCGCCCTGGCCGGCGACGCGATAAGTTTTTTCCGCAGGAGGAGAGTAGTGTCCGCGCTCGACTGCGACAGGCGAGGTGCCTTTCCCTCCGCGCGGTCCAGCTTCTAGGCTCAGGATTTTTTACCTCATGCTGCTTATCGAATCGCGTCGTGTCTCCCGCAAACGGGTCTGGTGGATCCGCCTCGGCATCATTGCACTCGCCGCCTTGAGCGTGGGCGCATGGCTCGGCTACCAGCCGGCACGCGATTACTATCGCCGCCACAAGCAGCAGCGCGCGCTCGACCAAGCGAAGGGCTTCATCGAAAAGCGCGACGCGGCCAACGCCCAACTCGCCCTCGAAGTCGCGCTGAAGGCCGGCCCCGGCAACACCGAGGTGCTCCGCACCGCCGCCGAGATGCTCGAATCCGTCAATGCTCCGCAGTCGATGCGGCTCCGCCGTGCGTTGGTGCGCAACGCACCCGATTCGGTGGAGGACGCCGCCGCTCTCGTGCTCTCCTGCCTGCGCTTCCGCGACCTGAACGGCGCCAAGGATGCGCTGTCGGCCTTTCCGCCCTCCTTCGCCGACAAGCCCGCCGCCCTCCGAGCCGCCCTCGCCTACGCCATCGCGACGAACGACGCCCCGGCCATCGACTACACCTACGGCCGGCTCAAGGCCCAGTTTCCCAACGACGACGGGCTGAAAGTCTCCCACGCACTCCTGCTCCTGCGGCATCCCCAGCAGGAGAAACGCATCGCCGCACGCGCCGAGTTGGAAGCGATCGCCCGCAGCAATCCGCAGCAGACGGCGCGTATCCAGCGCGAATTCGCCGGCTTTGCGCTCTCCCAGCGCGAGTATGCGGAAGCGCGCAAGTGGCTCGCCCTCGTGCTCACCGCCCCTGCGGGAACGTTCGCCGACCGGCTGCAACTGGCGAATCTGGATGTGCTCGTCGACAAGAAGCCCTTCGAGCCCGTTTTCGCCGAGCTCGCGCCGGCGGCGGCGAAGACCGAGGCCGACGCCGTCATGTTCGTGCAGTGGCTCCTTGCCCAACGCCGCGCAGCCGAAGCGGAGCGATGGCTCGCCACGCAACCCGCCGCGGTGCGCGACGCCAAGGCCATGCAGCCGCTGCTCGTCGAGGTCGCAGTGCAGCTCGAAAATTGGGACCGCTTCGCCGCTTATCTGCGCGAGGGAGCCTGGGGCCCTATTTCCAAGGAGACGCTGCGCCTGGTCGACGCCGCGCAGGCCATCAGCGCGCGCGACCGCAACGCGCTACGGAAGGAGACGTGGGATCTGGCCATCCAATCCGCCGGCGGCAACCTCGGCACGCTCTCGCTGCTGCACCGCATCGCCGCGACCTGGCGCTGGGAGACGGAGACCGAGCGCACGCTCTGGACGATTGTCCGCAGCTTTCCCGACCAAGCCTGGGCCAACCAGGCGCTCTTCGATCACTTTGCCGCCAAGAAGGACACCAATGGCATGCGCGAAATCATGGCCACCCTCCAGCAGTCCGACGCTTCCGTCGATCGCTACAGCCACGATTGGGCATTGCTCACCCTCCTGACCAATCCCACCACCCAACCGAACGCGGCCAAGGACATCATGCGCCGGCTCTACGAAACGACGCCCACGAATCCAGCCTACGCGACGGGCCACGCCTTTGCGCTCGCGCAATCGCGCAAGGGGGCCGAAGCCCTGGCGATCGTGCGCAAGCTCAGCGAGGCGGACCTAGCCTTCCTCCCGCGCCAGCCTTATCTCGCCTACATCCACGCCTCCGCGCGCGACGCCTAAGGCGTCGCGCGGGCCACCAAGTTGAGCCAGTCGATGACCTACCTGCCGGAAGAGGCAAAACTGCTCGAAAAAGCGAAAGAGGAACTAGCCCGCCCCGAGCGCACGCCGACCCCGCCCAAAAAACCCACGCCACCCAAGAGCTGAGAGCGCGAGTGACAACGCTGAATAGAGAGGCTCCGGCCAGCGGGACGCGATGAGCTTGGATCCGGCCATTCCCACACCCGCCGTTTCTCCGCTCCAGCGAGCCCTGCCTTGGTGCGCTGCGGTGGGACTGGGGCTAGCCTGGCTGCTGCCGCTGCACACGACTTGGCGAACCTCGCCGGATTTTGGCCATGCCTGGGTGGTGCCGCTGTTGATGGCCTACTTGTGGTGGGAGCGTTGGGATGAGCGGCCAGCGATCATCGCCCGGCCGCTGCCCCGAGGTATTTGGGCAGTAGCGGTGGGGCTCATCCTGTCGCATGCGCTATGGCGGCTGTTTCTCACGCCCTTTCCCGTGTGGGTCACCGGGCTTGCCTTTTTCACCGCCACACTCACCGGAGTGGCGCTCATCAGCGCTGCACTGGCAGGCGGCTGGGCGGCGGTGCGCTGGGCAGGCGGCCCCCTGGTGCTGCTGCTTGTGACGATGCCGATACCGAGCGCGGCGGAGGTCTCGATCATCGCTCCCCTGCGGACGGCGATGGCGGCGCTCGCGGCCGAGATCAGCAATGCCGTGGGCCAGCCGGCAATGGCCTCGGGCACGAGCGTGCGGCTCGCCCATAGCTGGGTAGGGGTCGATGAGGCCTGCGGCGGCATCCGCTCTTTGCAGTCCTGCCTGATGATCGCGCTTTTCTTCGGCGAATGGTACCGGCTATCCCTCCTGCGGCGCGGCGTGCTCGTGCTGGCAGGTCTGGCGGCCGCGATCGGAGGGAATGGCGGGCGCGTGATCTTCCTCGCGCTCCGTGCCGAAGGAGGACCAGGCGCAGTGGAGGCGGCGCACGATCTCGCCGGCTGGCTGGCGATGGGGGCGAGCGTACTGATCACGGGATGGCTGGCGTGGCACTGGGCTGGCTACCGGCTTCCGCGTCAAGCGCGCGCACCCACGCGGCAGGCGCCCGTGTCGACCCCCGCGTGGCGCTGGGCCGCAATTACCACAGCGGGGCTTCTTGTATCCGAGGTTGGGATACACCTCTGGTACGGACGGATCGAATGGGCGGCGGGCCGCGCTGCGGTGCCGCCATGGGCAGCGCGTCTGCCCGAGAAAAAGCCCGCCTTTCGGGCCGAGCCGCTCCCCGCCTACGTGCGCGACATCCTCCAGCCGGATCACTTCACCGCCGGCACCTGGCCGATGGGGGACGACCAGACCGCGGCCGCCTACTACATCGAGTGGCATCAAGGGCAGGTGGCGCGCTCGGTGCCGTTTGCCCACAATCCGACCGTATGCCTGCCGCTCTCCGGCTGCGAGTTGGAGGAAACACTCCCGCCGTTGACGCTACGCTGGCACGGCGCGGAAATACCTTTTTTCGCGTACCGCTTCCGCCGCCTGGGGGAATCGATCCTGGTGGTTTTCACGATCTGGGATCCCCAGCGCCAGCAACTTCTCACCGGGCCGGCCAACGATTCCTTTGGCATCCTGTCGCCCTGGCGTTGGGGACATATCCGCCATGCGGGACTGCATCAGCCCGCGCAGATGCTCACGATCTCGATCCCTTGGTCGGAGAGCGCACCCGCTCGCATCCAGACCCTACTGCAGGAACTGGTGCAACCAGCGACGCGCAGCGCCAACTTACCAAAGAAATAGCGTCTCACAGCGGCAAAGCGCGGAGATTCCAACACCTAGGGTGTACACCACAGAACGAGGCGCTATGGAACGAAGCAAAAGGCTACACAAAATTCCGGAAGAATATTTTCTTAAAGCGTTCCTTTGGCGATAAATTGGGCAACTTAGCTGCAACAGGTCGGAGTAGTTTTACCCCCTCAACAATCGCGGCTTGATCTCGTCGGAAGGTCTATAGGGTATTCACCCCGCATGAAGACATCCCGGCTCCTCTTTGCTTTCGCCGCGTCCGCGCTCGCCCTCGCCTCTGCGGCTCGTGCCCAACTCCAAAGTTTCAGCACGCACACGAATTACAACAATAGCACCAACGCCTTTGCCGACTTTAGCGGCACGCTGTATCAGACCTTCACCAACGTCTCGGCGGTGCACTCGATGACGTTCAACTTTTTCACCAGCTCAAGCACGGCGGGAAGCACGTTCACCGCGACCTTTGGCGAGTGGAATGGCTCGTCGTTTGTCTCAGGCACGACCGTCTCCTTCAGCAACTTCACCGTAGCGCCGAGCAGCACTTGGGGGGCCCCTCAGTCGATCGGCAATTTCAATGGCATCTCCTTCACCCAGAGCTTCGACTTTACGCTTTTGGGCGGATCGCAGATCCACCCGACGTTTGGGTACGTGACGGATGCCTCAAAGACCTACGCCATGGTGCTAACTGACCTCGGCGGCAGCACAAGCATCAGCCTGGGAGTCAACAACTTCGGTGGAGGAAGCACCTTTCCCTTCGGCGCGACCAACACAGGATCGGGAGACTACGTCTTCAGCCAGATATCGGTCGTCCCGGGCCTAGCGGTGATCCCCGAAGCCAGCACCGTGGCCGCCATTGCCGGCGCCGTGCTGATCGCAGGCTTGGTAGTCGTGCGCACCCGGCAGCGTCGCCAGCTGGCAGCGGCGGAGCAGGCAGTGCCGGCGGCCAGCTAAGCGGCATCGAGAGCCCATCGTCTTTCAAAAAGCCCGCGGCCTGCCGCGGGCTTTTTGTTGCAAGAAGAGCCACCCTGCAGGCGGGACTCGCCGCAGCCTATTGCTTGGTCGAAAACCAATGGCGGGCGTTGCGGTCCAAAGCGGTATGAAACGCCTCCTTTTCCTCGCTTTGCCGCTGCTCGCCGCGGGTTGCGCCACCTCGACGGTTCCCCTGCGCCAAAACACCGCCAGCTACGATGGCGAGGCAGCCGACGTATCCGGGGCAGCGCCCTTGGTCGCCATCGGCGCCACCGCGGAGGACGTGAAAGCCCAACTGGGCGAGCCGACGCATATCCGGGCGAAGGCGAGCGGGCGTTTTCTTCGCACCACGTGGAGCTACGAAAATCACGGCTCCCCCGGCACCACGGTACACGTCACCTTCCAACGCGGCCAGGTGGAGTCGGTGCGGCAGGAAACCAGCCAAACGCCGACTCCTGCGGCGGCCGAGCAGCCGTAAAAGAGGCCGCGGAGCTCGCGCCCCGCGGCCTCCGCTGAACTCAGTGCTTACCGGCACTAAAAAGCCTGGGTCGGCTCCGCCTCATCACCCGAGTACGCGGCTACGACCAAACCTACGAGATTGGCGGTCGTGACGAGATCATCATCCTCGAACGCATTGCCCAAGCCTTGGGCGACCCAGCCTTGGGGCATTTTGGCGATGAGGGCATGTGCCACGAGCCGGCCTCGAGTCGTGCGATAGACGACTGTCATTCCCCTACGAAGCACGGTAAAGTCCAAGGGCGCGACGACAACTGCGGTGCTCGCACCGAAATGAGGCGACATCGAGGAGCCCACACCCCGCAACGCGCGACCGCCAGGGATCGCAGCGGCAGCCGCTTGGGCACTCGTCCAAACCGACGAGGGAGCAACCCGCGCGGCGGCCGGGGTTTCCTGCCTGACGGCCGCAAGGAACCGATGCGAATCAGCACCCGCGTAGCTCGAACCGATGCAAGACGCGCCCGCGAGGATCGCCACCACCGCTCGCAGGCTAGACAGGCGGCGGAGAGTGGGGCTCAGGGTATGCATGACACCCCAGCCTAGCGCATCTTCCTGAACAGGGCACTCCGGGCAGACCCGTAAATCGCACTAAGGGGCTTATGCACCCAACGTCTCCCCTCACGAATCTCCGGGGAGAAGTGTGGCGCGGCGAGAATGCGCGCAGCGAAGCCGCAGCGCACCTCGACCAAAGCGGGTCAGCGCTTACTCGTAAGTTCGTCGTAGGCAGCGCTGAGCGCGGTCTGGACGCGGTTATTGGTCTCGTAATCGTCGAAACCCGGGAGCCGGTCGATCGCGACGACCTTCTCCTTGGGCTCGCCCGCTTTGATCTTCTTCTCGGTGTACTCAAGGAGGCCCGTGAGAAAATCGCGGAGGGCGAGCAAGTTCTGATTCGAACCTGTGACGCCCGCCTTGGGACTACCGTGGCCGAAGATATAGATCGCATCGGCAGGATACTCCCTGGCCACCTTTTCCAAAACGCCAATCCAGCTGCGGATAACGCCACCGCCAGCGCGGTCGATGACGGGATAGATGCGATTGAACATCAAGTCACCCATGTGGATGACATTGGCTTTTTCGAAGTGGGTCACGATATCGCCCTTGGTGTGCGCAGCCCCGAAGTACTTGAGCGCGACGGTCTCGCCACCAAGATCCTTTTTCCACGTCTGGGCGAACGTCGTATCGGCGTACACCTGATTATCCAGCTTCTTGTCTTGCGTGGCGCGGGCGCGCTGGAGGATGGGCACGTTTTCGTGGGCGACGATCATCTTGACCTCAGGCTTGAAGACGCCGTTGCCGCCGGTGTGGTCGCCGTGATGGTGGGAGTTGATGAGCGCATCGAGCTTGCGGCCGGAGCGGCCAGGCAGCCCCTCGAGAAAGAGCTTGGCGGTGTCGGGGAATTGGGTGTCGACGGCGGCGAGGGCATCTTTGTTGACCAGCCAGCCGATGGAGCCGCCGCGAGCGGTGAAGTAGCCGACCTCGCGCCGCAGGGGCTTAAACTCAGGCGTAGGCGGGGGCATGTTGCCCTTGGGGAGCTGGGCGGAGCCAATGGAGCGAGCCAAAAGGCCCGCGGCCGTGAACGCTGAGGAACGGATGAGGAAGTCGCGTCGGTTCATGGGACTTAGTAGAGGGGAGCATTCCGTCGTTCCCAGCCCTAAAATTGCCTGTAACCGGGGAGACGGAGGCCGGTTATCTTGGGCAACACCACATGTCCAGCCGCTGCCGTCGTGATTGCCACCGTCGAAGAAATCCCCGTTCCTTCCCATTCGCCCTCGGCTAACCGCTCACGGCCGACTCCTGTGGACACCACTGCTGCCCAACGCTCCGACCACGCCCTGATGCTGGCCGTCCGCGACGGCGAGCTCGATGCGCTTGGAGAACTCTTCGAGCGCCACCACGGCCCGCTCTTCGGCTTTCTCGTGAAGCTGACGGGGGATCGCACGGCAGGGGAAGACATCGCGCAGGTCGTGTTTCAGCGGATGCTGAAGTACCGCCACACCTACCGCGACGATGGCTCCTTCACCGCCTGGATGTACCACCTCGCGAGACGTTGCGCCGCAGACCACTACCGCAAGAGCCAGTCGGCACCGCACGCCACGGATCCGGCCAACCTACACGCACACGCCGACGACGCGCCCCATGCCGCCCATCGCGCGACCGCCAGCGACGACCATGCCCTGCTGCACGCCGCCCTCGCCAAGCTCGAGCGGGACGACCGCGAGGTGCTCCTACTCTCCCGCTTCCAAGAACTCTCCTTCGCCGAAATCTCCAGCATCCTCGAATGCTCCGTAGGCGCCGCCAAAGTGCGCGCGCACCGCGCACTGGGCGAGCTGCGCACGGTCTACCTGCGCCTTCAAAAACAGCGCGTGTGATAGGACCGGGGACAAACGACCGCCAACGCCAGACCGATATCCTCGACCCACCTCCTGAAATGAACTGCCAAAGCGCCCGCGATGTTTTTCCCGCACTGCTCGATCACCGCACCCAGGCGAGCGCGCACATGGAAGCCCGCGCCCACCTCGCTAGCTGCCCCGATTGCCAGCGCGAGTTTGCAGGACTGTCGCAAACCCTCGCCGCCCTAGACGCCATGCCCACCCCCGCACCCACGCCCCGCCTGCGGCAAAACTTCTACGCCATGCTCGAGGAGGAAAAGCACTCCGCCGCCGCCCATGAGGCCGTGGCCGAGCGGCGCCTCCGCTCCCGCCAGTCGCCCTGGCGCTGGATCCTTGCCCCGCTGGCCGGCTGCGCGCTGCTCGCAATCGGCTGGACGCTCGGCCAGCACGCCGCACCCGCGGAAAGCGACAACCTCGCGAGCGCGCCTGCCGATGACTCGACCAAGCGCGAACTGGCCGCACTGCGCGAGCAAGTCGCGCAGCAAAACGCCCAGCTCAGCAAGATGACCACGCTGGTGAGCTACTCGCTCATCCAGCACCAGCAGACGCCGCCGAGCGAGCGCCTCCAGGAAGTGCTCCTCGCAGCGCGCTCCGACAATCCCACCGACAAGGTCATCGACGACCTCATCCAGGCGCTCAACCTAGACCCCTCGAGCAACGTGCGCCTCCGCGCGCTCGAGGCGCTCGCCCGCCATGCGGAGCGGGAGACCGTGCGCGCCGGAGTGCTCACCGCGCTGCCCAGGGAGCAGAATCCGCTCGTGCAGCTCGAACTCATCGAGTTTGTCGTCACCGAGCAGCAGCGGGCCGCGCTACCCGTGCTGGAGCGGATGAGCAACGATACCGGCGTGGAAGCGCCGGTGCGCGACGCCGCCCGCATGGCCCTCGCCCAGCTCTGATTTTCCACAACCGCAACGCAACCCGGCCACGAACGCAGGCGCGGACCACGACCGACACCCGTATCCGCTCCCTCAATACTCAAAATCGAACAACAGCCATGTACTCACTCGCACGCATCTCGCTCCTCGCGCTCGCACTCACTGCGAGCCTCCGCGCGGCAGACGAGACGACAACCAGCATCAAATTCTCCGACCCCGCCAAGCCCGGCACGCTCAAGATCTCGCTCGGCCGCGGAGATCTCGTCGTGCAGGGGACAGACAGCCCCGACATCAACATCCGCACCAACGCCCGCGCCGCCGGATCGACGGTGCGCAAGGATGGCCTCCGCGTCATCAGCTCGGCCGCCAGTTTCGGCCTCTCCGAGAAAGACAACGTCGTCTCCATCGATGCCACCTCCGACATGACCGGCTGGAAGGGCGGCGCAGAATTCAAGATCAAGGTGCCGAAAAACACCTCCGTCATCGTCCAAAACTCCTGGGGCGGCGACATCACCTGCAGCGCGCTCACCGGCGATATCGACGTGAAGAGCATGCAGGGCGAGATAAAGCTCAACGATGTCGGCGGCGCGGTGCTGGTGGAGACCATGAATGGCAAGATCGCCGCCAGCCTCACGGAATTGCGCGACGGCAAGCCGCTCTCCTTCACCTCGTGGAATGGGGAAGTCGTCCTGCGCCTCCCGCAGGAGGCCAAAGCCAACGTGCGCCTCCGCACCCAGAACGGCTCGGTGCTGACGGACTTCGACGAGAGCACGCTCGTGACCAAGGCGGAAGCGGCGATCAGCCCGCCCGTGGCATCGCGCGCGCGCACCCTGCACGCCACCCGCGACGGCAAGGTACTGACGCTCGAGGTGCAGGAAGCGATCCGCGACGCGGTCGCCATCGGCGCTTCCGCCGCGCAGGAGGCACTCGAAGCCGTGAAAGCCGGCCTGGAAGACGCCAAACTCTCGGGCGAAGAAGCCCGGCGCACGATGGATCGCGTGCGCCGTGAACTGGAGCGCGCCCGATCGGAAGCCGAACGAACGCGCAGGGAAGTGGACCGATCAGGCCGTGCGGGCAACGGGGAAGTGCTGGTCGAAGCTCCAGCCGCCCCTTCTCCACCCAAGGCGGCGGCTGCGGTCGCAGCGGCAGGAAAGCCCTCCGCGCCCCCCACCCCGCCGAAAGTCCCGAAGATGACGATCAGCGGCGGCAAACTGGTGACCGGCACGCTCAACGGCGGCGGCCCGGAGATAAACGTCGCCACGATGAACGGCGACGTGGTTCTACGAAAGATCCCGTAGGCCACTCGCCATCACCCTCCTCCAAGGCAGGCTTAAAAGGCCTGCCTTTTTTCATCGCGCGAGCCGAGTGCGCACCGACACATCGGCACTCAAATACCTGAAAGAAAGCATATTACGCCACTAAGACACAATCTTGGGCAACTATAAGCCCCCGCCCTATGGGTACAGCGGCACACCTTTTATACGCAGGAGAGCGTATTCCCGGAACTTGGAAAGTGCGGTAACTTGGTACCTGCTGACTCTCCCACTGCTCACCATGATTCCCGTCGTCATCATCCTGCTGCTCCTTACCGCGCTCGTCGCGACCGAGCCCGCGTCGCCGGGCAACAACGGAGAGAGCTGACGCGAATCTAGCGCCCAAGAAAGCGAAAGTAGCACGGCGGGGCGGGTCGATCGCCGCGATTTTCCGGGCACTCATGCACCCACCTAATGGGGTGCAACAAGGCGGACGGCTTTAGCCGGAGGCCAAAAAAATCAGGGGCGCCCCCGCAAAGCGAGAGGCGCCCCTGTTGGCTTACTTACGTTTTAGTTGGAGGCGAAGCGAGCGTAGTCCGCGGGCGCATCGACGATCTTGACGGGGAGAGCCACCTTGGCCTCCACGGCAACACCATCACGCGTCGCGGGCTTGAAGCGCCACTGCTTCACCGCATCGAGCACGAGGGCCGCCAGGACATCATCCGGAGTGGACTTGATGGCCAGATCGACCGGCTTGCCTTCCTGATCCACCACAAACTCGAGGAGCACCGAGGAGCCGTTGTACAGGGGGCTGACGGTGGGGGCAACCACCGTGACAGGCACCGGCACACCGACGTCCTTGCGGCACGTCTCGAGATAGACCTGCTCGTCCGACTTCGTGTTAGCGAAGGCGCTCGAAACAAGGCCCACAATGAGGAGGACTACGAACTTGCTGACTGCTTTCATGGTATAAACTCCGCGGATAAGGCGGAGAGTCTGTTATTCTCTGTCTGTTTGGAAAACGCCCGGCCGCGACCGCCGTGAAGGCGCACGCTAAGACGAGCGGTTTTTAGCCAGCCGCCGCGGAAAGCGGCGACCGACCAAAAGGACTCAGTTTTGGGAAACCAAAGGGGAGAAAGGGACAGGCCAAGAGGCTGTCGCAAAGCTCACGGCCTAGGGGGACCGAAGAGCGGGAACTGAACTGTAAACTCAAAGAACCCTTTGGAAGTTTCCTTGAAAGCAGACGTCATAAAGCAGCCGCCATGCCGAGTGGGCCAGCGGAAAGCCGATTAGCCATGAAATCGTAACTCAACTGCGCCTGCTTAAGCGGAAATTTGGGCATAGCGAAGAAAACGACTGCCGAGCCAAGAACCGAGGGAGTGGGACTACGCATATATTTCCTCCCCCATGAGCATGGAAAATCTCTTCATTCTTCCTCCAAACTCAGCTTGCAGGTGCCGATAGGCAGGGTTTGTCTCAGCACCTCGTCCGAACCTCATGTCTGTATCAAACTCTCAACCGCCCTCCTTACTACGCCGCGCGCTCAATGCAGTTGGCCAGTGGATCGACTCTGATTATACTCCCGGTGGCGCCGACGCCATGCGTAACGAAAAGGATGCCGTTGATTGGATACGGTGCATTCCGTTCATCATCCTTCACTTGGGCTGCTTTGGCGTACTGTGGGTGGGGTTTAGCCCAATCGCGGCATGGACGGCGGTCGCGCTCTACATCGTCCGCATGTTTGCGGTGACGGGCATCTACCACCGCTACTTCTCGCATAAGACCTACAGCACGAGCCGCTTCGGCCAGTTTATCCTCGCGCTCTGGGGCGGCACCACGGTGCAGCGCGGCGCGCTCTGGTGGGCCTACCATCATCGCCATCACCACCAGCACTCCGACGAGCCGGAGGATGCGCACTCGCCTCACGTGCACGGCTTCTGGTGGTCGCACATCGGCTGGATCACGAGCCGCCGGAACTTCCCGACCGACTACTCGAAGATCCGCGACCTCGCGAAAT